>JARROA010000024.1:0-41623 GCA_037384425.1 Candidatus Thiodiazotropha sp. | reverse complement strand
ATCACCTGGTTTCGCAGGTACAGCGATCTGGGCTTTCTTTAATAGGTTTTGATCACGTAGGTAATATTGCACAAGGCAAGTCACACTATCCGGCAGATCTGTCGAGGTGGTCGTGATGTAAAACCGCAGGCTTGTATTAGGCTGCAAAAAAACCCCGGCACCGAATGGTGACCGGGGTTTTTCTTTGATTCGACGATGTGCGTCGAATGTCTAGCCAGAATGTTTCACCCGGGAACGCGATGATCGCGCCGAGATCGTTGTCCAGATGCGGATTTGCGCTTGAGTCAATACCGCAGATGGACGACGAGATCGGTGCGAGGGCGCGTTCAGCGAGGGGTTAGCTCATGTTGTCGGCGACGAAGTCCCAGTTCACAACCTTCCAGAACGCTTCCAGGTAGGCTGGACGAGCATTGCGGTAGTCGATGTAGTAGGCGTGCTCCCACACGTCGGCGGTGAGCAGGGCCTTCTTGCCGGAAGTCATGGGGGTGCCGGCGTTGGAGGTGTTGAAGATCTCCAGGCTGCCATCGTCGTTCTGCACCAGCCAGGTCCAGCCGGAGCCGAAGTTGGTGGCGCCAGACTTGGCGAACTGCTCCTTGAAGGCATCGAAAGAGCCGAAGGTGCTGTTGATGGCGTCGGCCAGGGCGCCGCTGGGGGCGTTGTCGTCGCTCGGGCTTCGCAGGCAGTTCCAGTAGAAGGTGTGGTTCCAGACCTGGGCCGCGTTGTTGAAGACACCGCCGGAGGATTTCATGATGATCTCTTCCAGAGAGGCGTTTTCGAACTCGGTGCCCGGGATCAGGTTGTTCAGGTTGGTCACATAGGTGTTGTGATGTTTGCCATGGTGGAACTCCAGAGTCTCCTTCGAGATAACGGGCTCCAGGGCGTCGATGGCGTAGGGCAGGGCGGGTAGTTCATGTGCCATGAGGGGTATACTCCTTTGCTAAATATTAAAGATTCTTCTTATCCGACATCCGGTTCGGGTGCCGACTAAAACCTAGTAGAAAGGTCGGCTATTCTAGCGATGCCTCGGCGGGGATGCAACAGGGTACATTGTGAGGGAGAATGCCGATCCATGCCAAATGAATGTTTAATGACGAGGTTCCGCGTTGAACCCGATTGAGCTAAATATCTTCTCCTCCCGTCTGGAGGCCGTCTGCGACGAGATGGGCGAGGTGCTGCGCAACGCCGCCTTCTCGCCCAACATCCGGGACCGGCTCGATTTCTCCTGCGCCGTGTTCGACGCCGAAGGACGGCTCTGTGCCCAGGCGGCGCACATCCCGGTCCACCTCGGCAGCATGGCCTACGCCATGGCCGATATCGTGGCGCCCATCGAGTGGCATCCGGGTGACATGGTGGTGCTCAACGATCCCTTTCTCGGCGGCACCCACTTGCCCGATGTCACCCTCATCGCTCCGGTATTTTTCGAACAGCGGTTGACCGCCTTCGTGGTCAATCGGGCGCACCATGCGGATATCGGCGCCAGCTCGCCCGGTTCCATGCCGATCTCGCATACCCTCGATCAGGAGGGCCGGGTCATACCACCGGGAAAGTTGATCCAGCGCGGTGCCCTGGATCGGGAGTTCCTGGCTGATCTGGTGGGATCGAACCGCAATCCCCAGGAGTCGGAGGGTGATTTCTCCGCCCAGATCAGCGCCAACAGAAGCGGACTCGCCCGTCTCGAAGAGTTGCTGCAGGAGTGGGGGCGAACGGGATTTCTGCGGGGACTTGATGCCCTGAATGAGTATGGGGAGCGATTGGCCCGTGAAGCGTTGCGGCAGGTGCCCAAAGGCAGCTACCGGTTTGAGGATGTGATGGACGACGACGGTCAGGGCCAGCAGGACATCCCAATCCGGGTCGAGTTGCAGGTCGGGGAATCGGGCGTGGTGGTCGACTTCACCGGCACGGCGCCTCAGGTGGCGGGAAATATCAACTGCCCTCTGGCTGTCGCCGCCGCCGCCGTCTACTACGTGTTCCGATGCCTGATGCCGCCTCAGACCCCTGCCTGTGCCGGGACCTTCCGACCCATCCAGATCAACGCCCCCCGGGGTTGCCTGCTGCAGGCGCAACGCCCGGCAGCCGTCGCCGCCGGCAACGTTGAGACCAGCACCCGGGTGGTGGATGTGGTGCTGGGGGCCCTGGCCCAGGCGCTACCCGATAAGGTCCCCGCCGCCAGCCACGGCAGCATGAACAACCTGGCCATGGGCAGCGACGAGCCCGGCTCGCGCTGGGACTACTATGAAACCATCGGCGGAGGCATGGGTGCGGGAAGACACGGAGGCGGACTGCACGGGGTTCAGACCCACATGACCAACACCCTCAACACCCCCATCGAGGTGATCGAGAGCCGGTTTCCGATCAGGGTGCTGCGCTATGCCTTGCGCCGGGGTACGGGCGGCCGGGGCCGACGCTGTGGTGGTGATGGTCTGGTGCGTGAGCTCGAATTCCTGGAAGCGGCCCAGGTGACGCTGCTGACGGAGCGGCGGAACCATCGACCCTGGGGTGTAGAGGGAGGGAGAGATGGAGAAACCGGCAGTAACAGCCTCAACGGCAAGAGTGTGCCGGGTAAGACCACGCTTCTCCTCAGGGTCGGCGATAGACTCAAGGTTGAGACACCCGGAGGAGGGGGGTGGGGCAGCCCTGTCACTGGGCAGTAGCGCGGTGAAAGGGCAGCAGCTTTGCTGCTGAGTGCAGAGGCAAGCAGGTGCCACAAAGGGGGAGGGTGTTGGGCATCATCAGCAAACGAGATCTGGCCTGCGATATGATGAAGGATTGCTTTGTATAGGTCTGAAGGTTGGTGATATGCGAGGTGCAGACCTGAATGATGCCTGATTGAAAGCGATGTGAAGTGTGTGACGTTTTACAGGCATCCAGGAAGTATTGATGGTGTCTTTGCTTGCCAAAAAGTAGTTGAAAAACATCTATTCTTCATGCCAACGGATAATCCGCGGGTAGCCACATACTGCTCGGTGATTGTGCCTATGGCCTCACGTTGAAAAGCATTGTTTTACGGCTCAGCTTAAGTGTTCGGCATCCGTGGTGCTACTGTCCGGGCTCAGCGATTGAGCGATGGCGATGAGGTCCTGTCTCATGGGATCGACCAGTTGTTGGATGTCGGCGTTATCGAGGACCTCCTCGAAGGATGGTATGCCGGTCAGCTGCGTGTTCTGGATGATGACCTCATCTTCCGGCAAGTGGGTTTCGAGCGGTGCCTTCACGCTCAGGACAGGCAGTGATCCCAAGCCGTCAAATTGACAGACCTGCAGCGGAAAGCGCAGATCCTGAAACAGTCTGGCCAGCCCCGGCCGGTGATCGTAAAGCACGGCCAACGCTAGCGCCTGCAGAATCGCGTGCACAAGCTCCTCCTTGACTTGGCCAAGATCGCCGGCCAGCAGTTCCTTTATTCTCTTCGGCGTCGCTTCAGGATAGCTGAGCGTCCAGTTCAACGGGCGGGTTACCTTGATCTGATGTCTTGCCTCACCGGTGCCGGCGCTATAGTCATATTCCACTGGAATCAAGACAGGTGTCGCTGCGAACAGATCCAAGGGCGCCTTCAGTGAGGCGTTGAGGAGGAAGGGCTTCTGTTCGGTCAGGGTCTTGAAACGGGTACAGAGTTCGCGATAGCTCCTCTCACTCTGCAGGCCGGCTGTTTTGCTGCCACCACGCGCATACTCGCCAAGCAGCGCCAAGGGAGAGAAGAGCGGTGCCAGCGTGGCGAGATGGGTCTTGAGCTCGTCCTCGAACTTGCGGGAGACCGCCTGGGTAATTTTGCGAAGATCGAGGAGTTGTTGGATATCCATGTTTCGTACCGGTGCAGATCCATCTGAGAAAGCCAGGGGGAAGCAGCGTTGGGATCGAACTCAATGCTGCAATTTGGCACGGCCGTCACACTCACGCTATATAATTCGCAGCAAGGCGTCAATATGATATTTGCACCTCAGTCCCTTTGGTGCATTTGATGGTAGAGAAGGGGTTGATGCTTTAGCCGGCCGCATACGCTGGGGCGGGGGATGGACACTGACTAAGTCGCAGGGAGGGCGAGGCTATGGAAACCCAGAGCTCACTACCCGAAACCATTGGCAGGTTTCATGTCATCGAGACGATCGGCGAAGGGGCGATGTCGATCGTCTACAAGGCCTACGATCCCGAGATCAACCGTGCGCTGGCCATCAAAGTCCTGCGCGGCGAGTGCGCCGCCGATCCCGAATACCGCTATCGCTTCCTGCAGGAGGCCAAGGCCGCGGGCAAACTCACCCATCCCAATATCGTAACCATATTCGATGTGGGCGAAGCGGATGCTGGCCCTTACATTGCCATGGAGCACCTGGAGGGGCTGACCCTGGATCGACTGATGGCTTCCGGCCGGCCTGTGCCGCTGCGCGATGCTGTAATCTACGGTATCCAGCTCGCCGAGGCCCTCGATTACTCCCATCAGCGGGGTATAGTCCACCGAGATGTGAAACCGAGCAATATCATCATTCTGGGTGAACGGGACGGTGTCCGTATCACCGACTTCGGGATCGCCCATATGGAGTCCGCAGGCTCGGCCCAGCGCACTGTCGTGGGAACGGTGTTGGGCACCCCCCAATACATGTCACCGGAACAGATCGAAGGGTTGCCTGTGGATGGACGTTCGGATCTCTTTTCCCTCGGCGTCATTCTCTATCAAATGATCACGGGTGAAAAACCCTTCGCCTCCGACACACTGACATCGCTGTTGCTGAAGATCGTCAAAAATGAGCCGCCGCCCATTGACGGCAAGGCGCTGGAGGTACCGCAGAGTCTGCAGAAGATCGTCACCCGCTTGTTGGCAAAAAAACCGGAACTGCGCTTTCAAACCGGCCGCGAGCTGGCCGGGCAGTTGCGCCGGGTGGTGCTGGAGATCGATGAGCGCGAACGCCACGGCAATGAGGCACGCATCCTGCCATTGCGTTTTCAGTGGACCGCCGTGATGGCGGTGGTGGTTTGTGTGGC
The DNA here is from genome assembly GCA_037384425.1 of Candidatus Thiodiazotropha sp. Taxonomy (GTDB): domain Bacteria; phylum Pseudomonadota; class Gammaproteobacteria; order Chromatiales; family Chromatiaceae; genus Thiodiazotropha. Next base: position 36,655 of record JARROA010000024.1, on the reverse strand, counting down.
GATGGTGCTCGGCTCATACCTGGTCTACCGTAAACAGGTGGCGTACATGATCGAGCTGGCCCTCGACTCGGGTGGATCCTTGGCCCAATTCATTGCCCTCGAGAGTGTCGAACCGCTGCTGCTCGAGGACTGGGTGGCGCTGGAAACCTTTGTCCATGGGGTCGAGGAAAGACAGCAGATCAGCTATCTGCGTATCGCCGACCATCAGCAGGTGGTGCGCGCGAGCACCGACCCTGAAGAGGTGGGGCGTCCCCTGGCAACAGGGGCGGTGGGGGAGCTCCTCAGAGAAACCGATGATATTCTCATTTCGGAGCGTGATCGGGGCGATGACAAGGTGTTCGAATTCAAGGTGCCGTTGCAGTTTCAGGACAAGCTCATCGGCACGCTGCAACTAGGCATTTCGAGAGACGCCCTCAACCAGGCGGCGCGTCTGACAATCTGTACCATGTTGTCGCTGCTGGTTGTGGTGGTGCTGACAGTGGCCGTGGTCGCCTACCTGCTGGCGGCACGGATCACCCTCCCGATCAGCATCCTGAGGAGCGCGCTCGCCCATGCACGGCAAGGCAACCTGAACCATCGCATCAAGGCCGAGCGCAAAGACGAGTTCGGACTCCTTTTCGCTGAGTACAACAGTATGACGGAAGCCCTGCTCGAAGAACAGGAACTGCACCATCGGGAACTTGCCGGGGCCAGGGAACAGCCGCGGCAGAGCCAACCGGATGAGATGCCGGAAGATCAGGCTGAGACAACGCGGACGGATTTTGAACAGGGATTGGAGCCGCACTCGTCGCAGGATGACGCAACCTGCATCCTGCCGCCCAAGCTGAAGCCGGCCGAGATTTCAGACAGCTGAGTACAGAGGTTGGACGAGGTCATGTGGCGCGGAGGTCTCTGGTCAGTGATGTTGTTGTCCCTGCTGTTGAATGGGGGATGTGCGTCGGATGGATTTTTCAGTGCGGGCTGGCGTCCGAGTCGTGTGTTGGCGAGAGACGATGAGTTTGTCGTAGTGCAGGTCGGAGGTGACGATGCGCGCTCCCTGGCCAAGCGGTTTCTCGGTGACGCCCGACGCTATTGGGTGATCGAGGACGCCAATGCGCCGCGCCGTGTCGCGGCCGGAGAACAGGTCATCATCCCCCTCAAGCAACGCAATCCCAGCGGTATCGACTACCAGGGTTATCAGACGGTACCCATCCTCTGCTATCACCGCTTCGGCAATCACGGCGACCGTTTGGAGGTGACGGAGTATCAGTTTCGGGACCAGTTGAACTACCTGAAGGCGCATGACTACCGGGTCATCCCGATGGCCGACCTGCTGGGGTTTCTGCGCGGCGAGCAGGCGCTGCCGAAGCGCGCCGTAGTGCTGACCATCGATGACGGACATCGCTCGATCTATCAGGTCGCCTACCCGTTGCTGAAAGAGTTCGGCTTCCCGGCGACCCTGTTTGTCTACAGCGACTATCTCAACAACGGCGGACTGCGCTGGCGGGAACTCGAAGAGATGGTCGGCAGCGGCTTGATCACCGTACAGCCCCACTCCGAGACTCACGACAATCTGACCCATCGGCGACCGAACGAAAGTGAGGTCCGGTACCGGAGGCGCCTGCGCAACGAGGTCAACAGACCCACGGCGCTGCTGCGAGAGCACCTCAACCAGCGGGTCGATTTCTATGCCTACCCCTATGGGGATGCCAATCAACGGGTGATCGAGGAACTCCGCGTCAATGGACTGAAACTCGGCCTGACCGTACAGCCGCGTGGCAATCCCGCCTTTGCCTATCCCTATCTGTTGCATAGAACCATGATCTTCGGCAATCGTGATATGGAGGCATTCAAGGCCGCCCTCGATGTCTATGTGTCACGGGATGCTTCGTGAAGCGCAGTATCCTATCGATTGTTCTGGTTTGCGTGGGCTTGGCTTTGTCGGGCTGTGCCCGAGAGGTGAGGACCGAAACCGGTGGGTCGAGCATAAGCGGTGCCTACGACAATCCCGCGACCTGGTTGAAAGCGGCAAAGGCGCATGAGGCGCAGGGCGATCTGCAGCGTGCCTTGTATGAATACCGTCTGGCGAAAACCGTGGGTCTGAGTGACCGGATCGTGCACAAGCATCTGCGGCGAGTCGAAAGCAAAATAGAGCAACGCATCACCACCCTGAACAGGCAGGCCGAACGGGCCGAAACTCGAGGACATGAGCGTGCTGCAAGGAATCACTACCTGGAGATTCTAGCGCTGCAACCGGATAACAACGAGGCGCTGGAGGCACTGCGCAAGCTGGACAGGAGCGCCGCGCTGCGCGGGACGAAGCATGCACAGGAGCTGGCTGGTCGAGCGCGATATGGCAGTCGCAAAAAGCAGCTTAGGAAAAGCGAACAGAACGAGGGTTATGCCGATTCAAGGCAGGCGATCCTGGATGGCGCAAAGCCACCCAACGACATCGGCAGGCTGTTGCAGGAGCTGGAGAGACATCAACGTAAATATCCAAAGGACAATACGCTGCGCCAACATCTGATCGAAACCAGTCTGGTTCAGGCGGAGCAGGCCTACAAAGCAAAGCAGTGGGATGATGCCCTCTACTACCTGAACCTGGCGGAGCAGGCGGGCAAGGGTACGGGTGCGTATGGAAAGTCTGTTTCGAAGGCACGCAAAGACTATGCGCGAAAGCTCTACGATCAGGGAGTGATCACATATCGAACCGAACCTCGGAGCGCATTGAACTACTGGAATTACGCTCTGCGGTTCGATCCCGATGATGACAAGAGTCGCTTGCGAATCCGTAGTATGTCAGCCCAGTAATAAACGCAGTGATTACATGGTCTGCCGTTCATAGCATGATGACGTAAATTACTTTCACGCATGAGTCGACGGCATAGATCCGTAATTCCTGCAAGCGCAGTATGCTCCATGCTTAGGGGTATTCAGGGTTTTTGTGGGTGAGCGAGTGCAGGCCCGAGAGACAGATGCGGCAGGCACGGCGGCTGATGCAGCGGTGGTAGGGTGTCGTGTCGAGAGCGATGAACAGATGTTGTTACGGTTCTGAAAATAGATCTGTCCCTGTTTCCCCGTCCCGGTTTCCCGTTACCACTCTTGATTAATAAATTCTAGACCTTCCATGTGCTCCAACAAAATATGCCAGAAGCTACTGAAGGTCTTTGAAATCAGGTATATATTCCCACTTTCATCTTGCTCGGGTATGTCTTCTTCTCCTATCGGGTCTTCATCATGCAAGTGTGTCCTGTCCCAATAGAAAACGTTATGACCATCGGCTCGATGCACGAGTAAATAAAAATTATCCCCTCCGTCATCACCTATAACTACAATCTTATCTAGTTGCTCAATATCCTCTTTTAACTCATTCGTTTGTTCTATGATTTCTAGGTTTTTGTTTGCAGTTTGAAATCCGAACAGTGACGTAAATGCTATTTCACCCTGACTTACTTTTTCGAACGGAAGATCCACATAATCAGGTGTTGAGACAAAGATACCGTTCCACTGTTTTAGAAATGCTTTGTAATCGATTGGCAGCTGAAATCCTAAGGTTGACTCCAGCTTTCGACAGCTTTCGTCCGAGAGAGGTGGGTTACATAAAACGGGCATATGAATCCTTCCTGGTTTTATTAGCAACTAGCTCTCTTAATATACGACTTCCCACCTGTATGCGTAAATTTTTTATGTATATTCTTCGGAACCTCTTGCATGGTCTTGCCATTTTCATGGTGATGCCAAGTGTTGTTGGCATAGTCAGCTTTTTGGCCCCCTTGTGAGACTGCTTTTGCGTCTGCTTTTCCAAAATCACCCCCTTTGCTTCTGCCGTGATTCCCCTTTAGGTCGTCAACATCAACACTCTGTACTGCATGTGGCGAAAAGTCTGGGTGTCCACCCGGATACCGGACGGATCTTCCTTGAGAATCAGTGTAGACCCACGTGCCGGAGCCTATTTCCTGATGCACAGTTCCACCATTCTTTATCCACTTATCAACCCTTGGGGAATTGTTTGGTTTTTCGCCAAAAGCCCACCCCCACGGATCCACCCACCGTATCGGATTCGGCGAATAGGCAAGCAGATTCATCCCCCCTCTCAAGCCGATGGGGTCGGGTGAGATAAACCTCCCTATATCAGGGTCATAAAACCGAAAGGTGTTGTAGTGCAGCCCCGTGTCCCGGTCTAAGTACTGTCCCTGGTAACGCAGGTTCTGTTCGATAGCTACGGGCTCGGCTTGCTCCAGCCTTACTGGATTGCCGGTCAGGTCTGTCGATTCCCAGCGTTCTGTCAGGGTGTTGCCCCAGGCTTGGTAGGAGGCGCGCCAGCGAATGCGTCCGTGCTCGTCACTCAGCTCCTCTGGCAGGCCCGAGGGATCGGTGTGGAAATAGTAGATGTTCGGGTTGGGTAGCCCTGTTGATTCGTCCGATATTTTTTTAGCGGTCTTTTCTCCTGGTGGCGTTGATTCATTATTCTCTGGTGATGTTACCTCGCCCGCTGCATCGAACCGCGCCAGCGGCACATAACTGCCAGGTTCGTAGATATAAGTGACGACCTTGGCGCCGCGGCGCTCCTCGATCAGGCGCATGCCCTCCCAGACGAAGCGGGTGGTGGCGAAGCGATCGTGTTTGGCGATGCGCCGGCCCAGGGCGTCGTAGGTGAAGCGCACGGTTTGGGTCACGCCCTTGCGCGTGGTATGCACCGCCAGGAGCTGGTGTTCGTCGTCCCACTCGAAGCGCTGCACCGTGTGTCTGGCGATGTGTTTCTCGATCAGTCTCGAGTGGCCGTCGTAGAAGAAACGCTTGTCCTCGAATATCCGCACCAGGTTGTCACGTACGTAGCCGGGGGGACGTTGCCCTTGTGGTACCCGGTCGAGCAGATTGCCAGCAGGGTCGTAGTCGAAAGCCTCGCTGGCCATCTCGCCGGCACGGTTGTGGCGCTGGGCCCGGGTCAGACGTCCCAGGGCGTCGTAGCCGTAGTCGGTCCGGCCCTGCTGGCTGTGGCGACGCTCGAGCAGTTCGCCGCTGGGGTCGTAGCGGTACTGCTTGGCCAGGCCGTGGTGGCCCCCGCTCCAGGGATCTTCAGGTTGGACGGCGAGGGCGCTGGTCCAACTGGCGGTGCGCCGGCCCATGGGGTCGCGTTCGAAACGGGTGGAGAGCGTGCCCTGGCTGCGCAGGATCTCCTGGTGCAGGGCGTCGCGTTCGATGTCGGCGATCAGCCGCCGTTGGGTCTCGCCGTTACGCTGTTGGGTCAGTTCGATGCGGTGCAGGTGGCCGCTACCGTAGTAGAGGTAGTTGAGTGCGCGTGCCCCATCGGGCAGCAGGGTCTGTATTCGGTTGCCCAGGGGATCGTGCTGGTGGCGCAGGGTATGGGTCTCGCCGCTGAGCTGGTCGACGGCGTGTTCGGCAACCAGGTTGTCGAGGGCGTCGTATTCGAAGCGGATGAGGTGCAGCCCCTGCAGCTGAGCCGGTTTTTCATCTGTGGCCGGCGCCAGTACCTTCTGCTTGTGGGCCGAGATCAGTCGGCTGGCGGCATCGTAGCTGAAGCGGTGGTGGTGACTGGGGGTGCGCTTCTCGATCAAGCGGCCCAGGGGATCGCGGATCAGTTCGGTGCGGATCGCATCGGGTGTGTCCGGGTGCTCGGGGGGTGATTCGCCTTTTTTGCGGGCCTCGGCCTCGCGTTCGAGCTCGGTGAAGATGTCGTCGCCGACGCTGGCATGGTGGGTGACGGCCACCACCTGGTCGGCGTCGTCGTATTCTAGGGTCACGCGGGTGCCGTCGATGCGCCGTTCCTCGATCAGGCGGTCGGCGGCGTCGTAGGCGAAGCCGTAACGGGCCTGGTTGGGGGTGATCAGGCCGGTAAGGCGGAACCCGGGGTCGTATTCCAGGGTGGTCTGGCCGTCGGCGGCATCGCGTTGGGCGACCACCTCGCCGCGCAGGTTGTGGGCGTAGGCGGTGACCCGGCCCAGAGGGTCGGTGTAGGCCTCGACCTGGTCACTGGCGTTGTAGCGGTAACCGTGGCGGGCGCCGTCGGGCTGGACGATGGCGCTGACGCGCCCCAGGGGGTCGTGCTCGTAGCGCAGGGTCTGCTCGAGGGCATCGGTGACCGCGCTCAGACGGTCCTCATCGTCGTAGTCGTAGCGGGTGGTTTGGTCGGAGCAGTCGGTGTATTCGGTGAGCAGGGCGCGCTCGTTGTAGCACAGGCGCACCATGCCGCCCTTGGGATCGATGAGGCGTGCCGGCAGGCCGCGCTCGTCGACCTGGATCGCCTCGTGGTAGCCCTCGGGGCCGTGGATCTCGACCAGGCTGCCCTTGTCGTCATAATCATAATCCCACTGGCTGCCGTCGTAGTGGATGACACTGTGCACTCGGGGGAAGGGCTCGTGCCAGCGTATGTGGGCTGCCTGGCCCAGGGGGTTGCGCAGGCTGACCAGCTGGCCGTTGGCATTGTATGCGAACTCGTGGCGCTGGCCCATGGCGTCGGTCTGGGCGGTCAGGCGTCGGTTGTCGTCCCACTCGCTGACCCGGCTCTGGCCCAGGGGGTTGGTATAGCGGGTGACCAGGAAGTGGCGGTTGCAGCGGAAGCGCTGGGTGCGCCCGAGCTGGTCGGTGATGGTCACCTCGCGCTCGGTGAAGGGTCCCAGACCGTCGGCCGCCATGCCGGCAAGCGGGATGGGGGTCGGTTCGAGCTGGTCTTCGGGCGCCAGCGGGGTATCTCGGTATTCAAAGCGCAGGTCCTCACCGTCGTCGCTGTACTGGCGCACGACCCGACCAAGGGGGTCGAGGCGGTCCCATTCGTAGTGGCTCTGCATACCGGAAGGGAACTGCTGGCTCACCATCATGTGGTTTTGGTAGGCGAAGCGGCGCTGGGTACGCCCGTGGCGGTCGATGACGGCGACCAGGTCGCCTTGCTCACTGAATTGGTAGCGGACCAGCATCTTGCCCCCTGGCAGGAGCTGGTTGGTAGATGGGTCAATGTCAGCCTGGCGGATCTCGCGCAGGCGCGGCTGGGCGTCGGCCATGGGCGGGGTGTAGTGCAGGCTGAGCACCTGGCCGGCGCTGGAGACCAGGCGTACGAGTCGGCCCTCGCGGTCGTAGCGGTAGTCGATGCCGTTGTCGTGCTGGTCCATGACGCGCTGCACCCGCAGGCGTTCGCCATCACGACCTGTCAGGCGTTGGCCGAAGTAGTAGATGAGGTCGTCCTCAGGGTAACTCAGATAGTAGTGGCCGCCGGTGCTGCGGGTGAGCTTGAGGCCCTCGGCGATGACGTAGACGGCCTCGTCGGGGGGTGGGTCGGGCAGGGGAGTCTCGCGGCCCTGGTGGCCGATGAACAACAGGTGGCCGTCGCGAAAGTGCAGTTCGAACGACTCCGGAGTGGCCCAGCCCTGTCCGAGGATGCCGATTCGCCCATCGCGGGAGTTGTAGAAGCGCGACCACACGAGCGGAAAGGGGCCGGGCAGATCGATATCGGTCTCGTCGGGCAGGACCTTGGCGCCGCTGGGAACATGTACCGGTTTGCCCTGTAGCGAGTTGCCGGCCCAGGTGCCGAACTGTGAGCCGTACTTCTCGCCGTACTCCATGTGCGGCATGATGCCGCCGAGCACCTTGGAGGAGCCGAGGCCGACGCCCAGGCCGATGCCAAAGCTCATGGCAAAGCAGGGCAGATTGCGCGCGCCATACAGACTGCCACCGGCGACACCGGCAGCGAACCGCAGCAAGCCCATCCAGTTGCGGAGACTGTCGCTGATCTCACGGGAGGTATAGCGGCCGACCAGCACTGGTGGCGCGCCGATGATGACATTGTCCGAGCCTTCGTGGATGGTGGCCTCACACTCCAGGTGATCTTCCTTGCGGGCGGCGTTCCAGCGGTTGATGTAGACGGTCTCGGAGCCCTCGATGACGAAGGACTTGGGGGGGTGCCAGCTGCAGTTGGCGTAGTCCAGGGTGTTGTCGCTGGCGCGCACGGCGCGTCGTTGGTTGATGAAGACGTCGGGCGAGCCTGCGCCGACCAGCTTACCGACCGCGACCTTGAAGGTACGGCCCAGGGACTCACCCGCCGACTGACAAAAGTCAGCCGCAGGTCCGGAGACAAGAATGCCGGTCGCCGTACCCAAGGCCAGGCCGACACCAATGGCCGCCAGCGTGCCGAGCGGGACCGCGACGGCCAGCGCACACACGGCGGCGCTGACGACGTAGGCGGCAACGCCCTCCACGACCGCCGCCAAAATGCTTCCGACGATAAAGCCCAGGCGCGCCTGGCTGTGGGCGACGGCATCTCCTATGCGGGCAGCTTCGGGCATGGCGGTATGAGAAAAGGGTTATGCCATGGGGGCTAGGCCAGGCGGATGCTGTTGATCACGCTATCCCAGGTGGCCTCGTCCTGCTTCTCCCAGACGTTGACCACCGTGGCCACGATAATCAGGATCTTGACCCCCACCTGAGGGATATAGAGATGACGTTGGAAATACTTGACCCCCTGGTCCTTGTAGCTGACAGCGCTCTCCTTGGCCGTCACCTGGCTGCCGTCGCGTTTGCGTACCTGGCGTTCGCGCACCGGCCCCAATTGCTTGAAGTTCTTTTGCGCGGCGGAGATCACGTCGAGCTGCTTCTTGACGATGAAATCGAGCTTCTCGCCCTTGGGCAGGTAGTCGCGGCTGATGACCAGGTTGAAGTCCGGTGGCCGTTTGGTGCCGAACAGCAGGACGTTGACAGAGCGGTCTTCTATCACGTCCGGAAGCTTCAAGGTCATCTCGCTTAACAGGTAATCCATAGGGGGTCCTTCAGCTGGTGGTATGGGGGTATTGGGGAACGCGATTCCTGATTGCAGTGGATGGCGTCGATTGTTTGGGCTCCGCTATAGGGAGAGACCATCAGTCGGGATCGCGGGTCGGCGCGTTCGATGAAGAACGGCGTGGTCCGAACTCCGAGTGGGCAAGATTGCGTGGCTATTCTCTTCACCATCCTTGTGTAACCGCTTTGTTAAGGATTGAGATGGATGAACTCGTGTCCTGCGACGATGATTTTTTCGCCGGTGAGTTGAATGGTGCCATCACTTTTCATGAACAGACTGCTTTTGCCGACCCTCAGGGTGATACTGTCGGTTGCGGTCAGTTCGTATTCGGCGCCGACCCGGATGGTGAACTTTTTGCCGACGATCACATCCTTGGCGTGACCGACCTCTTCCCACTGCTCCAGGGCCACGCTGGTATTCATCAGACCGCCGACGCTGACCTGGTAGGCGCCGCCGATGCTGAGCGCCTTGGCGGCGCCGATGCTCTCGGCCTTGCCCAGACTGACGGTCTCGACCTTGTTGCCGTTGATGGTGACTTCGCGGTTGCCGCCGATGCCGATGGTTTCATGGCCGACCACATTTTCCGTTCGGTTCTTGCCGATGGTGATGGTCTCGTTCTGATCGACTGACTCTTTGCGGTTCTGGTGGATGGTGATGGTTTCGTTCAGGTCCACCGTTTCGGTACGGTTCTGATGGACGGTAATGGTCTCGTTCTGATCCACCGTCTCGGTGCGGTTCTTGTGCACCGTGGTGGTCTCGTTGCCATCGATGGTCTTCGTGCGGTCGTTGCCGACCCACTTGGTTTCGTCGTTCTCGACTTCGGTCAGCTGGTCCTTCTCGGCATGCAGCCAGAGCTGCTCTTCCCCCTTCTTGTCCTCGAAGCGCAGGGCGTTGGCGTTCTCCTGGGTGCCGGTCTTGGTGGAACGGCTGAGGATGCCCGACTGGGTCTGGCTCGCGGGCAGGCCCCAGGGGGGCATCTGCTCGGCGTTGTAGACGCTGCCGGTGATGATCGGGCGATCAGGATCTCCCTCGAGAAACTCGACGATCACCTCTTGGCCGATACGCGGTATGCTCATGGCGCCCCAGTTCTTGCCGGCCCAGGGCTGCGCCACGCGTACCCAGCAGGAGCTGTTTTCGTTCGACTCGCCATAGCGGTCCCAATGGAACTGGACCTTCACCCGGCCGTATTCGTCGGTGTAGATCTCCTCGCCGGCACGGCCGACGACCACTGCGGTTTGCGGACCTTTGACGACCGGCTTTAGGGTGTTGCGTTCGCTGCGGTAGTTCTCCTGGCTGTTGATGCAGGTGAAGTCGCAACGGAAGACACCGTCCCCCGCTGTCGCAGAGCCCGTCCCGTCGATGTCCGCGTGGAGTTCGATGACTGTGCCGGTGACCAGATACTCCCGGTTCTGGTCCTGTCTGGGATGACCGTCGAGGGTGAAAAGCCCTCCTGCCGCGAGCTGTCGCGCATCACTCTCGCCGCCGAGTAGCTCATGGCGTGACTGCAGCTCCTCGATGCGGTTACGGGCATAGCCCTCGCCGTCCCCGGCCACGTCGTAGATTCCGGGGTAGTCGAACACTTCATAATCCGCATGCGGATGGCTTCTGTTCAGCGGGGCATTGGCCAGCAGCATGGCACGAGGCTTTTTGAAGTCGTAATCGGTATGGGCATAACGGCCCGAGCGTACCGTTTTACTCATCTGCCACTGGGTGATGCTCTCGTGAGTGCGCAAGCCGCCACTGCCAGCATTTGGTTGAAAGTGGATTTCACCCAGATTGAACGGGGCATGGGAGCCGTAGTTATCGCACAGCACCAGGGTATGTTTGCCGGCTGTATGGCTAAAGTAATAGTAGATACCCTCCTCCTCCATGAGACGGCTGACGAACTCGAAAGCCGACTCCCGGTACTGAACGCAGTACTCCCGCGTGCGGTAGTTGTTGCTCAGGTGCAGTTCATAATCGTTGAAGCCCTTGTCGTCAAAGACTGCTTTGAGGATCGTCAAGGTGTTTTGGTTTTGGTAGATGCGGCAGTCCCTGGTGAGGGTGAGAAACCAGAGCCAGGGGTGAAGCACGGCATGGTAGCGGAATTGGCTTTCCGCATGGCCGATCTGAGTGAACAGGCTGACGAATGCATTGATATGGCGTTTACCGCCATCGGCCAGGTCCAGCTCGATAGCGACGCGCTGACCCAGCAAGTCCTCCAGGGCGATGTTGCCGTCCTCGCTCAGCAGTTCGGCGTGATATTCGAACAGTTGCCCCAGGCTTTCACTGCCCTTGAGACTCGCCAGTAGCAGTTTATCCTTGCCCAGAGGAGTGGTGATACCGAGCTGGCGATTGGCTTGCGTGAACGACATCCCTGACTCCTGTCCGCAAGATTTTCATCTATTCGCGGCCTATTCTGACGCCGCGCTTTGGTAAAGACAATAGCGATGAATAAAGGACGATACGGGCAACTAATCTCATTTTTGGTTTGTCGAGGTGGAAGACTCGGTGACCGTTGTGCTGTTGTTGAACTGGGATGACAACCTCCGATTGGCGGAGTGCGTGCTGTGGGTTTGCAATTCAAGGTTGCTGCTTACGACAAGTTTCACGGCGTACTAAACCGGTATGAATGCAGGCGACAATCGCTTCCCCGGCCATCATGCGATCCGTGCATGGACAGGATGAAACCGGCACGTTCAGGGACGCGCGAGCATGGCATTTTGGTGGTCTGCAAAATGAGTGTGCCAGCGGTTCGTTCCGTGCCGCAAGGCGTGCGGTTATGAGTCTGAAGCTATCCGGCGTATCCTTACTGGGTCCTTTCGATTTCAATACGTTAGACGTTTATCTCTATCACCTGAGTGTATCAGCCGATGTGTGGCATGACGGGCCTTGCAGCTGAAATCCTTCAAGCTGCCATCGCAATGTTTTGATTGCGGCAGAGCACCGCTTTCGCATTCCGTTTGAATGCAATAATTTGTACAGGATGTTTCCACGACCGTTGTGGGTGCAATGATCAAAGTGCGGCTCCGTGTTTTTTGGCTATGCCGTCAAATCGTACATGCCTCCTATGTGTGATGCATGTGAAATAGAGGTTCTGCAGAATGTGTGCTTGCCGGCGTCCTCAATGGCAGGGACGGAGTGGGACAACGTTCAGTCCAGAGTGGATAAAAATTTCGAATTTTGCCTCTTGGTTCACATTTTTTGTGCCATCGAAAGGGACGATCCATAGGCAAGTTTACCCAAGCGCATTGACGATTATTGTTGTTATTATGCAATTCGAAAATGAGTGTGGGAAGGTGAATTAAATAGTAAGTTTTTTAGTGGATTACTTTAATTCGATGTGCGCGAATACAGTGTCATCGGACGCTTATTTAAACGGCTTTGCTGCCATTTGGCATGGCTCAAACCCGGGTGATTTAGATTCGTAAATCAATGGTTGACGCCTTGTCTGCCTTAATTTCAGAATAGGCTGCAGGATTTGGTGGAATATGGAGTTGTTCCACGGAGATGGATCGCATTGACCTCAAGCAACTGCTTGGCACAAATTCCGAGGATAGGCCGTCCGGCGAGGATCTGGAATATGATCCGCTGTTCGGCGAGATGGAACGTGCCGCGAAGGGCAGGGAGGAGCAGCAGATCGGGGATACGGTCATTGCTGCCGAGGATCCCGACTGGTCTGAGCTTAGAGCGCGTTCACTTGCCGTCCTGGAGCGGAGCAAGGACCTGCGGGCTGCGGTTCAACTCACACGAGCGCTGATCCGCACGGATGGCTATGCCGGTCTGGCCGATGGTCTGTGCCTGATCAGAGGTTATCTCGAGGCTTACTGGGAGAGCCTCTTCCCGCAACCCGATCCCGACGATAACAACGATCAGACCATCCGTCTCAATACCCTGCTCAATCTTTGTGATCCGCTGGAATTTCTTGTCCCCATCTCAAAATTGCCACTGGTTTCCTCTGGCAGATCGGGACGCTTCAGCCTGCGGGATATAGAGATCGCCAGCGGTACGCTAGCGCATTCGGATTCAGAGCAGAGACACTACTCCCTGGAGCAGATTGAAGCGGCCTTCCGCGAAACCGATCCGGTTCTGCTGGCGGCTACCCAGGCGCTGATACATCAATCTATTGAAGCGACTTCCGGTATTGGTGAAGTGATTGATGGAAAGCTTCATGCTTCGGAATCGCTCAATCTGCAACCTTTATGCAAGCTGTTGCAAGCTGCCGAGAATGAACTGGCCAACAGGTCCTGGTCAAACAAGCCAACGGATCTGAGCGTCGACCATGAGCGGGGGAACCCGGATTCGACTTCAGTCACGTCAAGTGTCAAGCCCGTTTCCAGCGCCATCAACAACCGGGATGACGTCATCTATACCCTGGAGCGGATTTGCCGTTATTACGCGTTGCACGAACCCTCCAGTCCGGTGCCTTTGTTGCTGCAGAGGGCCAAACGTCTGGTCACCATGGGGTTTCACGAGATCGTGCAGGATTTGGCCCCCGACGGCCAGTCCCATTTCGATTTCCTGTGGCGTCGAGGAGACGGTTGAGTAAAGGATGTAAGTGTGCTCGGAGGCTAATCAACAACTGCAGAGAGGTGGATCGTGGCGAAACAGAGCAGCCAGAAATTCATAGCCCGCAACCGGGCACCGAGGGTGCAGATCGAATATGACGTGGAGGTCTATGGAGCGGAGAAATCGATTCAGCTCCCCTTCGTCATGGGTGTCATGGCTGACCTCAGCGGGCGGCCGGAGGAGCCGCTGGCGCCGGTAGCCGAGCGCAAGATACTCGAGATCGACGTGGATAACTTCAACGAACGCCTTAAGGCGATGAAACCGCGTGCCACCTTTCGGGTACCGAATACTCTGACTGGCGAAGGCAACATCAATGTGGACCTCACTTTTGAAAGCATGGACGACTTTTCCCCGGCGGCGATCGCGAGAAAGGTTGGTGCTCTGGCACAGCTGCTGGAGGCCCGCATCCAGCTGTCCAACCTGCTCACCTACATGGATGGAAAGTCAGGTGCCGAAACGTTGATCGGCAATGTGTTGAACGATCCGGCCCTGATGCGTTCCCTCATCACCGCGCCAAAGCCCGCTGCTGCAGAGTCCGGGCAAGCCGCCCCAGTGGAGGAGTAAGCCATGGCCAACAGTGAAATCCAACAGGTTCAAAGTGAGAAAGCCGCTGCAGGCATGGCGCTGGACGATTTCAGCGCCCTGTTGCAACAGGAGTTCAAGCCGAAGACGGAACGCACCCGAGAGGCGGTTGCCACGGCTGTACAAACCCTGGCCGAGCAGGCTCTGAAAGAGACCCGTATCGTTTCGGAAGATGCGGTTGAGACCATCGAAGGGATCATCGCCGAAATCGATCGCAAACTGACCGAGCAGATCAACCTTATATTGCATCACGAAGAGTTTCAGCAGCTGGAAGGCAGCTGGCGTGGCCTGCACTACCTGATCAACAACACCGAAACCGATGAGATGCTGAAGATTCGGGTGATGAACATCTCCAAGAAGGAGTTGGGCAAGACCCTGAAGAAGTTCAAGGGTACCGCCTGGGATCAGAGTCCGATATTCAAGAAGATTTACGAACAGGAGTATGGCCAGTTTGGTGGCGAACCCTTCGGCTGCCTGATCGGCGACTACCACTTCGACCACACGCCACCCGATGTGGAACTGCTCTCCAGCATGGCGCAGATCGCTGCCTCGGCGCATGCACCGTTCATTGCCGGCGCAAATCCCACGGTGATGCAGATGGACAGCTGGCAGGAGCTGGCAAACCCCCGCGATCTGAGCAAGATCTTCCAGACGCCGGAGTATGCTGCCTGGCGCTCGCTGAGAGAATCCGAAGATGCCCGCTATATCGGTCTCGCCATGCCGCGTTTCCTCTCGCGCCTGCCCTACGGCGCACGTACCGACCCGGTGGACGAGTTCGATTTCGAAGAGGATACCGAAGGGGCGAAGCATAACAAGTACACTTGGTCGAACTCGGCCTATGCCATGGGCGCCAATATCAACCGCGCATTCAAGCTCTACGGTTGGACCACGCGTATCCGTGGCGTCGAGTCCGGCGGTGCTGTGGTGGAGCTGCCTACCCATACCTTCCCTACCGACGACGGTGGCGTAGATATGAAATGCCCCACCGAGATCGCCATCTCCGACCGCCGCGAGGCCGAGTTGGCCAAGAACGGCTTCATGCCCCTGCTGCATCGCAAGAATTCGGACTTCGCCGCCTTTATCGGAGCCCAGTCGTTGCAGAAGCCAGTGGAGTATGACGACCCCGATGCCACCGCAAACGCCAATCTGGCGGCACGCCTCCCCTACCTCTTTGCGAGCTGCCGGTTCGCTCACTACCTGAAATGCATAGTGCGTGACAAGATCGGCTCGTTCAAAGAGCGTGACGAGATGGAGAACTGGCTCAACAGCTGGATTCAGAACTATGTCGAATTCAATCCGGCAACGGCGTCTGAAATCGACAAAGCGAAAAAACCCTTGGCGGCGGCGGAGGTGGTGGTATCGGATGTCGAGGGAAATCCCGGCTACTACACAGCGAAATTCTTCCTGCGCCCCCACTATCAACTGGAAGGTTTGACGGTTTCCCTCAGACTGGTGGCCAGATTGCCATCCGAGAAAAAAACCTGATTGGCAGCATTGGCAAGCTTTGCAACAACTCATTCATCGGAGGAATGAAACATGGCTGTAGAAATTATCATGAAGGCCGGGGATATCCTGGGTGAGAGCGAGACGCACGAAAAATCACAATGGATTGCTATCAGTAGCTTTACGCATGGAGTGGTACAGGACATAACGACAGAGAATATGAAGATCAAGCGTGAAAGGGCGGGGACGCCTCATTTTTCATTCATGACGATAAGGAAAAAGGTCGATGTGGCGACTCCGGATCTGCTCATCCACTGTATTAAAGGTACATTGATTCCAAAGATTGAGATCAAGGTTTTTCAGGCGTCTCGAAGTGATAAGCCGCTAATGCTCTATACCCTTGAAAATTGCTTTATCGCTTCGGCAACGGCAGAAGGTGCTGATGATACCAGTGAGCCCATGGAGAGTGTTGCGTTCGCCTATAACACGATCAAGCTGGAGTGTAATCCCTTGAAATCCGGTGGTTCGATGACAAAGAACTTCGACCTCTCCACGGGTTCGGCGGTGGCTTGAGGCAGCTTTGTTCATGTGGGGGCTTGGAGGATAAGGGCGCCATGGGAATCAAGCGCATACGAGGCTTGATTGCAGAGGTGTCGTGCTGTTGATAAATCGTTACACGAATCGGAATGGTTTGTGTATTTTACACCCGCCTGATGGGAAGGCTGGTCATCCCGTCAATGGAGATCAGTGCTCACAATGGCATGGGTTTGCGCAAACAGGAAGTGGGTTTCGCGATGACTTCATTTAGCAAGATGTGGGACAACCACCCAACTGGCGAATTTCCGTGCACAGAGAGTAGTGGAAAGAAAGCCTATACGAACCAGTGTGCTATCCGCATGGGAGTGGCCTTCGACAAGGCGGGTGTCAGCACCAAAACCTTCAAGGGGGCCCGGTGCTGGCATGAGCATGCCCCTAAGCACATTTTAAGGGCAGAGGAGTTGGCCGAGTGGCTGAAAGGACCCTTTACGCCTTTCGGCAAGGTTGAAACCTTTGAGGCCGCCAGTGGCTTCAGTCGGATATCCGGAAGGACAGGAGTGATCTTTTTCAAGGACTACTACGGAAGCAATGGCCAAGGCGATCATATCGATTTGTGGAACGGCAGCCGGCTCACCAAGTTTGTGTCTTGGTTCGACTTTCTCTTCATGGGCGGCAGTCACTATGCAAAAGCCACGGTGTGGTTTTGGCCGGTGGAGTAAGAAGACCTGATATGCGTACCAGTAAGCGGCTTTTGTTGTTAATACTCGCGGCGACGTTGACGCTGATGGCGGCCTGCGACATGGAGGAATCGCGTCCCAGTTATTCGCCTATTCAGAATACTCTGCCTGCCGGTGGCAAGTTGATCGAGTGGGACGCGGAGAATGAGCGGCTGAATATCGAACAGGTGAAGGCGGAACTGGATGAGGAGAACGGGGCGATATTCTCGAAATCGATGGATTGGTATGCCACCGAATCCAGTATCGGCTTTGAGCGTCTGCATGGAAAGACGGCAAGACAGGCTGTTGACCTGATCAATTGCTTGAAAACCGCAACACCAGAAAAGCAAACAAGCTGTTTGGAATAGCTGCTTGGAAGACCTCCTCTTTTGCGAGTCGCAGGGAAGGAGGTTGGCTGTTTTCAAGGTCCGCACTGTCATCGAGTAATTAGGTAAGGAAAAGGGAGCGTCTGTGATGAGTACTGGGATGACAAATATCGGCCGCTCGCCCGTAGGGCAACATCGAAGCGCATTCAAGGTGCCAATGTCATTCGCGGATTCCCGCAGCCCAATAAGTACCGCATTCCACAAGCGGCAGCGAGTCGATGGTCACTTCCCGGTCGGTCTGCGGGTATGGCAATGACTGCGGCTGTCTCCCGGATTTGGAGTGGCAATGGTTGATCGTGCTGTCCCCTGTCCAAGTGTTCGATTGCACCAGATTCGATCGAGCCGAAGGAAAGAGAGCGATCGATGAGACGGTTCTCCGACCATGCGATTGAGAAAATGATCGACCTTTACAGGAGTCATTCGCATGAGGTGGGCAGTGAGCTGCTTAAAACAGATCCTGACAAGTATAAGTCGTTGAGTGCGACGGATTGCATCACTTATGCATTGAACGTAATCGCGTATGCTTTCGAAAAAGTCGGTAGCGATAAGGCCGCCAAAGAGGTCTGGGAGCTGGGCGGGAAAGGCACCGAACTCGCCAGCTATCTGGTCGGGCAGCACCATTGGAAAGGTGTCTATCTCAATCCGGATGTCAACCACCCGCTGGATGCCGATAGCGAACACAGCTACTCATACCATCTGGCGCTGAAGACCTGTACTTATTACCGGATTCCGCTTGATTACCAGGTCGTCAATTACTCGATAACGCCCTCTCATCATGCAGCCTTCAGGAAACTCAACACGCGGGTTGGCGTCACCGCGCTCAACCGTATCGATATCGCCAGTCTCAACCTGGTCGGTTTCGCCTTTGGCATCTCCCGTGGCGGTCGCCATAGCTGGTTGTTCAGCAAAGGTGTCGTCTACGAAGTTCACTGGAATGGAATCGGCGATACGCTCTATGAGCGGTCATCGTTGAAATCCTACCCCTGGCTGAGCGGAGCGCTCGTGGTGCCGACGGATCAGGTGCATCTGTTGTCGGTAAACGCGCAACTGAAGTGTGGGGGTGGTTGAAATGGTTCGCCTTGTCTTTACGACAATGCTGCTGTTGCTGACCGCTTGCGATGCGCAGGTTACGGACCGGACCCTGGTCCTGCAATACGACGATTTTGGTCCGCCCTCCGCCGCCTATGAGCTCATCGGCATGGATTGGTGGCAATGGCAGGAACACGGTGAGGCAAGACCGAAGCGCTATGACATCAAGGTTGTCGTCTACCGTGATCTCGGATTGCAACAGGTGCGTCAGGCATTCCCCTCCAATCCGTCGCGCGAGCTGGACTATCGCTACGTCGACTTCGGCGACGCCATGCCCTATCTCGAGCGGATGATCGCTGAGAACACCATGGAACCCATCACCCAGCGGTTGACCGAGACACGTCTGCGGATCATTGAAGCTCTTGGTGAACCTTGATGGAACAGGTTGTGCAAGCGGAAGAACTGCTACAGCAGGGTGATCTGATGAACAGTCTGGAAAGGCTTCAGCAGAGTGTGCGTGAGCGGCCTGCTGATTCTGGATTGCGCGTGTTTCTGTTTCAGCTCCTGTGCGTCACCGGCGATTGGCAGCGTGCCTGGGATCAATTGCAGCTGACGGCGGAACTCGATGCCATCAACCTGCCCATGGCGCAGACCTATCGCGAAGCGATCGTCTGTGAGCTGTTTCGCCAGCAGGTATTCGCCGGTTCCCAGTCCCCCCTGGTGTTCGGTGATCCACCGGGCTGGATGGCCCTGCTCATCGAAGCCTTGCAAATGGCTGCCGGTGGTAAGCACGAGCGCGCGAGGCTGCTGCAGCAAGCGGCCTTAGAGCAGGCTCCTGCCAAAGCCGGAGTGATCGATGGTCAAGCCTTCGCCTGGATCGCCGATGCGGATCCGCGCATCGGTCCGGTGTTCGAAGCCATCATCAACGGCCGCTACTACTGGATACCGATGGATCGCCTCAGCGGTGTGGAGCTCGAGGTGCCCAGGGATCTGCGTGACATGGTGTGGGCACCGGCCCGGCTGCAATTCGAAAACGGCGGCGCCACAGTGGCCCTGATCCCCTCCCGCTACAGCGGTACCGAGAGGAGCGATGATGCCGCTTTGAAGCTGGCCAGAAAGACCTTATGGCAGGAACCGGCCCCGGACTTTTTCAGCGGGCTGGGGCAGCGCATGTTCGTTAGCGACAGGGGTGACCACGCCCTGTTGAACACCCGTACACTCCGTTTCGAAAGTATCTGCTGAGGGAAGCTATCATGGACATACCGGTTCGAAACAAGTCATCAAGCCAGCAGGAGCAGCTGCAGCCCTCGCTGCTCGACCGGCTGCTCGATGATGAACCGGGCAAGCGGCGCGAATCCCACGACAAGCGGGTGATCTCCATGCGCCGTCTGCGCCAGTGTGTACTGCGTGACCTGGCCTGGTTGCTGAATACCACCCATCTGGCCTCCACTGAGGATCTGAACGCCACTCCGGCTGTCGCGCGATCGGTGCTCAACTATGGTATCGGCGAACTCTCCGGGCAGCTGGTTTCCAGCATGGACTTCGGCCGGTTGGAGCACGCCTTGCGCCAGTCGATCCTCGATTTCGAGCCGCGCATTCTGCCCCAGAGTCTGCGTGTTCGCCCGCTGAGAGAACCTGCCCAGGAGAGCCATAACCGCTTGGTGTTCGAGATCGAGGGTCAGCTTTGGGCGGTACCCGCACCTTCCCATCTGCTGCTGAGGACCGAAATCGACCTGGATGAGGGTGAAGTGACACTCACTGATGCCCTGGGTCAGGGTTAGGGGGCGTCGATGGATCCGCGCCTGCTCAAATACTACAACCAGGAGCTTCAGTTCATGCGCGAGATGGGCGGCGAATTCGCCAGGGCCTATCCCAAGATCGCCGGACGCCTCTCGCTGGACGAGTTCGAATGCGCCGATCCCTATGTTGAGCGGTTGCTGGAGGGGTTCAGCTTCCTTGCCGCCCGGGTTCAGCTCAGACTCGACGAGGCCTTTCCCACCTTCACCCAGCATCTGTTGGAACAGATCTATCCCCACTACCTCAGCCCCACGCCCTCCATGGCGGTGGTGCAGTTCCAACCCGATCTGCTGGAGCCCAGCCTGGCTGAAGGCTTTCGGCTGGCGCGTCACTCGGTGCTGCGCAGCCGTAGCGGAGGGGAGAGTGCGACACCCTGCATCTATCGCACTGCCCAGGAAGTCACTCTCTGGCCGCTGGAGTTGCAGAGCGCCGACTACCTGCCTTCACCGGCGGCCATAACCCTGGCCGGGGTCGGACGACAGGAGCGGGCCAAGGCGGCGATCCGCTTGCGATTTGCCTGTGGTGGAGAGAACCCCGTCGCCAGCCTGCCCATTGACCGTCTGACGCTTCATCTGAGCGGCGGTGAGAGCGGAATGCATGCTTTCGAGGCGATCGCCGGACACACCCTGCGCCTGGTTGGCGGGGCTCCGGGCGGGGACGACTATCGGGCCACCTCAACCCCGGCGCCTGTCCGCATCCAAGGCTTCGAGCCGGCGGAGTCCCTGCTTCCCTATGGACCCCGTTCATTTCAGGGTTACCGCTACCTGGCCGAATATTTCTGCCTTCCCGAACGCTTCATGTTCATCGAACTGGGTGAATTGCAGCAGCTCACACGCCACTGCCAGGGTCCCGAACTGGAACTCTTTTTTCTACTCGACCAGGCTTACCCCGAGCTGGAGGGCAATCTCAGCGAGCACAATTTCCTGCTTCACTGCAGTCCCGCCATCAATCTCTTTCCCAAGCGCGCCGATCGCATACATCTGAGAGAGCGCGAGAGTGAATACCATCTGTTGCCGGATCGCAGCCGCCCCCTCGACTACGAGGTCTACTCGGTGACGGAGGTCAAAGGCTTCGCCGGCAATACGGAACAGAGTCAGTGCTTCGAACCCTTTTACGCCGCCAGCGATCTGGCTGCGGATGAACCCCACCAATCCTACTACACCCTGCATCGACTGCCCCGTGTCGTGTCGTCGAAACAACAGCGGGATGGACAGCGTTCAGGCTACATCGGCAGCGAACTCTTCATCGCCATTGTCGATGCCGATGCGGCCCCCTATCGCAGCGATCTGCGGCAACTCTCGATCAACATCCTGTGCAGCAATCGGGATCTGCCGCTGCTGATGCCACTGGGTAAAGAGAGTTCTGCCTTCAGTCTCGAAAGCAGTACCCCGGTCAGACAGATCCGCTGCATCGGCGCGCCGACCCGCCCGCGCCCCCCCACAGTTGGCGGCGCGGTCAGCTGGCGGCTGATCAACCACCTATCCCTCAACTACCTCTCCCTGGCGGGCGAGGATCAGGCCCGCAGCACGGCGGCCCTCAAGGAGTTGCTGCAGCTCTATGCGGATACCGGCGTGCCGGCCCAACGCAAGCAGATCGATGGGGTGGTCTCCATCGCTTCGAAACCGGTGGATCGCCGTATGCCGAGTCCCGGTCCCATCGCCTTCGGTCGCGGTCTGGAGATTAGCCTGACCCTGGACGAAACGGCCTTTCAAGGCGTGGGCGCCTTCCTTTTCGGCGCGGTCATGGCAGAGTTTTTCCGTAAATACACCGCCATCAACTCCTTTACGGAGACGCGGATCCTGAGTCAGCAGCGGGGAGAGATCATGCGTTGGCCAGCACAACCCGGTTTGAGGCAGATCCTGTGATGTTGTACGAAGCGCTGAACCACTCGCCCTATCGCTTCGGGTTCTACCAGGCGTTGCGGCGTTTCGAGTGCGACCATCCCCAGCAGGCCCGCCTCGGGCGCACCCTGCATGCCAAGCAGGACCGGATTCGTCTCGGGCAGGACCCGAGCCTGATCTTCGCTCCCTCGACCCTCGCCTCCTTCCGCTGGGATAAGCAACTCCCGGCACCCCGCCTGGGTGTCAGCTTCTTCGGTCTGCTCGGCCCCAACGGTCCACTGCCGCTGCATCTCACCGAAATGGCCTACGACCGACTGCACAATGAGCAGGACGCCACCCTGCCAGCCTTTCTGGACCTGTTTCACCACCGCCTGCTGAGCCTCTTCTACCGCGCCTGGGCGGATAGTCAGCCGACAGTCAGCTTCGACCGGCCCGATGAAGACAGTTTCGGTCACTACCTGGGCTCCCTGTTCGGTATCGGCTCATCCCATCTGCGCCGACGCGACGCCATGCCCGACCCGGCCAAGCTCCACTTTGCCGGCCGTCTCGCCTGTCAGACTCACCACGCCGAGGGGCTGGAGGCGCTGCTGCGGGAGTTTTTCCGCCTGCCGGTGCGCATCGAGGAATTCGTCGGCGCCTGGCTCGAACTGCCGACAGACTGTCGCTGCCTGTTGGGCAGCGCTCGCGCGGTCAGCAGTCTCGGTAAAACCGCCCTGCTGGGGGCAAGGGTTTGGCAGGCCCAACAGCGCTTTCGCATCGTGCTCGGACCTCTGGGCATTGCCGATTACCGGCGCATGTTGCCGGGTGGCAAGAGCCTGCAACGCCTGAAAGCGGTGGTGAGGAACTATCTGGGGGATGAGCTGGAGTGGGAACTGCAGCTGATCCTGCGCCAGGACGAGATACCCAGGCCCCGTCTCGATGGCGAGACCCTACTGGGCTGGACCAGCTGGCTGAGTCAGCAACCCCTCGGCCGTGACGGAGACGACCTCCATCTCCGACCCTGTGAACTCAGGAGTCAGCAAGCATGAGCGAGATCAGTCGCAGCGCCCTCTTCGGCAAGCTCAACAGCCTCGGCTACAAGGCGATGGAGAGCGCCACCGTCTTCTGCAAGCTGCGGGGCAATCCCTATGTGGAGCTGGTCCACTGGCTGCAGCAGATCCTGCAGCTGCAGGACTCCGACCTGCACTGCATCCTGCGCCAGTTCAACCTGGATACCTCGCGCCTGGCGAAAGAGATCACCGAGGCCCTGGATGCCCTGCCACGTGGCGCCTCCAGCATCACCGACCTCTCCTCCCAGGTGGAGGAGGCCACCGAGCGGGGCTGGCTCTACGGCACCCTGATGTTTGGCGACGCCCAGGTGCGCACCGGCTACCTGATCATCGGCATACTCAAGACCCACAGCCTGCGCAACGCCCTGCTGCGCATCTCGGAGCAGTTCGGCAGGATCGGGCTGGATATCCTCACCGAGCGCTTCGATGAGGTGGTCGATGGCTCGCCGGAGAGCGCGTTGCATGCCAGCGACGGTTTCCGCCTCGGCGCTGCTGGCGCCCCCGGCGAGGCGAGCCAGGCCATGGCGCCGGCCCAGATGGGCCGCGGACAGGCCCTCGAACAGTTCACCATCGACCTGACCGCGCGGGCCCGGGACGGTGAGCTCGACCCGATCGTCGGACGCGACGAGGAGATCCGCCAGATCGTCGATATCCTCATGCGCCGGCGTCAGAACAACCCCATCCTCACCGGCGAGGCCGGCGTGGGCAAGACGGCGGTGGTGGAGGGGTTCGCCCAGCGCATCGCCCGCGGCGAGGTGCCGCCGTCCCTGCGGGAGGTCAGCCTGCGGGTACTCGACCTGGGGCTGCTGCAGGCCGGCGCCAGCATGAAGGGGGAGTTCGAGAACCGCCTGAAACAGCTGATCGAGGAGGTGCAGGCCTCGGAGAAACCGATCATCCTCTTCATCGACGAGGCCCATAGCCTGATCGGTGCCGGCGGCAGCGCCGGCACCGGTGACGCCGCCAATCTGCTGAAGCCGGCCCTGGCCCGGGGCACCCTGCGCACGGTGGCGGCCACCACCTGGGCCGAATACAAGAAGCATATCGAGAAGGATCCGGCCCTGACCCGCCGCTTCCAGGTGGTGCAGGTGGAGGAACCCGACGAGGCGCGGGCCATCGGCATGATGCGACACATGGCCGCCACCTTGGAGGCGCATCACCAGGTGGCGATCCTGGATGAGGCGCTGGCGGCCTCGGTACGCCTCTCCCACCGCTATATTCCCGCTCGCCAACTGCCCGATAAGTCGGTGAGCCTGCTCGATACCGCCTGCGCCCGGGTCGCCATCAGCCAGCGTGCGTTGCCTGCCGAGGTGGAGGATTGCCGCCGCCGCATCGAATCCCTGGAGACCGAACTGGCGATCGCACGGCGCGAGCGGTCCATCGGCATCGACAGCGACCAGCGAGAGGCAACGGCCCGGCAGGCCCTGGCGACCGAGCGACAACAGCTGACAGAGCTGGAGGACCGCTGGCAGGAGGAGAGGCTGCTGGTGGAAGAGATCCTCGAACTACAGCGGCAGCTGCACGATGGCGCGGGTTCATCCGAGACGGCGATGCCGTCCAAGGAGGACGACACCTCGCCACCGGTTGCCGATACGCTGCCGGCGTCGGCGGAAAAACTGTTGTCGCGCCTGAACGCCTGTCGGAACAGCCTTGCCCAGCTGCAGGGGGAACAACCCTTGATTCTACCCGGTGTCGACGCCCAGGCAGTGGCCTCGGTGGTCGGCGACTGGACCGGTATACCGGTGGGGCGCATGGTGAAGGACGAGATCGAGACCGTACTCGGTCTGGGAGAGACCCTGGCCCGTCGGATCATCGGTCAGGACCACGCCCTGCAGATGATCGCCAACCGGGTGCAGACGGCGCGCGCCGATCTGGACAACCCCGACAAGCCGGTCGGGGTCTTTCTGCTCTGCGGTCCTTCCGGCGTCGGCAAGACCGAGACCGGCCTGGCCCTGGCGGAGGCCCTCTACGGTGGCGAGCAGAACATCATCACCCTCAACATGAGCGAGTTTCAGGAGGCCCATACCGTCTCCACCCTCAAGGGTTCGCCGCCGGGCTACGTGGGCTACGGCGAGGGTGGGGTGCTCACCGAAGCAGTGCGCCGCAAGCCCTACAGCGTGATCCTGCTCGATGAGGTGGAGAAGGCCCATCCCGATGTGCATGAGATCTTCTTCCAGGTCTTCGACAAGGGTTGGATGGAGGACGGGGAGGGCCGTCGCATCGACTTCAAGAACAGCCTCATCCTGCTGACATCCAACGTCGGCAGCGAACTGATCGAGGGCCTGTGTCGGGATCGGGAACTGTCGCCGCAGCCGGACGCCGTGGCCCGTGCCCTGCGTGAACCCCTGTTGCGGGTCTTTCCGGCCGCGCTGTTGGGGCGTCTGGCGGTGGTTCCCTACTATCCCCTGGGCGACGAGATCCTGGCCCGGGTGGTCCGCCTGCAGCTCGAGCGTGTAAGGCAGCGCCTGTTGCGCAATCATGCCGTTGCATTGAGCTATGACGACGGGGTGGTGGCGCTGATCATCGGTCGGTGCACTGAACTGGAGAGTGGCGCGCGCATGGTGGACGCCATTCTGACCAATAACCTGTTGCCGAAGATCAGCCGCTATCTGCTGACCCAGAGAATGGGAGAGGGTCAGCCCGAAGGGATTCATATCGGGGTCGAGGCAGGTGAGTTTCGGTTCAGCTTCGGCCAGCCTGCCCTGGCGGCTGTGTTACCCCGGGAACCGGGCGTGGAGGGGCGGCAATCCTCATGAACGAATCCATGCAGAGCCCGACACTGTTACTACAGGTGAACCGGATTGCCGGCGAGTCACCCTCCCATCCCCTGCAGGCCTGCTTCGACCCGCAGGGTGGCACCATCGGCCGTCGTGACGACAACGACTGGGTACTGCCCGATCCACAGCGCTTCATTTCGGGCTGCCATGCCTTGATCAGTTTTATCGACGGCCGCTATTGGGTTACCGATGTGAGTTCCAATGGGGTCTACCTCAACCATGCAGAGAGTCCCCTGGGGAGCGAGAGCCAGGCGCCCTTGCGGCAGGGGGACAGCCTCACCATCGGCGAATACGAAATCAGCGTCACCCTGCAACAGCCAGCGATTCAAGCGGCGGACGCCGGAAGTTTCGACGCCCTGGAAGACCCCTATGCGCGTCTTCTGGACCAGCATGCCGGTCAGGATATCGGGCAGGATCTCGCGCCCTTCGCCGCCGGCACCGATCCGGCGCCAGAACCGGAGTTCTTCCTGGAAGCGCCTGCAGTGCCTGATCTCGATAGCGAGGCGCCGGCCATTCCGACAGCACCGCCGGGCGTCGCCAGCGAATCCAACCATGTCTCGGATCTCAACGCCTATGTCGCTGAGCCCGCCATGATACCCGAGGACTGGCAAGTGGAGGATGGGGCTGCCACACCCGGGGCATCTTCGGCCGGTCCGGCGTGTGAAATCCCGCGCCAGCTAGAGCCATCCGCTCAGCTGCCGCCACTCAGCGCCGACGACGGGTCTGACGGGCAACCCGCTACCGCGGTGCCGGAGACTTTCGGGAGACAAACAGGTGGATCCGTAGCTCAGGGGGAGGAGCTCCTGCGTCGCGCGCTGGCGCGGGGGATGGGCATCTCCCACACCCTGCTGTACGAGCTTCCTTTTTCCGAGGTGTTGGAGAATCTGGGCCGGATCCTACACAGCAACGTCGAGGGCGCCATGTCGATACTGCGGGCGCGGGCACAGATGAAGAGCGAATTCCGCATGTCCCAGACCATGATCCGACCGACGGAGAACAATCCCCTGAAGTTCTCCGTCAACGCCGAAGAGGCGCTACGGCATATCATCGATCCGCGCCCCAGCAGCGGCTATCTCTCGTCGCTGGCGGCATTTCGCGAGGCGCATGAAGACACCGAGGCTCACATGCTGGCGGTGATGGTCGGCATGCAGTCGGCGCTCAAGGCGGTACTCCAGCGCTTCAAGCCGGAGAATCTGGAACAGCGTCTGGAGCAGAAGGCCCTGCTGGACAAGGTGCCGCTCTATCGGCGGGCCAAGAGTTGGGAGCTCTTCAACGAGCTCTACGGTGAAATCGCCCGCGAGGTGGAGGACGACTTCCAACAGGTGTTCGGTCGTGCATTTTCCCAGGCCTACGAGGGACAGATCCGCCGTCTCGCGAATCTCAAAAACAACAACGACACAACACCGTCATAGAACAGGAAACCAACGATGTTGCGAATCACAAGCGAATGGATTGCCGGCTTAACAATGACCGTAGCGGGGCTCTTCTCGATCCTGCTGATGTCGGGGTGTTCGAGTGTATCGACCATTGAGGCCAGCATGCATGCGGACAAGGCCCTCAATCCGGATATCAACGGCCGGCCCTCTCCCCTGGTTGTTCGCCTCTATGAGTTGAAGTCGCTCAGCGTCTTCAATACGGCCGATTTCTTCAACCTGTTCGAGCAGGATGTGGCCCTGTTGGGCGACGAGCTGCAGATGCGGGACGAGTTCGCTTTTCAACCGGGCGAGAGCAAGAGCCTGGAGCGGGACCTGCGCATCGACACCCGCTATCTCGGCATCCTCGGCGCCTATCGGGACATCGAAAACGCCCGTTGGCGCAACAGTGTCGAGGTCGAGCCGGGCGAAGATCTCGAACTGATCATCGAGTTCGGCGCCAAGGGGATAGATATCAGGAAGGACGACTAGCCATGTTGGATTCAGCGCGTTCCATCATCACCATTTGCGGGAAGGTCACTCATGTCATGGATGTCTAGGATCGTCTGGTCGGAGGGCATGTTCCTGCGCCCCCAGCATTTCCAGCAGCAGGAGCGCTTTCTGGAGCATATGATCCAGGGCCGGGTGGCGGACCTGACACCTTTCGGCTGGGGCTATACCCATCTCAAGCTCGACCGCCAGGCACTGGCGCTCGGACGGCTGGCGGTGGAGTCGTGCCGCGGTGTGCTGCCGGACGGCACCCCCTTTGACATCCCCGGCGACGATGCCCCGCCGGCGCCTCTGGAGATCCCCGTCGAACAAAAGGGGGCTCTGGTCTACCTGGCGCTGCCCCTGTCCCGTCCGGGCGTGAGTCAGGTGCGCTATACGGACCAGGAGGCGGGTCTGGAGCGTTACCTGGTCGACGAAATCGAGGTCAAGGATGCCATCTCGGGGTATGCCGACAACGTCACCATGCAGGTGGCGAGACCCACCTTTCGCCTGCTGGTGGGGGGCGACGAGCTCAATGAGTTCGCCCACCTGGGACTGGCGCGCGTGGTGGAGCGGCGCTCCGACGACATGCTGTTGCTGGACGAGGAGTTCATCCCGCCCTGTCTCGACTGCCAGGTCTCCTCCCGTCTCGCCGGATATCTGCACGAACTCGAGGGGCTGCTGCACCATCGGGCCGACGCTCTCGCCTCGCGTCTGGTGGAGGGGGGGAAGGGGGTTGCCGAGATGGCCGATTTTCTCATGCTGCAGGTGGTGAACCGCTATCAGCCCCTGTTCAGCCATCTGGGTCTCATCGGACCGACCCATCCGCTCGAGTTCTATGTCCAGGGTCTGCAGCTGGCGGGGGAGCTGGCGACTTTCACCAGTGGCGCCAAGCGGCCGCCCGCCTTTGATGCCTACCGGCACCAGGCGCTGCAGGAGACCTTCACCCCCCTGCTGCGGGAGTTGCGACGTTCCCTCAGCATGGTGCTGGAACAGAAGGCCCTGATCATCCCCCTGGAAGAGCGCAAATACGGCATTCGTGTTGCCAGCGTTGAGGATCGTTCCCTGCTCGGCAGCGCCAATTT
Organism: Candidatus Thiodiazotropha sp.; assembly: GCA_037384425.1. Lineage (GTDB taxonomy): Bacteria > Pseudomonadota > Gammaproteobacteria > Chromatiales > Chromatiaceae > Thiodiazotropha. The sequence continues at coordinate 8,203 of JARROA010000024.1, read as the reverse complement.
CGTTCTGGCGGTGAATGCCAATATGGCGGCCGAGACCCTGCAGCGGCGTTTTCCCGGCCAGGTCAAGATCGGGCCGGTGGAGAAGATCCGCGACCTGGTCAATCTGCAGCTGCCGGGTATCGGGCTGCGCCCGCTCTCCGTCGCTCCCAGACAGATACCCTACAACGCTGGCTTCAGCTACTTCGAGCTGGACAAGAGCAACGACTACTGGAAGCTGCTGGAGAGCTCCGGCGGCTGTGCCCTGCACATCGGCGGGGAGTTCCCCGGGCTCGAACTCGAGTTCTGGGCCATTAAAGGGAGTTGAGGCGGGTGTCGGGAGCGGATCCGAAAACGGAGCTTGAAGCGTTGTGATCGAGAGAAACATTGGACATTGAACGGATAACACCGGCTGAAACCGGACCCTACTGAGCAACGATCCCGGAGCGATCATCCCGTTCCGGGTGAGATGGCCGCGGCAAAGGAAGCGAACCGATATGGACCAGGACGACCCCTTCGGCATGCAGTCCAATGAACTGGGTGACCGCACCGTGATACGCCCGCGTCCCGGCGGCAAGGGGCCAGTGGCTGCGGCGAGTCCGGCGCCACCGCCGGTCGGCGCCCCGGTCTCCGGCTTTGCCGCCCCCTACCTGCCGTCGCGGCAGGGTGCCAACAAGCTGGAAACCGCCGCCGCCGCGCTGCTCTCCCTGTTGGGACGCCTGCGCGACACCCCTTCGCATCCCGATCCGGCTGCGCTCAAGAACGGCATCATCGAGAAAATGCGTGCCTTCGAGCGCAAGGCCGAGGAGCTCGGGGTGGAGAAGGAGACCATTTTCTGGGCCCGCTACGCGCTGTGCAGCGCACTCGATGAGATCGTGCTCTCCACCCCCTGGGGCAACCAGAGCGTCTGGCGTGACCAGAGCCTGCTGATCACCCTGCACAACGAGGGATGGGGCGGCGAGAAGTTCTTTCAGCTACTGCAGAAACTGCTGCTGAATCCGGCCAGAAATCTGGAGCTGCTCGAGCTGATGTACATCTGTCTCGCCTTCGGTTTCGAAGGGCGCTACCGTCCGCTGCCCGACGGCTTTGCCCAGCTGCAGGGGGTACGCGACAACCTCTACCGCACCATCCGCAACCAGCGCGGGGAGTCGGAACCCGATCTCTCCGCGCACTGGCAGGGCGTGGTTCAGCGCCAGAACCCGCTGGTGCAATACGTACCACTGTGGGTGTTGCTGTCGATCTCCGGCGTCTTTCTGCTGCTGGTCTTCAGCGGGTTCAGTCTGGCGCTCAACGTGAAATCGGACCCTCTCTACGCGGCGTTGCACAATATCGCCCGCAATGTGAAAACGGCGGTCGAACGGGAGCCGCCGCCAGCCCCCAAACCGACCGAGCATCTACCCAGCCTGCGAGACCTGCTGGCCGACGATATCGCGCTGGGCCGGCTCACGGTGGAAACGGTGCCCGGCGGCGAGCGGGTGCGTATCGCCGGCGACGGTCTGTTCGCCTCGGGCAGCGTGGAAGTGGATGCGCGCTACCTGGATCTGATCAAGCGTATCGCCGGCGCCATGGAGCACCTCAAGGGGGAGATTCAGGTGGTGGGCCATACCGACAACCGGCCGATACGCAGTCTGCGCTACCCCTCCAACTGGCACCTGTCGCGGGCACGCGCCGCCTCGGTGGCCGAACAGCTCGGTCTCGGCCTGAGCCAACCGCAGCGTCTGCACAGCGATGGGGTAGGGGAGGCGGAGCCCATTGCCTCCAACGATACCCCGGCGGGGCGGTCAAGCAACCGGCGGGTGGAGATCACTCTGTTGAGGCCGTAGCGGGCCCGGTTTGGGAGCACTATGAAGGGAATCCTCGCCATCATCAAACATCGCTGGTTCGCGGCCGTCATCGGCTTGCTGGCCATCGCTCTGATCGTCTGGCTGCTGGGGCCGCTGTTCGCCATTGCCGGTTACGAGCCCCTGGCGGCGCCGCTCAACCGACTGCTGCTGATTGCCGGGCTGGTAATGATCTGGCTTGCCAAACAGCTGCTTCAGGCTTATGCCAGGCACCGGCGCAATCGTCAGATGGTGGACGGGGTGCTGGCGCCGCAGAGCGAGCCGGTGGACCCCGCGCAGCGGGAGTCGGCGGAGGAGCTGGTGGTTCTCAATCGCCGCCTGCAGGAGGCGATCTCCATCCTCAAGGCGTCGAAGCTGGGCGGACGCTATAACCGCCAATACCTCTACCAGCTGCCCTGGTATATCTTCATCGGGCCTCCGGGCAGCGGAAAGACCACGGCGCTGCTCAACTCCGGGCTCCACTTCCCCTTGGCCGACAAGCTGGGCGCTGATGCCGTGCAGGGCGTGGGCGGTACCCGCAACTGCGACTGGTGGTTCACCGACGATGCGGTACTGCTCGACACCGCCGGCCGCTACACCACCCAGGACAGCTACGAGGCGGTGGACAGGGCCGCCTGGAACGGCTTTCTCGAACTGCTCAAACGCCACCGCCGGCGCCGTCCCATCAACGGTGCCCTGGTCGCCATCAGCATCGCCGACCTGTTGCAGCAGACTGAACTCGAACGCCTGGCCCATGCCAAGGCGATCCGTATGCGGATCAAAGAGCTGATCGACAGCTTCGGCATCCGTTTCCCCATCTACGTGCTGTTCACCAAATGTGACCTGCTGGCCGGCTTCAACGAGTTCTTCGAGCCCATGAGCCGGGAGGAGCGCAGCCAGGTCTGGGGCATGACATTTCCCTTTGAAGAGCGCTCCGATCCGGAGACCGGGATCAGCGGTTTCAGGGGAGAGTTCCGTGAGCTGGAGCGGCATGTCGACGCCCGTCTGCTGGACCGTCTGGAGCATGAGCGGGACCCCAAGCGCCGTATTCTCATCTACGCCTTCCCCCAGCAGTTCAGCTCCATCCGCGAGGTGGCGGAGGGCTTTCTGCAGGAGGCCTTCAATGTCAATCGCTACCAGGAGACGCCTATGGTGCGGGGCGTCTATTTCACCAGCGGAACCCAGGAGGGGACGCCCATCGACCGCCTGCTTGGCGCCATGGCTCAGGAGTTCGGGCTCAACCGGCAGATCGCGCCCGCCTTTTCGGGCAGTGGACGCAGCTACTTCATCAAGCGCCTGTTCAAGGACCTGATTTTCCCGGAGGCCCACCTGGCCGGTGTGAATCTGCGGGTCGAGCGGCAACGGGCCTGGCTGCAGCGCTTTGCCTATACCGCGGTCGCCGGCTGTACCCTGTTGGCGGCGGGGGCCTGGTTCACCAGCTACAGCCGCAACCAGGGCTATGTCCAGCAGGTCGCCTTTCAGGCTCAGGCCGCGCAGCAGAAGGTGGACGGGGTGGTCGCCGACGACCTGAGTCTGATCGGTCTGCTCCCCGCCCTCGATACCTTGCGGCAGATACCGGGTGGATACGCCGATCAGGGAAAGGCCATACCCTGGATGATGGGACTGGGACTCTACCAGGGCGATAAACTGGGCGCGGAGGCGATCGGCGCTTACCACAATGCGCTCAGGAACCTGATGCTGCCGCGCATCATCCTGAGCCTGGAGCAGCAGTTGAGAGAGCGGGGCAACAACTCCGATTATCTCTACGAAGCGCTCAAGGTCTATCTGATGTTCGATGACCGGGAGCATTTTGATGCCGATACGATGAAGGCGTGGATGCTGCTGCAGTGGCAGCTGACCCTGCCGGGTCCCGAACATGCCCAGGCACGCCAGGCGCTGGCCAACCATCTGCAGGCGCTGCTCGAGATCATGCCGATGCCGCCAAGCCTGCCCCTCGATGAGGCCTTGGTGCGAAGCGTGCGGGATGAGCTCTTGCGGCTGCCCCTGGCGGAGCGGGTCTACAGTCGACTCAAACGGACCAGTCGGGATCACTCGGTGGTGCCCCCCCTGAAGCTCGATCGCGCCCTGGGCCCCTCTGCCAGCCTGCTCTTCACGCGCCGTTCCGGCGAGTCGTTGAATGCGGAGATCCCCGCTCTGTACACCAACCAGGGTTATCACAAACTCTTTCTCAAGGCGCATCTGGAGATCGCCAACCGCCTGCTGGAGGAGAAGTGGATCCTCGGCCCGGAGTTGGAACGCCTCAGCGGCAGGACCGATCTTGGCCTGCTCAGCGCGCGGGTGCAGGAACTCTACTATGAAGATTACATCCAGGTCTGGGAGGGGCTGCTGGCCGATGTTCGTGTGGTACCCCTGCGGAATCTGAGCCAGGCGGTGGAGGTGCTCAATCTGCTCTCCTCCCGGCGCTCGCCACTTGTGAGCTATCTGAAACTGCTCCAGCAGCAGACCCGGTTGGCGCAACTGCCGGGCGCCATGCAGCAGGCGGCCGAGAACGCCGGGGAGGCTGGCGGAAATATTACCGACCGGCTGGCCGCTATCCTCCAGGTCGAGCGGCAAGAGGCGGCTCCACCCCAGCCTGAGGAGGTCATGGGGACCCCGGTAGACAGCCATTTCGCCGAGCTGCATCGGTTGTTGCGGTCCGTGGACGGTGAAATGCCTGGCCTGCAGGAGCCTCTGGCGCTGCTCAACGATCTCTATGCCTATGTTAACGGCCTTGCCACGAGTCGCCGTTCGACACAGCTGCTCGACGCCGCCCGGGAGACCGGTAGCGGCAGTGTGATCGGGCGTCTCAGACTGGAGGCCAAGCGACAACCCGAACCTTTGACCGGCATACTCCAGACCCTGGCTATCGAAAGCTCCAACCTGGCCGTCACCAGGGTGCGCGAGCAGATGAATGCGGTCTGGACCACCCAGCTGAGGCCCTTCTGTCAACGCAGTCTTGAGGGGCGTTACCCGCTGGATCCCCATAGCGGAATCGGGGTGACCATCAGCGATTTCGGTCGTTTCTTCGGACCTGGCGGCATGATGCAGAACTTCTTCGACACCTACCTGAAGGATTTTGTCGATACCTCCAGCCGAATCTGGCGCTGGAATGCGGCGGGCAGCCGCACCCTGGGGATTCCCACCAGCACCCTGAGCCAGTTCCAGCGCGCCGCGGTCATCCGCGATGCCTTTTTCGAAGGCGGCGAAGCCACACCCTTGATCCATTTCAAGCTCAAGCCCCTCAACATGGATACCACCATACGACAGATCACCTTGCTGATCGCCAATCAGCGGGTCACGTATAACCATGGTCCGACCCGCTGGAGTCGTCTGGTCTGGCCCGACGATTCGGGCATCAGTGACACCAAGGTGCTGCTGGCGCCTCCCTCGGGCGATCTCCCCTCCGGACTCTCCGAGGATGGCCCCTGGGGATGGTTTCGTATGCTCGACCGGGCCCGGACCTCGACCACGAATTCTCCGGAGACCATTGAGGTGAAGTTCGATGTGGGAGGTCGCCAGGCCCGCTTTCAACTGCGCTCCAGCGGTGCGCTCAACCCATTCATGCTGAAAGAGATCGTGGAGTTCCAGTGTCCGAGCAGACTTTGAGTCCCATCGCGGACGGCCGCATTCCCGGCTTGTACGGCAAGATTCCGTCCCTGGGTGACTTCGTCGCCCGACGCCTGCCGCGCAGCTTTATCGCACCCTGGGAGACCTGGTTGCAGGAGGTGATCACTCACAGTCGCGACCAGTTGGGGGAGATCTGGCTGGAGCGCTACCTGACCAGCCCTTTGTGGCGTTTCGCCCTCTCCCCCGGCATCTGCGGCGAACAGGCCTGGGCCGGCATTCTCATGCCCAGCGTCGACCGGGTCGGGCGTTACTACCCTTTCACCCTGGCCGGACAACTCGAACCCGAATGCAACCTGTTTCGCTTTTTCGAAAGAGCGGAGGCCTGGTATGCCCGTCTGGAGCAGCTCGCCCTCAGCTGTCTGGAGGATGCATTCAGCATGGAGGCACTGGAGCAGCAGCTCATGAGCGCCGAGATTCCCCTCGTCGAGTCGCATGCAAAGCCGCCATCCGTTTACAGCAAACCCCTGAACAACGCCTGGCACGCCCAGCTCGACAGCGCCGCTTCGCTGGGCGCCTTCTATCCCCGCTTCCTGCCCCATCTGATGAGAAAACTGCTGTTCGCCTACAGCCTTTGGTGGACCGAAGGGTCCGAACACATCGCCCCCTCCCTGCTGGTCTGTCAGGGACTGCCGCAGATGCGCGGGATCAGCGGGCTGATCGACGGCGACTGGAGTCGGCACGGTTGGGAAGAGGTCGAATCCGGAATCTATCACCAGGACCCAATGGAGACGACGCAGGGATGGCGACGCTGATGATCGAAAGCCAGCGCCCCGCCGACAGTGCCTGGTGCATTGCCGGGCACTATCCGTCGGTGGGCGGGTAAGGGGTGGACGGCATGATCCCCTTGGACTTCGAATGGCGATCGGCCCACCTGAGTGACACGGGCAAGGTACGCCAGCTCAATGAGGACGCCTTGCTCGACCGCCCCGACCTGGGGCTCTGGCTGGTGGCCGACGGTATGGGCGGCCACAGCGCCGGGGATCTGGCTTCGCAGATGATCGTCGAGGCTATGGAGACACTTCAGCCCCAGGGGCAGAGCCTCGGCGGCCTGGCCGGCGAGATCGACCGCCGCCTGCAGCAGGTCAACCAACGTCTGCAACAGGAGTCGCAGCGCCGGGGCAGCGGCATCATCGGCTCCACGGTAGTGCTGCTGCTCGCTCACCAAGACTACTGTCTCTATCTGTGGGCGGGTGACAGCCGCATCTACCTCTATCGACGGGGCAGCTTGAGACAGTTGAGCCGGGATCACAGTCAGGTGGAGGAACAACTGGAGGGCGCGTTCTCGGAGGCCCACTCGAACGGCGCCGTCTCCATCGCCAACTACATCACCCGTGCCGTGGGCGCGGGCGACACACTGGAACTTGAAGCGGAGCTCATCGAGCCCTGTGCCGGGGACTGTTTCTTGCTCTGCAGCGACGGTCTCAACAAAGAACTGGCGGATACCGAGATCGCCGCCGTCCTGGAGCGTTACTCCCTGCAGGAGGCGGCCGCCAGACTCCTTGATCAATGCCTGGAACGTGGTGCGAGCGACAATGTGACGCTGATACTGGTGCAGGTCACCGCCAGGCCCGAAGGTCGTATTCAAACCCTGCAAGCCGAGTAGACAAGTCGTGCAATGAGGTCAATATGGATATCCGGATGTTATGCAAACTCTTCCTGCTGTTGTTAGCTGTTGTTGCCGTCTCCGCCTGTCAAACCCTTGTGCTCAGTCCCGTGCCGGATTACGAGTCCGAGTCCGTGTCTGATCCTGAGTCTGAAGCTGTCGCTCAGCAGCTCGAGCAGGAGAGCGAGCCCGAGATCGTGCCGCCTCCGGATGATCTGCCGGCGTCCGTGCGGGTGCGTAAGGCGCTAGAGATGCTGGAGCAGGGCGACTATGAAAACGCCCGCAACCAGCTCAGCTGGGCGTTGCAGGAGAAACCCGGACTGCAGATCGCCGACAATCTGATCCGGCAGATAGATGCGGACCCTGTGGACTATCTTGGGGTGAAGAACTTTTACTACAAGGTGGAGAGCGGCGACTCTCTCTCCATCATCGCAGGGAAGTTTCTTGAAGATCCCATGAAGTTCGTCATCCTCGCCCGCTATAACAAACTGGATAATCCAAGCAAACTTGCACCCGGCGACCGCATACGGGTGCCGGGTAAGATGCCCGAGGAGTTGTGGCGCAAGTCGAAGAAGAAAAAGCAGCCACGTGTCGGCAGTTCACCACCCACAAGCACATCTGCGTCCTCTGATGAAAGAGGGCAGTCGGTCAGCACCATGACTGCGGCGACAAGTAAGCGACCGGACCCGGCGCGGACGGGCGAGATGGATTCGCCAGGTGCGGTAGCGCCGCCGCCGACTTTGGAACAAGTGCTCGATGGCGCGAAGCGACTTCATGCTGCAGGGGATCTCTCGGGCGCCATCGCTCAGCTGGAAAATGAGGGCGGACGTTATGCCCATGACAAGAAGTTGCAGCAGTTGCAGGTTGCTTACTACAGAGAGTATGCGGATCAGCTCAACCGCCAGGGTGACCTGGAACCGGCCCGCATGATGCTGGAAAAGGTGGTATTGCTGGATGCCGGGAATGATAAGGCGATCAACGATCTGATCCGGGTAGAAGATAAGCTGGAGGCGAGAAAGCTCTACCGTCTGGGCAGCGATCTTTTCAATGGGGGAGATCTGGAGAATGCCTACCAGATGTTCACCCAGTCGCTGGTCTACGATCCGGAAAACAGCCGCACCAAAGAGGCCCAGTCAGCATGTCGTGACAAACTCACCGACGACTATCACAGGGAGGC
>JARROA010000023.1:0-80108 GCA_037384425.1 Candidatus Thiodiazotropha sp. | reverse complement strand
GGAATAAGAAAGCTTTTGATGGGACAATTGAGATACATCCTGCCCTAACGATTCGTAATGGCGAACAAGTATTTCAAATGATAAAGAATCTTAAAATTGTTCTTTGAAAGGGCAAAGGACGTATAAAGATGAAGATTGGGCTCATGCCATTACAGGAGTCACAGAGCGAACGACATGGAATCACGTTTTGTAATCGCGGTCTGCCTGACTGCACTCATTTCCTTCCCTTTACAAGCAGCGATCTACCAGTGGACCGACGAGCAGGGCCATGTCCACTTCAGCGACCGGCCGACCCATGAGTCGGCGAAGGAGAAGGATGTGCGTGTAGCACCCGGAAACGGCTCGGGCAAGCAGGCCATACCGGAGGACCGAAAAGCCTTACGCCAGCGCATGTTGGATGTCTACGAACAGGAGCGCCTCGAAAAGCGCGAAGAGGAAGAGAAGCGGAGGCAGGAGCGCAAACAGCGCAAGCAACAATGCCTCGATGCGCGGGCCAGGTACGATATGTACAATAACGCCGGCTCTATCTACGATTACACAAGCGGCGGTGAGCGCAGTTACCTCGACAAGCAGGAAAGGAAGCAATACATAAACCAGCTCAAGGCCGAAGTTGAGCGTTATTGCAACTAGAGCCTGTTGGATTGGTGCTGACAAGCCCTGGCCAGGCCAGCTGTTTTACCTGTATTCATGACCAGGGAACGCCTGCTCAGGCAGTTAAAACGCCAACTCTGTTTAAGTGAGTTCCGCCTCGGTCACAATGCGGTTTCTGCCCCACTCCTTGGCAAGATACAGGGCCTGGTCAGCGCGCTCGAGGAGTGTTTCGCAATTGTCATCCGGACGCACAACGGCAGCCCCTACCGAAATGGTGATGCCAGGCAGCCGTTCCTTGGTGCTGCGTCGGATCAGCGTAAGATTCCCCACCGCTTGATGTATGGTGCGTGCGATACCTGCCGCCGCATCGATGTCGGTTGACGGCAGCAGCACGGTAAACTCTTCGCCACCATACCTGGCGGGAAAGTCCTCCTTCCTCAGCAGTTCCCTCATGGTTATCCCTACCCGACGGATCACCTCGTCACCGATGATGTGACCAAACTTGTCGTTGAAGCCTTTGAAATGGTCGATGTCGAGCATGAGTACGCTGAATGGCGCTTGATCCGGCCCGTCCACCCTCTCCAGCAGTGATTCCATTCGGTTGTTCAGTGCCTTGCGATTGTAGAGGCCGGTCAGTGGATCGGTGGAGACCTCGTCGCGCAATTTCTTGACCTCGTCCTGCAGATGCTGGGTCTGTTGCTCTACGCTGTGCAGCTGGTCCTGCATCAGGCGGTTCTGCTGAATTGAGCGGGTGGTGGCTTCCAGCAGTCTGCCGGCGATGGTACGCAGATCCTCCACGCTGGGATTGCCGTTCAGTGCCGCCGTCTGTTGTCGCAGGGTCTCGTCAAACAGCTCAGTATGACTGCAGGCGGCTGAGACGCCCTGCAGGACCTGATACAGCAGATGGTGCAGATCGGACAGATGGTCGTCCATCTGCTGGGGACCGGTTTCGTCGAGATAAAACTCTTCGAACAGATGGCGAAACAGGTGGCTGTCGACAGAGGCACGTGCGGCCACTTGTTGGTCGATGCGCTGATTCAACGCTGTGTCCCGACCGCTGGCGTACTGATAGGCGATCAGATGGCAGACCGGCGCGGGCGGGATCTGATGTTGAGCGAGGACTTCAATAGCTTTTGCGTGCCACTCCCTGGCGTTCTCGGGCGCATCCAGCTTAAAACAGGAATGTGCGGGCATAGTCGTCAGTCGCTATTGTCGTTATATTTTATTGGTTATTGAGTAACACCGTGGCGGTGCTCAGGTATTAACGACCTCCTGTGTGAGGACTTTAAACGCCTGCTTTCGAATTGGGTCTGAAAGTGAAAAAGGGGGGTCAAGCCCCCCTCGATTATGTGAACTGATTCACGTTTATGTTCAGTGCACGCTGCCGAACGAGAGGTCAAGTGAATAGGGGGGCAGCGGTATGCCGGCGATCTTACACGCCTGCACCACAGGGCCGCGGGGAAACAGGCTGTAGAGATACTTTTTGCCGCCGCGATCCTTGACCTGGGAGGTCATCGCCTTGAGTACCAGACGGGCACTGCAGGTGGCGCCGTTCTCTTCACAATGGTGGCGCAGGAAGTGGATCATCTCCCAATGCTCGTCCGTCATCGCGATGTGCTCTTCGGCGGCCAGCTCGAGTGCTTTCTCTACGGTCCAGTCCTCGAAGCCTTCGGGGGTGTTGCTGTTTTCGACAGCCATGGGGTCCATATTCGGTTCTGTCATGGTCATTCTCCAGTGGTGGTGTGGCGAACTTATAGTTATCTGTACCGTGTTCTTGAGTGCTCAGCGCAGCTCATAACCAAAAAGATAGATCAGCTGGAGGAAAAGACCAAGAAAATTAGTTGGTCTTTTCCGTGCAGCCAAGATGGTCTTTTGGACCAGGCGACAGAGGGAGTGGATTTCCGTTAACATCCGAACACTTTTTTCCAAGAAATCCCCGCTGCATATGTCAAAAAAACCGCCTTTTATCCTGGTCGACGGATCGTCCTATCTCTTTCGTGCCTACCATGTTCTGCAAGTGACACAGGATCTCAGGAACTCCGATGGTGAGCCGACAGGGGCCATCCTGGGTGTGGTGAATATGTTGCGCAAATTGGTGAATGACTACCAGCCCACACACATCGCAGTGGTATTCGATGCCCCGGGCGGCAGCTTTCGCAACCAGCTCTATGCGGAGTACAAGGCCAACCGCCCTCCCATGCCGGAGGATCTGCGGGTACAGATCGAGCCGCTGCACGACATAATCCGCGCCATGGGTCTGCCGCTGGTGATGGTGGAGGGAGTGGAGGCGGACGATGTCATCGGCACCCTGGCGCGGCAGGCCACCGAGCAGGGGATGGAGACCCTCATCTCCACCGGCGACAAGGATATGGCGCAGCTGGTCAACGACCATGTCAGTTTGGTCAACACCATGTCGGAGACCTTCACCAACCATGACGGGGTGGTGGAGAAATTCGGGGTGAAACCGGAACAGATCATCGACTATCTGGCCCTGGTGGGCGATGCGGCGGACAACATTCCGGGCGTGCCCAAATGCGGTCCGAAGACGGCGGCCAAGTGGCTGCAGGCCTACGGCGATCTGGACAACCTGATGGCCCATGCCGATGAAATCAAGGGCAAGATCGGGGAGAATCTGCGGCAAAGCCTCGAGTTCCTGCCCCTTTCCCGGGAGCTCGCCACCATCAAGCTCGACGTCGAGTTGGAGCGGGGGCCAGGGGATTTCGCACCCGGCGAACCGGATGTGGAGCGCCTGAAGGCGCACTATCAGCGCATGGAGTCGAGCCGTCTGCTGGCCACCCTCGAGGGGCATGCGGCGGATGCGGAAGCAGGAGATGCACAGTCCGAGATCGAGCGCGACTACGAGACCGTACTCGACAAAAAGCAGTTCCAGGGTTGGCTGAAAAAGCTCAAGCAGGCCCTCCTGTTCGCCTTCGACACCGAGACCACCAGCCTCGACTACATGGTCGCGGAGCTGGTCGGACTCTCCTTTGCGGTGGCTCCTGGCGAGGCGGCTTATGTGCCGCTGGCGCACGACTATCCCGGCGCACCGACTCAGCTGGAGCGTGAGTGGGTGCTCACTCAATTGAAGCCCCTGTTGGAGGATCCGAAGCATTCCAAGGTGGGGCAGAACCTCAAGTACGACATGAGTATCCTGGCCCGCTACGGCATCGAGATGCGGGGCGTCGCCTTTGACACCATGCTCGAGTCCTATGTGCTCGACGCCACCGCCACCCGCCACGACATGGACTCCCTGGCCGAGAAGTATCTGCAGCAGAAGACCATCCACTTCGAGGATATCGCCGGCAAGGGCAAGAAACAGTTGACCTTCAATCAGATCGAGTTGGAGCAGGCCGCACCTTATGCCGCGGAGGACGCGGACATTACCCTGCGTCTGCACCAGACCCTCTGGCCACAGCTGGAACAGATTGCCAGCCTGGCCGGTCTGTTAACGGAGCTGGAGATCCCCCTGGTTCCGGTGCTGTCACGCATGGAACGCAACGGGGTCCGTATCGATGTGGATAAACTGAAGCAGCAGAGTGCGGAACTGGCGAGGAAGATGCACGATCTGGAACAGAATGCCTATGAGATCGCCGGTCACAATTTCAATCTCGGTTCGCCGAAGCAGATCGGCGAGATCTTCTTCAACGAGCTGAAACTGCCGGTGGTGGCGAAGACGCCCAAAGGGGCTCCATCCACTGCGGAGTCGGTGCTGGTGGAACTGGCCGAACAGGGGCATGAGCTGCCGTCGGTGATTCTGCAGCACCGGGGGTTGTCGAAATTGAAATCGACCTATACCGACAAGCTACCGGAGATGGTCAATGCCGAGACGGGTCGTGTGCATACCTCCTACCATCAGGCGGTGGCGGCCACTGGGCGGCTCTCTTCGTCCGATCCCAATCTGCAGAACATACCGGTGCGTAGCGATGAGGGGCGTCGTATCCGCCAGGCCTTCGTACCGCAGAAGGGGTGGAAGATGGTGGCCGCGGACTACTCCCAGATCGAGTTGCGCATCATGGCGCACCTGTCCGGCGACAAGGGGCTGTTGAAGGCCTTCTCGGCGGGAGAGGATATCCATCGCGCCACCGCAGCCGAGGTCTTCGGCACGCCTCTCGATAACGTGACCTCGGATCAGCGGCGCTCGGCCAAGGCGATAAACTTCGGTCTCATCTACGGCATGTCCGCCTTTGGTCTGGCGCGCCAATTGGGGATAGAGCGTGGTGCGGCGCAGGAGTATGTCGATCTCTATTTTCAGCGCTATCCCGGCGTGGCGGCCTTCATGGACCGCATCCGAGATCAGGCCCATGAGCAGGGGTATGTGGAGACCCTGTTCGGTCGCCGCCTCTATCTGCCCGACATCAATGCGCGCAACCACCAGCGCCGTAGCGCCGCCGAACGCACCGCGATCAACGCGCCCATGCAGGGCAGCGCCGCCGATATCATCAAGCGCGCCATGCTGGCGGTCGACGACTGGATCGAGGGCAAGCAACCCCCCGTCCGGCTGCTGATGCAGGTGCACGATGAGCTGGTGCTGGAGGTGGAGAAGGGCTATGTCGAGAAGGCGGTCACGCAGCTGCGTAGCTGCATGGAGGGGGCGGCCTCCCTGGATGTGCCGCTGCTGGTCGATGTGGGCGTAGGTGATGACTGGGAGGCGGCCCACTAGAGCGGTGTATCCCATTGTAATTTAAGGAATATATCTAACGATACTAGGGTGAAGCAAAAAATATTTGTGTGATGTAAAAAAGTTTGGAACTTTCTTTCATACCCTCAGTCAATGTATCTGTAAGTCGTACGGCACGGGTCGCTTTCCTCCCTTTGCGACCCCACTTCCCGGTCACCCCATCCGGGAAGATCAGGCCCTGTCAGCCTCTCCCCTTAGGTTGACGGGGCCTTCTTTTTTTGGGCCTGATTATCCCTCTGCTCTGCAGTTTATAGTTATGAGTTGTAGCGTTCGCTGTGCTCACGGCTTTATACTTTCCCTCTCACTGTGCCTCTCCCAAGCGAGATAAAATCGGCTGTAAGCACAGCGAACTCATCCACTCAAAACTAAAAACTCAACACTCAAATCTACCCAAGGTTTAAGTTTCGGGTTCCAGCTCGAACCAGATGTCCAGCACCTTGTGACACTCGTCTATGCCCTGGTGTTTGAGGGCGGAGAAGAGCTGTACCGTGATCTCCGGGCGGTCCCCGAGTTCCCGTCGTACCTTGAGCAAGGTCGATTTGGCGGCGCCCTGTTTCAGCTTGTCTGCCTTGGTTAGCAGGATGTGGGTCGGCAGGCCGTGGTGGGTATTCCACTGCAACATCTGCAGATCGAACTCCTTCAGCGGATGGCGGATATCCATCAACAAGATCAGGCCGCGCAGACATTGGCGATGCTCGATGTAGTCGGCCAGGCTCTGCTGCCACTGGCGTTTGACGGCTTCGGCGACCTTGGCATAGCCGTAGCCTGGCAGGTCCACGAGTCGCCGTGACGCGTCGAGCTCGAAAAAGTTGAGCAGTTGAGTGCGCCCCGGGGTCTTGCTGGCACGCGCCAGGTTTTTTTGGCCGCAGAGTACGTTCAGGGCACTCGATTTGCCGGCGTTGGAGCGCCCGGCGAAAGCCACTTCGATGCCGATATCGTCAGGTGATTGGCGCAGCTGGGCCGCGCTCTTGAGAAAACAGGCGCGGCGGTAGTAGGGATTCATAGGGGTTCCGGATCTCTGCGGGCGAAGCCCGGAACCCTAAGCCAAGGGAGAGGGTCGGTCAACTGCCCCAGAGTCGCCTGATCCAGGATTTCTTGCCCAACTGAGGCTGGGCACCGGCGGCGAGGAAGAAGCCGCTGTACTGCATGTCCTCTTCCATGATGTGTTTGGTCAGCCAGGTTTTCAAAAAGTGCATCAGCTCGAAGCCGATGGATTTCTTGCCACTGGCCACCTTCTCCTGCAGGTCCTGGACCGTGTGCAGAAGTTCTTCGTGGACCTCCTTGTGATCCTCGTACCCCGGGTAGTTGAGGATACGCATCAGACTCTCTTCGACGGCGAAGTGGATGCGGGTGTAGTCGGCCAGATCGTTCAGGATACTGATCACCACATCACTGCCGTGGCGCTGATGGATGGCTTCGTGCATCTTGTTGACCAGATCGACCAGCACCTTGTGCTGTTCGTCGATCTCCTCGATGCCGACGCTGAGGGAATCCGACCATTCGACAAAGTTGCTCATTTGAACATCCCTACTTGGTTGAGACTTGCGCTTTACTGTCAGATGAACAGTTTCGATATTGTGACAGAGATCACGAATACCTTTCAATAATAGACAAGATTTATACCCTTATTTATTCAATTCTTTCCCAAGTCCCCGATTTTCCACCGGACTTTTCCAGCAGGCGAATATCACTGATGGTCATTCCCCGGTCCACCGCCTTGCACATGTCATAGATGGTGAGCAGCGCGATCTGGGTGGCGCAGAGGGCTTCGATCTCAACCCCGGTCTGGCCCAGAGTCTCCACATGGGTTCGGCAGGCTATGCTGTGATTCGCCTCGTCCGCCTCGAACTCGATCTCCACCTTGGTCAGCATCAAGGGGTGGCAGAGGGGTATCAGCTCCGGCGCCCGCTTCGCCGCCATGATGCCGGCGACGCGGGCGACACCGAGTACGTCCCCCTTCTTGTGGCCGCCCTGCAGGATCATCGAAAGGGTCTCCGGCTGCATGCTGATACGGCCTTCGGTGATCGCCCGGCGTCGGCTATGGGGTTTGTCGCCGACATCGACCATGTGGGCCTCGCCGGCGGCATTGAAGTGGGTGAATTCAGCCATCAGTAACCGGCCTCCCGTTCTATCGACTTGGAGATTTCGAGTGTCTCGAAGCTCATCCGTTCCAGATCGGCCATGACAAAGGTGGCGGCTGCGCGGCCAACACCGCCGATAGTGCCCGGATTCACCAGGTGAGTGACGCCGCCTTTCAGGTTTTGGACGGTGTCGATACTGACCTTGTGGCTGTGACCGCAGCAGACCAGATCCCAATCCCCCGTTGCGGCCATGGCTTGCGCATAGTGAGGGTAGTGGACCAGGAAAATGCGGCGTCCCGCCAGCTCCAGCCCGGCATCCATGCCGTGATAGTGGATGTGGTTCTCCTCCCGGCTGGCCAGGCGTCCAAGGGTATAGAGGTCACCCGTGTTGTTGCCATGGATGACGTGCACGGGCAAGCCATACTTGTCCAGGCACTGCAGTGTACTGGGCGCGACCACGTCTCCACAGTGCAGCACGGCCTCCGCCCCCTGTTCGACTGCGACCTCGACTGCGGCGTCAAGCAGGGATATGTGGTCATGGCTGTCAGAGAGAATGCAGACTTTCATAGTGCAGGGATGGCCGGAGCGGGGTGTTGGTCGCAGTGTAGTGCAGGGCGAGAGCCGCTGGAAGCGGATAAGTCCTTGCTCTGAGTGGTGTCGATCTGAAGGCGTCGGTCAGTGAGTGCCGGCTCGAGGCCGGCACACCCAAGGCATCAGAAGTTAGGTTTGTCCGGAGCGTCCTTGTACATCTGCACCGAATCGAGGATCTCCTGCTTTGCCTCGTCGACACCATACCAACCATCGACGCGGACCCACTTGCCTTCGTCGAGGTCCTTGTAGTGTTCGAAGAAGTGGGAGATGCGGTTGAGGGTTTCGCCGGAGAGGTCGCGGAAGGTCTGCACCCCGCGATAGGTCTTGCAGAGCTTGTCGATCGGTACTGCCAGCACCTTGGCGTCGTCACCCGATTCGTCCTTCATCTTCAGTACTCCGACCGGACGGCACTTGATGACCGAGCCGGAGATCAGCGGATAGGGGGTCAGCACCAGCACGTCCACCGGGTCGCCATCCTGCGACAGGGTGTGGGGTACATAGCCGTAGTTGCAGGGGTAGTGCATGGCGGTGGACATGAAACGATCGACGAACATGGCCCCGGTATCCTTGTCCAGCTCGTACTTCACCGGGTCGGAGTGGGCCGGGATTTCGATGATGACGTTGATCTCGTTGGGGACATTGGCTCCGGATGAGACGCGGTCGAGATTCATGGGCAGGGTCCTCGGGGGTCAAAAAGAGCCCATTATAGTCAGACTGGTGGCCGGTTCCCAAGGCCGATGTTGCAGTGCACCTTAGGGTCCTACGATCGACCGCGCATCAGGGACTTTTCCAGGCCTCAGCCGGATATGGAAAGCAGACGGACGCATGCCGTGGGATGGCTATTTGGACGAAGGATGCTTCGGAATGCGATGTGGCTACCAAGGCAATGTCTACGACCGCGAAGGAGCTCGCAGCGCGTTATCGTCGGCAGGGTGGTGGTCTTCCGCGCCTGTCGCACCCGGGCGGGTGGTGAGGCCGAAACCCTGCGCGAATTGTTCCAGACACCGTGCGGGGTCGGTGCCGTCACCGCTCTGGGTAGCCGCGGCAAATCACGGCTGGTTCAAGATGGGATTTTGTGCGGATACCGAGTTTCCAGACTCTCTGCCAGACGGTACAGGTAGTCACTTTTCTCTCTATCGATCGATACACCGTGCAGCCCCAGGTGGTAGGTGTCCGCGAGGTAGCGGATAGCGTCATAGCAATATCGACTGGCTGCCATATCGATCAGATGCAATCCCGCATCGATGTCCATCTCTACCCCCAACCCGAGAACAAGCTGCAGGCCTGCATTCCACATTGCCTCAATGTGGCCCTTCAAGGCAGCCTTCATGTACCAGTGAAAGGCAGCCTTGTGATTGATTGTGCCCAGGTGGCCGGAAGCCAAAATGCTGGCGATCTCATATTGAGCCGCGCTGTCACCTTCCTTGGCCTTAGTGATCAGCATACTCACCGCATTGTCTCCTGATGATTTCCATATTCACTGTTCTGGGATAGAGCTGTCGATCAGTGCCGGGTTAAGCGTTTTTTGACTTTCCTTCAGTCTCACGTCGGTTGAGATAGTCAATCAAAAGCATGGAGTTTCTCCGTGCTTACCTGGATGCAGGGCCGTAGGCACCGACTTTTAGGGTTCAAACCTGGTCGTGGTGGGCCCGCAATGAGGGAGGGCGGGCTGAACGGCTGAAAGACAGGGCGGATTGCTAGGGGAGGTGTGCCTTTGCTCGGCGATCACACGAATAAGTCGCAAGCACAGGAGCGAGCAATGATCGGTAAACATCCCTGAAAGTCCTTTCTGTATTCCGTAATGACCGAAATTGTGAAGCGGTTCTCATTATTAAACCGATGATTAAAAGTCGATGCAAGTCGATTTGGTTGTATTTTGTGAAGATCGAGAATATCTCCACCCATTGAGCATTGGGCTATGTGAAGTGTGAGGTCCTATTAAAGTTATTCCTGATTTCCCAAGTCGCTCAGTCGTTGAATCAACGCCCAACCATAGCTTCGAGTGTTGGGTTTTGCATTTTGGGTGGATGAATTTGCCTCGCTCACTGTTCGCTTTTATATGTTCGCACCCTGTTGCTCTTGGGGCGGAAGGCGCAGCATGGGGACAAAGGACACCACTGCGCCGAGACCGGAGCGTGCGCTGACGAAGAGACGGCATCAAGGCATCGCTCTTGGCGAGACCCACGGTTATCAAGGTAGTGCCAGCGTATGAGTTACGGTATTTTCTGTATTATCAATAGGTTGGTGTGCCGATTACAGGCCGAAGGATGGGCTCAGTCGCAAATCCACAACTGAGCAACGATCGCGGCGCGATCATCGCGTTCCCGGGCTGAATATTCGGGCCAGCGAGGCATTGCACCGAATCATCATTGGCATCGAAATCGAGAATTCGCGGTGCGGCAAAGAACAAAGGCGGCCAGAGGGCCGCCTTTGTCATGGTCCTGCAGGTTGCCGCTCAGAGCAGCGGCACAATCAGCAGGGCGACGATGTTGATAATCTTGATCAACGGGTTGACGGCCGGGCCGGCGGTGTCCTTGTAGGGGTCGCCGACGGTGTCGCCGGTGACCGCTGCCTTGTGGGCGTCGGAACCCTTGCCGCCGAAGTTGCCGTCCTCGATGTACTTCTTGGCGTTGTCCCAGGCGCCACCACCGGTGGTCATGGAGATGGCGACGAACAGGCCGGTGACGATGGTGCCGATGAGCAGGCCACCCAGGGCCTTGGCACCGGCGTCACCACCCATCAGGGCGCCGATACCGAGGGCCACCACGATGGGCATCAGTACCGGCAGCAGGGAGGGGATGATCATCTCTTTGATGGCTGCCTTGGTCAGCATGTCCACCGCCCTGCCGTAGTCGGGCTTCTCGCTGTGGTCCATGATGCCGGGCTTCTCGCGGAACTGGCGGCGCACTTCGTTAACGATGCCTCCAGCGGCGCGACCCACAGCCTCCATCGCCATGGAGCCGAACAGGTAGGGCACCAGGCCGCCGATGAACAGACCGATCAGCACCGCGGGATCGGAGAGCTGGAAGACGATGGTCTTGCCGGCATGCTCCAGGGTGCTGGTGAAGTCGGCGAACAGTACCAGGGCGGCCAGGCCGGCGGAGCCGATGGCGTAACCCTTGGTCACCGCCTTGGTGGTGTTGCCCACCGCGTCCAGGGGGTCGGTGATGTTGCGGATCTTCTCGTCCAGCTCGGCCATCTCGGCGATGCCGCCGGCGTTGTCGGTGATCGGGCCATAGGCGTCGAGGGCGACGATGATGCCGGTCATGGAGAGCATGGAGGTGGCGGCGATGGCGATGCCGTAGAGGCCGGCCAGGTCGTAGGCGCCCCAGATGGCGGCGCAGACGGCCAGTACCGGTGCGGCGGTGGCCTTCATGGAGATGCCGAGACCGGCGATCACATTGGTGCCGTCACCGGTGGTGGAGGCCTCGGCGATGTGGCGCACCGGGGCGTACTCGGTGGAGGTGTAGTACTCGGTGATCACCACCATGGCAGCGGTCAGCACCAGGCCGATCAGGGCGGAGCCGAACAGCTGCATGGTGTTGAAGCCGCCCACCCCGTCCATCATGGCGTCGGTGACGAAGTAGAAGGCGACGGCGGCCAGCGCTCCGGCCACGATCAGCCCCTTGTAGAGGGCCGGCATCACATTGGTGTCGGTCGGCTTGGCCTTGACGAAGAAGGTGCCGATGATCGAGGCGATGATGGAGACGCCGCCCAGCACCAGCGGGTAGAGCACCGCGGCGGGGCCGGCGTCGGCCATCAGCAGGCCGCCCAGCAGCATGGTGGCGACCACAGTGACGGCGTAGGTCTCGAACAGGTCGGCGGCCATGCCGGCGCAGTCGCCCACGTTGTCGCCCACATTGTCGGCGATGACCGCCGGGTTGCGGGGATCGTCTTCCGGGATGCCCGCTTCCACCTTGCCGACGATGTCGGCGCCCACGTCGGCGCCCTTGGTGAAGATGCCGCCGCCGAGTCGCGCGAAGATGGAGATCAGGGAGCCGCCGAAGGCCAGCCCCACCAGCGGGTGCAACGGATCCTCGACGCCCATGGCGATGAGAATGGCGTAGTAGCCGGCTACGCCGAGCAGACCCAGACCGACCACCAACATGCCGGTGATGGCACCGCCGCGGAAGGCGACCTGCAGGGCGGCGTTGATGCCCTTGTTGGCGGCCTCGGCGGTGCGCAGGTTGGCACGTACCGAGATGTTCATGCCGATGTAGCCGGCGGCGCCGGAGAGGATGGCGCCAATGGCGAAGCCGATGGCGGTGGCCGTGCCGAGGAAGTACCAGAGTACGACGAAGAGGATGATGCCGACGATACCGATGGTGGTGTATTGGCGGTTGAGATAGGCCTTGGCGCCCTCCTGTATGGCGCTGGCGATCTCTCGCATGCGTTCGTTGCCTTCGGGCTGGGCGAGTATCCATTTCACGGACAGGAAGCCGTAGGCGAGTGCGGCAAAGGCACAAGCCAGGGCGAAGATCAGTTCAGTGCTCACTTAGTACTCCTCCTGGGATGATGAAAAATCGGTTTCTGACAGTCTGTTCCGAGAGTTGGCTGCCTCAACGGTCTCCGGTTGTCGCCTCGGCGATGATCGGAGTACAGCCCGCTCACGGGGTTGAACGAAAAGGGGGCTGTAAACAGCCCCCCCGATTGTCGTTTTTTATAGTTCGAAAGCGTCCAGCTTTTTCGTTACCGGAACGCCCTTGAGTGTGACGTATACCGGCATGCCATTGTCATTGTAGGGCGGATAGGCCTCACCCTTGATCAGTGGGTAGAGGTACTCCTTGCACTTGTCGGTGATACCGTAACCGTCTTCGGTGATGAAATCGAGCGGCATCATCTTCTCCACGTTGGCCACTTCACTCAGCGGGGCCTCGCCGATGCTCCATTTATAGGGGTTGGAGGATTCGCGCACCACCGTGGGCATGATGGAGTTCTTGCCCTCCAGGGCCTTCTCCACCGCCGCTTTGCCCAGGGCGTAGGCCTGCTCCACGTCGGATTCCGAAGCCAGGTGGCGCGCTGCGCGTTGCAGATAGTCGGCCACCGCCCAGTGGAACTTGTAGCCGAGGGCGTCCTTGATCATGTTGGCGACCACCGGCGCGGCGCCGCCCAGCTGGGCGTGGCCGAAGGAGTCGCGGGTGCCCTGCTCGGCCAGGAATTTGCCGTCGGGCCAGTGGCAGCCTTCGGAGACCACGATGGTGCAGTAGCCGTGCTCTTTGACCTTGGCGTCCACCGCGGCCAGGAACTTCTCCTGGTCGAACTCGACCTCGGGGAAGAGGGTCACCACCGGGATGCCGTTGTCCTCGACCAGAGCGCCGGCGGCGGCGATCCAGCCGGCATGGCGCCCCATCACCTCGATGACGAAGATCTTGGTGGAGGTGGCGGCCATGGAGCGCACGTCAAAGGAGGCCTCCAGGGTGGAGACGGCGATGTACTTGGCCACCGAGCCGAAGCCGGGGCAGTTGTCGGTGATCGGCAGGTCGTTGTCCACGGTCTTGGGTACATGGATTGCCTGTACCGGGAAGCCCATCTTCTCGGAAAGCTGGGAGACCTTGTAGCAGGTATCGGCGGAGTCGCCGCCGCCGTTATAGAAGAAGTAGCCGATGTTATGGGCCTTGAAGATCTCGATCAGACGCTCGTACTCGCGTTTGTTGTCCTCCAGGCTCTTGAGCTTGAAACGGCAGGAGCCGAAGCCGCCGGAGGGGGTGTGCTTGAGGGCGGCGATGTCCTCGGCGGACTCGGCGCTGGTGTCGATCAGATCCTCGGTCAGGGCGCCGATGATGCCGTTGCGGCCGGCGTAGACGTTGGCGATTTTGTCAGGATGCTGGCGGGCCGTTTCGATGACGCCCGCAGCAGAGGCGTTGATCACGGCCGTGACGCCGCCGGACTGGGCGTAAAACGCATTCTTTGCAGTCATTTTTTGATCCCCTTCGTGTAATCAATGGTTTTTTTAAGTGGATTTTCGGAAATTGGTCGCTCAGAGGTCGCCGCGCTCCTTGGCCTCGTGGTCGGCCTGGGCCTGGAGCAGCGAAACGATACATTCGGTCAGGTCGTCGTACTCGTGTACGCCGGTGCCGTACTGTTGATAACCCCGGTAGAAGAACTGGCAGCGGTATTTGCGGCTGCCGGTCTTGAAAATGATGAAATTACAGCCCCCCTCGTCCCAGTAGACCACCGGGCAACTGCTCAGCTCGCGGTCCGAGGGCATGAGGCGGATCTCCGCATCGGCGATCTGGGTCTCCACCTTATGGCCATAGCGCTCGACCAGGGTGGTGTCGATGATCCAGTGTTCAGAATCTGTTATATCCGGGATTTCTGGCATGAAGGATGTTCTGCGATTACTCAACTCGCGAGGCGAAAAAGCATAGTCTAATTGGCCCACAGAGTACATACGGACCCACTTCCTGTGATCAATTGTCGTCGCGAAGCGTTGTGTGCCTGCGGGTGCGCAGGCTCGGGATCGGCATGCCCGTGAGCCTGACGCGGATCAGGATGAGAGTCAGTAAAGTCCGTTGACTTTACGGGAAATGTTGGATTAGCTTACCCAAGCTCGCGGGTGGCGACTAATCCAAAACTTGGATGCAGCCATGGAATTTCCTAATTCATAACGATAAACAGAGAGCGCTTGAGTCCTTCTGAACCCAGCTTAGAGGCACAGGGCATGATGGCAGAGTTGCTTGTCGATGAGGCTGTAATTGACTGAAATAAAAAGGGATTTGCAGCTAAAGTTAAACAGCTCTGTGGCTTTTGAGGTATGGGGATGAGAATAGTCATACTGGGAGCGCCGGGTTCCGGTAAGAAGACCCAGACCAGCCTGTTGGCTGAGAAATACCAACTGAGCGTGGTGAATTCCAGCGAGCTGGTGAAGCAGGCCCTGGCGGAGGAGAGCGAGCGCGGTGAGCAGCTTCGACTTCAGCAGCAGGCCGGTCAACCGGTGACGGATGATGTGGTGTTGGGTCTGCTGCAGGAGCGATTGGTCGGGCAGGATCTCGCCAATGGTTTCATCCTCGATGGCTTTCCCCGCAACCTGTTGCAGGCCCTGACGCTCGACGAACTGCTCGATGAGTTGGTGCTTCCCCTCGATTTCATCCTCCTGTTCGAGATCGAGACCGATGCCCTGATGGAGCGCCTGGTCGGCCGCCGCACCTGCCGTTCCTGCGGGGCGGAATACAATATCTACACCCAGCCCACCGCGGTCGAGGATGTCTGTGACCTCTGTGGCGGTCGCTTGCATCAGCGGGCTGACGACACGGAGGATACCGTCAGCAGCCGGTTGCATGTGTTCGATCACCTAACCGGGCCCATGCTCAGCCACTACGGCAAGCAGGGCAAAGTCCTGCGGGTCGATGGCGAAGGCGAGGTGGAGGTGGTGTTTGCACGCACCTGTCAGGCGATCGACCGATGGTTGAGCCAACAATCCGTTGCGGAGGCACCGGCCGAGCCGGCTCCCGCTGTGACGACACCGACGTCCACCCCCACGACCGTCGACGAACGGCCACAGTCGGACAGACCGGTTTCAGAGGGTAAGCCAAAACAGGCGGTAACCAAGAAGCGTATCAAGGCCGGCGCCAAAAAAGCCCCGACGGCCGCCGCCAAGGTCAGGAAAACGGCTGCCGCCAAACCGCCAAATGGGAAAGCGGCGAAGAAGGCCTCCGCAAAACCCACCAAGCAGGAGACCCGCGCCAAGTCCGGTATGAGCAAGCCGAAAGCCGCCAAAACAGTCAAGGCAAGCGCTACCAAATCGGTCGCCTCGAAACCGGCAGCGAAAAAGGCGCCGCCTGCCCAGCGCGCCGACAAGGCGGCTGCACCGGGCAAGCCGGTCGCCAAGAAAGCGAGCAAAAAGACGGCTGCGAAGAAGACCACCGTCAAACCGTCTGCGGCAGCCGGGCTGAGCGCGAAACAGGCTGCCTCTGCGCCCAAAGCCACAAACAAGACCCCGCTCAAGAAGTCTGCGAAAAAACGCCCAGCGGCGGGCAAAAGCAAACCGGTCACGACCAAAAAGCGAGTCAGCAACAAGGCGGTCGCCAAGAAGGCCGTTGCCAAGAAAGTGACTGCAAAAAAGGCTGTAACCAAGAAAGCCACCTCCAAGAAATCCACTGCCAAGAAAGCGGTGGCAAAGGCAGTTGCACGCAGCTCGGTCAGCAAGAAAAAAACGGCCGCCAAGGCGACGGCAAAGAAGCCGGCCATCAAGAAGAAAGTGGTCAAAAAGCCGATCACCGGGAAACAGGCGGTCAGCAAGAAGGCCAGCGAGAAGACCGCCAAGAAGAAGGCGGCCAAGAAGAGCTCAAAGCGCGCCGCTCGCCGCTGACGGCGCGGCGGTTTGTCTCCAGGTCCGTTTGGATACGCCGCTAACGGGCGGTACGCTGGAATTCGGTCCCTTTGCAACCTGAGCAGGGTGGGATATGCCCCGTCTTCTTGAAATGCATCTGCTTGCCGCAGCCGGTGCAGACCAGGGTTCCGGGACCGGTGATCTCGCCCGTGTGGTAGAGGGAGACGCCCCTGGCACGCTGTGAGAATTTGGCCAGCTCCAGCTTGGTCTGGTCTGCCACGCTGGTGAACATCTCCAGCATACGGTTTTCGATCTGCTGCATGTCGAACCGCCACCAGGCGGAAAGCTGTTCGCCGGTGTCCAGCAGGTAGCTGGCGGCATCCTTCATGTCGCGCTCCACATAACCGGCTACCTTCTCCGCCTCTTCGCGGCTCAGTTCACCCAGTTCCACCATCTTTTCGCGTGCGTCGTTCAGGTAATCTTTCAAACCGGGCAGGGCGTTGTCGCGTGCCGATTCGATGGCTTCATGAACCTCCTGGAGGATCTTGTCGTAGGCTGCAGTGAGTCTGTCGAAAGGGTCCTGTTCGTTTCGCTCGGCCATTGTCTACTCCTTACGGCGAGAGCTGCCGTTCTTCTTGGTCCTGCGTGCATGGGTATCGGCGAAAACCCTGGGCGGATTGGGTGGACAGGGTTTCTGCTCGACAATATGCTTTCCCCTCGCCTGAACCGCCCTCTGAAGGTGTCGGGTGAGTGCAGGGGTTCATGGCTGTTTCACTTTAATCATGGCCGATTCGTGGAGAATCTCAACCTGTCGTTTTTACATGATTTTTAAAGTAAACATCCGAAACTGCCGATAACCGATTCCATGCGACAAAGTGATCTCAATCTGTTTCGTGACAGTCTGACGCGGGTTACTGCCCGCGATGGTTTTTTCGATGCCTTTTACGACCATTTCATGGCCCAATCGGAGGAGATCGCCGCTATTTTCCATCATCGGGATATGGCCCAGCTGAAGCAAAAGCTGCGTTCGACGCTCGAGATGGTGGCGCAGACCGCGGAAGGGCAACCGGGTATCGTCATCTATCTGGAGATGCTGGGCAGGACCCACCAGCGGCTGCAGATCGAACGCCGGCACTTCGATATGTGGCAGGCGGCCCTGCTCGATACGGTGGCGGGGTTTGATGAGGCCTACAGCGATCGGATTGGCGCCGCCTGGTCGCAGGTGATTGGTTCGGTAATCGAATCGATCTTTAGTGCCCTGGACCCGTCCCACAAACTCGCTTCCTGATCACCTCGACATCGATCTCCCGCTACAGAACGGGGTGAGGTCTGTCACGCTTTTTGAAATCCATCGCCTGCGGTATCCTTCCCCGTTTCCCGTTTCATTCGAGATTCAGGCCAGATCATGCAGAAGTACGAGCCCCGCGACATCGAACGCCAGGTCCAGCAACAGTGGGAGGAGAGCGGCACCTTCGAGGTCAGCGAGGATCCCGGCAAGGAGAAGTTCTACTGCCTCTCCATGTTCCCCTACCCCAGTGGCAAGCTGCACATGGGGCATGTGCGCAACTACACTATCGGCGACGTGATTGCCCGCTACCAGCGCATGCTGGGCAGGAACGTGCTGCAGCCCATGGGCTGGGACGCCTTCGGCCTGCCGGCGGAGAACGCCGCGCGCAAGAACCGGGCGGCCCCTGCGGCCTGGACCTACGAGAACATCAACTACATGAAGGCGCAGCTGAAAAGCCTCGGTTTCGGCTATGACTGGCGCCGCGAGCTGGCCACCTGCAGCCCCGACTACTACAAGTGGGAGCAGTGGCTCTTCACCGAGCTGTATAAAAAAGGCCTGGTCTACCGCAAGAACGCGGTGGTCAACTGGGACCCGGTGGACCAGACCGTGCTGGCCAATGAACAGGTGATCGATGGTCGCGGCTGGCGCTCAGGCGCCCTGGTGGAGCGGCGCGAGATCCCCCAGTGGTTCATCAAGATCACCGACTATGCCGACGAACTGCTCGACGAGATCGACAACCTGGAGGGCTGGCCCGAGCAGGTGCGCACCATGCAGCGCAACTGGATCGGCCGCTCCTTCGGCGTGCAGATGGAGTTCGGCATCCAGGGCTCGGACGAAGGTCTCACCATCTACACCACCCGCCCCGACACCCTGATGGGGGTCACCTACGTGGCGGTGGCCGGCGAGCATCCGCTGGCGCTGCAGGCCGCCCAAGGCAATGCCGAACTCGCCGCCTTTGTCGAGGAGTGCCGCCAGGGCGGCACCTCGGAAGCGGAGTTGGAGACCATCGAGAAGAGGGGCATGCCCCTCGGTATCAACGCCATCCACCCGGTGAGCGGTGAGTCGGTGCCGATCTACGCCGCTAACTTCGTACTCATGGGTTACGGCACCGGCGCGGTGATGGCGGTGCCTGGCCACGACGAGCGCGACCACGCCTTTGCCCGCAAGTACGGCATCCCGATCAGGCAGGTGATCCATCCGGCCGATGGCTCCGAGGTTGATATTCAGGCCGCCGCCTACATCGAAAAAGGGGTGCTGCAGGACTCGGGTCCCTTCAACGGTCTGACCTCCGAAGCCGCCTTCGACGCCATCGCCGAATGGCTGCAGGAGCGGGGCAAGGGTCACAAGACCAAGAACTTCCGCCTGCGCGACTGGGGTGTCTCCCGCCAGCGCTACTGGGGTACGCCGATTCCGATGGTCCACTGCGACGCCTGCGGCATCGTGCCGGTTCCGCTGGCCGATCTGCCGGTGCGCCTGCCGGAGGACATCGTCTACGACGAGCAGACCATCAACCCGATCAAGGATGACCCCGCCTTTGCCGATTGTGCCTGTCCGAAATGCGGTGGCCAGGCGAAACGCGAGACCGACACCTTCGACACCTTCATGGAGTCGAGCTGGTACTACGCCCGCTACACCTGCCCAGACGCCGAGGCCATGCTCGATGAACGGGCCGACTACTGGCTGCCGGTGGACCATTACATCGGCGGCATCGAGCACGCGGTGCTGCATCTGCTCTACGCCCGCTTCTACCACAAGCTGCTGCGCGACGCCGGGTTGGTCAAGAGCGACGAGCCCTTCACCCGCTTGCTGACCCAGGGCATGGTGGTGGCCGACACCTATTACCGGGACCAGCCCGACGGCTCCAAACACTGGTACAACCCGGTCGAGGTGGCGGTGGAGCGGGACGACAAGGGTCGTCCGCTGTCGGCCAAGCTGAGCGAGGACGGCGAGCCGGTGGTGATCGGCGGCATCGAGAAGATGTCGAAATCGAAGAACAACGGCGTCGACCCCCAGACCCTGATCGACCGCTACGGCGCCGACACCGTGCGCCTCTACACCATGTTTACCTCGCCCCCCGACCAGTCCCTGGAGTGGAACGACGAGGGAGTCGAGGGCGCACATCGTTTTCTCAAGCGGGTATGGGCCCTGGCCGATGCCAATCGTGAGCGCATGGCGGGCTTTCAGCCCGGTGGGATCGAATTGGGCGAGACACAAAAAGCGGCCCGCAGGGAGATCCACGAGGCCCTTTCCAAGGCCCTCTTCGACTACGAGCGTCAACAGTTCAACACGGTGGTTTCCGCCTGCATGAGCATGGTCAACGCCCTCTACAAACTGGGCGAGAGCGAGTCCGACCTGGTGGTGCTCTACGAGGGACTCTCGCTGGTGCTGAGCCTGCTCGGCCCCATCGCTCCCCATATCGCTCACACTCTCTGGTGCGAACTGGGCTACGGCGAGGAGATCCTCGACGCCCCCTGGCCGAGCCCCGACGAGGAGGCGCTCAAGCAGGAGAGCATCCAGTACGTTGTGCAGGTCAACGGTAAGGTGCGGGCCAAGATCCAGGTGCCGGCCGACGCGGATAAGGCCTCTGTGGAGTCGCTGGCGCTGGAGAACGAAAACGTACAGCGCTTCATCGGCGACGCCACCGTGCGCAAGGTCATCGTGGTGCCCAACAAGCTGGTCAACATCGTCGCCAAGTGAGACTGATGGGGCAACGTTCGATTGCTCAATTAACGGTGCGGCAAGCCGCACCCCACAGGTGATCGAGGCGTAGGGTGCGACTTGCCGCACCAGACAGGCTTCGCTCAGCGGGTAGGGTGGGGCCCAGCCCCACCAACCCCTGTTGTCCCGCCCCGCCTCTCAGGTTAGGCTCACCTCACCCGGGCGGTCCGTTGCACTCACGCTTAGGAGATCTTCACCAAGGTGTCTGACAAATCATTCCCCAAACCGCTGCTCTGGCTGACGCTGCTGCTCACCCTGGCAGGCTGCGGCTTCCACCTCAAAGGCTATCAGCAGGCCGCCTCTCCAGTGCTCAACGGCCTCTACGTGGAAGGGGGCGAGGACCGCGGCACCCTGGCGGGTACCCTGGCCCACAATCTGCGCATCGGCGGCGTAGAGCTGGCTGCGGACGCGGAGTCGGCCAAGGCCCGCCTGATCATCACCGGCGAACGACAGCAGCGTCGGGTGCTGGCGGTGGACGCCAGCGGCAAGGCCCTCGACTCGGAGCTGCAACTGGAAGCCGGTTTCCGCCTCACCCGTGCCGCGGGTGGTGAGCCTCAAACGCAGTCCCTGGAGCTGGTGCGTCAGCTCAGCTATGGCGGTGACGATGAACTGGGTCAACGCAACGAAGCCCAGCTGCTGCTCAACGATATGCGGAACGAGATGGCGAACCAGATCATCCGTCGTCTGGAGGCCCTGCTGAAACAACCATGAGACTGCGCAACGATCAGCTCAGCTCCCAGCTGCAAAAGCAGCTGTCGCCGATCTACCTGATCAGTGGTGACGAGCCCCTGCAGATGCAAGAGGCGGCGGACGAGGTGCGGTTGGCGGCCCGTGCTCAGGGCTTTACCGAACGGGAGGTGCTCGATGCCGCAGCCGGTTTCGACTGGGCCGCTCTCAATGCGGCGGCCGAGAGTCTGTCCCTGTTCGGTGATCGGCGTCTGCTCGATCTGCGCCTGACGAGTCCTAAAGTCGGCAGTGAAGGGTCCAAGGCCTTGAGCGCCTATGCCGAAGCACCGCCTGAGGACACCCTGCTGCTCATTACCCTGCCCAAGCTGGAGCGGGCACAGAGCAACAGCCAGTGGTACAAACGCCTGGAGCAGACGGGTGTGGTGGTACAGATCTGGCCGGTGGAAGGTGGCCGGCTGCCACCCTGGATCGAACAGCGTTTGCGCCGGGCCGGACTGATTCCGGAGCCGGGCGTGGTGGAGATGCTGGCAGATCGGGTCGAAGGCAATCTGCTGGCCGCCAGTCAGGAGATCGAGAAGTTGCTGCTGCAGCAGGGTCCCGGTGTGGTGACCCAGGAGCAGCTGGCTGAATCGGTGGCAGACAGCGCCCGCTTCGATGTCTTCGGACTGGTCGATACCCTGCTTGCAGGTGAGGCGGCCAGGGGACTGCGTATGCTGCAGGGGCTGCGCGCCGAAGGCGTCGCCACCCCGGTGGTGCTGTGGGCTCTCAGCCGCGAGATTCGGGGCCTAGCGCAGATGGCCCATGAAGTGGCGCAGGGGCGCAGCCCCGATCAGGTGATGGGCACCCACCGGGTCTGGGACAAGCGCAAGGCATTGGTGCGCCGGGGTGTGCAGCGCCGGGCGGCGCTCTGGCGACAGTTGCTGGTAATATGTGCCAGGGCGGATAGGGCGATCAAGGGACTGGATCCCGGTGATCCCTGGTCGCTGTTCGAAGAGTTGGCGCTGGGTATGGCGGGAAAGCGCCTTCTGATCAACGAACGCCCCCGCGTGTTGGGCTGAATACAGAGCCAATTCAGTGGCTTATGGCTCGTGATGCAGGGTCACAAACTGATGTGCGGAGCGCCTTGCCTGGGCTGTTGGAAGTTACTGAAATCGATTATTTACAGGCAACAGTACTCGATTGTGATTGATTCCACACCGAACCATCAGAATTATTCTCCTAGGAATAAAAAGTTATACGAAATGTGATTTGTATCGCGCAATTTCTTAAGGTTTCGTTGTCATATGTTTCACCGGAGGCCCCAATCCTGGGGTTGACGGATCGAAAACAGTTAAGGAGAACATGATGAAAACGATGCAAATCACCAAAACGGCAATGGCCCTGCTTGCGGCCGGTTTTTTCACTGCGGCAGTCGCCGGCGAAGACGCATTCATGAAGCTCGATGTAAACGAGGACGGCTATATCTCCGCCCAGGAAGCGGCAGCTGACGAGAGCCTGCATCAGCGTTGGGAGACCACCGACGCCAATCAGGACGGTCAGATCGACGCGGCAGAGTTCAGCGCCTTCGAGGCGATGGAGCCCTCTACCGACAAGTAAACGTCGAAGTAATCGAACCCCATTAACGGGTTTCTGTGTCGGCGGCCAGCACTGTCTGGTCGCCGACATTCGTTTTAGCCAGGCGACAATTGCTCAGCTGGAGCTGTGGCGGGTCGGTGGAAAAGACGAAGGGAGCGGCCTTCAACAGCACGCTGAGACCCAGGATCTGACGGGTATTACCCGGGAATACAGCGACTTCCACCTCTTCAAGGCGGCAGTTTTCGCCCAGCTGGACACTGGAGACGGCATAAACCGGGACACGCATCCGATCACCGTTGGCCAGCACGCCGGTGAGATCGCGCAGATAGACGGGATCTTCAGTCAGTTTCAGATTGGCCAGGGTCTCTTCATTGATGGTCATGTAGCTGGAGCCGGTGTCGACCATGAAATCGCTGGCCGGCATGTCACCGATGCGACCGGAGATATAGAAGGTGCTGGCGCCTTTCAGATGCATCGGCACATCGAAGTCGAATTCGCTGGCCATGCCGGTGCCGGCAAGGGCGAGGGTCAGTAGCAAGGTTGTGGTTGATCTGAGCATCTCTCTCTGGGGTCCACCCGATTTATCTCCATGCCCTATATGATCGGTCAATCTGGTGTGAACTTGAGCATGCAATGACCATGGCATGAATTGGGGTATTCACCCTGTACAAGCGTTCAGATCTTGCTAAATCTGGACCTGTTGGCCACGTCGGAGGCCAATCAGCACGATTTTTGATACAGTTCCCCGCCTGAGTTTTCCGATTAACCGAGACGGCATTCCCACTATGTTTGACGATATTTCCGATGTGAAGGGCTATATGCAAACCCTGGGACGGCAGGCGCGAAAGGCCTCCCGACTGCTGGCCTCCTCCACTACGGCGGCAAAGAACCGGGCCCTGGTGGCGATAGCGGAGGATCTGGACGCGCAGCGCGAACTGCTGATGCAGGAGAACCGCAAGGACCTGAAGGCCGGTGCCGAGAAGGGGCTGGACGCCGCCCTGCTCGATCGTCTGGAACTGACCCCGGCGCGCATCGACGGCATGATCGAGGGCCTGCGCCAGATCGCCGGGCTGGCCGATCCGATCGGTGAGATCTTCGACATGAAATACCGCCCGAGCGGCATTCAGGTAGGCCACATGCGGGTGCCCCTGGGTGTGGTCGGCATCATCTACGAATCACGACCCAACGTCACCGCAGATGCCGCCGGACTCTGCCTGAAATCGGGCAACGCCGCCGTGCTGCGCGGCGGTTCCGAGGCCTTCCACTCCAACCAGGCGATCGCCGCCAGTATTCAGAGGGGACTGGAACAGGCCGGTCTGCCTGCAGCGGCGGTGCAGGTGGTGGCCACCACTGACCGGGCCGCGGTGGGTGAGATGATCGCCATGCCCGAGTTTGTCGACGTCATCATTCCCCGTGGCGGCAAGGGGCTGATCGAGCGTATCAGCCGCGATGCCCGGGTACCGGTGATCAAACACTTGGATGGTATCTGTCACGTCTACATCGACGATCAGGCCGATATCGGCAAGGCCTTCGATGTGGCGATGAACGCCAAGACCCAGCGCTACGGCACCTGCAATACCATGGAGACTCTGCTGGTGGCGGAGGCGATCGCCGAGGAGATGCTGCTGATGCTGGCCGCCCCCCTGTTCGAGAAGGGGGTGGAGATCCGGGGCTGCGCGCGTACTCTGGAGATCATCGACGGAGCCGTGGCTGCCAGCGACGAGGACTGGGATACGGAGTACCTGGCGCCGATCCTCTCCATCAAGGTGGTGAGCGGTCTGGATCAGGCTATCGACCATATCAACACCCACAGTTCCCAGCACACCGATGCCATCGTGACCGAGAACTACACCCGAGCGCGGCGTTTTCTGACCGAGGTCGACTCCAGCTCGGTGATGGTCAACGCCTCCACCCGTTTTGCGGATGGCTTCGAGTACGGCCTGGGGGCGGAGATCGGCATCTCCACCGACAAATTCCACGCCCGTGGGCCAGTCGGTTTGGAGGGGCTGACTTCAGTCAAGTACATCGTGCTGGGCGATGGCCATATCCGGACCTGAAGCCGAACGTCACTACCTATGATCGGCATCCTGGGCGGTACCTTCGATCCGATCCACTACGGGCATCTGCGCCCCGCCCTGGATGTGATGCAGGCCATCGGCCTGGAGCAGGTGCGCTTTATCCCCCTGCATCGG
The DNA here is from genome assembly GCA_037384425.1 of Candidatus Thiodiazotropha sp. Classification (GTDB taxonomy): domain Bacteria; phylum Pseudomonadota; class Gammaproteobacteria; order Chromatiales; family Chromatiaceae; genus Thiodiazotropha. Next base: position 55,438 of record JARROA010000023.1, on the reverse strand, counting down.
GCGGTGCATCGGGATCAGCCCGAGACCCCCGCTGAACTGCGTCTGCGCATGGTGCGTGAGGCGATCGCCGGACAGGCGGGTTTCGTCGCCGACGACCGTGAACTTCAGCGCGCCGGTGATTCCTACAGCGTGGATACCCTCAACTCCCTGCGTAACGATTTCCCTGACCGCCCGCTCTGCCTGTTGCTGGGCATGGATGCCTTCAATGGCTTTGCCGACTGGCACCAGCCCGGGGAGATACTGAAGCTGGCCCATCTGGTGGTGATGCATCGACCGGGATCGCCTGGACCGGAGGAACCGCGGGTAAAGGTCCTGCTGAGGGATCATATGTGTACAGGCCCGGACAGGCTCCGGGCACAACCGGCGGGACTGATCCATCTGCAGTCGGTGACTCAGCTGGAGATCTCCGCCACCGCCATCCGGACGGCCGTCGCAGCGGGTTACAGCCCCCGATATCTGTTGCCGGACGGGGTCTTGAACTTGATTGATGAGAACCACCTCTATCGGAAATGACAACTTTTTTCAGCCATGGGTTATGCTATTTCCCATGGCTCCGGTAGAATCGCCGATTTTTCCGGCCAGCCGGCCCCACTCAGCAAAACAAACGGTATTCAATGGAGATAGAAGCACTCAGAGACGTCGTTCTACAGACTCTGGACGACATGAAAGCGAAGGATGTGGTGGTACTGGACGTACGTGGCAAGACCAGTATCACCGACATCATGATCGTCGCTAGCGGCACCTCCGACCGTCACGTGAAGTCGATCGCGGAGACCGTCGCCTTCAAAGCCAAGCAGGCCGGTGAGACCCCGCTCGGCACCGAAGGAATCAACGAAGGCGAATGGGCCCTTGTCGATCTCAACGGCGTGGTGGTCCACGTGATGCAGCCCAAGGTACGCGACTTCTACCACCTGGAGCGGCTCTGGTCCATGGATGAACAGACGCTGGCCAAACCCGGGATGGAGAAACACTAGCAGGACCTGCTCCTTATGGATCGGTTCGACCGGATCTTCGAACTCAACCGCATCCTGCAAAGCGCCCGCTATCCGGTCTCCCGTCAACGCCTGGAGCAGGAGCTGGAGTGCTCCCGCGCCACGGTCAAGCGGCTGATCGAGGAGATGCGGCTCTACCTCAACGCCCCCATCGTCTACGACCGCAAGCATAACGGCTACCGTTACGACCCCGCAGAAGGGGAGATGTACCAACTGCCTGGACTCTGGTTCAACGCCTCCGAGCTGCAGGCCTTGCTGGCCGCGCAGCAGCTGCTGGAAGGGGTGCAGCCGGGTCTGCTCGACAGCCATCTGCAGCCCCTCAAGCGTAAGATCGACGAACTGCTCAGCCGCCAGCCGGGGAGCGGCGAACCGGTATCGCGCCGTATCCGTCTGCTGCGGGCCGCCGCCAGGCCGACCGGTCCCTATTTCACCCTCGTCGCCGGGGCGCTGGCTGCCCGTCGGCGCCTGCAGCTTGTCTACTACAACCGGGCCCAGGACGCCCAGAGCGAGCGTGAGGTCTCACCGCAACGGCTGACCCACTACCGCGACAACTGGTACCTGGACGCCTGGTGTCACCTGCGTCGCGGTCTGCGTACCTTCGCGCTGGATGCCATCCGCGAGGCGCATACGCTCGATACCCCGGCGCAGGAGGTGAATGATTCGGATCTCGATGGCCACTATGCCGGGACCTACGGCATCTTTTCCGGCCGCGCTCAGCATCAGGCGATCCTGCGCTTCACTGCGGAACGTGCAAGATGGGTATCGATGGAGTCCTGGCATCCTCAGCAGCAGAGTCGGTGGCTGGAGGATGGCAGTTATGAGTTGAGTCTCCCCTACGGTCAGCCGGAAGAGCTGGTGATGGACCTGCTGCGATTCGGTCCCGATGTGGAGGTGATCGAGCCTCCCTCCCTGCGTGAACGGGTGCTGCAAAAGCTGCAGGCCACCCTCGATCTCTATCGCTGAACCCGCCCTCGGCAATCCGCTCACTCTGAGTGGCGTCCTGGCAGTCGTCGGTGACGGCTCAAATCCCAGATTTTTTTCGCATAAAAATGGCTTTTACATTGAGTTGGGGCAAGCCGTGAGCAGGCTCATAATGTTATACTTTTGTTACGCTTTTATGTCTGGTGTGCCCTCCTCAATGAATAACTAAAACCAGAGCTAAAGACTATGGAACTCGAAAAAATCGCAGAAATAGAACATGCCACCTGGGCCAACCGAAAAGAGCTGTTCAGATTTGGCGTCGCCATGTTGTTTATTGTCGGTGTCATGCTGTATGTCGGATCGAAAGGGAGCGATGTCACCCACATGCTGGTGGTGGCGGCCATGATCGGCGGTTACATGGCGATGAACATCGGCGCCAACGACGTGGCCAACAACGTGGGACCGGCGGTCGGCTCCCACGCCATCACCCTCACCGGTGCGATTCTGATCGCCGCCATCTTCGAGGCCATGGGGGCTTTGGTGGCCGGAGGCGATGTGGTCGGCACGATCAAGAAGGGCATCATCAACCCGGCCATGATCGGCGATACCGACACCTTCGTCTGGCTGATGATGGGGGCCCTGCTGGCGGGAGCCCTGTGGCTCAATCTGGCCACCGCCATCGGCGCGCCGGTCTCCACCACCCACTCCATCGTCGGCGGCGTGTTGGGCGCGGGTATCGCCGCCGGCGGCTGGGCAATCGCCAACTGGGCCAAGATGGGACAGATCGCGGCCAGTTGGGTCATCTCTCCGGTGTTGGGCGGTATTATCGCGGCCGCCTTCCTTTATCTGATCAAACGCACCATCACCTACCAGACGGATATGGTGGCGGCGGCGCGGCGCATGGTACCGATCCTGATCGGCGTCATGGCCTGGGCCTTCGGCACCTATCTTGTGTTGAAGGGGTTCAAACACCTATGGAAAGTGGGCATGCCGGTGGCGCTGATGATCGGTCTGGCGATCGGACTCGGTGTCATGATCCTGAGCAAACCGCTGATCAACGGCATGGCCTCCCGACTTGAAAATAGCAAGCGCAGTGTCAACAGCTTGTTCACGGTGCCGCTGATCTTCGCCGCCGCCCTGCTCAGTTTTGCCCATGGCGCCAACGACGTGGCGAATGCGATCGGCCCGCTTGCGGCGATCAACGATGCCCTGACAAAAGGAGCCATCTCGGCCAAGGCGGCGATCCCTCTCTGGGTGATGATGGTGGGCGCCCTGGGTATTGCCATCGGGCTTGCCCTTTATGGCCCGAAACTGATACGTACCGTGGGTTCCGAGATCACCGAACTGGATCAGATCCGTGCCTTTTGTATTGCCTTGGCGGCGGCCATCACAGTCATCATTGCCACCCAGCTGGGATTGCCGGTAAGCTCCACCCATATCGCGGTGGGTGCGGTGTTTGGCGTGGGATTTCTGCGCGAGTACCTGAAAGCCAACTACGCCCGCATGGTCGATGAAATCGAGCTGCACCATCAGGGCGCAGACCGTGACGAAGTCGAGGCCTTCATGGAGAGGTTCAAAAAGGCCGGTCTCGATGAAAAGGCGAGCATGCTGCGCGAGCTGAAGGAGCATCGCGCCAAGGCGGAACTGACGAAGAAGGAGCGCAAGGGACTGAAAAAGGTCTATCGCCACGAACTCGTGAAGCGTTCCGCGCTGCTGAAGATCATCGCCGCCTGGATCATCACCGTGCCCGCCTCCGCGATCCTGGCCGCCATGCTCTATTTCACGATACGCGGCATGATGCTGCCATGAGCGACGACATCCGGTGCGTCCCTGGGTCGGGGGCGGCGTGATGTTGCGCAAAATTCTGCTGCCCACCATCTTCTTGGTGCTGGGTTATGGCTTTTGGATCAGCCCGGACTTCAAGGTCATCGCCGCCGGGGTGTCGATTTTCCTTTTCGGCATGCTGTCGCTGGAGGAGGGCTTCAAGGCCTTTACCGGCGGTATGTTGGAGCGCATCCTCCAGCGCACAACGGACCGTCTGTGGAAGAGCCTCAGCTTCGGCATTCTGACCACCACCCTGATGCAGTCGAGTTCGCTGGTCTCGGTGATCACCATTTCGTTCCTCAGCGCGGGGCTGATCGAGTTGGCCTCGGGCATCGGCATCATCTTCGGCGCCAACCTGGGCACCACCACCGGCGCCTGGCTGGTTGCCGGGTTTGGACTCAAGGTGAAGATTTCCGCCTATGCCATGCCGATGTTGGTGTTCGGCGTGATTCTGATCTTTCAGAAGTCGCGTTCGTGGAAGGGGGTGGGTTACGTCCTGGCGGGACTCGGCTTCCTGTTCCTTGGTATTCACTACATGAAAGAGGGCTTCGAGGCCTTCAAGGACGCCATCGATCTGGCGGCCTATGCGATGCCGGGGATCAAGGGGTTGCTGGTCTATACCCTGCTGGGCATCGCCGCCACGGTGGTGATGCAATCGAGCCATGCCACCCTGGTGCTGATCATCACGGCGCTGGCGGCGCAGCAGATCACCTATGAAAATGCCCTTGCCCTGGCCATCGGCGCCAATGTGGGGACCACCATCACCGCCATTCTCGGGGCCATGAGTTCCAATGTGCAGGGCCGCCGCCTGGCGGGTGCGCATCTGGTGTTCAACCTGGTAACGGGTATAGTGGCCATCCTCTTCATTCATCAGTTCCTGCTCGCGGTCAACGCTACCAGCGAATTGCTGGGCATCGCCGACGACGACTACACACTCAAGCTGGCGCTGTTTCATACTCTGTTCAATCTGGTGGGTGTGTGTCTGATGTTGCCGGTGACCGGCAGGCTGGTCCAGGGTCTGGAGCGATTGATGCAAGGACGTGAGCGACTGGTCGATGAACCCCGCTTTCTCAACGAGGCGGCCATGGAGTTGCCTGAATCGGCCATGCAGGCGATCCGTAACGAGATGGGGCATCTGCTGGAAAACGCCTTCGAAGTGATTGCCTCGGTGCTGAGCCTCAAATCGGACGTCATGAAATCCGATGCGGACCTTCGCGGTTTGGTGGAGCGTTCCCCACAGGTATCCAAGGTCGATATCGATGCGCTCTATGAGCAACGCATCAAGTCCCTCTACAGTGCCATTACCGCCTACATCAGTCGGGTCCAGGCCAGCGCTTCCGAGCATTACGGCGAGGAGCTCTACCAGCTGCGCATGGCGAGCCTGAACATTGTCGAGGCGGTGAAGGACATCAAGCATCTGCAGAAGAACCTGGTGCGCTACACGCAATCGGACAATCTGGCGATTGGTCAGCAATACAACCGAATCCGTTTTCAGCTGGCGACCGTGTTGCGGGAGATGACAGCGATCCGCTCCGAATCGCCAGCCGGTGTCTCGCCGCTCTCTCTCGATGCGGTGAAACTGGCCATCGAGGAGGATGACATCATCTCCAACGGCGAACTCGATCGACTGATCCGGGACAATGCCATCAGTGCGGAAATGGCCACTTCCTTGATGAACGACAGCGCCTACGCCTATGATGTGGCGGATAATTTGATCCAGATGGGCCGGGTCCTGTTTGTGTCGCCGGGGTATGAAGCGCTGGATGTGGAGAGTGAGCTGATCCTGAATGAAGAGGAGATGAGCGAACTTCTCGAAGAAGAACAAAAACCCTCATCCGAATGAACGAGTCGACAGATGACTACAGAAAAGCTGATTGAAAAATTCCACCGCCTGCTCAATCTGGAGAAGCGCAAGCAGAAAGAGAAGCGGGACAAGATCCGCAGTTTGTTAAAAAAGCTCAAACAGCAGCAGAAGGCGCTGGAAGCCAAGCTGGAGAACGAGAAGAACACTGACGAACGCAAGCAGATCAAACGCCGTCTCAAGGTGCTGCAGGTGCAGCGTAAGAAAGGCATCAAGCTGTGCAAGAGCATCAAGTGTTGAGGCCTCGCGGGTGAACGGCCGTGACCGCCAAGCCTCGAAAGCCCGATACACGTACCGCCATGCGCCGGTTGATCGCACAAATGCGTGAGGCCATCCCCTTCGGTCTCAACGTCGAACAGATCTGCGGCGACAGTTGCGAGGGATGTTCCAGCAAGCTGCTGATCTATCTGGAAACCGAGCTCGATGCCTGGGAGAGCCGGTTGGCCGATGGCGACATCCCCAACTTCGGCGATCTGGATCGACTGGCCAGGCAGGGACGTAAGATCCACCGGGTGTTGCAGCGCAACGGAGCCATCGACTGAGTCCCGGCACTTGAATCCGACGCTGCCGGTTCTCACGCCAGCGCCTGCCGTTCCTTCCCTCCCAATAAACGATTTCAAACAGCCTCCCAACCATTCAGCTTTCGTTCAGCCAAGTCTCCCTAAGCTTAAATCGAAGCGCATTGAAGGAGACTTATCATGAAACGCAAGACACTGCTTATCGCAACTTTCCTCACCGCCTCGCTGGTGATCGGTTCCACCGCGCAGGCCCATGACGACTACGGCTACCCGGTCGGTCTGTTGAGTGGCGTGCTGCTGGGGCTCAGCCTGGATCATGACGATCATTATTACTACTACAACGACGGGCCCTACCGTCACTATCACCATCGGGAGTATCGTCGCCACGATAGCCATGGCTATCAGTACCGTGACCGCTACAAACGCCACCATCGGCATGACAGATACCGTCACGATCACGACAGGCACAAACCCCGCGTCAAGCGCCATTGGGATTGAGGGAGCGGGACGATGACGACCAAGGCTAAGACAAACCGATTCCTGGTCGGGCTGGCCCTGGCGCTGAGCCTGTACTGGGGCGAAGGGGCGCTCGCGGATGACACGCGGGCGCGCCTGTCCCAGTCGGTAGAGGGCCCCGTCGCCCAGGCCTCGACAAGCTATACGGAAGCGCTCGATCTGGCACCAGTGGACGAAGCTCAGCCACTGGTCAGCGGCGGCAGCCGCGCCGAGACGGTGAGCCAGCAGCGCACGCTGGCACATCCGACGGGTCGGGTCTTCAGTGTGTTCGATGCCGCAACCGTCTTGAGCTGGGATGACGACGACGACGGCTTCTACCACCGTCTGCGGGTCAGCTTCGACCCGGATGTGAGCGATGGCAGCGAGGCCTGGGTCTATGCCCGGCTCTACCTCAGCCTGGAGGGCGGGCCCTGGAACCATTTCCATACCACAGAGGTGTTCCCCATCACCGGCGATGCCAGCGACGATGCCTATGAGGTGGTGACCCGGCTGCTCGACGGCTACCCGACCGGCTACTACGATGTGCTGATCGAACTCTACGATGCCGACTACGACCTGCTGGTGGTGAACTACGGCCCCTACGAGGATCGGGATTTGTCGGTGCTGCCGCTGGAGGATAGTTATCGCGACAGCTATGAGGAGATCGGTGGCGGCGGCGCCATGGGTGCGGGACTTCTGTTGCTGATGCTGATGGCGGGGGTGCTGCGGTGGGTAGGTGCGCGCCGGCCCGGGCAGTCGCTGTCTGTGCGGTGAGTTGTGAGGTACGTCCTGTGGCGACCCTTGCCGGGTTGCCGTCAATTGCTATCATCGTCACACACCCACCCACTCATCACCCGGAGGCCCCTTCATGTTGCGACGCCTGCTGCTGATATTGGCCCTGGCCCAGACCGTCCTGCTTGCCGGCTGTGCAACGCTGGAACAGGTTGGTCAGGCGCTGGAGGGCCAGAAACCGACCGCCAGGGTACAGGGTCTTAAGCTGACCTCCCTCGACATGAACGGGGTCGATCTCAACTTCGATGTGCAGGTCGACAATCCCAATCCGGTCGCCATCTCCCTGGCCGGGCTCGACTACGATCTGAAACTGCTCGGCAGCTCTTTCCTGCAGGGAAATCAAACCAAGGGGATGAAACTGGCGGCCAACGGCAGCAGCCAGGTCCAGGTTCCGGTCAGACTTGGATTTCAACAGCTGCTCAACAGCTACCGGCAGCTGCAAGGGGCCAAGCAGGTCGACTATCAGCTCGACCTGGGGATGGGCTTCGAGGTGCCCTTGCTGGGACAGGTTCGGGTACCGGTGAGCTACCGGGGCGAGTTGCCGATCCCCGAAATGCCGCGTGTGAGCCTGCGTTCGCTGGATGTGCAGCAGCTCTCATTGAACGGTGCCAAGCTGCTGATGGAGCTGGAAGTGGATAATCCCAACGCCTTCTCGCTGCTGCTGCAACGGCTCGACTACGGCCTGAAGTTGAATGGCTACGATGTGGGTGGCGGCCTGGTCAAACAGGGCGTGACGATCGGACAGGAGGGACGCGGCACCGTCTCGCTGCCCCTCTCCGTCGATTTCAACCAGGTGGGGATGGGGCTCTACAAGGCCTTGCTCGGACAGGGCATCCGTTACGACCTGAGCGGCTCGATGGATGCCTCCAGTTCCAATCCCCTGTTGGAGGCCTTTCGCATTCCCCTCGACAAGCAGGGCAGTATCAATCTTCAGTGAGCGCGTCCCGGCGGCCTGACTTCGCGATGTGATGCGATGTCACGGCGCCGGGTCAACGCCGGCGGTCGCAGCGCTCAATCCGCTTCAGGCTCGTAGGCCAGATTGGGCGCCAGCCAGCGCTCGGCCTGCGCCAGGGTCATGCCCTTGCGTTCGGCGTAGTCGGCCACCTGATCCCGGTTCAGCTTGCCGACGGCGAAGTAGCGGCTGTCGGGATGACCGAAGTAGAGACCGCTGACCGCCGCCGTGGGTACCATCGCCTTGCTCTCGGTAAGCCAGATGCCGGTGTGTTCCTCAACCGAAAGCAGCTGCCACAGAATATCCTTCTCGGTGTGGTCGGGACTGGCCGGGTAGCCCATGGCGGGACGGATGCCGGCGTATTGCTCGGCGATCAACTCCTCGTTACTGAGGGACTCGTCCGCCGCGTAGCCCCAGTAATCGCGCCGTACTCGCTCGTGCAGCCATTCGGCCAGGGCCTCGGCCAGGCGGTCGGCAAGGGCCTTGAGCAGGATGGCATGGTAGTCGTCGTGGTCCTGCTCGAATTCGGCCAGCTTGTCATCGATGCCGATGCCGGAGGTACAGGCGAAGGCGCCCAGGTAGTCGATCTTGCCGCTGGCAAGCGGAGCGATGTAGTCGGCCAGGCATTCGTTGTATTTCCCCTCCGGTTGGCGCCCCTGCTTGCGCAGGTTGTGGAAGCGGGTGAGCAGGCGCTCGCGGCTGTCGTCGCTGTAGACCTGGATGTCGTCGTTATCTGCGTTGGCGGGGAAGAGGCCGATCACGGCGGCGGCGCGCAGCCACTTCTCATCGATCACCCGTTCGAGCATGCTCTGAGCGTCGGCGAAGAGCTTCTTCGCCTCCTCCCCTTTTTCCGGGTCATCGAGGATCTGCGGATAACGCCCCCTGAGCTGCCAGGCATGGAAGAAAAAGGTCCAGTCGATGTGGCCCGTGAGTTCCGCGATCGGGATGTCTTCGAGCACCAGCAGGCTGGCCCCGCTATCTTGACCGTTGTTCAGTCGAAGCAGTTTGCCGCCCTCGGGAGTCACGAATCCGGCTTGGCAGAGTCGCGGGGTCACCGGTTCGAAAGCCGACCAGTCGATGGGTGTGGGGTTGGCGCGCGCTTCGGCGATCGGGATCAGGTTGCGCGCCTCGTTGACCCCGGCGCGGCGTTTGCGCACCGCTGCGTACTCCTCGCGCAGGCGGGCCACATAGCCGTCGCGCAACTCGCCCGACAGCAGGTTCGAGGCCACGCCCACGGCGCGGGAGGCGTCCGGCACATAGACCACCGGGTGGTCGTAATTGGGCTCGATCTTCACCGCGGTGTGGGCGATGGAGGTGGTGGCGCCGCCGATCATCAGCGGTTGCTGCATGCCCAGTCTCTGCATCTCTTTCGCTACGTGGACCATCTCGTCCAGCGACGGAGTGATCAGGCCGGAGAGGCCGATGATGTCCGCCTGCTGGGCCTGGGCCTCGTGCAGGATCCGGTCCGCCGGCACCATCACGCCCAGGTCGATCACCTCGTAGTTGTTGCACTGTAGGACCACACCGACGATGTTCTTGCCGATGTCGTGCACGTCGCCCTTGACCGTGGCCATGAGGATCTTGCCTTGGGCCTGCACTCCGCACTCGGCCTTCTCCGCTTCCAGAAACGGCTCCAGGTAGGCCACCGCCTTCTTCATCACCCGCGCCGACTTGACCACCTGGGGCAGGAACATCTTGCCGGCGCCGAAGAGGTCACCGACCACGTTCATGCCGTCCATGAGGGGGCCCTCGATCACCTCCAGGGTGCGCTTGGCTTGCTGGCGGGCGGCCTCCGTGTCCTCATCGATGAACTCGGTGATGCCCTTCACCAGGGCGTGCTCCAGGCGCTTTTGGACCGGCCAGGCGCGCCACTCCGCGTCCTCCTTCACCGTAGCGCCGCCGCCACCGTCGCCCTGGTACTTGGGCGCCAGTTCCACCAGCCGTTCGCCGGCCTGGGGGTCGCGGTTGAGCACCACGTCCTCCACCGCCTCGCGTAGCTCGGCGGGCAGTTCGTCGTAGACCGCCAGCTGGGCGGCATTGACGATGCCCATGTCCATGCCGGCACGGATGGCGTGGTAGAGGAAGACCGCGTGGATTGCCTCGCGTACCGGGTTGTTGCCGCGAAAGGAGAAGGAGACGTTGGAAACGCCGCCGGAGACCAGGGCATGGGGCAGGGCCTGCTTGATCTCCCGGGTCGCCTCGATGAAGTCGACGCCGTAGTTGTCGTGCTCCTCGATGCCGGTGGCGATGGCGAAGATGTTGGGATCGAAGATGATCTCTTCCGCCGGGAAGCCCACCTGCTCGGTGAGTAGCCGGTAGGCGCGGCTACAGATCTCCACCTTGCGCGCTTTGGTGTCGGCCTGGCCCTGCTCGTCGAAGGCCATGACGATCACCGCCGCGCCGTAGCGGCGGCACAGTTCGGCCTGTCGCAGGAACTTCTCCTCCCCCTCCTTCATGGAGATGGAGTTGACGATCGGTTTGCCCTGCACGCACTGCAGGCCGGCCTCGATGATCTCCCACTTGGAGGAGTCGATCATCACCGGCACCTTGGCGATCTCCGGCTCGCCGGCGCAGAGGTTGAGGAAGCGGCGCATGGCGGCCACCCCGTCGAGCATCGCCTCGTCCATGTTGACGTCGACCACCTGGGCGCCGTTCTCCACCTGCTCGCGGCAGATATCCAGCGCCGCGTCGTACTCTTCATTGAGGATCAGCCGCTTGAATTTGGCCGAGCCGGTGACGTTGGCCCGTTCGCCCACGTTGACGAACAGGCTGTCGGCGCCGATGTTGAGCGGCTCCAGGCCGGAGAGGCGGCACTCGGGGACGATCTGCGGCAGCGCGCGGGGCGACTTGCCGGCCATCGCCTCGGCGATGGCGGCGATGTGCTGGGGGGTGGTGCCGCAGCAGCCGCCGACGATGTTGAGAAAGCCGCTGTCGGCCCACTCGGTGATGTAGCCGGCCATATGGGCGGCGTCCAGGTCGTATTCGCCAAACTCGTTGGGCAGGCCGGCGTTGGGGTGGGCGGAGACGTGGCACTCGGCGATGCGCGACATCTCCTCAACGTACTGGCGCAGCAGGTCGGGGCCGAGGGCGCAGTTGAGGCCGATGGAGATGGGCCGGGCGTGGCGCAGGCTGTTGTAGAAGGCCTCGGTGGTCTGGCCGGAGAGGGTACGGCCGGACTGATCGGTGATGGTACCGGAGATCATCACCGGCAGGCGGATGTCGTCCTGCTCGAACACCTGCTCGCAGGCGAAAACCGCCGCCTTGGCGTTGAGGGTGTCGAAGATGGTTTCGATCAGCAGCAGGTCGCTGCCGCCGGCAATCAGCCCCCGGGCCGCCTCGGCGTAGGCCTCGACCAGGGTATCGAAGTCGACATTACGCGCCCCCGGGTCGTTGACGTCGGGGGAGATCGAGGCGGTGCGGTTGGTGGGACCGAGCACGCCGGCCACGAAGCGTGGTTTGTCCGGGGTCGAGAAGCGGTCCGCCGCCTCGCGGGCCAGACGGGCGCCGGCCTCGTTCATTTCAAAAGCCAATGGCTGCATGGCATAGTCGGCCAGGGAGATGCGATTGGCGCCGAAGGTGTTGGTCTCGACGATGTCGGCCCCGGCTTGCAGATAGGCGGCGTGAATATCGCGGATGATATCGGGTTGCGTCAGCACCAGCAGATCGTTGTTGCCCTTCAGGTCGTTGGCCCATGCGGCGAAACGCTCACCCCGATAGTCGGCCTCCGCCAGATGGTGGCGCTGGATCATGGTGCCCATGGCGCCATCGAGAATCAGGATGCGATCGCGCAACCGCTGCTCGATGGGATGGGGGGATGCTGGCGTAGAGTGGGACATCGGCTTCTCAGGTTTTCGAAAAAATGGCCGCCAATTATAGAGTGCCGCAGGTAGGCAGGCGAATTATCGTCTTTGTGGGGCGGCAAGTTACTGAAAAACGACCCAAATCGAGAGAATCGCATAGTGAAACAGGCATTTCTGGTGGATGACTCCAAGTCAGCCCGCATCGTCTTGAGCCGGTTGCTGAAGAAAAACGGATTCGACGAGGTGGAGATGGCGGAGTCGGGCGAGCAGGCCCTGGAACAACTCAAGAACATCACTCCGGACGCCATATTCGTCGACTTCCTGATGGACGGAATGGATGGTCTCGAGACCATCACGGAAATCAAGAAAGATCCCCGCTTCGTGGCTACCCCGGTGGTGATGTGTACCGCCAACGAGGGCGACGAGTATGTGCGGGCGGCGGTGGATCACGGCGCCCTGGGTATACTGGCCAAGCCGCCTACCGACCAGAGCCTGGGCGAGATCATCGACATGATCGAACAGCACCAGCAGGAGGTTGCGGCGAATGATGCGGCACAGCCTGTGAGTGAACCGGTGAAAGCGGAAGCGGTGGAGATCGCACCGGCTGAAGCGGCTTCGCCCGCTCCGGTCGTCCAGGCCGGCCTCGACGAAGCAGCCGTGCGGCGTATCGCCGCCGAGGTTGCCGGCGAGCGTGTTGAGCAGATCGCCACCCGACGGGCCGAGGAAGTGGCCGCGGAAATGGCGGCGCGGATGGTTGGGGAACGGGTCGAGTCCGCCATCTCAGCCTTTCTGGACGAAAATCTCGAGGCGGTGGTGGTGCGGCTGGTGGAACAGCGCCTGGCTGCGTTCAAACCGCCCGAGGTCGATTTGGATGACCTACGCAGCCAGGTGGTGCAGGAGGTCAACAGCGATCTGGAAGAGTTTGTGCGGCAGCTCAATCAACGTACTGTCGAAGGGCTGATCGAGGCGAGCATCTACGAGCAGATCAACGAGGTGGCCAACGACTTTGCACAGCGGCTCGCCGACACCGAGCGGCGGATCCTCGACCAGGTGCCGGAAAAGAACGAGATGATCGAACACATCCGGGTGGTGACCGAAGGCTCGCTGGAGGCGCAGGTGCGTGAAACGGCCACCCAGGTAGCGCAGGAGATCTCCAACTCGGTGGCGACCGAAACCGTGGAGACGCTGCTCGATCAGCATCTGGCGCATCAATCCCTGGCCCAGGAGAGCCACAAGAGTCCGCTGGGCTGGATCCTCGGCCTGCTGGCGCTGACTGCCGCTGGCGTGGGGGCCTATTTCTATCTGCTGCTCTGATTGTCGGCAGGGGCTTGGCGCCGGGCAGGCGGGCCGCGGCGGCGCGAAGATCATCCAATAGTTGTGGGGTCTCCCTGCGCATCCGACGCGCTATATTCCACTGTGAAACCTGGCTGATGCTCAGCCTGTCAGTGGGAGTAGCCTGATGTTTGGATTGGGACGCAAAACCCGTCTGCCTTCGATGGAGGAGGCCTTGCCCGGACGCACCGAAGCGATCGAGCCGCCGGCAACCCATTTCGTCAACGGCCACCCCCTGGTCGGTCCCTTCCCGGAAAATCTGCAGACCGCCATGTTCGGCATGGGCTGCTTCTGGGGTGCGGAGCGGCGTTTCTGGCAACTGCCTGGGGTCTTTTCCACGGCGGTCGGCTATGCCGGAGGCTTCACTCCGAATCCCACTTATGAAGAGGTCTGCACCGGCATGACGGGCCATAATGAGGTGGTGCGGGTGGTATTCGATCCCGCAGAGATCGACTATCAGCATCTGCTGAGTTCCTTCTGGGAGGGGCATGATCCCACCCAGGGCATGCGCCAGGGCAACGATGTGGGGACGCAATACCGCTCGGCCATCTACACTTTCGATGAAGTACAGTGGACGTCGGCGAGTGCCTCCCGCGATCACTATCAGCATGCGCTGCAGCAGATCACCGGAGCCCCGATCACGACGGAGATCCTGCCGGCGCCCAGGTTCTATTTTGCCGAGGCCTACCATCAGCAGTACCTGGCCAAAAATCCAGGGGGCTATTGCGGACTTGGCGGTACGGGAGTGGCCTTTCCCGCCTGAGCGGTGATTTTCCGGCGAAGTCGGGCTCCCGCGTCATGACCCAAGCTCCCTACACGACCGCATCAGGGGGAGAGGTTCACTCCCGGAGGCGTCACACGATACGGGAAGTCGCAGGGAGAGCGCATGATGCAGACACGGACCAGACGGATCTCACTCGCTCAGCAGTTGCGGACCGGTTTGTTACTGGCGTTGCCACTGCTGCTGATCGTCAACGGCATTCTGTGGAGCGGCTATACGACGCTGGTCGAACGGCAGCGCGAGCAATGGCGCTATCACGCCGAGAGCGGGCTGGATGCGGCACTGATCACTATCCAGATGGTGCGCAACGATCTCTACGGCGATCTCTTGATGTTGGCCGACAGCCCCAATTTGAAGGCGGCGCTGGACGAGTCGACAGCGGTTCATCTGGCCCGGCTCGCCGCCGAGTGGGAGGTCTTCGCAGCAGTCAAGCGGCGTTATGATCAGATCCGCTGGCTCGACAATCGGGGTATGGAGCGCCTGCGTGTCAACCTGAACCCGCAGGGCGCGTCCCGTATCGGAGACGATCGGTTGCAGGACAAATCGGATCGCTACTATTTCAAGCAGGCGATCGCCATGCCTGTCGGGCAGGTCTATGCCTCGCCCATCGATCTCAACATCGAGCATGGAGAGATCGAACGCCCCAACAAACCCATGCTGCGACTGGCCGTACCGGTGACCGACAGCCGCGGAGTGCGGCGGGGGTTGCTGTTGTTGAACGTGCTCGCCGAGCAGATCCTGGACGGTTTGGCACGCCATGCCGGTCTGATTCAGTCGCATCTGCTGTTGATCGATTCCACCGGCTACTACTTATGGGGCTTTCAGCGGGATCAGGAGTGGGGCTTCATGTTTCGGCTCGAAGACGATGCACGCTATCGCTTCGACAAACACTATCCGTCCGTCTGGCGTCAAATGGTTCAGCGGGGGTTGGGTGAGGTCGATACCCCGCAGGGTCAGTTCCTGTTTCGTACCCTGCGCTATGGGTCTGAGGGGTTCGGCCTGCGCTATTACCTGGTTGCCGCAAGGCTGCGTGACGAGCTGAGGGACGCTCAGACCCACCAGCGGCAGCTTTGGCTTTCGGCCTCGCTGGCGGTCTCTCTGGCCCTGCTGCTGCTCGCTTTCGGCGTCGCCTACTATCGGGCCTACTGCCTGGCCGCCAATGAGTCCGCTTCCGGGCGGGAGGGTCAGTCGAGCTGACGCGCGAGAAACTCGAGCAGTACCCGCCAGGCCGCTGCGTCCGCGTCGGCATCGTAACGTGGGCTGGTGGGATTGGTGAAGCCGTGCGCCGCGTCGTAACCGACCGCTTCGGTGCGCTTGCCGGCGGCCGCCATGGCGGCCTCGAAATCCTGCTGCTTCTGCGGCCAGTTGCGCTCCTGTTGGGCATAGATCGCCAGTACCGGTCCCTGCAGGGTGGCCAGCTTGGCGGCGTCAGTTTCCATGCGGCAGTAGGCCAGGGCGGTGGCGGCGATCTGCTGGGGACGCAGCAGGCTCGCCTGCATTGCCTGCTTGCCGCCGAAGGAGCAGCCATAGACCGCGAGCTTGCGACCGGGTGCGTGAAGCGCCTCGATGGCGGCAGTCAGCTTGCGATCCGTCGCCGCCTGGTCGATCTCCCGCATCCATTGGGCGGCCAAGTCGGGATCGTCGGTAACACGACCGTCATAGAGATCGACCACCAGCGCCTGATAGCCCGCTTCGGAGAGCCGGTCAGCCCATTGGCGATTATGCGGCATGACGCCCCACCACTCATGCAGTATCAGTACGGCGCCACGGGCTTCATCGCGACCGGCGAGATAACCACCGAACGACTCTCCCTCGGCGGTGGTCAGGGTGATGTCGCGTCCCATGGCGACTACTCCTCCGCCTTGTGCAGCAGGTCGCCGGATTCACTGTAGACCTCGACCCCGACAGGAATGCCCTGGCGGATGCTACCGGTGACGACACAGAAGTCCTCGAACAGCGACATGCAGCGCTCCCGTTTCTTCGATTCGAGAAGCTCGTCGCCGGCGGTGATGCGCACGTCGATGCGGCCGACGCGCAGCCGCTTCTTGTCGTTGCGGATCATGGTGCAGGTGGCTTCACTCTTCACCGTTCTGGCCGGCACGTCTTCCTTGGCCAGGCAGAACATCAGACTGGCGCTGAGACAGTTGGCCGCGGCCGCGGCCAGCAGGCGCGAAGCATTGGGACCATTGCGCTCGCCAAGCGGCGGCGGTTCGTCCATCAGGATGTCGTCCGCTTTCTTGAGATCGAACTTGACCCGGAAGGCGTAGTCCTCCTCCTGCTCCAGATGAATGGTGAATTTGCCTACCTCTTCCGACATGCCGTTGATCCTCTCTTGTTTGTGTGGTTTTCACTGCCGACTATTTTGGGTGATTTGAACCCAAGCTCAAACCGGAAATTGCGGCAGGTTATTCAACCCATCCTGGCCTCGCGCCAGGCCGGGTGTCGTTCGATCAGCCTCAACGCCCTCTGTAACAGCCCCTTGCCGGGTTCGGTTCGGTGCCAGGTGGAGGCGCCGGAGGGGTGTGGCAGCGGGATGATGTCGACCTCGCGCCCAGCGAGTCTCAGGCTGTGGCGCGCTCCGATCACCTCCGTGAGTTTGCCCACCGCCAGAAACTGGGCGATCGCCAATTTACCGACCGGCAGGATCAGACGGGGTTGCAGCAGGGCGATCTCGGCGTCGAGCCAGCGGCGGCAACGCGCGATCTCTTCGCCGCTCGGCACGCGGTCGCCGCCCTTCGGCAGCTTGCCGGGAAAGCAGCGGCAGACCGCCGCCATGTAGACCTGCTGACGAAACGCCGACTCGGTCAGGCCGATCTGTTCGAACCAGCGAAACAGGGTTTTGCCGGCGGTCCAGGCAAAAGGCTTGCCGGCCGGTCCCTCCCTGTCCCCAGGCGCCTGTCCCACCAGCAGCACCGGTGAGAGCACCGGATTCCCGACCACGACAGGACCTCGCATGTCGGGACAGTCGCGGCACTGCCTGAGGGCCGTCTGGTGTGAAATGATCGCTTGCAGATTGGACATGGGGGCTTCAAACTAAAATTTTATACGGGCCCGTGCGGGCGTTGGCCGCCGGTTCCGGGGAGCAGTCATGCAGACAGTGCTGGGACTGGGTGCAGGGGCGCTCGCGCTGGCGGCATTCATTTGGTTGCTGCCCATTCTACTGATCCTGCGTTCGCAGAAAACCAACGGGGCGGAGAAGCTGTTCTGGATTCTGGCGGTGCTCTTCGTCTCCTGGTTCGCCTGGATCGCCTATGCGCTGTTGGCACCAATCGGTGGCAAGGGCGCTCATAAATAGACGGGTTGCACAGCGGGGATAGGGACAATCGAGCATGCAGGCCGGAGGAAAAGAATCATGCAAGCCATCATCATGAGAGAGACCGGTGGGCCGGAGGTGCTTCAGCTCGAGAACCTGCCGGACCCGCAGGTGACATCGCCCACTCAAATCAAGGTGAAGCTCGAGGCGGCCGGGGTCAATCCGGTCGATACCAAAATCCGCAGCCGGGGTGTCTTCGTGCCCGATGGGCTGCCTGCCATCCTGGGTTGCGACGGTGCCGGTGTGGTGGTCGAGACCGGCAGCGAGGCGAGCATCTTCCGCGAGGGCGACGAAGTCTGGTTCTGTCATGGTGGTCTGGGCGGTCTGCAGGGGAACTATGCCGAGCAGGTGGTGCTGGACGAGGCGGTCTGCTGCCGCAAGCCGGCCTCCATAGACTTCGCCCATGCCGCAGCGGCCCCGCTGGTTCTGATCACCGCCTGGGAGGCCCTGTTCGGCCGCGCCCACCTGGCAGAGGGGCAGACCCTGCTGGTTCATGCCGGCGCTGGCGGTGTCGGTCACGTGGCGATCCAGCTGGCCAAGCAGGTCGGGGCACGGGTGATCACCACCGTCAGTAGCGACGAGAAGGCCGAGTTCGTGCGTACGCTGGGGGCCGATCTGGTGGTCAACTACCACAACGAGGATTTCGTCGAGGCGGTGCTGCAGTACACCCAGGGTCAGGGGGCCGATGTGGTGCTCGATACGGTCGGCCCCGAAGTGCTCAAACAGTCGATCCCCGCCACCGCCCATTATGGCGATCTGGTGACCCTGCTCGATCCGGGCGCGGATGTGGAGTGGAAAGAGGCGCGGCTGCGCAATCTGCGTATCGGTTTCACCCTGATGCTGACGCCGATGCTGCGCGACCTGCCGCAGGCGCGTATCGATCAGATGGCCATCCTCGGCAACTGTTCCGAGTTCATCGACAGCGGCGCGCTGAAGATCACACTGGCCGACAGTCTGCCGCTGGCCGAGGCCGCCGAGGCCCATCGCCGTATCGAACAGGGGCATACCCAGGGCAAGCTGGTGCTGATCCCCTGAATCGGGACCCGGAGAGTAGGCCGTCAGATGTTGTATGCTCGATGCAAACCGGCCTCAATTGGCTTTTCCCACTATTTTTGCGGCGCATGGCCGCATGATGTTCGCCAGGCTACATCAGTCCAGGATCAATCCACTGCCGATGCACTACGATGTCAAGTCGTTCAAGCCCCGGGCCATGGAGGGCATAGGTTTTCGTGGGCTGGCGCCCTACCTCGTGAATTGCGTAGCTGGTCGGAAAACCCGCGCCATGGGGCAAGCCTGCGTGGCGGTCGTGCGTGACGGTGTGATCAGGTTCGTCAAGCCGAAGGGCAGGTGGATACCGGGTCGTGAGTCGAGGAGATCATTGGCCGGCCCGGGCTGGAGCCGTGTTCGCCGGCGAGCGCCGGTGGACGGGGCGATGCCGAAGCTGAAATCAGCCATGCTGACGTGTGCTGGTCGATTTCCAGGCCTCGTGGCCGTCAGGGTTGGCGAGCGATGAGCAGTCGCCGGCAGCTGCTTTACAGCGGTCTCGCACTGCTCTTCTGTTTCATCCTGTTCGAATTGACGCCGCTCGATATCTGGTTGCAGCAATGGTTCTACGACGGTCGGCAACAGGCCTGGCTGTGGAGTAAAGAGGAGCCGGTAGCCCGTCTCCTCCTCTACAATGGTCCCAAAGCCTTGTTGATACTGTTTGCCCTCACACTGATGACAGGTCTGGCCTTTTGCCGCCGCTGGCGCCGGCTGAGCGCGCACTGCCGGGGTATACGTATCGTGGTGCTGTCGCTGATGCTGGTGCCGATGTCCGTTTCGGCCCTCAAGGCGACGACCAATGTGGCCTGCCCGAGATCACTGCAAGCCTTCGATGGCGAGCTGCCCTACGTCAAGGTGTTGGAGTCTTATCCTCCGGGCAGCCGACCCGACTCCCGGCAGCGCTGTTTTCCAGCCGGACACGCCAGCGGCGGTTTCGCCTTGATGTCGCTGATGTTTCTCTTCCGCACGCCGCAGCGCCGTCGCTATGCCCTGCTTTTCGGGCTGTCGGCCGGCTGGATCACCGGTTTCTACAAAATGGTCATCGGCGACCACTTCTTCAGTCATACCCTGTTCAGCATGTTCCTGGCCTGGTTCATCATCAATCTGATCGTGCTCGCCGAGGGCCGTATCTTCCGCAAGCGCCCGCCGGCGGTAGCAGAGGAGTGAGCTGGTAGATGGAAGTGAGGTGCGGGTCGGCTTGTACTCTCAGCCGAGTCGTATAGGCGCCCCCTGATTCCAATCCGCTGTGGTTTCCGGCATGCGGTGTCTATTCAACGACCCGATCCCCTTTCCGAAGTCCTCTGCGGCAAGTACGGCAGACGGTTTTGGATTTACGAGTAATGGTAAAAAAACAAATGGTTGTGCCGCGCTACAGAGCTTCCTGTGGCGATTGGTGGCACGCCCCCTTCGTGTCAAAATGAACCCATGACGGCCTATGTAAAACCTCCCAAATCCCTGTTGCGCAGAGTGGGCAAAGCCATTGCCGACTTCGATATGATTCGCCCCAACGACCGTTTGTTACTGGGGGTCTCCGGCGGCAAGGATTCGCTCACTCTGCTTCAGATCCTCTGTCATTTGCAGAGCTATGCGCCGGTCAGGTTCGAACTGGGAGTGATCACGGTGGATCCCGAGGTGGAAGGCTTCGATCCGGAACCGTTGAAGGTCTACTACGAAGGGCTGGGCATCCCCTGGCACTATGCGGAACAACCGATCATGGAGGAGGCGCGCGAGCGGATGGATGGCGACTCCTTCTGCGCCTATTGCGCGCGTATGAAGCGGGGCATCATGTACAGCACCTGCCGGCGGGAGGGCTACAATGTGCTCGTGCTGGCCCAGCACCTGGATGATCTGGCGGAGAGCCTCATGATGTCCCTGTTCCATGGTGGACAGCTACGCACCATGAAGGCGCACTATCTGAATGACGCGGGGGATATCCGCATCATCCGTCCGCTGGTCTATTGCCGTGAGACCCAGACCGGCGCCTTCGCCGCCGAGGCGGGTCTGCCCGTGATTCAGGACAGCTGCCCGGCCTGTTTCACGGCGCCCACCCAACGGGACTATATGAAACAGTTGTTGGCCCGTGAGGAGCGGCAGAATCGCCACCTTTTCGCCAATATGCTGCATGCCATGAAACCCCTGATGGATGAAACACCGCCATGAAACTCAAGTACCTATCGATTCCGACCAAGGTGGCACGCCCCGGCATGACCGTAGGCGAGGTGATGCGGGAGTGTGTCGAAAAGGACGTGCAGGGTATCCCGTTCGTGGATGCCGAAGGAAAAATCTCCGGTCGCTTTTCGGTGCGGCACATGTTTCTACTCTGCTGTATTCCCGAGGACATCATTCAAGGCGCCCATCTGCTGGGGGACGATCTCGAAGATATCGATTTCCCCCACATCAAGGCGGCAGAGCTGATGGCACGAAAAGTGGATAATTTCATCTTCCCTGACGCCATCCGTCTATCGCCCAACTTTCAGGCGATCAAGGCGCTGGCGATCATGGAGCAGTACAACACCCCATATCTGTTCGTGATGGATGGAGAGGATTACCAGGGCGTGGTCACGCGCATGAGTATCGCCAAGGCAATCGTTTCGGAAGAGTGTTGCGACTAGAACAATAGAGACCTCATGCAAAACCTGACGCCTGAAATGTGGGCCTCCGCCGCCGTGCTGGTGGGCGCCTATGCCCTGATCTTCACCGAGGTGCTGCATCGCACCACGGCGGCCATCATTGGTGCCGTGGTGATGATCGGCTGCGGCATGGCCATGGGTTTCTATACTCAGGAGGCGGCTGTGTTGGCGGTGGACGCCAACACCATCCTGCTGCTGGCGGCGATGATGATGCTGGTGGCCCTGTTGCGGCCGACCGGCGCCTTTGATTTCGCCGCGGTGCACATCACCCACTGGGCGCGGGGCAATCCCAAGCTGTTGCTGGTCTACCTGAGCCTGGCGGTGAGCCTGATAAGCATGATCCTCGACAATGTCACCACGGTGATCGTGTTCGCCCCGCTGACGGTGTTGATCTGTCGTCTGCTGAAGATCAACCCCATGCCCTATCTGATCGCGGAGGCCATGCTTTCCAATATCGGCGGTGCCGCCACACTGGTGGGTGATCCGCCCAACCTGATGATCGGCAGCGCGGGCGAGATCAGCTTCAACTCCTTCCTGCTGCACATGGGCCTGCCGGTGCTGTTTGTCTGGATAGCCACGGTCGGCCTGATGCTGTTCCTGTTCCGCGAGGAGCTGTCTCACACCGGCGCCGATCCCAGGACGCTGGTCGACACCCATGCGATCAAGGATGCCCAGGGGCTGTGGCGAATCCTGCTCTCCCTCAGCGTGGTGGTGGTGCTCTTCTTTATTCACCATACCCTGCATGTGCTGCCGGCCTATGCCTCCTTCATCGGCCTGTCCCTGGCGTTGCTGCTGATGCAGCCTGACATGGAGAAGCTCTTTGGCAGCGTCAACTGGTCAGTGCTCTTTTTCTTCTCCGCCCTGTTCATGATCGTCGGCGGCGTCGAGTCCTCCGGGCTGCTGGAGCTGTTGGGACACGAATTGGCGACGCTGGCTACCGATCCCGGCCGTCTGCTGCTGACCGGTCTGCTGTTGATGTGGGTGGCGGCGTTCCTCAGCGCGGTGGTGGACAACATCCCCTTCACGGTTACCATGATCCCGATCATCCTGGGCTTGGAGAGCAGTGGCGTGAATATCGCCCCTTTGTGGTGGGCGCTGGCGTTGGGCGTCGGACTGGGAGGCAACGGCACCCATATTGGTGCTACCGCCAACATCATCGCCGTCAGCGAATCGGAGAAGAGCGGCATGCCGGAGGCGAAAATCACCCCCATCATGTGGCTGCGCACGGGTTTGCCGGTGATGCTGTTCGGGCTGCTGGTGGCGAGCCTGGTCTACTGGCTGATGTTCGATCTCTTTCTCACCACATAAAGCCGGTTGCAGAGGGCAGCGGACAAGGCACTGGGAGGGCCAACGACATGTCACCATCATCCATGACCAGGCTGTTACTGACACTGTTGATGCTGTCACTGGGAGGCTGCGCCAAACACCAGCTCTATCGGGACGACCTGACGCTCTGTGCGTCCGCCGATCCATAGATTCGGCTGACTCCACCCGCGCGCGGCCGAGGGGGAATACCCCACACAGACCGTCAGTATCGACAGGCCGTATTTCTTGATTGTTTTGCTTGGTCTTTCTATAGCTATAGGTAACACCCACTGCGAGCAGAGGAGGACCCATGAACATACGCACCACCACCGATCCGATCACCTTGCGCGACGTCAGTGATCCAGAGTGTCATCCCTGCCTCTATGAGGGCGACGGTGAAAACGGCATCGAAATCTATTTCGAGAGCGAGGAGACCAAACGGATCTATCTCGACATG
The DNA here is from genome assembly GCA_037384425.1 of Candidatus Thiodiazotropha sp. Classification (GTDB taxonomy): domain Bacteria; phylum Pseudomonadota; class Gammaproteobacteria; order Chromatiales; family Chromatiaceae; genus Thiodiazotropha. The sequence continues at coordinate 32,421 of JARROA010000023.1, read as the reverse complement.
GAGCTGGAGGACCGCAAGATATTGATTGGCAACGACAGTGACGACTACGTCGCCGAGGGCTAGACATGGATATGATACGCCGGCGCCTCTATCTGCTGGTGCCCGACCGCGAACAGGCTGAAGCGGCCGTGCGGGATCTGACGGCCGGTCTGGTCAATCGCCGGCACATCCACGCCATTGCCAAACCGGGTGCGGACATCGGCAGCCTGCCGGCGGCCACGCCCCGTCAACGCGGTGATTTCGCCGCCAGGCTGGAGCGCTGGATCTGGGATCTCAATCTGACGCTCTTTTTCGTCGCCCTGGCCGTTTTGGCGGCGGCGCTGTGGTCTGCCGATTGGCCGTGGGCAGTCGCGGCCGCTCTGGTCGCGGTAGCCAATGTGACCTTGGGATACCAATTCGCACGGCATCTACCGCAGACTCACGTGGAAGATTGTCAAACACCCCTCAGGCATGGAGAGATTCTCCTGCTGGTCGATGTGCCCCGGTGGCTGCACTAGTAATCTTAATAGCGACATCAACCGGCACAACTGGGTGGCGCGCAAGCGCCACCCTGTTTATATTATCTAGTTGCGCTTGTTAAATGACTGTCTGAAGCCATCTGACCTGGCCTCATGTTAGACTCCCCTGCTTTAGAAAAAGACTTTCAATGCTGCAATCGATGCGAGGGAAGCATGAAGCCATCTCATCTATCACACCAACGCCTCCTCTTTTCCGTCTGTATGTTGGGGATCATCCTGCTGATCTCTGGTTGTAATCTCTTCACCAGTACCGAAGACCGATTCAATCAGGCGGTGGAGCACCGAGAAAAAGGTGAACTGAATGCTGCGGCAATCGAGTTCAAGAATGTGCTCAAAAAGGAACCGAATCATGCGCAGGCTCGCTGGTTGTTGGGGAAGACCTATCTGGAGATGAAAGATGGTCTGAGCGCCAAGAAGGAGCTGCAACGCGCTTTCGAGCTGGGCGTCAAGGACGATGAGTTGAAACTGGCTCTGGCGCAGGCCCACCTGCTGACCAACGAGCCGGCAGAGGCTTTGCAGCAGATCGAATCGACGCCGGAGCTGATGAAAGGTGCCGAAGGCCTGGTTTTGCGGGGTGAGGCGCAATTGGCATTGGGGCAGATCGAGGAGGCGGATCGGAGCTTCCTGGCGGCGCTTGAGGCCGATCCAAACAATCTCAATGCCCGCTATGGTCTGATCCGCATTGCCTTTGGCAAAAAAGACTTTGAGGAAGCGGCATCCCAGATCGACAAGGTATTGAGCCTGAGTCCCGAGAACTACCAGGGGCTGGTGTTCAAGGCGGAGCTGGCCCTCAATCAGGGTAATCCGCAGCTTGCCATAGATGCCTATCAACAGGCCTTGAAGCAGAACGATACTGTGGTCGTACGGCTCGGGCTGGCGCGCGCACTGCTGGCCATGGAGCAACCCGAGGAAGCGGAGACCCATCTCGGCATGGTGCTGAAAAAGGTTCCGGACAGCCTTTCCGGGCGATATCTGAAGTCGGTCGCGGCCACCCAACGCAAGGACTACGAAAGCGCCAAGCTCCAGTTACAGGAGGTGTTGGGGATGAGCCCCAACCACTATCCCAGCATGCTGCTGCTGGGCGCCATCCACTACAATCTGGGTGAATACGAACAGGCGGTCAATCAGTTGGTGAACTATCTGGCGGAGGATGCCGCCAATGTCCGCGCCAAGAAGCTGCTGGCCCAGGCCTACATCAAGCTGGGAGACACCGAGCGCGCAATCGACCGCCTGGAGTCGGCGGCCGACAGCACACCCGACGATCCGGAGCTGCTGGGCATGTTGGGTAATCTCTATACCAGCATGGGTGATTACACCACCGGCGAGGATTATTACGAGAAGGCCCTGAAGCTGGCGCCGGGCGCAAAAGATCTGGAAACCCGCATGGCGCTGAATCGTTGGGCTTCCGGGAATCATGACCAGGCCATCGCGGACCTGAATGCTATTGTGGCCGAGGGTCAGGATTTCATGCCGGCCGAGCTGGCGTTGATCACGGCCCAGATGCAGGCCAAGGACTATACAAAGGCGTTGCAGGCTTCGCGCAAATTGATCAAGAAGCGCCCTGAGATGGCATTGGGATATGTCATGGCGGCCTCCGCCCTGGACGCCATGCAAAAGCGGGATGAGGCACGCGACTACCTGCAGCGTGCCATCGACGCAGAACCGGTTTCGATGAACAGCTACCTGATGTTGGCACGCTTCGATCACGAAGCGGGCAAGATGGCGGAGGCGAAAGGCCGCTTGGAAGCGGCGTTGGCTCAAAAGCCTGACGATGAAAAGGTCTTGCTGATGCTGGCCAAGCTCGAGGAGGAGTCGGGTAACGGAGCACACGCCATTGAACTGGTGGAGCAGGCACGTTCGGGTAATCCGAAAGCCCTGCTGCCGAGGGTACTGCTGGCCAGCAAGGCGTTGCGAGATGGCAGGCTCGATGACGCGCAGAAATTCGTCGATGAGGGGTTGGCGATCGCCCCCGACAACCAAGGGCTGTTGTTGCTCGCGGCAGATGTCGCTCTGGCGAAGCATGAGTGGGAAGCGGCGTCGTCCATCTACGACAGGTTGCTGTCACTCGATCCGACGCTGGTGGACGTGCAGATGAAGCGGGGTTCACTACAGACCAGGCTGGGCAATCTGACGGCAGCCAGGAATTCCTTCAACGCGGTGCTGGCTCAGGAACCTGGGCATCCTGGTGCACGTTGGGCGTTGGGTGAGATCGAATTGAGACAGGGAAACCTGGAACAGGCCTTGAAAATGGCCAAAGGGCTGCTGAAAGAGCAACCCGAGCATCCGGCGGGCTACTCCCTGCAAGGGGATGTGCAGATGCAGCAACGCCAGTATGACGCCGCCGAGGCAAGCTATCGCAAAGCCTATTCGCTCGCGCAGGAGCAGCCTTTCCTGATCAAGACAACAAAAGCGTTGAAAGCCCAGAGCAAGGATGGCGAAGCTTTGACATTGATGCGGCAGTGGCTGGAGAAGCACCCGGATGATGTTTCGATACGGGTGGTTTATGCCACTGATCTGCAGATAGCGGGAAAAATCGATTCGGCATTGGCTGAATACGGCAAAGTCATCGAGCGCCAGCCGGACAACGTGGTCGTGCTCAACAACATGGCCTGGCTCTATCAGCAGCAAGGCGAACTGGAAAAGGCGCGTACGCTGGCGGATAAGGCCTACACGATGGCGCCTCAGCTCGCCGGTGTGATCGACACCTTTGGCTGGATCCTGGTCAACAGCGGTGAGTTGGATCGAGGCCTCAAACTGCTGGAAGAGGCGGTGGCGAAGAGCAAGGGTGAGGCCGATATCCGCTACCATCTGGCGGCCGCGCACGCACGCGTGGGCAATGTGGAACGAGCCCGCAGCGATCTGGAGAGCCTGCTCTCGGAGCAAGCCACGTTCAGCGAACGGGAGCAGGCGCGCAAGCTGCTTGAGAGCTTGCGCTGAGCTGTCATCGGGATCCGGGAGATCCGGTCCCGGCGCCCGCTCTATCCGGTGATGCCGCTGTGTCGCAACAGCGGTTCGATCTCCGGCTCGCGTCCGCGAAAGGCCACGAAGAGTTTCATGGCGTCTTTCGAGCCACCCTGCTCCAGGATTTCGTGTAAAAAGGCACGGCCCGCTTCGGTGTCGAAGATACCCCGTTCCTCGAACAGGGAGAAGGCGTCGGCGGAGAGCACCTCGGCCCACTTGTAGCTATAGTAACCTGCCGCATAGCCGCCGGCGAAGATGTGGGAGAAGCCGTGGGGAAAGCGGTTCCATGCCGGTGGCCGGATCACAGCCACCAGCTCGCGCACCTGGTCGAGGATCTCATAGATGCGCCCGCCCTTCGCCGGGTCGTACTCCAGGTGGATACGAAAATCGAACAGGGAGAACTCGAGCTGGCGCACCATCATCATCGCCGACTGGAAGTTCTTCGCCTCCTTCATGCGCCGGTAGAGGTCGTCGGGGATCGGTTCGCCGGTCTCCACGTGGCCTGATATCAGATCCAGCGCCTCCTTCTCCCAGCACCAGTTCTCCATGAACTGGCTCGGCAGCTCCACCGCGTCCCAGGCCACACCGCTGATGCCGGCCACCGCCGGATAGTCGATGCGGGTCAGCAGGTGGTGCAGGCCGTGTCCGAACTCATGGAACAGGGTCTCCACCTCGTCGTGGGTCAACAGCGACGGTTCGCCGTCCACCGGTGGAGAGAAGTTGCAGGTCAGGTAGGCGACCGGGATCTGATCGACAGCATCGGTGACGAAGCGGCTGGCGCAGTCGTCCATCCAGGCTCCACCCCGTTTCTTTGGTCGGGCGTAGAGATCGAGATAGAACTGCCCCCGCAGCCGATTGTCGTGGTCGCGGATCTCGTAGAAGCGCACGTCGGGGTGCCAGGTATCGACGCCTTCGATCTCGGTGATGGTGATGCCGTAGAGGCGCTCCACCACGGCGAACATGCCGGGAATCACGCGGGTCTCGGGAAAGTAGGGTTTGAGCATCTCCTGCGAGATGTCGTAGCGTTCCTGGCGTAGCTTTTCCGCATAGTAGCCGATGTCCCAAGCCTGCAGCTCGGTCATGCCGTGCTTGTCTTCGGCGTAGGCCAGCAGTTCATCGAGTTCGCGCTGTGCCTGGGGCCGTGAGCGGATTGCCAGGTCGTTGAGGAAGTGAATCACTTCGTCGGTGGTGCGAGCCATCTTGCGCGCCAGAGAGCGCTCGGCATAGTTGGCGAAACCGAGCAGTTGGGCCTGTTCATGGCGCAGTGCGAGGATCTGCTCCATGACTTCGGTGTTGTCCCACTCGCCGGCGTGGGGACCCTGGTCGGAGGCGCGGGTGGCATAGGCCTCGTAGACTTCATGGCGCAACTCCCGGTTGTCGGCATAGGTCATCACCGGCAGGTAGGAGGGGAAGTCGAGAGTCAGCAACCAGCCTTCCTGGTGGTCGCGCTGGCGCGCGGTCTGGGCGGCCAGGGCCAGGGCCGAGTCGGGCAGTCCCGCCAGTTCGTTCTCGTCGGTGATCAGCTTGCTCCAGGCGTTGGTGGCGTCGAGCAGGTTCTCCTCGAACTTGGTGGTGAGCTGGGACAGCGCCTGGCTGATCTCCTTGAAACGTTGTTTCTTCTCCGCCGGCAGGTCGACGCCGGAGAGGTGGAAATCGAGCAGGGCGTTGTCGAGCAGTTTGTTCTGCGCGGCGTCGAGCCCTTCCCGATTGGCGGCGACCGCCTTGTAGGCGTCGCACAGGGCGCTGTTCTGCCCCATCTCGGTGGCGTAGTCGCTGAGCTTCGGCAGGCAGGCGTTGTAGGTCTTGCGCAAGGCGTCATTGTTGACCACCGAGTTCATGTGGCTGACCGGTGACCAGGCCCGGCTGAGGCGGTCGTCAAGCAGCTCCAGGGGCTCGACCAGGTTCTTCCAGTCGTGCTCCTGGCCCGACTCGAGCAGTCGTTTAACCGCATCCCGATTCTCGGCCAGCAGCTGATCGATGGCCGGTTCGATGAGTTCGGGTGTGATCTTGGAGAAGGCGGGGAGCCCTTCCATCTCGAGCAGTGGGTTGTTCATCTCTCAGTTCCGTGCTGGTGTGTGATGCGAGACCTACTAGTACCCGCTGTTGAAAAAGGGGCTATCCACGCGACGCCCGGCCTGCATGGCCTGGAAAACCGCATCGGGCGGGTTGGGTTGTCCGCTGAGCAGGTTACAGATCAGGTCTTCATAGAGGACCGTCCGATAATCGCTGCTGTCCCTGGGGATGGTCTGCCAGTCGCTGGCGGCTGACGGCGTCAGTCCCTTGTCGCTGCCGTAGGCGTAGACCTTGTGCTCTCTGTGACCGCAGCGCAGGCCTTCGTAGCTGCTGTTGACGGCGCCCTGTTTGGATCGGATCACCACGGTGAAGCGGGTCACGCCGTCGACACCGGTCTGCAGTGATCCCCGGTCGATGGCGTATTCGAAGCGGTCATTGCCGCCCTTGACGGTAAAGGTCTGCAGATTGTCCGCATGGAATGTTTGCGGGATATCGACTGCGGCTTCGTGCCACTCTTCCTCGGGCGGCACGTAATCGATTTTGTCCTTGTCCTCGAGGGGATTGTAAGCGTTCACGGGTGTTACGGTGGCGAGGCCAAGCAATAGGAAGAGTACGGCTTTCATATGATGTCATTGTCCGGATCGACGGGAGCCCTGGTGTAGACGCTAGTTTCTCATTCAGGGTCACCAGGGAAAAGCCCCTTATAACTTGAAACGCTTCAGGGTATGCACCTCTATCGGGTAAGGGGAGGGCTGGATCAGAGCAGGCGGACGGTGAGCGACCAGACCACACCTGCGCCCAGGAGGAAGAAGCCGACAAGCGAGACGATGGAGAAGAGGCGGAAGCGGCGTACGATGTCGAACTCCTCCCGGGTCGAGATCAGCAGCGGACGGCGTTGGGAACCGGTGTCGCTCAGAGTGTGGATGGTCTGTTGTTGCTCGCGCATCTGTTCGCGCATCACCTCGGTGCGCGCGGAGCGCCTTGCCAGGTCCCACTCGTCCAGGTCGATCTGACCGTCCCGGTTGCGATCGAAGCGTTTGAGCAGACTGGAGTGATCCGCTTTCCATTGCCGCAGGCGCTCCTTGATCAGCTCCTCCTGCATGGCCCGGCGATCGATCTCGCCGACCGACTTGAAGAGGCCGATGGCGTAGAGCGGATCACCTGAGATGATGGTCTCCTCGGTATAGCGGTAGTCACCGCCGAAATCGGTATGGATCGAGGCGTTGAGGGCGAACAGGGTTGCGCCGCTGCTGCCGGCCAGGGTGCCGCGATCCGGGCCGGCGCTGGGTCTGGCATTGGGGCCGTACCAGATGCTGCGCCCACTGGGTGTTATACGGGCGCCGTCGGGATCGATGACGCATTCGCCGGTTTCGTCCCGCAACAGGAACAGGCTCTCGCTCTGTCCGCTGTTGGTGAGGCGCCAGCCCTTGTCGTTTTTACGCTCGATCTTGTAGCGCCACCAGCAGCAAGGCATGCCGCTGAGAGGAGCGATGATCGGCTCCCCCCGCATCAGCGCCGCTTCCCCGATCAGCTCCACATAACCCTGGTGGGCGGAACGGATGCGTGAAGTGGGGGTGTCCTCGATCAGGCGCGCCCGGTGCAGGTTGCGAAAGGCGAAATAGAGGGCCAGCAGGGCCAGTGCCGACAGTGCGGTCAGCAGGGCCCAAAAGCCCGATGGCGCCATTTGGGTGATTTCACGAACCATACCGCGTCGTGGTGTCGGGTAGCCTGACCTAACCGAAGAGCGTCCCCATATTGACGTCGGTCAGCTCCGCCGCGTCGAATTCCAGCAGTTCTGCCTGTTTGAAGCCGAAACGCTGGGCCACGATATTGTCGGGAAACTGTTCGACACGTACGTTGTTGATGTTGACGGATTCGTTGTAGAACTCGCGTCGGTCGGCGATGCTGTTCTCAAGCCCCGTGATGCGTGACTGCAGGTGGATGAAGGTCTCATTGGTCTTCAGGTCGGGATAGTTTTCCGCGACCGCAAAGAGGTTGCCGAGACCGAGGCGCAGCTGTCCCTCGGCGGCGCCCAGAGCGCCCACGTCACCCCGGCTGGCGGCGGTATTGACGGCAGCGCGTGCCTGCATCACCTTTTCCAGCGTCTCCTGCTCGAATTTCATGTATTGCTTGCAGGTTTCGACCAGTTTGGGCAGTTCGTCGTGACGCTGTTTCAGCAACACGTCGATATTCGCCCAGGCCTTGGTCACATCGTGTTTGAGCCGTACCAGGTTGTTGTAAATGAGTACGCCATAGATCAGGATAGCCACCAGGGCTCCGATCAGGACAAAGAAAAAGATTTCCATTGACTGCCACCTTCTGTTGCCATGTCCAATATACGCCGCTTCGAATCCGCCATTCCCGAGATCGCTCCCGATGCCTGGGTCGACGAGACGGCTGTGGTGATCGGCGACGTCAGTATCGCATCTCAGAGTTCCATCTGGCCAATGTGCGTGATCCGTGGTGACGTGCACCACATCCGCATCGGTCGGCGGAGCAACATCCAGGATGGCTCGGTACTGCATGTCTCCCACGACAGTCACTATCTGCCGGGCGGTAGGCCTTTGACCATCGGGGACGGCGTCACCGTGGGCCATCGGGTCATGCTGCACGGCTGCGAGATCGCCGATGGGTGCTTTATCGGCATGGGGTCGACAATTCTTGATGGCGCGGTGCTGGAGCCTGCAGTGATGCTGGGCGCGGGCTCCCTGGTGCCCCAGGGTAAACGCCTCCGGGGCGGCTATCTCTGGCTGGGCCACCCGGTGAGGCGTGTGCGCGCCCTGACCGACAAGGAGTTGGAGATCATGGACTACACCGCCCGGCACTATATCAAGCTGATGCAGCAGCATCAGGCCGACAGCTCACCCAGTCCCTAAGTCCGTTCGCATCGCGCGCCTCACTCGGGCATCCGGGGGCGCGTCATGGCAGCCGGATACCTGCTACTATCCTGGTAGGTGCAGGTACCGGTTCGGTGGTTAATTGAGCCCCGTTCCCAGCTTCGCTCGCAAGGAGTGTATCACCGTCTCATGGCGGTGTTCGCAGATGATGGAGGCTCATTTGGTTCCGCGTAGAGCTCAAAATTCATGCTGAAGCACTGTGATCCTGGCCCGCCCTGCCCTAGAGCCCCGATTGTTGACACAAATGTGCAGAACTTAGGGTGATGCCGCAGGATGTCAATGTGATTGGCGATGCAGATGATTAAGCGCGTGACCTCTTTTGAAATCACCGCGGCAGAACGTGCTCTGCCTGGAGTCTCCGCACTGATTGGTCGTGAACTGTCGCTGTTGTTACAGCGGATGTTCCGGTTGGCGATGCTGCTCTGTCTGTTCACGATTGGTGAGTCCCAGTCGCTGGAGTTGGAGCGAGCCCCGGCCACCCAAACCATGGCAGGGATGGAAAGGGTGGTGAGCAAGGCCAGTCAACGTGTTTCGCAATGGGACGGTCCCGTCTCGGGACCGGCGGGAAAAGCGGGAATGTCGGTGGCGGTGATCTGCGAGGATCTACGCAACGGCGGTGTGTTGGGGGTCGCCCGAGGCATTGGAGAAGCCGCCGATGTGATGGGTTGGCGCATCAGGCTGTTCGATGCACACGGGACTCGGGTCGGGCGCACGAGTTCACTCGAGGCGGCGTTCGACATGCAACCCGACGGCGTGATTCTGCTCGGCAGTGACGCCGACAGTCTGGAGCCCGGTCTGTCAAGCTTCGCCAAACGCGAAATCCCGCTGGTCGGCTGGCACGTGGGGCCCGAGGCGGGCAAGCTGACGGCGGGAAGCGTGGCCATGAATGTCTCCACCGACCCGATGGAGGTGGCCCGGGTGACGGCGATGGCGGCCATTGTCGAGAGCCAGGGGAAGGCGGGGGTGGTCATCTTCCGCGACGACAACTTTGCAATCGCCATGCGCAAGGCAAAGGTGATGCAGCAAGTGATCCAGGCTTGCCAGGGGTGCCAGCTGTTGGAGATGCGCACGGTGGCGATCTCACAGAGCGCCGAGTTGATGCCGTCGGAAACCCGGGAACTGCTGATAAAGTATGGTGATCGCTGGACACATGCTTTGGCCATCAACGATATCTATTTTGACTACGCGGCACCTGAACTGACCAAGGCGGGAAGGGTTGTCCACCTCTACTCCGCGGGAGACGGCAGCCCATCGGCCTTCCTGCGCATTCAGGCCGGAACCTTTCAATACGGTACGGTGGCGGAGCCGTTGAACCTGCAGGGCTGGCAACTGGTCGATGAGTTGAATCGCCTGTTGTCGGGTTGGGAGGTCAGTGGATACGTCATGCCCGTGCATCTGGTGACACCGGATAACATCGGCTTCGACGGTGGACCCAGGATGCTGTTCGATCCCGATAACGGCTACCGGGAAGTCTATCGTCGCATCTGGAAGCGGTGAGACACATGCCCGTCTCCCGCTCCAATTTCATCACCTCATGGTTGCCCAATTCCCTGCGGTGGCAGTTCCTGTTCGCGGTTTTGGCGCTGACGATGCTGATCCTGGCGGGTGGCATCACGGCAGTCTACGCGTTGCGCTCATCTGCGGCGACGATTCGCCTGCTGGCGGAGGAGCGCCTGGTGCAGATGCAGGAAGCGCAGGATCTGTTGCAGCAGACAATGTTGATAGAGCGAGCCTCATACCAGCTGATGGAAGCCCAGACACTCTCCGAGATGCGGCACAGCTACACGGACATCGTCAAGCTGCTGGGCGAATTCGATGATCTCATCAACCAGCTGGCCGTTTCCGATAGTGCCCGCTCGGTGCTCGATCTACATCATTCGAGCCAACTGTTCCGAAACACGGTCAATGTCGCCGCCCAGCTGCGGGAGAACGAACTACAAGCCGGCGCCAACCCCGACCCCTTGTCCCCGCACACCGCCCAGTCGAGCATGCACTATCTGCATGAACTGCACGATCAGGCCGAAGCGTTGTTGAGCGCCGCACATGTCCAATCCAATCGGTTCACACAGCACTACCGTGAGGCCATGCAGCAGCTCGATGAGACGACACAGCGAAACACACGCTGGGTGACAGTGCTGTTGGCGGGCAGTCTGCTGCTGGCCTGGCTGGTGGCCCGTTGGTTCCTCGGGCGGCACGTACTGGGGCGTCTGTTGCAGGTCAGTCGCAGCCTGCGCGTCGGGGAACCTGAGGATCAAGGGCAGGTGAACCAGATGATGCACCATTCTCAGACGTCAGCCCGCGATGAGATCGATGAAATGGTGCGTGCTGCGGCGCTTTTCCAGGAGGACCGCCGAAATCTGAAACAGCGTACCGAACAGCTGCGTTTGGCGCGAGATGCGGCGGAGGCGGCGAACAAGGCAAAAAGTGTCTTTCTCGCCAATATGAGTCATGAACTGCGTACGCCGCTCAATGCCATTCTGGGTTTCTCGAATCTGATGCGTGAGGATGAAGGTCTGAGCAGGGACCAGCGCCAGAGCCTGGATATCATCAACCACAGTGGAGCGCATCTGCTCAAACTCATCAATGATGTGCTGGAGATCGCCAAGATCGAGGCCGGTAAACTGCAGCTGGCAAGCGCCACATTCGACCTGCATGGCCTGGTGCGTGAGGTGGTCGACATGATGCGCTTGCGTGCGCAGCAGCGGGGACTGCAACTCGAGCTCGATCAGTCCTCGAGCTTTCCGCGCTATATCAAAGGGGACGAGGCACGCCTGCGCCAGATCCTGGTCAATCTGGTGGGCAATGCAGTGAAGTTTACCGATGAGGGGGGCGTGACAGTGAGACTGAAGACCCACAACGAACCCCGGCATCTGCAAATCGAGGTCGAGGATACCGGTGTGGGTATCCCCGAGGAGGAACAGCAGCGGCTGTTCGAGCCGTTTGTGCAGGTTAGCGAGACGATGTCGCGCGGAGGCACCGGTCTGGGACTCTCCATCGTCCACCAATTCGCCCAACTGATGGGGGGGAAGGTTGCCGTCGAGAGCACGCCGGGTAAAAGCTCGCTGTTCGTCGTCGAGTTGCCTTTCGAAGAGGCCGATGTCACGCATATTCCCCAGCTGGTCGAAGCGGATCGGAGTGATGTGGCGGGTCTCGCCCCGGGACAACCGGATTACCGGATCCTGATAGCCGAGGATCATCGGGACAATCAGTTGTTGCTGGCCAAGCTGATGAGCGATATCGGACTGGAGTCGAGGATCGCCGAGAACGGTGAAGAGTGCGTGCGGCTGTTTGAACAGTGGCGGCCCCATCTGATCTGGATGGATCAGCGCATGCCGGTAATGGATGGGGTGGCGGCCGCCCGCCATATCCGGCGCTTGGAAGGGGGGAACAAGGTCAAGATCGTCGCCGTCACCGCCTCGGCTTTCAAGGAGCAGGAGCCCGCGCTGCTGGCCACCGGGATGGACGACTTTGTACGCAAACCCTACCTTCCCAGCGAGATCTATGACTGCCTGGCGAAGCAGCTGGGAGTCGAGTATACCTACAGCAACAAAGTCGCGGTGGTGAAAGCCAGGAAAGAACCGTTTCAACAGCGAAAACTGGCCCAGATTACGCCGCAGTTGCGCAACGATCTGAAGCGGGCGGTGGAGTCCCTCGACAGTAAAGAGATTTTCGCTGTTATCAAAAAAATCGGCATGGTTGATGCCGTGCTGGGTGATTCCCTCTCGCATATGGCGGAGGAATTCGATTACCCTAGGATTTTGGACGCAATAAAGGGAGTGGTTGAAGAATAATCTCCGCCCTTGTCTCTGAGAAGAAACCCATGACCTCCCCTGACTCGGAATACATCCTCGCCGTCGATGACACGCCTTCATCGTTGCGTCTGCTGACCGACCTGCTGCATGGCGAGGGTTACTCAGTGCGCTCGGCCATCAACGGCGAACTGGCTCTGCGTGCCGCGATGGCGACCCCCCCGCACCTCATTCTGCTCGACATCAGTATGCCCGGCATGGACGGTTTCGAGGTCTGCCGCCGTCTGAAACAGGAGCCCTCCCTGCGTGAAGTGCCGGTGATCTTCGTCAGTGCGATGTCGGAAATACGGGAGATTCTGAAAGGCTTCGATATCGGTGCGGTGGACTATGTCACCAAACCCTTTCAACGCGAGGAGCTGTTGGCGCGGGTCCGCAACCATCTCGAACTCTATCGGCTGCGCAACCATTTGGGCGAATTGGTAGTGCAACGTACCCAATCACTCAAAGAGAGCGAACAGCGGCTGAAGAATAACCTGCTCGAGTCCGTTGCCGCCCTGGCCGCAATGATCGAGTTGCGTGATCCCTATACCGCGGGACATCAGCGTCGTGTGGCCTCGCTCACCGAGGTCATCGCACACGACATGGGGCTGTCGGCGGAACAGATCGAGGGCTTGGTACTGGCCGCCGTGGTGCATGATGTGGGCAAAATCAGCGTCCCGACCGAAATCCTGAGCAAGCCGCGACAACTCACCCCAATCGAATTCTCCCTGGTCAAGCAACATTCGGAGTTGGGTTACGAGATTCTCAAGGGCATCGACTTCCCCTGGCCGATCGCGCAGATCGTCTATCAGCATCATGAGCGCTTGAACGGCACGGGCTATCCGAGCGAACTGGCGGGTGACGAGATTCTCTTGGAGGCGCGCATCCTGGCGGTGGCCGATGTCATCGAGGCGATGGCCTCCCATCGCCCCTATCGCCCGAGTCTCGGTATCGAGGAAGCCTTGACTGAGATCGAAGAGCAACGCGGTATCCTGTTCGATAGTGCTGTGGTGGATGTCGCCCTGAGTATATTTCGTGACAAGGGCTATCGATTTGACGAACAGGACAGCAATTGAGCCGAGCGGCGGAACGCCAGGTGTGGCTGATACAGCCAGTAGCCCGGATGGAGCGAAGCGGAATCCGGGATAGCTTGCGCCTTGGCCTGGATTTCGCTTCGCTCCATCCAGGCTGCTCTTTCACTGTGCGGCGATGTGGATCAGGGATGACCATCCCCTGAGGAGTTGGATGCGTCATCCGTCTGTTGGCGTTTGATTGCTTCGAGGAAGTCATCCAGGGTACGCCCGGTCTCGTGTTCGAAAGTCTCACCGCCTTCGAGCAGGTTGCTCATGCGGTCGAGGCGAAAGTGGCGAAAATCCTTTCTCAATTCGCACCAGGCAACCAGGGTCCAGGTGCGGCCCCAGTAGGCCAGACCCAGCGGCCGTACCATGCGCACCGATTTCTCCCCATCCGCACGCTGATAGTGGAACATCACCTTGCGTTGACTGCGCACGGCCTGACGCAGCAGGTGCAGGGCGTCACTGACCGCTTCGTCCGGGCCGTAGGGCGGCACCAGGATGGCCGTGCGAGATAACTCCGGCAGCAGCCGTTCCGGCAATACGGCTTCGATTCGCGCCACCGCCCGTTCCGCCGCTTCGGCCAGCACCGGTTCACTCCAGACGCCGACCATGCGCACGCCCAGTAGCAACGCTTCCAGCTCCTCCTCGTCGAACATCAGCGGCGGCAGACGAAAGCCTTCCATCAGGCGGTAGCCGAGACCGGTCTCCGCGATGATGGGGATGCCGGAGAGGGAGAGGTCCTGAATGTCGCGATAGATGGTGCGCTCGGAGACTTCAAGCCGCTCTGCCAGGACACGCGCCGTTATCCAATGGTCGCTGCGCAGCTCTTGGGTGATGCGGAACAGGCGGTCGGCGCGGCGCATGTCTACTTCCGGGAACGCAGGCTGGTGTCGATGGCCATGCCAACCCAGCGTCTCAACTGATCGGGATCCTCCTGGATGTCGGCGGGCACCGACCAGAAGTTCATGCGCGAGAGCTTGCCTTTCGATTCATACATAAACTGCTCGGCGTCCCCCTGTCGGTAGAACGAAACACTCTCACTATCGGCTTTGAGGTAGAGGTCGCCGTCGTCGGCGATGGCGAAGAAGCACTCGTCGCTGTAGAGACCGGCGCCGCCGAACATGCGTTTGATACGAAGCCGGGGCAGCCAGCCCAGCAGGTCGTGGAGGTAAGCAAGGTAGGCGTCGCTGACGGCCATTGTCCTCTCCATTATCGGTGACAGGTGAAAGGTTACACGCAAAGCGATTATCCCGGCACCCTACTGACAGCAGGGTGTCAGTTGCCCCCGGATACTCTTGTGCCTCAACCAAACACAAGGAGCTGATCATGAATACGACCCTGACCCCCAATCTGATGAGTGAAAGCGTCAATGAGTCGGTCGCCTTCTACTGCCGGAATCTGGGCTTTCGCTTTCTCGCCGGCATGAAGACAGTGGGCGACAATCTGGACGCCAGGGTGGATGAGTTCGCCCGCGAGGTGCCATTGCAATGGGCCATGCTCGGGCGCGACGATGCGCGAGTGATGTTTCAGTCCCGCCTCTCGCTGGCCCGGGAGTGCGAGGCCATGACCGCGCTGCCACTGGGTGTCAGCGGAGCGCTCTATCTTGAGGTGGCGGACCTCGACAGCCTGCTGACGGAACTTGGTGGGGAGGTGCAGACCGTGCTGGCCGATCACACCACCTTCTACGGTATGCGGGAGATCTGGGTGCGTGACAATAACGGCTACATCCTGGTGTTGGCGCAATCAGACAACCCGGTGCGTGAAGCCTGATGAACAGCGGTGGCAAGCGGGAACGCCCGCGCTTCTGGATCGGCGTCGCCTCGCGGCAGCATGTATTGCTGGGGGTCTCGGGAGGCTTCGCACAGTTATGCCACGGCAAGGCGCAGCCTTTGAAACGTATGGCAAAGGGCGACTGGATCGTCTACTACTCCCCTCAGGAGGTATTGGGGGAGAAGCGACCCTGCCAGCGCTTTACCGCCCTGGGCGAGGTGGTCGGCGATCGGGTCTACCAGGTGGAGATGTCACCGGGATTTGAGCCTTTTCGGCGGGATATCCGCTATCAGCCCATTCAAGAGACGGCGATCCGCCCGGTGCTGGACCAGCTCGCTTTCACCAAGCACAGACGGCACTGGGGCTACGTCTTTCGATTCGGTCACCTGCAGATCGCCGAAGCCGACTTTCATCTCATTGCCGAATCTATGTCTGAACTCAATTAAAGAGGGAAAATTATGGTTATCGATCACTTGGGAATCGTCGTCTCCGACCAGGAACGCAGCAAGGCGTTCTACTCACAATGTCTTGCGCCGCTGGGAATTGCGCTGGTCAAGGAGGTGGAAGGCTGGGCCGGGTTTGGCAGGGGGGGCAAGCCGGAGTTCTGGTTTGGGGCCGGTGGCGACGCCCACAAACCGATGCACATCGCCTTTGCGGCGGAGACACGGGAACAGGTCGATCGCTTCTACCAGGCCGCCCTGGCCGCGGGCGCGACGGACAACGGTCCCCCCGGCATCCGGGCCATCTACCATCCCAACTACTATGGCGCCTTCGTTTTCGATCCGGACGGCCACAACATCGAAGCGGTCTGTCACAAGCCTGAGTGAGATTTGTCGCATTGAATAAGCGAGTGAGGAGGAGTAATGGATAAGCCTATTGTCAATATCGACGAGATCGACCTGCAGCCACGCCCCGCCGCCTTTGCCCCCAGTGGCGAGGCGGCGGAGCGCTTCGACGCCCGCATGGGCCAGATCGCGCCGCTGATCGGCGCGCGCCAGCTCGGTTACAACATCACCGCAGTACCGCCGGGCAAGTGTGCCTTTCCCTTCCACAACCATCGGGTGAACGAGGAGATGTTCTTCATCCTCGAAGGCCGTGGCGAACTGCGCTATGGCGGGGAGACCTACCCGGTGCGCCCCGGGGATGTCATCGCCTGTCCGGCGGGCGACAGGAGCCGGGCCCACAGCATGCTCAATACCGGCGACGGCGAACTGCGCTACCTGGCGGTCAGCACCAAGCTCTCCCCTGAGATCGCCGAGTACCCCGACTCGGACAAGTTCGGTGTGCTGGCCCAATTCGCCGACGAAGCGGGCGGTCAGCCGCGGATGTTCTACCACATCGCCCGCGAGGGCGAGGGGCTGGATTACTGGGAGGGGGAGTGAACGCCGATGTCTGACAAACCACGCTGCGCCTGGGTCGGTGACGAAGCGCTCTACAAGACTTATCACGATGAGGAGTGGGGCGTGCCCTGCCACGACGACCGGGCGCTGTTCGAGCTGCTGATCCTGGAGGGCGCCCAGGCAGGGCTCTCCTGGATCACTATCCTGAAAAAGCGGGAGAACTACCGGCGCCTGTTCGACAACTTCGATGCGACAAAGATCGCCCGCTACACGCCCAAGAGGATCGACAGGCTGCTGCAGGATCCGGGCATCGTGCGCAACCGGCTCAAGGTCGAATCGACGGTGACCAATGCGCGCGCCTTTCTCGAACTGCAGGGGCAGCCGGGTGGTTTCAGCGGTTTTGTTTGGAGTTTTGTGGACGGCAGGCCGATCAGGAATCATCCACGCACGATCAAGGATGTTGCGGTGACGACGCCGGAGTCGGATGCCCTGTCAAAGGCGCTTAAGCAGCGAGGTTTCAAATTCGTCGGCAGCACCATCTGCTATGCGTTCATGCAGGCGGCGGGGTTGGTGGACGATCACACCGTGGACTGCTTCCGCCATCGGAGAGGGGAGTAAGGGCGGGCCCAGGGAGACCGGCTACTGACCGAATTTCACCTCGACACTGCCGTCGCGGCATGAGATCAACCACCGGTCGCCGTCGTGAACCAGCTCATCGACAAAGGTGCCGGCCAGCAGCGGGCTGTCAGCGATTGCAGCGCCGTCCGCCTCTCCCTTAGGTGCGGAAACCAGCCAGACGCGGCTGACAACCTTTACCAAAGTCGGTTCGGCGATCTCAAACACCGAATTTCCCAGCAGGTGAGCGGTGATCCGCGGCGGGCGGGCCCTGAAGGAGGCCAGAATGGCATCACGCCCGACAATCGGATTCTTTGGGTCGCTGGGGCGGGTCAACACCCCGTCCTCGGCATAGCACATGGCCAGTCCTTTCCAGTCCTGGCGGTCGGTCAACAGGCTGACCTTATGGAGATGCTGCTGGCATTCCCATTGAATGACAGCGTGCTGAATACGATCCGGGTCCATAGGGTGTCTCTGTAACTTGTGTCGGCTCAATACTCACGCAACATGGCGATAACCGGTGCCGTCTCGGGCAGTACGCCACGCCAGAGGAAGAAGGACTCGGCAGCCTGCTCGACCAGCATGCCAAGCCCGTCGAGTGCGCGGGCCGCACCTTGTTGCCGGCTCCATTGCTGAAAGGCGGTGGCTTCATGGCTGTAGAGCATGTCGTAGCACCAGCACCCCTTGTCCAGTACTTCAGCGGGAATCGCCGGCACCTCGCCTGAGAGACCGGACGAAGTGCCGTTGATGACGAGATCGAAGCGCATGCCCTCGAGCTCATCGAAGCCGCAACCGGCGACCTGGCCGTAGCGGGCGAGTCCTTGGGCAAGGGAGTAGGCCTTGGTCGCAGTGCGGTTGGCAATGATGATCCGTTTCGGACGCTGTTCCAGCAAGGGACGCATGACACCGCGTACCGCACCGCCGGCACCGAGCATCAGGATGCGTTTGTCTGCGAAACGGAAGCCCTGGTTGACCGTAAGGTCCCGCACCAGGCCGATACCGTCGGTGTTGTCGCCCCGCAGCCGGTTGTCGTCCAGGCGTATCAGTGTGTTGACCGCGCCGGCGGTGTGGGCCCGGGGGCTCAGTTCCTCGGCCAGGCGCCAGGCCCGCTCCTTGAAGGGGACGGTGACGTTGAGGCCGAGTCCGCCCTCGGCCAGGAAGCGGCGCACGTCGCCTTCGAAGTTGTCGGGATCGCCAAGGATGCGGCCATACTCGATCGCCTCGCCGGTCTGGCGCGCGAAAGCGGCGTGGATCTCGGGGGATTTACTGTGTTCGATGGGGTTGCCGATGACGGCGTATTTGTCCATGGCGGTGCTTGCTTTCTCTTACTGGCGGATGATTCTGGTTGCTTAGAGTTTTTCGAAACTGGCGGTTGGGGGTGTTGAGTGATGAGTTTTGAGTTGGTGGTGTTCGCTTCGCTCGCTTTCTTTTGACTCGCCCTCTCCCTGGCCCTCTCCCGTGGTAAGAGGGAATGCACGTTTCGGGATGAGTGGTAGCTTTGTGGTTTCAGTGGACGATCCGTATGCGACTGCCTGCTTGCGTTGGATATTCCCCTCTCCCCACGGGAGAGGGCCAGGGAGAGGGTGACCAAAATAAACCTGTGCGGCCCACCGCACACAACTCAACTAAAAACTTCAAACTAATCACTCAAAACTCTTGTCAGCGGAGCCACTCCGCCGCCTGCTTGGCGAAGTAGGTCAGGATGCCGTCGCAACCGGCGCGCTTGATGCAGACCAGGGACTCCATCACCACCGCCCGCTCGTCGAGCCAGCCGTTCTGCGCCGCCGCCTTGAGCATGGCGTACTCGCCGCTCACCTGATAGACGAAGGTGGGGACCTGAAAGGTCTCCTTCACCCGCCGCACGATGTCGAGATAGGGCATGCCCGGCTTGACCATCACCATGTCGGCCCCCTCCTGCAGGTCGAGGGCGACCTCGTGCAGGGCCTCGTCGCTGTTGGCCGGGTCCATCTGGTAGCTGTACTTGTTGCCGCCGCCCAGATTGGCGGCCGAGCCCACCGCGTCGCGGAAGGGGCCATAGAAGCTGGAGGCGTACTTGGCCGAATAGGCCAGAATACGGGTGTGGATATGGCCGCCGGCTTCCAGGGCCTCGCGGATGGCGCCGATGCGGCCGTCCATCATGTCGGAGGGGGCAACGATATCGGCGCCGGCCTCGGCGTGGGAGAGGGCCTGCTTGACCAGGACTTCCTTGGTCTCGTCATTGAGCACATAACCAGTGTCGTCGATCAGGCCGTCCTGGCCGTGGGTGGTGAAGGGGTCGAGGGCCACGTCGGTCATGATGCCCAGCCCGGGCACCGCCGTTTTCAAGGCGCGCACCGCCCGCTGGGCCAGGCCGTCTGGATTGAAGGCCTCGCGCGCATCCTCGCTCTTGGCCGACAGGGGGGTGACCGGAAACAGGGCCATGGCGGGGATGCCCAGGTCGTTGACCGCCTTCGCCTCCTCCACCAGCAGGTCGACACTCAGGCGCTCGACTCCGGGCATGGAGGGCACCGCCTCGCGCTGCCCCTCGCCCTCCAATACGAACACGGGATAGATGAAGTCGGCCGCCGAGAGTTCGGTCTCGCGCATTAGTCTTCGTGAAAACTCATCACGGCGCATACGGCGCATACGGGTGGCGGGAAAGGGGGATCGGCTGCTGCGGCTCGACATGGCTGGCCTCTGACGCTTGGGTAAAAAGCTAAAGATACCCTATCATGCACGCCCCAAACCACCGATCAGGCCGATGAGAGCTGTCCCTATGAGCCATCAACCCGCATCTTCCCCCTATATCTACGACGTGGAGGAGGCCACCTACGACGAGAAGGTGATCCAGGCCTCGCACCGGCAACCCATCCTGGTCGACTTCTGGGCCGAGTGGTGTGCGCCCTGTCTCTCCCTGTCGCCGGCCCTGGAGCGGGTGATCGAAGAGCTGGAGGGGCTGGTGGTGCTGGCCAAGGTCGAGGTCGACGACAATATGCATCTGGCCGGGCACTACCGGCTGCGCGGCTTTCCCACCGTGATCCTGTTCGTCAATGGCGAGGAGATCGGCCGTTTTCATGGTTCACGCGCCAGCCATTGGTTGCGGCAGTGGATCGAGGAGCATCTGGGGGACTACCTGGGGCAGGCCAGCGGAGACTGAATACTGGCGTTGTGAATCCGCTTCACACTTTGCGATCGAAGTGGCTGCGAACCCCGAAGCGTCAATGTAACTCAATGAATATAAAAGGATTAATGCATGTATTTCGTTTTTGTAAAATTCGAAATTTCTACTAAAGATCTCATCGGAGCTGCCGAAACCCATTCATTCGCGCAGTGTGGCGCCGGTCAGGGCGTCACGGATGCGGGTGGGCCTCGCAAGGTCACCGGTCTCGCCGTGCAACACCATGTCGACAGCACCGCCGCAGCGGAGTCGAACCTGTAGGGGGTTGCGTGCGGGCGGCCGCCCGCTGAGATTGGCGCTGGTCGAGACCAACGGCATGCCGGCGGCCCGGCAGAGGGCCGCCGCGAGGGGATGGGCGGTTACCCGCATGGCCAGGGTGGTGTGCTCGCCCGTCAACCATTTGGGCACCCAGCTGGCCGCCGGAATCAGCCAGGTATGGGGCCCGGGCCAGTGACGCAGTACCTGCGCCAGCCGCTCTTGCGGGAGATCGCCGACATAGGGTGCCAGGCGCTCGAAGTCGTCTGCAATCAGGATCACGCCCTTTTTCACATCGCGACGCTTGAGTGCCAGCAACCGCATCACCGCCCGCTCGTCCAGGGGATCGCAGCCGAGTCCGAAGACCGATTCGGTCGGATAGGCCAGGATGCCGCCTTGCCATAGGAGATGGGCGGCCAGTCTCAAACGCCAGGGTTGCAGGGTGCCGGACATGCTCGTTGCGGGGGGCGATTCGAATTACATTGACCTCCACGACGATACCTCAACGCCCATGTGGCAACAAATAGTTCTAGTTTTTGGGGTTACCGTAGTGCGGTGGTTTGTGGAATAGTTATGTCTTTGCGCCGCGGGAGTGGGGAAACGCGGCGGACCCGGGTGGACGCTTGTGGGACTGGCGTCCATCCGGGGAGAAGCCGATACCGCCAGAGGTGACTGTGTGAATGTTTAATCGCAAAGCCATTCATTGCCTGTTACTGCTGCTCTGTCTGTTGAGCCCTGGGCTCGTCAGCAGCCAGCCCATGCGATACAGCATGGCGGAGAAGCAGTGGCTCAATCAGCATCAGACGCTGCACATTGGCGTCGTCGAACTGGTGCCTCCGATGCTCTCCTATGCCGGCAGCAGTAATCCGCAAGGACTGGTGGCCGACTACCTCAGGGCGGTGGCACTGCATCTCGGGCTTCAGTTGGAGATCACCCGTTACCCAGATGCCGTGGAACTCACCAAGGCACTGCGTGACGGGACTGTGGACGTGTTGGGTGCCTGGTCGCCGGGTGAAGTGACGGCGGAGCCTGTGGCGTTCACCCGCCCCTACCTGACGCTGCCGGTGGCGCTTTACAGTGTTGAAGAGATCCCCGCCTCGGGCCTGAGCGGTCTGCGCGGTGAGATCGTCGCCGTCGTGGAGGGGAGCGTTTGGGAGCAGCTGAATCAGATCGTCCCCGGACTCAGGGTGGAGGCTTTTAGCGACCTGGAGACGGCGTTGCGGGCGGCAGCGGATGGCCGGGCCTTCGCCTATCTGGGGGATGCCGCAAGTGCCGACTACCTGTTGAAACGCACACCGATCGGCGATCTGGAGCAGCAGCAGCTCGATCTGTCCTACGATCTGGCGCTCGCGACCCGCAGTGGAGACGCTGAGTTACTCAGCCTGCTGCAGAAAGGACTGGACCGCATCGGCCCCGATGAGTTGCAGGAGATCTGGCACCGCTGGCCCGGTGTGGAGAGACCGCAACAATATTCGGTGGAGTTGCCCGCTCTCTGGCTCTGGCTGCCCCTGCTGTTGGCTTGGAGCGCACTTCTGGTCTGGGGGGGCAATCGCTATGTGGCCCAGAAGGAAAACACCAGGCACGCTAAGTTGAAGCGGGCGATCCGTCATTTCCAGCGGCGTGAAAAGCGGCTCAAGGAGAAGCTGCTGGAACTCAAGCGCAAGACGCTGGAATACAGGACGGAGAGTCGGCAGCATCGCGAACGGCTGCGTCTGATGGGCGAGGTGATGCCGAGCGCCGCCTGGGTCTGGGAGCCGGCGGTGGCCAGTTGTCAGTGGGACGGGCAGATGTTTGCCCTGTTCCGACAGGATCCGAAACGCTTCGAGCCGACACCCGAAGCGATACTCGACCTGGTCCATGAGGAGGATCGGGACAGAGTCGCCGCCCTTTTCCGCAAATCAGACGAGGAGAACGAATTACGCATCAGCTATCGATTGATAATGCCGGACGGGGAAATCAGATGGCTGCTCGATTTCAGCAATTACAGTATCGATCAGACGGGCGACGGTAGCGAGCAGCGTGTCGGACTCTGCTGGGATGTCACCGACTATCTGGAGCCCGAGCTGCAGGAACTGTCGGTACAACCGATTGAGAGCTCATAATTGGAAGACGGGTCCATATCAATCCCGGGCGCAAATATGATAGCGTTCGGATTTGAATCTGGTGTCCGTTAGCGATGGTCTCACCAGAGGCACCTTTCGATGACGTTATTGTCACATGCTGCATCAGTCTCAGCCAGGAAATCAGCGATGATCAGGTTAACCACCCTGCTACTGTTTGGTCTGCTTTTTACCGCCACCCTGTCGGCCGCCGCCACCGTCACTCCCAGTGACCGTGTCAAAGAGACCGTTGATAATGTTTTGGCTGTGCTGCAAAACCCCGATCTCGACGCCATCCAGCGTCGCGACCAGGTGCGGGAAATCGTCAGGAAGCGATTCGACTATGAATCCATGTCCCAGGTCATTCTCGCCACCAACTGGCGTAACGCGACCCCCTCGCAGCGTGAACAGTTCATCACCCTGTTCCGTGAGTTGCTGGAGCAGACCTACTTCTCCGCCATGGACAGCTATGATAACCAGACGGTGCGTATGGGGCTGGAGCGGCAGAAAGGCAAGCTTGCCGAGGTGCAGACCTTCGTCACCTCTGCCAGCAAGGAGGTCCCGGTCAGCTACAAGCTGCGTCTGCGCAATGATGACTGGTACGCCTATGACGTCACCGTGGATGGCGTCAGCCTGGTCAGCAACTACCGGACCTCGTTTCGTAATCTGGTAAAGGAGAAAGGCATGGACGGGCTGCTGACCGAACTGGCAGAGAAAGTGGCTACACTCAAGACCAAAAACAAACAGGAACAGTAGGCGGTTTGCCGGTGCCTTGCCGCCGGCGGTGTCGTAAGGTCGCCTCTAGAGCCCTGATAACAACCAACACCTGACACCCTGAAGGAGGAACCATGTACAAGAAGAAAATGACTGTTTTGGCCCTGGCTTCACTCATAACCCTGAGTGTTCCGCTGATGGCCGAGGAGGGCAGTGGGGATGAGGCGGCGAGTGCAGACGCCGCCGAGGCCCCCGCCGAAGATACCGCATCATCCGGCTATGCCGCCCCAAGCGACGATCCCAGGGCCGCCGCCATGCAGCAGCGCTGGCGTGAGCGCGAGGCGCGCTACGAGGATCTCAAGCAACGGGCCAAGGAGGTGGGCGTCATGCTACCGGAGGATCCGCCCTGGAAGTCCTCCAGCATGGGCGCGATGCCGGAAGATATGGCCGAGCGCATGCAGCGCCATCAGGCGATGATGTCGATGACGCCTGAAGAGCGCATGGCGGCACGCGAGGAGTACTACAAGGAGATGCAGGCCCGTGCCAAGGAGCGCGGCATGGATCTGCCCGATACCCCTCCCTGGAAGGCCCGTCAGTCGGCCATGGACGAGGCTTGGGAAAAACATAGGGCGGTGATCGACGGCATGACCGATGAGGAGCGGGCCGCCTGTCACGCCATGCACCAGCGCCATATGGGCATGATGCGCGATTTTCCCGAAAGGCCGATGATGCGCAATCCCGGTATGGTGGGCCCCGGCACGATGAGACCAGGCACGATGGGACCAGGCACGATGGGACCAGGCACGATGGGACCAGGCACGATGGGACCAGGCATGATGGGACCAGGCATGATGGGACCAGGCATGATGGGTCCCGGATACGGCTATGGCCCGAATCCCTACGGATCGCAGAACTTCTGGGATCCCAACCAATAGCCACATCTACCCGACCGGCCCTGTCGTCAACGGGGCCGGCCGGTTTACTCCTCCCGCAGCAGTTGAGTGGCCTGCTCCCGCGTCAGAAAGCGGTGTGGCAGGGGCACCAGCCCGGGTACCAGATCCCGATAGCGCTTGTATCGCTGCCCGTGATAGACGAGCAGTTTGCGCTCCTCCAGCATCGATCCGATGATCAGATAGCCGCTGACCATGCAGGCTGAAAGCAGTCGTGCCGGATCCATCTCCTGGGTCCAGACCAGCACCAGCCCGAGACTGTACCAGGGGTGACGTACAAAGCGGTGCAAGGGCGAGATATGCAGCCGTTCCTGATCCTCGATCTGACGCAGACCCTGACGCAACTGGCGCAGCCCGATGAACTCGCGCCCGTCATAGTAGCGCAGGGACCAGATGAACCCGGCCATGGCCAGTCCCATCAGGGTGAAGCGCAGAACGTCTCCAAAGTCCTGGTAGCGCCACAGGGGTTCGCCCCCGAGCCGCCACATCAGTATCAGCGGCGGTACCAGCAGGAGCAGGGCCAGCAGATTGAACAGCAGCCGGTAGCGCGGCATCAGGTCGGGCCAGCGGGCGGCCACACGGGACTTCATCCACAGCGAGGCGAACAGGGAGTGGAGTCCGAAATAGATCAGCCAGAGCAGACCCAGCAGTATGAGATAGGGGCTCATGGGTTCGGGTGAGGTGCCGTTGATATGGGTTTTGGCCGCCAGCGGGCGGCCAGGTTCCCGAAATGAACATAAAACTGCTGAGGCGGGCGTCAGCTGACGAACTTGCCCCGCTGCAGGCGTTGCGCCTCCATCAGTTCCAGCTCCCTGGATCCGGAGATGACGATCTCCGGGTCGGGTACGAAGTCGAGCTGGGGATCGAGCCGCTCGTAGGGCACCGAGTTGAGGATCACCTTCATGGCGTTGAGTCGCGCCCGGTGCTTGTCGTTGGAGCGGATGATGGTCCAGGGCGCATGGGTGGTGTTGGTGCGTCTCAGCATCTCGTACTTCTGCTGGGTGAACTCGTCCCAGCGGTCCTGGGCCTGGACGTCGATCTCCGACAATTTCCACTGCCGCAGGGGATCGGTCTTGCGGCGTTCGAACCGGCGTGCCTGCTCCTCCTTGGTGACCGAGAAATAGAGTTTGACCAGCACCGTGCCCTGGCGCACCAGGTCCTTCTCGAAGCCGGGGCAGCCGACCATGAAATTCTCGTACTCCTGCGGGGAGCAGAATCCGAAGATCGGCTCCACTACCGCGCGGTTGTACCAGCTGCGGTCGAACAGCACCACCTCGCCGCCACGCGGGCACTGGGCGACATATTTCTGGAAGAACCACTGGGTCTTCTGCTCCTCGGTCGGCTTGCCCAGGGCCACCACCCGGTAGTGTTTCTCGTTCATGTAGCGGGTGACCCGGCGGATGGTGCCGCCCTTGCCGGCGGCGTCGCGGCCCTCGAAGAGGATGATCATGCGGGTGCGCGTATTCTCCAGATACTGCTGCATCTGGA
Source organism: Candidatus Thiodiazotropha sp. (assembly GCA_037384425.1). Classification (GTDB taxonomy): domain Bacteria; phylum Pseudomonadota; class Gammaproteobacteria; order Chromatiales; family Chromatiaceae; genus Thiodiazotropha. Next base: position 6,780 of record JARROA010000023.1, on the reverse strand, counting down.
TTAGCTCCGCCTGGTAGGGCTTGAGCTCCTCCTCCTGGTTGAATTTGCGGACCGCCTTCTTCTCGGCCTTCTTCTCGGCCTCGGTCTGGGCCTTGAGGCGGTTGTAATCGGCCAGCAACTCCTCGAGACGGATCGGCTGCTCGTCGATGAGGATGGTTTCAGGGTTGTTGTTCTGGTCGTTCATGATCCCCCCTAGCGGTGGTGTCGTTATCAAACCTCCATGCTAATGCATTTCCCGAACCCACGCCCCCGTTTCCGGCGCAAGGGATGACTTGGCTCAAAAACGGTAGGCCGATTCGATCTGGTCGCGGGTCAGGATGCCCTGGATGCGCCAGTAGTGCTGGTTGTCGTACCACTCGATATAGAGCGCTTCGGCGCTGCTCTCCTTGAGGATCTCCAGGGCCTCCTGCAGGCTCGCCTGCATGCGCAGCGGGGCCAGTTCATAGCGCTGGGCCGGAATCTCCAGCAGATTGACCTCCTCCTCGGATGCTTCCTGCAGATGGCGCACCAGGTCGACCGCAGGCATCAGTGTCAGGTGGTTGTCGTTCTCCTCAATCACGATCCACTCCGGGGCGTGGCCGAGCATCTGCTGCGCCTCGTCCCGTTTCACCAGGGGCACTGTCTGGGCGAAGCTACGGTTGAGGAAGCGGGCGGCGCCGGTGCGGCGCAGCGACTGCATCACCGGGTTGGTGTGATAGTCGAGCCCGGTGGCCTGCAGCAGGGTGTGGAACATGGAAGTTTTGCCGAACAGCTCGCTGCTGATCAGGCTGGCGACCACGATGGCGAGCATGCCCGGCATGATGATCTCGGGATTGCGGGTCAACTCGATTACCGCGGTGAGGGCGGCCAGGGGGCCCTGCACGGCGGCGCCCATCACCGCCCCCATGCCGATGAGGGCATAGACCCCCGGGTCGGAGACCTGGCCGTCATACAACATGCCAGGCAGCGGGGCGATCAGGCCCCCCACCGTGGCGCCGATGAAGAGTGCGGGTCCGATGGTGCCGCCGGGGATGCCGAGGCCGATGCTGGCGGCGGTGGCGGTGAGTTTGGCCAGCAGCAGCAGGCCGAGCAGGCCGATGGCCAGTTCGCCGAGCAGGATCTGGTTGACCGTGTCGTAGCCGATGCCCATCACCTGCGGCACCCAGAGGGCGATGAGTCCGACCAGCATGCCGGCAAGGGTGGTACGCACCCAGAAGGGGAGGCGCTGACTCTTGTCCGAGAGCAGTTCGATGAGCTGAAGATAGGCGGCAGCGGCCAGCCCGGCGGCGACACCCAGCAACAGGATGAAGGCCAGTTCGTGCAGGGAGCCCAGATGCAGGACACCGACCTCGAAAACCCGTTCGCCGTCGAACAGCAGCAGGGAGAGGCTGTTGGCGCTGACCGCCGCCAGCATGATGGGGATGAAGCTGGTCAGGGTGTACTCCATCATCACCACCTCGAGGGCGAAGATGACGCCGGCCAGCGGGGTGTCGAAGGAGGCGGAGATGCCGGCCGCGGTACCGCAGCCCACCAGGGTGCGGATGCTGTGGTTGGGGAGGTAGAGTTTCTGCCCCAGCAGCGAGCCGCTGGCGGCGCCGAGAAAGACATGGGGTCCCTCGCGTCCCACCGAGTGGCCGCTGATGATGGCGACGGCGGCGCCGAAGAACTGTAGCAGAAAGCTGCGCAGACTGAGGTGGCCCTGATGGTAGACCAGCCGCTCCATCACACGCGCGATACCGAGCACAGTGTCGCCGCGGGCGAAACGCAGGAAGACCAGGCCCAGCAGCAGGCCGCCGACCGTCGGCAACAGGAATCGCAGCAGCGGCGGCAGCGCTTCGTAGTTCTCCGGCAGGTGGCCCGGCAGCATCCCGTTCTGGATGCCCTCCACCAGCAGGCGGAAGAGCACGATGACGCCGCCGGCGAGAAAACCGGTCAGCAAGCCCAGTGCGGAAAGCAGCAACAGGGCCTCGGAGCGCGAGAGCTGGAAACGCAGGCGGTCGAACCAGTTGACGAGGGCGTTTAACAAATGCGGCAATATCGGGTATTCAATTGAAAGGGACGTTCTGATCGATCGGTACTGTGCGATGGGCTGAAGTCAGCGCCAGTCCGTGCGGCCGCTTCAGCGGTTGACTGTCCCGCCTGGAGCGGAATCGACACACAGCGGATGATCAGAGCTTCCCGCGTAACATAACGGAGCCGAACCCCATTGTCAGCACAACAGATGGTATTGAACCGCCCGGAGGCCTACGAAACCGCCACCGAGCAGGCCATGATGGAGCGGCTGTTGCCGCTGGAGGGCGCATGCGTCCTGGAACTGGGCTGCGGCGCGGCCTGGATCACCCGCCAACTGGCGGAGCGTTATCCCGCCAGCCGCTTCACCGCCACCGAAGTGGACCGCATCCAACACGACAAGAACCTGGCCCAGTCGACACCGCCCAATCTGGAGTTTCGCCTTGGCGGTGCCGAGGCGATCGACGCCGAGTCGGCGAGTATCGATATCGTTTGGATGCTGAAGTCCCTCCACCATGTGCCGAAGGCGCTGATGCCGGCCGCCATGGAGGAGATCGTACGCGTGCTCAAACCGGGTGGCCTGGCCTATTTCTCCGAGCCGGTCTATGCGGGTGAATTCAATGACCTGATGCGCATGATCCACGACGAAAAGGAGGTCAGGACCCTGGCCTTCGAAGCGATCCGCGGACTGGTCGACAGCGATCGCATGCAGCTGGTGGGCGAGTACTTCTTCAATGTGCCGGGTAGCTATGCCAGCTGGGAGGCCTTCGAGGACCGATTTCTCAACATTACACATACCGAACTCGCCATCGATGCCGAGCGCTATCAGCGGATCAGGCAGGCGTTCCTATCACACATGGGGCCGAAGGGGGCCGAGTTTCTCAAACCCCACCGGGTCGACCTGTTGCGCAAAGCGGTGGTTTGAACATCAGCGGTTCACTGGGTGTACCGGCTTCTATTCCCTCCGATGTTTTCGAGCTGTTGTAGCAGTGGAGTGGGGCCCGGAATGGCATTTCATAAACGAAATAGTGCGGCAAGCCGCACCCTACGGCGCGATCACGGGTAGGGTGCGGCTTGCCGCACCGAAACAGGGTTTGAGTACGCAGCATTCTGTCCTAGTCCCAACCCGCACCCGTGAGATAAGACCTGGGACACGTCTGTACCGAGTCCAATGCTCAGTATCTGCGGCGCTGGTCATGGATGATAAATATAAGTACATTGTAATATTCTGGGCCTGTGGCCCTTGCGCCGCAGGCCCAATGTTGCTTTAATGAGAATCATTATCACTAAACTTCCGCTAACGATCATCGATGGACCTGAAACAACCCGCTTCTGAACAGCTCGTCGTCCTGGCCCGACTGCCGGTGGGCAGCCGTGCTTGTATCCGGCGTATCAACGGGGGACGACAGTTGATCCATCGCTTGCTCGGCCTCGGTCTGCGGGTGGGTTCGGAGATCGAACTCACCCAGCGCCGTGGTGGCGGCGTGGTGGTGGCGAATGCGGGAACCCGGGTGGCGCTGGGGGCCGGGGTGGCGGAAAAACTGCTGGTCGAGCGGCTGCCGGACGCGGCCGATAAAAGTGGGGCCGCCTGATGGGGTGTTGCCGCGATACAGAACGGGCTGTGCAGCCCCGTGGCGACAGACCACTAACCATCGCCCTGGCGGGCAATCCCAACTGCGGGAAGACAGCGTTGTTCAACGCCCTCACCGGCATCCGCCAGCGCACGGGCAACTGGCCCGGCGTCACCGTCGATCGCAAGGAGGGCCGCTTCCATATCGATCAGGACGAGGTGGGCGTGGTCGATCTGCCCGGTATCTACTCCCTCGATGCCTCTTCCCTCGACGAACAGGTGACCCGCGACTACCTGCTCTCCGGCGAGGCCGATCTGATCGTCAACATCGTCGATGCCTCCAATTTGGAGCGCAACCTCTACTTCACGGTGCAGATGCTGGAGATGAGCGTGCCCATGGTGATGGCGCTCAACATGATGGATGTGGCGCGCAAGCGGGGGCTGGACATCGATACCGAACGCCTGAGCCGGGATCTGGGCTGCCCGGTGATTCCCATCGTGGCGGTCAGCGGCGAGGGCATCACCAAGCTCAAGTCGGCGATCCAGGACCTGGCCGCCAATGCCGTCACCGGCGGCTTCGTGCTGGCCCAGGATGAGGTGGTGGAGCAGGCGATCACGAGTATGGAGCCGCTGTTGCCCTGTGCCGGCGACTATCCCAGCGCCAAGTGCCGCTGGCTGCTGCTGAAGATGCTGGAGGGCGACGCCTTCGCCCTGGACAAGGCCGACGAGGCGCTCAAGGCCCAGGTGGCCCATTGGCAGCACGATATCGAGGACCGGGTCGACGAGGAGGTCGATATCCACATCGCCGACACCCGCTACGGCCACGCCCATGCCCTCTCGCAGAACGTGACCCGCATGCGCGGACGGGTGGAGAAGACCCTCAGCGACCGCATCGACAAGGTGGTCCTGAGCCGTTGGTTCGGCATCCCGGTGTTTCTCGGCGTGATGTATCTGATGTTCATGTTCGCCATCAACATCGGCGGCGCCTTCATCGACTTCTTCGACGGCGTGGCCGGGGCCATCTTCGTCGATGGACTCGGCGAAGTGATGGGGGCCGTCGGTCTGCCCGACTGGCTGATCGTGCTGCTGGCCGACGGCGCCGGCGGCGGCATTCAGGTGGTGGCCACTTTCATTCCCATCATCACCGCGCTTTATCTGTTTCTGTCGGTGGTGGAGGACAGCGGCTACATGGCCCGCGCCGCTTTCGTCATGGACCGCTTCATGCGCTCTATCGGTCTGCCGGGCAAGGCCTTCGTGCCGATGATCGTCGGCTTCGGCTGCAACGTGCCTGCGGTGATGGCGACCCGCACCCTGGAGAGCGAGCGGGAACGCAAACTGACCATTCTGATGAATCCGTTCATGTCCTGCGGCGCCAGGCTGCCGGTCTACGTGCTATTCGCCGCCGCCTTCTTTCCCGCCAACGGACAGAACCTGGTGTTCGGGCTCTATCTGATCGGCATCCTGGTGGCCATCCTTACCGGCCTGGTGATGAAGAAGACCCTGCTCTCGGGCGAGAGCGCCGGTTTCATGATGGAGCTGCCCCACTACCACCTGCCGACCCTCAAGGGCATCGCCCTGCGCACCTGGGACCGGGTCAAGCTCTTCATCAAGGAAGCCGGCCGGGTGATCGTGATCATGGTGCTGATCATCAATACCCTCAACTCCATCGGTACCGACGGCAGTTTCGGTAACGAGGATACCGAGCACTCCGTGCTCAGCGCGCTCAGCAAGAGCGTCACCCCGGTGTTGGCGCCTCTGGGGATCCATCAGGAGAACTGGCCCGCCACCGTGGGCATCTTCACCGGTATCCTGGCCAAGGAGACGGTGGTGGGCACCCTCGATGCCCTCTACACCAACCTGGCACGCGACGATTCGGCCCTGGCGCCGGTGGCGGAGGCGCCATTCGACTTCTGGCAGGCGATCGGCGATGCCGCCGCCACCGTGCCGGAGAACCTGCTGGGGGTGAAAGACCTGCTGACCGATCCGCTGGCGATGGATGTGGGTGATCTCAGCGACATCGAGGCCAGCGCCGCCTCGCAGGAGGTCAACGTGGATGTCTTCGGCGCCATGGCGGCCCGTTTCGACGGACAGGCCGGGGCCTTCGCCTATCTGCTCTTCATCCTGCTCTATTCGCCCTGTGTCGCCACCATCGGCGCCATCCGGCGCGAAGCCGGACCACGCTGGGCCGCCTTCGTGGTCGCCTGGTCGACCAGCATCGCCTTCATCAGTGCCAGCCTGTTCTACCAGGTCGCGACCTATGAGGGGCATCCGGGCACGGCTCTGGGCTGGATCATCGGTCTATCGATGTTCCTCTTTCTCATCGTCGGCGGTTTGCGCTACTGGTCGCTCAGACTTCAGCAGCCGGGCCAGAAGGTGGCGGCATGATCCTGTCGCAGGTACGGGACTATCTCGAGCATCGGGGACAGGCCACCCTCGCCGACATCGCTCTCCACTTCGATAGCGAACCCGAAGCCATGCGCGGCATGCTCGAGCGCTGGGTGAGCAAAGGACGCGTCGAACGGCGCAAGACGGAGGCGGCCTGCGGTACCAGCTGTAACCGCTGCGATCCGGCGTCGATGGAGCTCTACGTCTGGCGTGGTTAGGGCTGGCTGCGGTTTGGATTTGCGAGTCGTAATCCGATATTGGATGAGGTGATACGTATACTATCTCAATTAACCGCAATCGGAAGCCAAACACTGTTGAGAATCCGTAAGATTATTTATTTCATATAGCCTCTTTATCAAGAGTTCGCATTTTTCTTCGCACGGCATTGCAGTTTCAATCAGCTATAATTTCCTACTGATTCCTGTCTCGTCGATCCCATTTTTGTCTTGCACTGTATCCAGGAAGGAGGGTGTGGACATGTTGAAACGTACTGCTGTCTTTTTTCTTTTCATTATACTCTCAGGTAGTGCAAGTGCCGGCGTCATTGGTGTGCGTGCGCATATTGAACCAGGTGAAAACTTCAATGATGTTGTTGGGATACGCTATAAGCTGCGGATGGATGAAAATATCTTTGAATCAACGGCGAAAATTATATTCAACGCAAGCCGTTTCTATAATCCTGAAAACTATCCAAGTCGCTTGTATTCCGCCATAGAAACCAACTTTATTAACTACTTGGCTAAACTTCCTGATGGCTATGTGGATTTGGGGTGTGTGACCTTTGAAGGGTGTGGTTATCTTGCAGGAACCTTAGCTAGAGAAGGGCTTGGTTTAAT
>JARROA010000022.1:0-94230 GCA_037384425.1 Candidatus Thiodiazotropha sp. | reverse complement strand
GGGAACCCTTAAAGGCCGCAGATGGCAACATCTGCGGCCTTTTTGTTTTTTTGGTCTTTGAGAGGGAGAAAATGTCATGTCGATACCAGCCGCCTACATCGGGGTCGTGCTGATCTGGGGAACCACGCCGCTGGCCATCAAATGGAGCGGCGAGGGGGCGGGCTATCTGTTCGGCGTCACCGGCCGCATGCTGATCGGACTCGCCCTGGCCCTGCTGGTATTGCGACTGATGGGCATACGCCTGCACTGGCACCGTCGTGCGCGCCAGACGTATCTGGTGGCCGGCCTGGGCATCTATCTGGCCATGACCAGCACCTACTGGTCGGCCCAGTTCATTCCCTCGGGTTGGGTGTCGGTGGTGTTCGGCCTGTCGCCCATCGTCACCGGACTGATGGCCCGGTTGTGGCTGGGCGAACAGGGATTGACCGCATCGCGTCTGCTGGCGTTGCTGGTGGCGCTGATGGGGCTGGGACTGATCTTCGATGTGGGGCTGCAGGCAGGCGGACAGGCGCTCTATGGATTACTGGGTATTCTCTTCGCGGTGGTCTGCCACTCGGCCAGTGCGGTCTGGATCAAGCGCCTCGACGCCCGTCTGCACGGACTGAGTGTAACCGCAGGCGGCCTGCTGGTGGCGGTGCCCCTGTTCCTGCTGAGCTGGTTTTTGCAGGGTGAGACCTGGCCTGCGATGATCGAGGCTCGGGCTCTGGGCTCGATCGTCTATCTGGGTGTGGTCGGCTCGGTATTGGGTTTTGCCCTCTATTTCTACGTGCTGCGCCACGTGGAGACCACACGGGTGGCGTTGATCACCCTGATGACACCGGTGATCGCCCTGCTGGCCGGTCAGTGGCTGAACGGGGAGGCGATCGACGCCCGGATCTGGGCTGGAGCGGCTCTGATCATGCTGGGGTTGGCCGGTTTCGAGCTGGGCAGCCGCTTCTGGCCTCAGCCGCGCCCGAGCAGGGCCAGCGAGAGCGAGGGCCAGTAGGTGATCAGCAGCACCGCGCCGAGCAGCAGCAGGAACCAGGGCAGGGTGGCGCGGTAGATCTCGGTCACCGGACGATCGAAACGGTAGCTGGCGATGAAGAGGTTCATGCCCACCGGAGGCGTGAAGTAGCCGATCTGCATGTTGGCCAGGAAGATGATGCCGAGATGGATCGGGTCGATGCCGTATTGGATGGCCACCGGCAGCAGCAGCGGCACCATCAGCACCAGGGCCGAGAAGATGTCGAGCATGGTGCCGAGGATGAGCAGGAAGATGTTGAGCAGGATGAGGAAGGTAAGCGGGTTGGAGACCCATTCGTGGAGCCAGCCGAAGAGTTTGGACGGCACGCCCTGGTCGATCAGGTAGTTGGTGGAGGCCAGGGAGAGGCCGAGGATGATCAGGATGCCGCCGACCAGCAGCATCGCCTCGCGCATCACCCCCGGCAGCCGTCGCAGGCTGATCTCGCGGTGGATCAGCACCTCCACGATCAGCACGTAGAGAGCGGTTACCGCGGCCGCCTCGGAGATGGCGAAGAAACCGCTGTAGACCCCACCCAGCACGATCACCGGCAGCGGCAGCTCCCAGGCCGCCTCTTTGAGGGCGGCCCAGGCCTCGCTGCGGGAGAAGCGGGCCAGGGCCACGTGGCGGTTCGACCAGTAGCTCCAGCCGATCAGGATCACCAGCATCAACAGGCCGGGCAGAATGCCGGCGAGGAACATATCCTCCACGCTGATGGAGCCGCCGATGCCGAGCTGCTGCGCCACCACGGCATAGAGGATCAGCGGTAGGGCGGGAGCGAAGAGCAGGCCGAGGCTGCCCGAGGTGGTGACCAGACCGAGGCTGAAGTATTCCCGGTAGCCTGCTTCCTTCAGGGCCGGATAGAGCAGGGCGCCGAGGGCCACGATGGTGACGCCGGAGGCGCCGGTGAAGGCGGTGAACAGGGCGCAGGCCACCAGGGCGACGAAGGCCAATCCGCCCGGCATCCAGCCGAGCAGGGCCTGGGTCAGGCGCACCAGCCGGTGGGGGGCGTTGCTCTCGCTCAGCAGATAGCCGGCGAAGGTGAACAGCGGTATCGCCAGCAGCACCGGCATCTCGGCCAGGCGGAAGAACTCGATGGCGACCACCGAGAGGTCGATATCCGATTGATAGAAGCCCCACAGGGCGCTGGCGCCGATGATGGCGAACAGGGGTGCGCCGGCCAGGGCGAGCAGGATAAGACCAATGGCGATCAGCACGTCTTGGCTCCGGCACTCAGGTGCAGGGGCACACCGAACAGGAAACGCAAGGCCATGAGGCCGAAACCGAGGGGGATGATCGACTCGCCCAACCAGGCCGGCAGGCCGCCGAAGAGCTCGCTACCGTCCTGCCACTCAAAGTAGACCAAGCGCCCGGCATGCCAGGCGATCAGCCCGCAGACGACGGCGCTGAAAAGGTCATTGATGATCTGTACCCAGGCCTTGCCGCGTGCACTGAGAAAGCGGGAGACGAGGTCGATGCGAATGTGCCGGTCGTCCCGGGTTGCCGCGATGGCGCCGAGCAGGGCCAGCCAGAGCACCATCATGCGCAGGGCCGGATCGGCCCAGAAAAAACCGTAATCGAACAGGTTGCGCACCAGGATCTGCCATGTGGCGAGCAGGATCATGGCGCTGAGCATCAGCACCAGGAGTCCCTCCTCCAGGCGAATCAGCAGCTGTTTCAAGCGGTTCAGTACGGACAACATGGGAACGGATTATAGGTTGCCGGAGGCTGCCTGTGAAAACGATTCAGCGGATATGTACCGCCAGCCACAGGCAGTGGGGGCGGTGACTGGTGGTGAGGACCCGGTGCGGGGTATCGGCGGGGATCAGGATCTGATCGCCGCGATGCAGCTGGTGTACCTCATCGTTCATCTCCAGCCGCGCACTGCCCTGCAGAATGCAGATCCACTCATCATGGGGCTGCGCGGCCATCTCCGTCACCGTTTCGGGTGGACTGAGAATGCGCTCGATGGTCACGTTCTTGTGTTCGAGCAAGGTATCGAAGCGTTCACCTTGTTCTTCAGCCTGATCGGGTTTAAACAGATTGTTAGGGGACATCGAAACCTTTCCTGTCAGATGCGCGGGTGGCGTGATGCAGAGTGTGACAGAAACCGGCTTGAGACGCAGCGTCGGCGTGACCGGCCTGTTTCTCTATGGTCTCGGCAACACCATCGGCGCCGGCATCTTCGTGCTGGTGGGCAAGATCGCCGGGGTGGCCGGCATGCAGGCGCCGCTGGCCTTTCTATTGGCCGCCCTGCTGGTCGCTTTCACCGCCTTCAGCTATGGCGAACTGTCCAGCCGTTACCCGCTCAGCGCCGGCGAAGCGCTCTACATGCATCGCGCATTCGGCATACCCAGGCTCTCCGCCCTGCTCGGCCTGTTGATCGTGGCCATGGGGGTGGTCTCCTCGGCGGGGATCATCCGCGGTGCGGTCGGCTACCTGGCCATCTTCGTGGATCTGCCCGACTGGCTGGTGCTGTTGGGCGTGCCCCTGCTACTGGGCGGAATAGCCTATCTGGGGATCGAGACTTCGATACGGGTGGCGGCCCTCTTCACCCTGCTGGAGGTGCTGGCCCTGCTGATCGTGATCTGGGTCGGCCGCGAAGCCCTGTTCTCGCCGGACGTCGACTGGCCGGTTTTGGCGCCACCCACCGAAGCGACGGCCTGGGGTGGTATCCTGCTGGGTGCGCTGCTGGCCTTCTACGCCTTCATCGGCTTCGAGGATATGGTCAATATCGCCGAGGAGGTGGTGGAGCCCCGGCGGACGCTGCCGTTGGCCATCGTGCTGACGCTGCTTGCCACCCTGGTGATCTACGTGCTGGTGGCGCTGACCGCGATTCTCAATCTGCCGCCCGCCGCACTGGCGGCGAGCGACGCGCCACTGGCCCTGATCTATCAGGCCGCCACCGGCAGGGAGCCCTGGCTGATCAGCGCCATCTCCCTGGTGGCGGTGGTGAACGGGGCGCTGGTACAGATGATCATGGCCTCGCGCATGCTGTTCGGTCTCGCCCGCCTGGGTTGGCTCTGGCCGGGACTGGCGCATATCGATGCGCGACGACGCACGCCGGATTTCGCCACCCTGGTCGTGGTCGCACTGGTACTGCTGTTCGCCCTCTGGCAGCCGCTGGAGGTACTGGCAAAGCTGACCAGCTTCATCGTGCTGCTGGTCTTCAGTCTGATGAATCTGGCCCTGCTGAGGATCCATCGGCAACAGGCGCCGCCGACGGGGGTAAAGCCGCTGCCCGACTGGCTGCCGCTGACCGGCGCCCTGGTGTCGATGGCGTTTCTCGCCTACAGCCTATGGCGTTTCATCGTGACGCCATGACGGTGGGGTTCAGGGATGGGAGCTGGTGCTGCGCGCGGACTGGATCAGTTGCTGCATCTGCTTGAGCATGGCGGCGTCGAACAGCCCCTGGGAGGAGAGGCTTTGCAGCATGGTGTTGGCATGCTTCTCCCACTCCTGTCGCTGGGTCATGCTGGGCTCCACGAAGTCGATGCCCTGGCCTTGTAAAGCCTCCAGGGCCTGGCGGTTGTCCTGCCGGTTTTGTGCGTCGAGCCCTGAAAAGGTCTCCTGCAGCACCCGCGTGACCAGCTCCCGGTCTGCTTGATCCAGTTTTGCCAGGGCCTTCTCCGTGATCACCAGGGTGGCGTAGAGGTATGCCAGTGGTACCTGGGTCAGGTATTTCACCCGCGTATGCCACTGCAGGGCGATGGCGCCGATGGGGGAGCTGGCGATGGTGTCGATGAGGCCGGTCTGCAGGCCGGTCATGACATCGGTCATGGGCAGGGGGATGGGTGAGATGCCCAGGGCCTCGAACATCCTGGCGTTGATCTCGTCCCCCTCGGGGATCCAGATCTTCAGGCCACGCATGTCGTCGGTGGTCTTCACTGGGGCGTTGGAGAGCAGGTAGGCGAAACCGCCCTCGCTGAGGCCGAAGCTGACATAGCCCGCCTTATGCAGTCCCTCGATGATCTCCGGATCCATCACACGGCGCACCGCGTCCACCTCCTGCAGATTGCGGAACTGGAACGGCAGGGTGTAGATCTGGGCGTCGGCATAGATCGCGCTGAGTCCGCCGCCGGTGATGGCGCCGCCGTGCAGCTGGCCGACGCGGATCTTGCGCAGCACGCTGTTGTCGTTGCCCATCACGCCACCGGGGTAGAAGCGCAGTTTGACCCGTCCCTCAGTACCTTGCTCGATCTGCTTGGCGGCGGCCCGCATCTGTTTCATCCAGCTGGTGCCGTCGGGGGCGATGGTGGCGATCTTCAGCGTGGTGGCGGCCGGCAGGGGCAGGACGATGAGGTAGAACAGGAGGAGGGCGGCGAAACGGGCAAGCATGTCGGTCGGGTCCTTAGAAGTAGTCATCCTGCAGCAGTTTTTTGGCCTGCTGCTGGGCCATGATGTTGCTGAGCGTGAGGCCGTTGGCGACCGGATCGGCCTCCAGCACCTCGTTGAGCAGTCGATCGTGCAACGGCTGATCGAACACCAGCCGGGCATAGTGACGGGCATATTCTACTTTCGCCATCAGGTCGCGGCCATGGGAAAAGGCGATCGCGGCCTCGAAGTGCTGGCGCCCCACCTCCGGTTTGCCGCCCAGGGTGGGGGGCACCTGGCTGCCGATCACTCCCAGGTAGAGCTGGGCGCGGCCGTTGTCGTAGGCCGGGTCCCGGGCCGTCACCCACTGCAGCATCGCCTCCGCCTTGGGCAGGTCGGCGACGGCGCTCCAGGCCTCGGAGTGGGCCTGGATCCAGCCTGCCCAGCTGGTGGCGTAGAGGTAGACGCCCTCGATCTCGCCCTCGTCGACCTCCGCCAGGGCCAGGGCGAAGGTCTCGAAGGGTTCGCCCATGGTGCGGCAGAACCCGGGGGTTTCCGGACAGAGTCCGCGGCGGGCGTATTCCAGCGCCTTGTCGGTGAGCCGCTGCTGGCGCTGGGGATCATTGACCAGGCCGCCGGCATAGGCGCCGTAGAGGCGGGCGCCGGCGTAGAGCAGTCCCTGATCGTCCGGATTCTGAGCGATCAGGGAGTCGAGCAGCAAAAGGTAGGCGGGAGCGCCGCTGCGCACGATCTCGGGGTCGGTCTGGTTGAGCATGGCCTGCGACAGGTTGTTGGCCAGACGATCGGTGGCAAGGGAGACGCAACCGGTGAGCCAGGCACCGAGCAGCAGGGTCAGCAAGCGGACAAACAACGACATAGCAGAGGATTGTCTCTGAGGGGGGGTGGTCGAGGCAACCGGCAGTTAACGGTGCCTGCGTCCGACCTGCTCGATATGGTGCAGCCAGTTGTTGAACATGATGCCGATCGAGCCGCTGCCGGCGCGACGGCCGCGGAAGGTGTGGAAGCAGCTCTCAGCCTCATCGCCGTAGCGGGCCGAGCCGATGCTCAGAAACAGGAAGATCAGGAATACGTCGAGCAGCAGCAGCGCCATCACCGCCGGTACGTGCAGGATGGTATCGGTCTGCATCCAGATCAACACAGGACTGTAGTAGAGCGCGCCCAGATAGAGGGAGCCGAAGAGCAGCAGGATGGCCAGCAGAGAGAAGAAATCCGCCATCCATTCGTGACGCCTGGCATAGCCCTTGAGATCCTTGCAGACTGACATGTCGTTATTACCTGATCTTAGTCCCGGTTCGTCACAGATTAGTCCGTGGACACCGCTTTCTCAAGGGAGAAGCGCCATTTTGGTGCGGCCTTGGCGAAACCCCGACAGGGGGCCGGAAACCGCCGGGTGAGCCGGTTTGGGCCTCAGGGCGAGTTGTGTATAGTGTGGTTTCAAGCCGGTGGCAGCCGGCTCCACTGTGCAGATACGAACAAAGGGGGGAGCAGGGTGGAGAGCATTACAGATCTGGTCAAGGGCCTCAACGGTATCGTCTGGGGGCCGCTGATGCTGGTGCTGATTCTGGGCACCGGCCTGATTCTCATGATCGGCCTCAAGCTGATGCCGCTGGCGCGGCTCGGTTACGGTTTCCGCATGCTCTGGCGCGGACGCGAGGGGTTGGGTGAGGGCGAGATCAGCCCCTTCAACGCGCTGATGACCTCCCTTTCGGCCACCATCGGTACCGGCAACATCGCCGGCGTGGCAACCGCCATCGCCCTCGGCGGGCCCGGCGCCCTGTTCTGGATGTGGTGCACCGCCCTGGTCGGCATGGCGACCAAGTATGCCGAGGCGGTGCTGGCGGTGCGCTTCCGCGAAGTGGACGAGAACGGCAACCACGTAGGTGGCCCCATGTACTACATCAAGAACGGGTTGGGTGCGAACTGGGCCTGGCTCGGCGGTCTCTTCGCTGTCTTCGGCGCCCTGGCCGGCTTCGGTATCGGCAATACGGTGCAGGCCAACTCGGTGGCCCATGCGCTGTCGGAGAATGGCGGTCTGCAGATTGCGCCCTGGATCACCGGCCTGGTGATGGCGGTGCTGGCGGCCCTGGTGCTGATCGGCGGTATCCGTCGCATCGCCGAGGTGGCGGGCAAGCTGGTCCCCTTCATGGCCATCGCCTATCTGTTGGCAGGACTGGTGGTGCTGGTCCTGCATGCGGGCGCCATCCCCGGCGCGGTGGTGGAAATCGTCAAACAGGCCTTCACCCCTACAGCGGCTACCGGCGGCTTCGCCGGCGCGGCTATCTGGGCCGCCATCCGCTACGGCGTGGCCCGCGGCATCTTCTCTAACGAAGCGGGCCTCGGCAGCGCCCCCATAGCCCATGCCGCAGCGGCCACCGACAACCCGGTGCGACAGGGTACGGTGGCCATGCTCGGCACCTTCATCGATACCCTGGTGGTCTGCTCCATCACCGGCCTGGCCATCGTGGTCACCGGCGCCTGGACCAGCGGCGAGACGGGTGCGGCCCTCTCCTCCATGGCCTTCGAACAGGCCCTGCCCGGGATCGGGCAGCACGTAGTCTCCCTGGGGCTGGCGGTGTTCGCCTTCACCACCATCCTGGGCTGGAGTGTGTATGGAGAACGCTGTGTGGAGTATCTCTTCGGGGTCAGGTCGATCGTGCCCTTCCGTGTGCTCTGGGTGGTAATGATACCAGTGGGCGCGATGGCCCAGGACTCCCTCAACTTCGTCTGGCTGGTGTCGGACACCCTCAACGCCCTGATGGCGATCCCCAACCTCATCGCCCTGCTGCTGTTGAGCCCGGTGGTGTTCGCCCTGACCCGGGACTATTTCAAACAACACGGATGAGTGGTGACGGGGCATTGACGTGGGTACGGGGGTGAGCGACAAAGGTTGGCGGTATCATGGTTGACCCCACTCTGCGCCGCATCCAGGCCATCTTCATCGGCCTGCTGCTGTTGG
The DNA here is from genome assembly GCA_037384425.1 of Candidatus Thiodiazotropha sp. Classification (GTDB taxonomy): domain Bacteria; phylum Pseudomonadota; class Gammaproteobacteria; order Chromatiales; family Chromatiaceae; genus Thiodiazotropha. The sequence continues at coordinate 85,939 of JARROA010000022.1, read as the reverse complement.
TGCTGGCCTGGACCTTCCTGCCCCTGCTGGAGCACTGGATCATCGGTCTCACCACCGAACCGCGAGCGGTGACGCCGCGGGGCGATCTGGCGGCGGACGAGCAGACCACGGTCGAAATCTTCCAGCGGGCCAGTCCCGCAGTGGTATACATCACCACGGTACAGCGGCTGCTCGATCCCTGGACCCGGGATATCTTCAGCGTACCCCAGGGCACCGGCTCGGGGTTCATCTGGGATGATCTGGGCCACGTGGTGACCAACCATCATGTGATCGCCGACGCCGCCGAGGCCAATGTGCGGCTGAACGACGGCCGCAGCTATCGCGCGGTGCTGATCGGCAGCAGCCCCGATCACGACCTGGCGGTGCTGCGTATCCGGGTCCCCATCGACCGCCCGCCGCCGGTGCCCGTCGGCAGCAGCGCCGATCTCAAGGTGGGACAGAAGGTGTTCGCCATCGGCAACCCTTTCGGCCTCGACTACACCCTCACCACCGGGGTGGTCTCCGCCCTCGACCGTACCCTGTCGGAGGGGCGCGGCGGGGTTGCCATCGACCACCTGATCCAGACCGACGCCGCCATCAACCCGGGTAATTCGGGCGGGCCCCTGCTCGACAGCGCGGGACGGCTGATCGGCATCAACACGGCGATCTACAGTCCCTCCGGGGCCTATGCCGGAATCGGCTTCGCGGTGCCGGTGGATACGGTCAACCGGGTGGTGCCGGAGCTGATCGCCAGCGGACGCTACCTACGCCCATCGCTGGGGATATCGATCGACCAGGATATCAACCGGGTGATCCTGCACGAACTCGGTATCGAAGGTGTGGTGGTATTGCGCGTCGCACCGGGTTCGGCGGCGGAGGCGGCCGGACTGCAGGGAACCCGGGTGGACGCCAACGGTGATGTCATTGCCGGCGACGTGATCCAGAAGATCGGAGGCCGCCCGGTAACCACGGTCAACGAACTGCTGGGACGGCTCGACGATTTCAGGGTCGGCGATCAGACCAGCCTGAGCCTCTGGCGCAACGGCAATCAGCTCCAAGTGAGCGTGGTCTTGCAGCGGGACTGATGGGCGGTCCTGAAGCTGCCGATCACGCTGCCGGACGGATCGAGATCAGTCGGCGAAACGAACCCGAAGATAGTTGATGATGTCGTCCGACTCGTAGAGCCACTCCGTACGGTCGGGGTGGCGGATCTGCAGGCAGGGTACCTGAAGCCTGCCGCCCCCATCACGCAGCTCATGGCGCCAGCGGGCCTCGTCCGCTGCATTGCGCAATTCGATGTGCAGATTGAGACGCCAGATGGCCCGGCGCACCCGCAGGCAGTAACCGCACAGGGGAAAATGGTAGAGCGCCAGCTGGCGGGTCTCCCGGTCCACCTGCTGTTGCTGCGCCGTGGATCGCCGCAGAGGGCGCAGAAAGGCGGGCAGCCAGGAGAGATTCATCACCTCAGCCCTGTTTCGAGCCTCCCAGGCAGGGCGGCGAATCGGTCACCGTACCACCCCGGTTGAACCAGTCGTCCGGGGTCAGTGTGTGCAGGGCCAGGGCATGGATGCCGCCGGCCAGCTCCTCGCTCAGTACCCGATTGACTTGGCGGTGACGGGCAATCAGCTTCTCGCCCTCGAAGGCGTCGCTCACCACCACCACCTTGAAGTGGGATTCGCTGCCCTCCGGCACACTGTGCATATGGCTCTCGTTGATCACCTCGAGATGGATGGGGGAGAAGGCCTGCTGCAGTTTCTGTTGAATCGTCTCTTGGGTCGTGGTCATCACAACTCCTTGTAGTGTCGCTTAGAGGCGTGCGCGTCGTCACCCTCATTCATGAATCGATTATAAATCCTCAGATATTCAGGATTTCACGTACAAAAGGTATGGTCAGGCGCCGCTGTGCGGCCAGCGAGGCGGTGTCGAGACGGTCCATCAGCAGGCTCAGGAAGTGGATGTCCCGCGGCGTGCGCTGGAGCAGGAAGCTCGCCGTCTCCACGCTCATGCTCATGCCCCTGCGTTCGGCGCTGCGTAGCAGCAGCTCCAGGCGTTCTTCGTCGTCCAGCGGCTGCAGGTGATAGCAGGGGCCCCAGGTCAGCCGGGAGGCCAGGTCGGGGAGCGCGATGGGCAGACTGGCAGGGGGGCGGTCGGCGGCCACCAGCAGCTGTCCGCCGTTCTCCCGCAGCAGGTTGAAGAGGTTGAAGATGGCGCGCTCCCACGCCGCCTCTCCTGCGATGCGCTCCAGATCGTCCAGACAGACCAGGGCGTAACCCTCCAATCCCTGCAACATTTCGGGATCGATCTCCCGTTCCGATTTCAACGGCAGATAGGCCGGCAGTCGCTCCTCGCGATGGGCCTGCAGGCAGGCCGCCTGCAGTAGATGGCTCTTGCCGCTGCCCGATTCGCCCCAGAGGTAGACGAACGGGTCCTGTGGCGTGCGCAGGCGGGAGACCGCCTCGCCATTGCGGCCGACGATGAAGCTGGCGAAATCGACACTGGGGCGGATTGAGAGGCCGAGGGACAGCTGCTGGGGCATGGCGCAAGCGGCTCCTAGTGGCGCAACCGCTGCGTGATCTCTGCCAGGTGGCGTCCCTGGGAGCGGCAGATCCGCTTCTCCTCGTCGCTGAGGGGAAGTTTGCTGTCGCTGCCGGCCAGGTGGCTGGCGCCGTAGGGAGTGCCGCCGCTGCGGGTGTGCAGCAGGGTGGTCTCGCTGTAGGGCACCCCCGTGATCAGCATGCCATGGTGATCATCGACAGCAGGGTGCTCTCCTGGCCGCCATGGAGGCTGGAGGTGGAGGTGAAGACCCCGGCCGGCTTGCCGATCAGGGCGCCGCTCATCCACAGCCGGCTGGTGGTGTCGAGGAAATATTTCATCGGCGCCGCCATGTTGCCGAAACGGGTGGGACTGCCCAGCATCAGGCCGTCGCACTGCTCGAGATCCTGCTCGCTGACATAGGGCGCCCCGCTCTCCGGGATGTCCGACTCGCTGGCTTCGCAGACGGTGGAGACGGCCGGTACCGTACGCAGTCTGGCCTGCATGCTGTCAACCTCCTCGACCCCGCGGGCGATCTGACGCGCCATCTCGGCGGTGGCGCCGTGGCGGGTATAGTAGAGGATCAGGATTTCACCCATATCAAAGAATCTCCAACACCTTCTCCGGCGGTCGTCCGAGTGCCGCCTTGCCGTTCTTGATCACGATCGGACGTTCGATCAGCTTGGGGGTGGCGATCATGGCATCGATCAGTTGATCGCGGCTGAGGTTCGGGTCGTCGAGCCCTTGCTCCTTGTACTCCTTCTCCTTGGTGCGCATCAGCTGACGCGGCTCCAGGCCCAGCATCTTGAGAATGCGCTCGAGGGTGACCTTGTCGGGTGGGGTCTTTAGATACTCCACCACTTCGGGCTCCACGCCCTGCTCCTGCAGCAGCTGCAGGGTTTGTCGCGACTTGCTGCAGCGGGGGTTGTGATAGATCTCGACGCTCATCGGTTGCCTCCTGTGAATGTGGCGCCATTGTAACCATCCCCCCTGATTTGCTCCAGAAAGCCGATGGGCCGGCTCGGGCAGATGCCACCATCCATGCCCTCGAGGTTTATGACGGCATGCGGGCTGTGCGGTCAGCGCGGGAGTTTGAATTGTGCTCTCGCCCGCTGCACGCGTTGCCTGATCACGCACTGCTCGACATGGTCGTTGACCAGGCCCATGGCTTGCAGAAAGGCATACACGGTGGTCGGGCCGACGAACTTCCAGCCCATCTTTTTCAAGGCTTTCGAGAGGGCGATCGAGGCCTCCGATGTGGAGACGGTCTGGGGCTCGCTCCGCTGGCCCCCGGATGCTTCGTAACGCCAGAAAAAGGTGGCCAAAGAGCCCTTCTGAGCGGCAAGCTCCTGCGCTCGCCGGGCATTGTTGATGACTGCCTCGATCTTGCCGCGATGGCGGACGATGCCTTTGTCGTTGAGCAATCGCTCGACATCACTTTGGTCAAAGTAGGCGATCTTGTTGAAGTCGAAATCGTGGAATGCGGCACGGAAGTTTTCGCGCTTGGCCAGGATGGTGCGCCAGCTCAATCCGGACTGAAACCCTTCCAGGCAGAGTTTTTCAAACAGCCGTCTGTCGTCAGCGACCGGAAAACCCCATTCATGGTCATGGTAGTGGATAAACTCGGGCGCGGACGCGCACCAACGGCAGCGGGGTTTGCCATCAGGTCCTGTCATGGTTTCGCTCATCACCACCTCCTGTATTGGGCTTACTGGTTCCGTTCGAGCAGAAACGCCAGGCGGGCATCAGTTTTGTTGGGTGTCAGCTCCAGGATTTCCGCCGTGACCACGTTTTCAGTGACGAAGGGGTCCGCGGCGATACGTTGCTGCAACTCCTCACGACTCGTGTTGTTGGCCAGGATGCCGCCTCCCAGTCCCTGCTGAAGGCTCCCGACCAACAAAAAAACACCTTCATCGAGTCCACGCTGAACCCATGCGTTGTGGCCATCCATGTGTTGGCCGGCCAGCTGTCTGTTGGTGGAAAACCTCAGTAGTACGACGAACATGTCTACACGCCTCCTTTGGTGTTGAGTAAAAGTGACCGTTGCAGTCCAGAGAGAAGCAGGCATGCTGTTTCAGCGCGTGTTATGAGTGTTCCCGGCGTATGGGCTGAGCCATGCATGGAGTCGGCTGACCTCCTGCTTGATGAATTTTTCATCGTTGAATGCGCTGGCCAGGGTCGCTATGCCTTGACTCAGCGCCAACAGATGCATCGCCAGTTCATCGGCGTCCTGTTTCCTGCCCAGATGCTCGAACTGCCGCCTCAACCAAACCCGGAACAGGGTGAACAGACGGTTGGCCTCGCTTTGAGAGGGATGGCCGAGTTTGGCCAGTTCGGTACACAAGCTGCCTACCGGACAGCCGTATCGTTTTATCTTCGATCTGTTCATGATCAGGATATCGATGAAGCTGCGGATGCGCTCGGCCGCAGTCGCGCCGTCGATCTCCCATTGCTCCAGCATGGCCCGAGTGTTGGCCAGACGCCGGTTGATGACCGCATCGAGGATCTCGTCCTTGGTCTTGAAGTGGTAATAGAAATTGCCCCGCGAAATGTTCACCGCCTCGGCGATGTGGGCGAATGACGTATGGTCGAAGCCCTGTTGATAGAACAGTTGATCGGCGGCTTCGATGATCTGTTCGCGTGTGGATGGGGTTGTCATGTCCGGGCGGGTATCGGTAGTGGAGTCTCAAACCGCGTCGGTGGATGCGGGAGACGGGTTGTTAGGTCAATTGTCCTAAACACTAGGACAATCGTCCAAATCCGTCAAGTCGATGGCCGGATCGGCAGCGAGTGGGAGCGGCATCATGGCTTGGCGATGGCAATTTTCTGTCACTGGTTCCGGGGGCTTTGCGCTATATTGCTAGCCATCCGATGCCGCACAAGGGAGGGAGAGTGAAGCATGAACGAGGCGCCCGATCAGCCGACAGGCCGCTCACCCCTGCGTCATCTGGGGCCCTTCGCTCGTCTGCTGCTGCACCATTTCAACCAGGATGCCGGTGTACAGCACGTGGCCGCGCTGACCTATACCACCCTGCTCTCGCTGGTGCCGTTGATGACGGTGATGCTGGCGCTGTTCTCCGTGTTTCCCGCCTCGGACCGCATGAGCCAGCAGGTGGAGGATTTCCTGTTTCAGAATTTCGTACCGGCGGCGGGGGAGGCAGTACAGCAGCACCTGCGCAATTTCAGTCAGAAGGCGGGCAAGCTGACCGGAGTTGGATTCGCCTTTCTGATCATCGTCGCCTTGATGCTGATGAGCAATATCGATAAGGCCTTCAACACCATCTGGCATGTACGCCGCAAGCGTTCGCCGGTGGCCAAGTTCACGGTCTACTGGGCGATCCTCTCACTGGGGCCGATCCTGATCGCCTTCAGCGTCGGCGTCACCTCCTATCTGGTCTCCATTCCGCTGTTCAGCGATGGTGAGACGGTGATGCTGGTGCGGACCCGGATGCTCAGCCTGATGCCGGTGCTGATCTCCGCCCTGGCCTTCACCCTGCTCTACGCCCTGGTGCCGAATCGCAACGTACCGTTGAGGCATGCGCTGGCCGGCGGGGTGTTGGCAGCGCTGCTGTTCGAGTTGGCGAAGCGGGGCTTTGCCCTCTACGTCACCGCATTTCCCACCTACGAGACCATCTACGGCGCTCTGGCGGCGGTACCGATCTTCCTCATCTGGATCTATCTCTCCTGGTTGGTGACCCTGTTGGGTGCGGAGTTCACCTACTGTCTGAGTATCTATCGGGAGGATTGGCGTGAATCGCGGGAGGAGTGGGGCGAGGCCTTCCTGCTGGTGCTGCGTCTGTTGCGGGTGCTGAGGGGGGCGCAGCACGATGGGAACTCGCTGAGCATCAGGGAGCTGGTCAGGCGGATGCCCCGGTCCAATGACGAGGAGATCGAACTGGCATTGCTGGATCTGCAGCAAGCCCGCATGGTGACCCGGGCTGAAGACAAGGGTTGGTTACTGGCGCGGGATCTGGGCGAAGTGAGCTTGTTTGAACTCTACCGTTCGGCCCCTTATGTGCTGCCATCCCCACAGGCGGTGAGCGAGGAGCCGGCGGCCTTGCGCCTGCTCATGGCGCGTCTGGAGGAGGACCTGGAGGCGAATCTGGATCAGCCGCTGGCGAGCCTGCTGAGTGAGCGGTGACTGTCGCTCACACCGGTTTGATCCGGTAGCGCTCGAAATGGGTGGTGCTTTCGAGCAGCTGCAGAGGGGTGATGGTCGGGGTGGGTATCATCTCTTCCACCCGGTACTCCTGGCCCAGTACGAAGAAGTGTTTGGGTACGATCAGGGAGCTGCGGTGAGTGTGTCCCTGGTCGATATATAAACCGGCGTAGGTCGGTTGTTCCGTCGTTTCGTCCTCTACCATATTCGTCGTGCGGCGGGTGGATTGCAGGCTGACCGGGACGATGCGACCCTGTATGAACTGAACGCCGATCTCGAGTGTCCCTGCCTGCCGGTTGAGGGCCCGCTTGACGATGCCGATTTTCCATTCGCTGAGCCCTGAACCCGCCTCCAGGCTGATCAGTACAAGCTCCCCCACCATGGAAGGCGCGTTCGGGTTGATTGTCAGGTGAAGTGCGACACCGGAACGGCTCTGGTTGAAGCGGTGGGCGATCAGCTGCGGTTTTGTGGGGTCCTGGCTCAGGGTTTGTATGGACTGGGCCTGGGTCAGGGTGATTTCACTGTTCTCCTCAGCATCTTCCTCTGTGACCTGGCGCTCATCCCGGGTCAGATAGCTATAGATGTTCTGCAAGCCCGTCCACAGGCTGACCTGCCCTGAGGTAGAGTGGCGTTCACTGTCCCGTTGCGGGCGGATATGCCAGGATTTGAGCATGCGCGCCAACAGGTTAGTGACCTCCTGGGTCGTCAACCTGGACATGGCGATCGGACTCTGATCTTCGGAGCGCTCCAGGCTGCGCAGCAACTGGTGTATCTGTTGGCTGACCGGGTTCAGGTTGAAGAGCGTGAAGCGGGGTTGCGCCAGGTTATCCAGACCGTCCGGTTCGAAGAGGCTGGGCGGCACCTCGCCGAGTCGATCGACCACATAGTGACCTGAGCGGTCGATGTCCCGTCCAGGCGGCGTACATTGGGCAGCGCTGGCAACCGTGTCCAGGTACTCGAAGCAGATGCGCGGCTCGCCCTCCTGCAAGTGGCAGGGGTCGAGTAGACGCAACAGAAGAAAACGGTTGTACTGTTGTTCGATACTGCGCTCGACGCCTGGGTGGTCCCCCTCGTCGACAGGCATGCGATTGATCTTCTGTTCCTCGGCAAAGGTGCGCAGGCGAGAGATCTCCCGATAGGTATGCTGGGCCCGGCAATCAAACTCCTCGCAGGCGTAGAGGTACTCCTGGAGATAGAATTTGATGGCGTAGTAGATGGCGAGGTTGAGCCGGTCCAGATTCTTCCTGTTGGCCTTGATGCTGAGACAATCGTTCGCTATATGGCTGTAACCATAGGCCATCTCCAGCATCACCCGCCGCAGGGCGTGGAGTGAGGCCGAGCCTTTGCGTGCTGCGCTGCCGTGCAGCAGACGTAGCACGGGGGTGCGGTAGACTTCCATCAACTCATCCCGCTTGCGCACTGCGGCAGGAAAACGATTGAGGCGTACCAGACTGGTGAGAACTGCTTCGCAGAGTTGGTCGGGATTGGCGAAGGGCAGCGCAGTGGCCCACTGGCGCAGCGTTGCCGGATTGGTCTCGACCAGGGGGTTTTCGAACGGATCGAGCGACGGGACGAAGAAGATCGCCGCTTTGTTGGGACTCTGTCGATGGGAGAAAAAGTCAAACATGCTCGGGTCTGTAAACACCAACTCCAATAGGCTCTAGCGGACTTTTTGCCCGGCAAGGCAAAATGAGCGAAGTGTCATTCTATATCAGCGAATAATAACGCCAATGGGTAAAAATTAGTCCCAGTCCCTCGGCTTACGCCTTGCAGGCTCAACAGCTGCGGTTGGATTCGTGTCAACGGCCCTAGGGCAGCGGGTTCCTGCAAAATACCCATCGGGCAACTATAACATCCGGCTGTACTTGCGCCATCTCGTTAGCGCTCTTTTGTTAAGGTTTCCCTGAATTGCACTAAATTGAATTTCACCAGAGAATGGGGGTCAGATTCAACGTCACATGGCGATCTGTATGTCGTCTTACTGTTTGATCTACTAGGAAAATTCGGAGTTCTTACATGCTCTCACGGAGTCTCTTCCGCCGCCTTTTGCTGATCGGCATCTGTGGACTGCCTCTGCTGGCCCATGCCGAGCCGGTCGATTTTGAACTGGAGGGTCTCGACGGCAAGACCTACCGCCTCTCGGACTACCGGGGTAAATGGGTGCTGGTCAACTACTGGGCCACCTGGTGTCCGCCCTGTCGTGAAGAGCTGCCGGAGCTCGAGGTCTTCCACTCCAACCACAAGGACAAGGATGCCGTCGTCCTGGGTGTGGCCATGGAGAGGATCAAGAAGGAGCGGCTGCAGAAATTTGTCGAGGAGCAGTTCCTCAGCTATCCGATTTTGGTGATGGAACCGGCCGCCAGCACTGAACTGGGCCGAGTCCCCGGTCTGCCGACCTCATATCTGATCGATCCTCAGGGGGAGTTGGCCGCCCGTCAGGTGGGGCCGGTGACTCTGGAGGACCTGGAAGCCTTCATCAATAAAGGGCAATAGGGAGAATCTCATGCCGAACACTCTTCGCTGGCTGTGGCCGTTGTTGTTGATCGGTTTTGCCAACCTCCACGGGGCGACACGCGACCCGGGAAGCTATTTCTTCGATCAGTCGCTGGGCAACTTCAGTGAGGAGCTCCAGATGGCCAGGGACGAGGGTAAAGCGGGCATTCTGATCATGTTCGAGATGGACGAGTGTCCTTTTTGCCATCGCATGAAGACCCGTGTGCTGAACCAGGTCGAGGTGCAGGACTACTTCAAAGAGCATTTTCTGATCTACAGCGTCGACATCGAAGGCGATGTCGAGATCACCGATTTCAAAGGCCAGGCCATGAAGGAGAAGGATTTCGCCTTCAAGCAACACAAGGTGCGGGCCACGCCGGTGTTCGGTTTCTTCGACCTGGATGGCAACATGGTCACCCGCTTCACCGGCGCCACCAACGATGCCGAGGAGTTCCTCTGGCTGGGTGAGTTCGTGGTGGACGGCCACTACAAAGAGACCAATTTCTCCCGCTATAAGCGACAGAAGCGAAAGGAACTCAAACAGCCGTGATGGAGAGAGCCTGGTCCCGGAGGACCTTTGCTGCCGGATTGACCTTGATGGTCGGGATTATGTCGCTCGCTGCGGCTGCCGCTGAGCAAGCCCCGCTGCCTTCCCCCTTGACCCTGCAACAGGCCCTGACCATTGCCGATCAGGCCCATCCCGACCGACTGCTCGCCGATGCGGCATTGGAGCAGGCCCGTGCCCGTTATCGTCAGGCAGGAGCCAGTAATGATTTCGAACTCGGTTTTACCGCCGAACTGCGTGCCGTGGATCCCTCCGAGATTGCCTACTACCAGACCCACAACGACAGTCTGGCCCGGCTCAATCTGAGCAAGCAGCTCTACGATTTCGGCCGCACAGCCCGTGCGGAGGAGGCCGCCGAGGCAGCCCTCGACTCCCGTCAGTGGCGGCTGCAGGAGGTGCGCCAACAGCGCCGGCTGGATGTCATGGAACGCTTTTACGGCGTGCTGTTGGCCGATCTGAAATATGCTCGCGATAACGAGGCCCTGGCCATTGCGTACATCCGGTACGACCGGGCGGCCAACAGGCAGGAACTCGGCAAGTCGTCCGATATCGAGGTCCTCGAGCTGGAGAGTCAGTTCCAGCAGGCCCGCCGCCGCATGACCAGCAGCCGTAATCAGCAGCGGATCACACGCTCACAGTTGGCCATCAGCCTGAATCGTCCCAACGACCTGCCGGCCGACCTCGCCACTCCGGAGCTGGATGCGGTAGCCATGACATCGAACGTGGAGAACTGGGTCGAACGGGCATTGCAGGAGAATCCGCGACTGCGCAGCCTGCGGTCCGAAGTGGAGGCGGCACGCAAGCAGCTGCTGGCCAGTGAAGCGGCCGACAACCCGGTACTGCGCGGTGAGTTGGAGGCGGCGACCTACGAGCGCGAGCTGGGGGGGCGAAATCCACTGACGGCGGCGCTGGTGTTCGAACTGCCGCTCTACAGTGGCAGCAGAAACGATGCCCTGACGGCGGAGCAACGTGCACTGCTGCAGCAGAAGGAGGCGGAACTGGCCTCCTATGAACTGCAGGTCCGACAGCAGGTGCTCGACATCTGGCTGGAGCTCGACCGACTGAATCTGGAAGCCGAGGAGCTGCAGGTCACGGCCGACTACCGGGACCTCAATCTCGACCGCAGTCGGACTCTCTATGAGCTCGATATGCAGACCGATCTGGGCGACTCCATGACCCAGATCGCCGATATCCAGTGGCAGAAAGCGAAAAACAAATACCAGATCCTGCTGCAACAGGCCCGTCTCAGGGCGCTGGCAGGCGATCTGTTGGAGAAGGGAGCGGAGGCGACACCATGACACGAACCGGCACACGCGTATACCAGTCCAGTCTCCTGCTCGGACTGATGCTGCTGAACGCTCCCTCGATCGCACAGGACCTGCCGGGTACCAGCGAATGGAGTACCCAGGTGACGCTGAGCACGACCGCCAACGGCATGATCAGCAAGGTCAACGTGGCGGCCGGTGACGAAGTGGTGCAGGGAGCGGTGTTGGTGGAACTCGATCCGCGCGCCTATCAGTCTGAGCTGGCCGCTGCCGAGTCGCTGCGGGAGGCGGCACAGCAATTGAACCAGGAAGCGCGACGCGAGCTGGATCGCACCCTGGAGCTCTTCGACCGTACCCTGATCTCGGATCACGAGCGCAAACTGGCCGAAATCGAACTGGCCAAGTCGGATGCCGCGTTGCGTGAAGCCGAAGCCAAGCTGACGGCGGTTCGGCTGCAGCGGGACTACAGCCGCATCAACGCCCCTTTCGACGGTCGTGTGGTGGCGGTGCACGTACAACCCGGTGAAGCGGTGGTAAACCGGTTGCAGGCGCAGCCCCTGGTGACCCTGGTCGATCACAGGCGAATGTTGGCGCGCGCCCAGGTGGACGATCGGACCCTGGTGCGCCTCAAGGTCGGGGACAAGGTTCAGGTGGGGATTCGAGGGGTGTGGCTGGACGGCGAGATCGCGTCGCTCGGTTACGATCCGGTGAGCCGGTCCGACAACGGTGCCACCTATCACCTGGACGTCCGGTTCACCCCCGGCGAGGAGATGGCCTTGCGATCCGGCGAGAAGCTGGTGATAAGATTGGCCGATGAATGAGACCAACGACACTCCGACCCTCTGTATCCGCTGCCTGGTGGCGGGGCGGGTACAGGGCGTCTTTTTCCGGGCTTCGACCCGGAACGAGGCCCAGCGTCTGGGTCTGACGGGCTATGCCAGGAACCTGATGGATGGCCGTGTAGAAGTGGTGGCCTGCGGTGACAAGGAAGCCGTGGAGACACTGCGTGAATGGCTGCGCAGGGGGCCACCGGACGCACGGGTGAGCGGCGTCGCCTGTGAATTCATCAACTACCAGGATTTTGCCCAGTTCTCGGTTGCCTGAGCCTTGCCGAGAAGCGGCTGGCTCCTGTCGTCTACTCGCCCAATTCCGAAGAGTATCCCGGTTTGTCCAACGGCCTGAATTTCAGGCCGGGATCCTGCTGTATCCTGGTGTCGCGCATCTCCACCCGGGGCGCGGGCGTCGTTGCCTCCGCTTCGGGATAGGTGAGAGGGGCCATGGGTTCCGGGTAGCTGTTTGATTTGGGATAGGTCAGCGGCGCCAGGGGTTCCGGTTCCCGATAGCCCGCGGTGGGTGGTACAGCCTCGGGCGGTTGCGGAATGACGGCCGGCTCGGGAAGCCTCTGCTGTGGAGACGCTTGCGCCGGGGGCGGAGCCGTCTCCTCCAACGGGCGGAAGCGAAAGTGGTCGGCTTGGCCCGGATTCGCGAACCTAGGCTGATAGTCCGCTGCCGCGGGTGGCGCCGATCCATAGGCCGGGGGCTGCGTCATGGGCTGTGCACCCGGTGGCATCCGATTGGGTTGACCCGAAGGGGCTGCATCGGTTGCCGGATATGCCGGAGTGGCCGGTGGCTGCGCTGGATAGCCATAGCCGGGATAGGCCGGCTGGTAGCCAGGATAGGCGGGATAGCCGTAAGCGGGGGGATAGGCCGGTGGGGCATAGCCTCCGCTGGGGTAGTCGTTGTAGCGCCGGTTGGAGGAGCCGAAAAAATTGCCCATGGGATTACCCATGCCGTTCATCACGTCACCGGGATTGAAATTGAATTGACGCGAGGTGTTGTCGGCGTCGTAGTTTTCTTCCGGGTGGTAGCCGTAGCCGGGGTAATAGGATTCCTGGGCCAAAAGGGGCGTGGCCAGACTGGCGCATAGGGCGAAGTGAAAAAGCTGTCGTTTCATCTACAGTCCTCGGGGAAGGGACGTTTTATTATCGAGATCTTCTGTTCGGGCCTGCCAACACTAGTCCTAAAGGCCATGTTTCAGGAGCAACCGCAAAGACTGGGGCTGTTTTTGCGCCCGGCGGCGTTATCATTCGCTCATGTAGCGGGGCTGCTCATCACTCATGCTGCCTTGCTGGACTCAAAACAGCTCCGGCAGAGCCTATTGAAATAGTGTTAACAGTCCCTAGTTTATGTCTCCACCAGACACCATGCAAAGTCCCCATGCAGTTACCTCCATTGTTCACAGGTCGGATTCTGAAGCGTTACAAGCGTTTCCTGGCCGATGTGGTGCTCGACGACGGTCGACGGATTACCGCCCATTGTCCCAATACCGGCAGCATGCAAGGGTGCTGGGAGGAGGGTGCCCCCGCGCAGGTCAGCTACAGTGACAATCCCCGTCGCAAGTTGGCCTGGACCCTTGAACGGGTCGATATGGGGCAGGGCTGGATCGGTGTGCACACCGGCCGTACCAATCCCGTAGTGGAAGAGGCGATTCGTGAAGGGCTGGTCAAGAGCCTGCGCGGTTATCGGCAAATTCGCCGTGAAGTGACCTACGACCCGGCAGGTATGGAGCGGGCCCGCTTCGATCTGCTGCTCAGCAGTGGACGACGGTCGGATGCCTGGATCGAGGTTAAAAACGTGACTCTGTGGCAGGATCAGGCCTTGGCCTTTCCCGATGCGGTGACCGAGCGCGGCCGCAAGCATCTTCAGCTGTTGAGTCATGCCTGCGAGGCGGGTTTTCGAGGCGTGATGGTGTTTGCCCTCAACCGGCCCGAAGGGCGTTTTTTCAAGCCGGCAGACGAAATCGATCCGACCTATGGCGAGACCCTGCGCAAGGTAGCGGAACAGGGTGTTGAACTGTTGGCCCTGCGTATTCAGCATGAGCCGCAGAGCATGCAAGTCGCAGGCGAGGTGCCGGTACGCCTGTAAAGGAAAAGGTTTGTGGTGGCAGGAAGAGAGTGAGGTTCGCGCTCAGTAGCCCATCGAGGCCAGATCGAGTCCGGAGGGAATTTCCGGCAGCAGGCCGAGTCCGGTCTCGATCGAACCGTCGGGCCGCAGATCGAGCCAACGATAACCGGGAGGACAGGCATCGATACCGAAGTCGTCCTGACCGGAGATGAACTGGACACAGGTCGACGGAGTACCGATCAGGCGCACACCGTTGCATTCGCCCTCGTACTCCTGGTGGATGTGGCCGCAGAGGAGCGCCTTGACCTGGGGATGGTGCTGCAGAAGACCGAACAGTTGATCGGGATTCTTCAATACCATGGTGTCCATCCAGCGGCTGCCCACGGGTAAAGGGTGGTGATGCATGCAGATCAGGGTGTGCTTGTCAGGATGGGCCTCGAGCAGCAGCTGCAGCAGTTCCATCTCATGCTTGTCGAGATTGCCGTTTTCGTTGCCCGGAATGGTCGAGTCGAGAAAGATCAGCGACCAACCCTGGGCCTGCACGCTGGGCAGGGTGTGGACGTTCTCCTGGTTCAGGATCTGCTTCATCTTCTGTGGCAAATCGTGATTTCCCGGCAGGCAATAGGTCGGGACACCGGTCAGCTTGAGGCGGCCCAGCAGGCGTTTGTATCCACTGTCGGAAGCGTCGTGTACCAGATCGCCGGTGGCGAGCAGCAGATCGGGAGTGCCCTGCTCGTGCAGGGCCTGTGCGAGTACCTGGTCAAAGGTCTCAAGGGTGTTGATACCAAGGAGGCAGCGGGAGGGATCAGCGTAGAGATGGCTGTCCGTCAGTTGCAGTACCTTCAAATTTTTCTCCGGCACCTTTCCGAGCACTGTAATCTGGTTGTCTGAACTGCTGCGCATAACGCGATACATGTCGAACTTTCGGGTCGCTCTTTACTGGACAGCGGAAAAGAGCCGGCAGGCCCGCTCTGTTTGTCTCAGGTAATATTAGATCAGTTTTAATGAAAGTAAAAAAACCAAAGTCACGCTTTTTTTCTGATTTGCCCTCAACTTAGGAGGTTTTTCACCATTTTTAGACGATTTTTGCCGAGGTGTTAACACTTTCCGCTATTGATAGTGATTTTCATTAGGTCGTCTACACTAGGGTTTATGACACTGAGTGAACTTCGCTACATCGTTGCCGTTGCCCGCGAGCGCCATTTCGGCCACGCGGCGGAGTCCTGTTTCGTCAGCCAACCCACACTCAGCGTGGCGGTGAAGAAGCTGGAAGAGGAGCTGGGCGTCGGCCTGTTCGAGCGTGGCCAGGGCGAAGTGAGCCTGACGCCGGCCGGCGAGCGTATCGTGGCCCAGGCACAGCGGGTGCTGGAGGAGGCAGGCGTCATTCGCGAACTGGCGAGCCAGAGCAAGGATCAGCTGGCCGGTCCCCTGCGGGTGGGTGCGATCTACACCGTCGGCCCCTACCTGTTTCCTCACCTGGTGCCGATCCTGGCCAAGCGGGCCAAGGGCATGCCGCTGATCATCCGCGAGCACTTCACTTCGGTCCTCTCCGATCAGCTCAAGCGGGGTGACCTGGACGTCATCATCATCTCCTACCCTTTCGATGAACCGGGGATTCAGACCCGACCACTCTATGACGAGGGATTCTCCGTGCTCATGCCCAAGACCCATCCCCTCGCGAATCAGGACAGGATTCGCCCCGAACAGCTGCAGCAGGAGTCGGTGCTGGGTGACGGGCACTGTTTTCGCGACCAGGTGTTGCGCATCTGTCCCGATTGTCAGCAGAAGAACATCAGTGACGGCGGCCTGCAGCGCAACCTGGAAGGCGGTTCGCTGGAGACCATCCGCTACATGGTGGCCAGCGGCATCGGCGTCACTGTATTGCCGGATACGGCTGTCGGTCTGAATCATGTGCCCTGGGATCTGTTGACGGCCAAGCCGCTGGAGGCCCAGGAGTCACAACGCCGGGTGGCCCTGGCCTGGCGTAAGAGCTTCCCCAGACCTCAGGCGATCAACCTGCTGTGGGAGTCGATCCGGGCCTGCAAGTTACCGGGGGTCGATTTGGTGGAAGAGCCGATTCTGATCGAGACGGCGGTGGGGTAGGTTTTATTTGATGAAATCCGGTTGCCCACTTTACTTAACCATATGAATCGGGGGCCCTCCTGCAGTTTTGAGTGGATGGGTACGCTTTGCTCACGACGCATATTTCCATTATCGCTTCCTGATTCTTTGCCGAAAAAGCGTTACTGAAGTCCTGACCAACAAATAAGTTCGATTTCAGTGCCCTGAGAATGGCTCAAGGTAAGGTCCAGTCATGTTCGGACACAAGTTATTTATCGGACAGTAGACTCGAGACCGGGAAGGTCGGTGTGGCTCTGACAACTCAAAACTCAATACTATCATCCCCTTTTCACGACTCACAGGCCTACCTTCTCATGGTCAAGCAGACTTGATAATCGGGAAATTAAATAACCCGATCATTTCCCCCATCCACCGGAATCTGTGCGCCGGTAGTCTTGGCGAAGCGGCGATCGCAGAGTTCACACACCAGCTCCGCCACGTCGTGGCTGGTGATCTCGGTGCGTAGCAGGTTGCGTTTTTTGTAGGCCTCCACCGTCATGCCGTAGTGGGCGGCGCGCGCGGCCAAAACCTCCTCGGTCCAGATGCCGGTGTCGAAGACGGCGTCGGGATGCAGGCTGTTGATGCGGATACCATCGGGCGCCCACTCCAGGGCCGTCACCCGTGCCAATTGATTCAGCGCCGCCTTGGCGGCGGAGTAGGCGGCAGCGCCCTGTCCCGGTGCGGTCACGTTCTTCGATCCGATGACTACCACGCGACCGCTTTTGGGGGCCAGTTTGAGATAGGCGTGAGTCTCGCGCAGTAGTCGCAGGTTGGCGTCCAGGTTGACCTGCATGACCCGACGCCAGACTTCGTCGCCCAACTCGGCCACCGGGCAGCCGCCGGGGAAGATGCCGGCATTGAGCACCAGCATGTCAAGTCCGCCGAAACGGAGCAGGGTCTGCTGCAGGGCGCCTTGAATCGCTGTTGCATCGGTGACGTCGCAGGCGATGCCGAGGAAAGCGTCGTTGTCGTCGTGAAGGTAGGCGATGGCCGGATCGAGATCGAGACCCACCACTGCGGCACCCCGTTTCAACAGCGATTCCGCACAGGCGCGACCGATGCCGGATGCGGCACCGGTGACCAGCGCCACTTCACCCTGGAAGGGGGGTGGTGATCCGGGCTTGCGCAGCTTCGCCTGTTCTAGTTCCCAGTACTCCACCTCGAAAATATCCCTGGCCGACAGAGCCTGCCAGCCGCCGAGCCGCTCGGCCCGTTGAATGATCTCCATGGTGTGAGCGTAGATATCGGCAACGATGCCGGCTTCGCGGTTGCTGCGCCCGACGCTCAGCATGCCCAGAGTCGGGTCGAGGACCACCCGGGGCGCCGGGTCGAGCATCTCAACCGGTGTGCGTGCCTGGGGGGCATAGGTCTCGAAGTAGTGCTGGTAGGCCGCCACATAGTCGATCACCTGTGCGCCCAGCATGGGCAGGCGCTTGGTGCGGATCACATGGTCGGGGGTAGCGGGGCCGCGCTGGGAGATCGTCTCCAGGTCTTCGCGTTGGCAGAAACTCATCGCCGTCGGCGTGCGGTGGCTCGCCAGGATCACGGGAAAGCCGGCCACATCGCTGATGTTGCGGCGTAATTCAGCCAGGGCCGGGTAGTCGATGCCGGTCTCCCGGGCCGTCGGCTCCAGGGTCCAGGCACCCTTTTCCTGGAGGTAGCGCTCAGCCTCGTCCACCAGGCGGATCATGCGTTCATAGGACTCCTGCGCCGTGTCGCCGAAGGTGAAGAGGCCGTGGTTCATCAGCACCATACCGAGGGTGCCCGAGTGGGCCTCGCGGGGAAAGCGCTCCGCCACCGTGCGCGCCAGGTCGAAGCCGGGCATGACGTAGGGGATCACCACCAGCCGGTCGCCGTAGAGTTCACGGATGCGCGCCTCCCCGTCGGCGGTGTTGGTGAGGGTGACTATGGCGTCGGCGTGGGTGTGGTCGACATAGCGGTAGGGCAGCACCGCGTGCAGGATCGCCTCCACCGAGGCGGTGGGGGCCGAGGCACGGGTCTGATGGGTCTTCAATTGGTTGACCATCTCGCTGTCCGGCAGTGACTCCAGCTGTGCCAGTCTCAGCAGATGGGCCATGCGCACCGGGGTGAAGCCCGGCGCCTCGATGGTGGCCAGGTCCCAGCCACTGCCTTTCACAAAGAGGATCTCCTCCGCTTCGCCGAAGAGGTCGTTCTGCATCAGCTTGACCGAGGTGTTGCCGCCGCCATGGAGTACCAGCGAGGGATCGGAGCCCAGCAGACGCGAGCTGTAGACGCGCAGGTCGAGTTCGCTTTCGCAACGGGCGGCTTCGCTGTCGTTCCACAGGCTTTTCATTGGGTGCTCCTGGAGTGATTCAAGGGGAAGAATATAACGCAAAGCACGCAATGAAGCGCAAAGATCGAGAAGGCTATCGACGGGGTATTAGTGGGGCCCTGCCCCACCATAGAGTTGAATTATTGTCGGCCTGAATCAGATTGCACCTGATTAAATCACTTTGCGTCCTTTGCGTTATATAAATTCTCTTCAATTGATGCTCACCACACCAACCCGGCCACGGTGCCGGTCAGTAGTGTGGCCAGGGTGCCGGCGACGATCGACTTCATGCCCAGAGCGACGATCTCGGCGCGACGCTCCGGCACCATGGCGCCAAGGCCGCCGAGCATGATACCGAGGCTGCCGAAATTGGCGAAACCGCACAGGGCGTAGGTCATGATCAAGCGGCTGTGCTCGCTCAGATCCACCTCCCTCATCTGCAGGTAAGCGAGCAGTTCGTTGAGCACGGTCTTGGTGCCGAGCAGGGCGCCGGCGGTGGTCGCCTCCGACCAGGGGACACCCATCAGCCAGGCCAGCGGCGCCATCATCCACCCGAGCAGGCGTTGCAGGCTGAGCGGTTCATCCGCCACCTCGGGCAGCAGGCCGACGAGCTGATTGAACAGGCTGACCAGGGCCACCAGTACCACCAGCAGGCCGATGATATGGCCAAGCAGACGCAGTCCTTCGAGCGTGCCCTGGGCGATCGCTTCCATGCTGCTGTTGGCGGGCTGCAGGGTGATCCGTTCGGCGCTCGTGCCGGCGTCGGTTTCGGGCACCATCAAGCGCGAGATCATCACTGCCGCCGGCGCCGAGATCAGTGATGCAGTGAGCAGATGGCCCAGCGGATCGGGGATCACTCCCTCAAGAAAACCTGCGTAGAGCGCCAGCACCGTGCCGGCGATGGTGGCCATGCCGAGGGTCATCAGGCTGAACAGCTCGCTGCGGGTGAGTCGGGCCAGGTAGGGGCGGATCAGCAGCGGCGATTCCACCATGCCGACAAAGACATTGGCGGCGGCCCCCAGGCCCAACGCGCCGCTGACATTGAGGCTGTGTTGCAGCAGGCGTGCAAACAGGCCGACCAGCAGCGGCAGCACGCGCCAGTGAAACAGTAGGGCGGACAGCGCGCTCATCACCAGCACCAGCGGCAGGGCGCGAAAGGCGAGGATGAAGCTGCTGCCGGGGCCGCTTTCGAGAAAGGGGGTCTCGGCGCCGCCCAGATAGCCGAAGACGAAACGTGTGCCCGCCTCGGTGGCTTGTTGCACGCTCAGCAGAGCGCGGTTGAGGCCGATGAAGAGCTGCTGGAACAGGGGCAGCTTGAGCAGCAGCAAGGCCAGGATCAGTTGCAGGGCGAGGCCGGCGACCGGTACCCGCCAGTCGAAGGCGCGGCGGTTTTCGCTGATCAGCCAGGCCAGCAGGGGGAAGAGGATGAGACCGCTGAGCCCCTGCAGCGTGGCCATCGGCCGTGGCTAGAAATTGTCGGTGGAGGTGAAGAGACCGACCCGGAGGTCCTTCGCGGTGTAGATCTCGCGGCCGTCCACCTTCATCACACCGTCGGCAACGCCGAGCACCAGCTTGCGGGTGATGACCCGCTTGATATCGATGTGGTAGGTGACCTGCTTGGCGCTCGGCAGCACCTGGCCGGTGAATTTGACCTCGCCGACACCCAGGGCGCGGCCGTGGCCCGGGTTGCCGATCCAGGCCAGGAAGAAGCCGACCAGCTGCCACATGGCATCGAGGCCGAGGCAGCCCGGCATCACCGGGTCGCCGGGAAAATGGCAGTCGAAGAACCAGAGATCGGGGTTGATGTCGAGTTCGGCCAGGATCTCCCCTTTGCCGTAGGCGCCGCCTTCATCCGCGATTTTGACGATGCGGTCGAGCATCAGCATGTTGGGGGTCGGCAGCTGGGCGTTGCCGGGGCCGAACATTTCGCCATGGCCGCAAAGCAGCAGTTCATCGCGGTTAAAGGAGTTCTGTCGGCTCATGATTGGCTTGCCTCTCGCTGTAAGCACCCGAAAAACGGCATAGTTTCCCTGCTTCCGCAGGGGGCTGTCAAATCGCTTGCCTGTTCATCGAGGCCCACGCCTGGGTATACTCAACCCGGAAACAAGGAAGAGGAGGAGAGAAAGATGCTGCGATGGATTCTGATGCTGGTCCTGCTGTCTCCCGCAGTGTTGCAGGCGGATGTTCGTGCCCGGCCGCTGGAGTGGGCGCAGCCGATGCTGGGTATCGAACTGGATAACTTCTACCGTCTCGATGACCAGGTCTACCGCTCCAAACAACCGGATGACGAGGAAATGGTCGCGCTGGAGGCGATGGGAGTGCACTCTGTCCTCAACTTGCGCGAGTTCCACTCCGACGAGGACGATGCCGAGGGTACCCGGCTCAAGCTCTATCATGTGCCCGTCAACGCGGGGGAGATCGATGATCGCTTTATTGTGGCGGCATTACGCGCTATCGCCGAGGCCAAAAAGCCGATCCTCATCCATTGCTGGCATGGTAGCGACCGTACCGGCGTGGTGGCCGCCATGTACCGCATGGTGTTTCAGAACTGGCCCAGACAGCAGGCCATCGACGAGTTTGTCAACGGCGGCTATGGCTATCACGCCAGCTTCTATCCCAATATCGAGCGCTACCTTGCAACAGTCGATATTGCTGCGATCAAACGCCAGGTTTTGGTTCAACATTCTGTTGATATCGATGGCCTGAGATAAGTGCCTTGGCGGCTCTGCCAGGCGCTATAGGGCTCGAGCGATGCTGAGATGATCTGCGTGGAGAGTTTGGCTTCGTAATTGACACGTTGCTATCGACGGAAACGGCAGTGGTGTTCCGTTGGCAGGCGGGGCTGAGCCGCGCTGCCTTTTCGTCATGGCTGGTTTGTGTCTATGGATTGATACGATTGTCTATTGTCTTTGTGAGATCCCATTGAATCTGCAGCTGAGTTCTGCTGTAGAAATAGCAGGAGCACGAAACTAGACCAGTTCAGCCAGGGTTCTTGCTGACTTCTTGGCGTCATGCAGCAGCATACCAAGCATTGAATTTGGCTTGGATACAACCGACAGTACGGCGCCACCCCCGACCTTGACCATCAAGACAAAACCATCGGAGCTGTCGATAAGGACCTGCTCCAAATTACCCTGATGGAGATCCTTGGAGGCTCTGTTGGCGAGTGAAAGTATCGATGCGGACAAGGCGCTCAACCTTTCCGCATCGACACTTTTGTGCAGTTTGGACGCAATGAGCAGCCCATCCCGGCTCATGACGGCGGCAGCCTGGATGCTCGATGTGCTCTTGACAAACTCGCCCAGAACGTAGTCGATGCCGTGTGTATTGGATTGCATGCGGAGTACTCGTGGAATGGGTGGATAACGAATGGAATTATCTGTGTTCCTTGTCGGCCCGTAACGCAGCCTCCAGCTTACAAACTTCAGCGCGGGCTTTGGTCAGTGAGAAAACCAGGTTGTCTGTTTTTGCATTGATAAAAGAGATAATGTGATTGTTATTGGCGCTTCCCCGCAGATAAATATGCATCATGTCGTCAGCGGTAACGACAATCTCTTGAAACAAGTGGCGGTGTTCGGCGTTCTGGCCGCGCGTTTGTTTAAAGATGTTTTCTATCATTCTTACATTCTGTCCTTGAAATAGATCCTCCGTAATTCCGACCAAACGCTCCAGCTTGTCCTTCGGGTAGTACTCCACCGCCAACATGGCTACCAGTTCTTCTTTTTCCAGGTCTATATAACCGCCGGCAATACAGCTTGGCATGCTCCGAATGGATTTATAGAGCTGACTTTTGAGTGACATGGTAATTTCCTTTGCGGCGGTGGAACTGTTCCTGTTATAGCGAAGCCTCGAGTTTAGGTACTTCCATACGTGCTTTTGTCAAGGCCATGCCCAAGTTGACAGACTTGCGACAGACAAAGGTAATGATGTGGTCGGTATAGGTCTTGCCGCGTATAAAAACGTGTACCAAGTTATCACTCAATACCACGATATCTTGGAAGTAATGGGTGTCCGAATCTTCAGTGCCGCGTGATTTCTTGAATATGTCCTCTATCGCAACGACATTGGGCCCCTGGAAAAGATCGGCAGTGGCTGCCGCTAACAGATCGAGGACTTCACCGGGATGTGAGTCTACTGTTTTCACGGCTAAAAGCATCCCGGTGCCGACATCGACGTAGCCAGCAGCCAGACACTCCGGTACGCTTTTAATTGAATCATTGAGTTGGTTGTCTAGTGACATGTATCGCTCCTGTTGGGTATAAAAATAATCACGTGACGGATTCGTGATATTCCAAGGGGTGGCCTTGTAACCAGCCGTGGAATTCTTCGATAAAGTCTTCTTGCTGTTGAGACTGGATCATTCTTGGGTCAATGCAGCGGATTTTTCGCATGGCCTCCAGTGGATTCATGCCGGATTTGACGAAGTAGGAAGCTATGATCGTGCCGGTACGACCAAGTCCGGCCTTGCAGTGGACGGCGAGGCAATTTCCAGCCCTGATCTCTTCGTCGATGTGAAGGGTGAGTGCGTCCGTTTCCGCCAGACCGGGCGCTTGCATATCTGGAA
This sequence comes from Candidatus Thiodiazotropha sp., assembly GCA_037384425.1. Lineage (GTDB taxonomy): Bacteria > Pseudomonadota > Gammaproteobacteria > Chromatiales > Chromatiaceae > Thiodiazotropha. Next base: position 63,064 of record JARROA010000022.1, on the reverse strand, counting down.
TTGGAAAATGGTGAACCTCTATTCCGTGTTCGGAAGCCAGCATTCTTGAAACAGTTTCATTCTCTTCGAGACTTATCAAATGGTTTACGCCAACTTTTGCCAGGGCCTGTAGATCAAACGTCAGGTCTGCCAGTAGCCCGGGTCGTGGCGTGGCTGCCAGGCTGTGTTTTGTGACCCAGCGGAATCCTCTCGGTCCGAAGGGTGTTTTTTGGGGTGACTTGGGCTTTTTGCGCACTTTTGGTTGATATCGATCGATATACACCTTATCCAGTGTCTCAGGATCCGAATCGGGATCGGGTGCGGCGCAGGTTCCAGTGGCAACAAACTCCTTACCAGCCGCAGATTTCGGCTCAGTCAAAAGGTCAGTTGTGATTCCATCCTCCTGGATGCGGCCGCCGGCCAAGAGAATGGCATTGCCATTGAGTTCCTTGGCCAGCTTTTGATTGTGCTGAACCAGCATGACTGCGCGTTGTTCCGCGATCATCTGAATTAAGCGCAATACAGTTTTGGCTTCATCCTTCGGTATGTCGGCAGTGGGCTCATCCAGTAACAGCAGTGCCGGAGCGGCGGATACCAGTCCGAGAATCAAAACAATACGCCTATCGATCAGCGGAAGATGAGTCAATGGTGTAGAAAGATTCTCGATAAGATGGTTGCAGTCATACAGATCAAACAGACGTAGTACCACCGCCTGTTGTTGCTGCTGGTTCAGGTTGGCCCTGTCCGGTATAGAATTGATGATGCTCTCTGCAACGTTCAGAATCAGAGAACCTGGTTTCTGCTCAAGAAGTGCAGGACGTTCACGCAGGCCCAGTTTTTCGCCCAAATAGGTGGCGCTGCCGGAGCAATGGAAATGACAGGATCTGTCATTCAGTCCCGCGAGTGATCTGAACAGGGTGGATTTTCCAGCCCCACAAGGTCCCAGAACATGGGTCACTCCCTTATCTTCTATGTCCAAATCGAGATCGATGAGAATGCGGCGATTTGCAAATCCTATGCAGTAGTTCCTGAGTGATAGAATGTTCGGCATAGAGGAACTATCCGCTTACAACCAGGGATCTATACGATAGAGCAGTGTCCTTACCAGTGTTTTCACCTCATCCTTGTTTCTGGAATCGATAGTGAATAGAGGAATAGTGCGGTCATAGGAGGCAATAAAGCGTCGATATACATCAATATCATGATTGATATTGAGGTCTGCGCGGGTGATGCCTACGACCAAGGAGCGGTTCTCCATTTGTAGGGAGAATGCATCAAAAAACAACTTGAGTTCACTCAACGGATCTTCAACTGTGTCATCGATCAGCAGAATAACGCCCAAGGATCCCTGCGACAGTATTTCCCACATGAAGTCGAAACGCCGCTGTCCCGGTGCGCCGTATACATGGATTTTGGTGCCGTCGTCCAAGTGTATCTGGCCATAATCCATTGCCACTGTGGTGAGCTCTTTCATCAGACTTACTTCGTCCGTAGTGGCTTCCTCAGTAGAGATCACGCCCACATCACTGACGGCGGAAATCGAAGTGGTTTTTCCAGCGCCTACCGAGCCGGCAAATACTATCTTCAACTGGCTGGTCTGTTCGTTCATTTACGCAGCCAGCTTTCCAAGAAACATTGTCAGTACCTTTCTCATGCGTTTTTGCGGAGATACGACATTGGTACGATGTGTATCGGCTTTTTGAAAAGTTTCGGAAACCTCTTCGAGCAGACCGCAGTTATAGCAACAGGCAGCAAACGAGCGTGCTTTGTCAATTGGCTGATTGCACCGTTCGGTTAAGGACAAAATGGAGTTGGTGCTCTCTATCCACAGATTGGCCAAGGGAATATCCGCATCGCTCACCGGGAGTCGGGCTAGGTTGGGCCAATGTTTCAGCCGATAGTTTCGGTCAAGACTCAATCCCAATTGCAGTTGATCGCGGACGGTGCAGCGAGTCAAAAACCAGATCAGCTCTTCGAACGAACATCTGTGCGCCACATGCATCATTTGGGCGCGAAAATCACTCTCACTGATCGTTCGCTGCGTAATCTGTAAATCATGTATGGGCAGGATGGCCATATGCCTGAACACTTTCTGCTTTATACTGAGATAGGCGGACTTGTCCTGCCGATCAAGAATTATCCATTGATCACCCGACATATGGATGGAATGGTAGCGTTCTTTGTCTGTTTGCGAGATTGCGGATAGCAGGCTGCCGAGGAGATATTTCGAGGGATCGACAACGTCACCACTACGATTGATTTTGGACAGGTTTGTTTTGGCCCCGCCACTGGCAATATGGATACGAGCGTTCGAAGCCTTGCAGGCGGTTTCTGAGTCAGCAACAGACTGTTTGTCAGCGGCTTCGCAAATGACAGACAGCATCTCTGAGAAACGTAACGGTTTTCGTAAAGAGGCGACAAAGTCCCGTTTCAACTTGTCCGGAAGAGCATTGTTTTCCGATACGTCAATCAACAGGGAATTGTTCTGACTTCTGCATAGCCGCCACTGTTTGGCTTTGCCGATCCTGTCGACATCGACCAGAACAACTCGCGCGTCTGATAAATCCGATACGAAAGAAACTCCCTTTGCCCGACTCTTCAATGCAATCGAAATCGATTGTTCTTCCGCAGGTGCGAACCCAAGAACGCCTATGGTTATCATCAGCATCCTCCTAGCATCAGGGAGATATGGGAAACTGGATCCCGATTCTTCGTCGATTCTGCAAAAATTGATCTAGATCAATTACTGACAGTGCAATGTGACGGCATCTGCATTCCAGACTTGAGCTTTTTTTCAATTCACTTGATAAAGTGAGAATCAAAATCGTAATTCAAAGAATCTCCTCAGAATATTTATGGTTTTGTTAAGGGGGGGAGAGTGACTATCGAGCCAATCTGAAACTGTAACGAGCACGCCAGATCGGAATGCTCATAGACTTGAGTAGGCTCCATTCCTCGCGGATGCTGTTTTTATGTCCTGATGCCAGAGGCCTTCTGAGATGGGTCCGGCCTGGGAATATGATTCACAAATGGCGATATTGCGGCTTCAAAGATCAGCCGACATCGAGCAGAAAACAGCCCAAGCCAGTATCGAACGCTTGGACTATCGTTCCGCCCCGGAGATCGATGTGCAAACGATAGCCGGGTCCTGAGCTGGAGAGCTCGCCCCTGTCTCCATTGCAACCGTCGCAGCACCGCAGGAGTTGCGGCAGGGACAGTCTGAAAACGTGCTACGGCCGCAACCGTCCCTGATCCGTCGCCGCCTTATATCCGTGCAGCGATAAACTCCACGATATCGTCGAATGGAATGAAACGGTTTTCCGTCTCCTTGCGACCGCGGTACTCCACCTTGCCGTCGTCCAGCGACTTCTCGCCCACCACGATGCGGTGGGGGATGCCGATCAGCTCCATGTCGGCGAACATGAAGCCGGGGCGCACGCCGCGATCGTCGAGTAGCACGTCGATACCTGCGGCCTGCAGCTCGGCATAGAGCTTTTCCACCGCCTCGCGCACCCGCTGGGACTTGTCCATCTTCATGGGGCAGAGCGCCACCTGGAAGGGGGCCAGCGCGGCGGGCCAGGTGATGCCCTTGTCGTCGTGATGCTGTTCGATGGCGGCGGCCACCACCCGGGTGACGCCAATGCCGTAACAGCCCATGGTCATCACCACCGCCTTGCCGTTCTCGTCGAGCACGCTGGCGTTCATGGCCTCGCTGTACTTCTTGCCGAGCTGGAAGATATGGCCCACCTCGATGCCACGGGCGATGGTCAGGGTGCCCTGACCGTCGGGGCTGGGATCGCCCTCGCGCACATTGCGCAGGTCGGCGATCTGTGTCGGCTCAGGCAGGTCGCGGCCCCAATTGATGCCGAAGTAGTGCTTGCCGTCCTGGTTGGCGCCGGCGCTGAAATCGGCCATCTTGGCCACCGTGCGGTCGACGATACAGGGGATCGGCAGATCGACCGGACCGATGGAGCCGGGACCGGCGCCGACGGCGGCGCGGATCTCCGCCTCGTCGGCGAACTGCAGCGGTGAGGCCACCTGGGGCAGCTTGTCGGCCTTGATCTCGTTGAGCTCATAGTCGCCGCGCACCAGCAGGGCCACCAGCTCGGCGTCGATCTCCTCCGAGGCCTTCACCACCAGGGTCTTCACCGTCTTCTCGATAGGCTGGTCGAACTGCTCCACCAGCTCCTGGATGGTTTTGGTGTCGGGGGTGTCGACCAGGCTCATCTCGAGCGACGGCGCCGGGCGTTCGCCGGCCGGGGCCAGCGCCTCGGCCAGCTCCACGTTGGCGGCGTAGTCGCTCTCGGTGGAGAAGGCGATGGCGTCCTCTCCGGAGTCGGCCAGCACGTGGAACTCGTGGGAGCCGCTGCCGCCGATGCTGCCGGTGTCCGCCGCCACCGGGCGGAAATCGAGGCCGCAGCGGCTGAAGATGCGTGAGTAGGTGGCGTGCATCACCTCGTAGGTCTGCTGCAGGGAGGCCTGGTCGAGATGAAAGGAGTAGGCGTCCTTCATCAGGAACTCGCGGGCGCGCATGACGCCGAAGCGGGGGCGTACCTCGTCGCGGAACTTAGTCTGGATCTGGTAGAAGTTGACCGGCAGCTGCTTGTAGCTGCGCAGTTCATTGCGCGCCAGGTCGGTGATGATCTCCTCGTGGGTGGGGCCGTAGCAGAACTCCCGGTTGTGGCGGTCGTGCAGGCGCAGCAGCTCGGCGCCGTACTGCTCCCAGCGGCCCGACTCCTGCCACAGCTCGGCGGGTTGCACCGTCGGCATCAACACCTCCAGGGCACCGGCGCGGTTCATCTCCTCGCGCACGATGGCCTCCACCTTGCGCAGTACCCGCAGGCCCAGGGGCAGCCAGGTGTAGAGTCCGGCGGCGAGCTTGCGGATCAGGCCGGCACGCAGCATCAGCTGATGGCTGGCGGTCTCGGCGTCGGCGGGGGTTTCCTTGACGGTGTGCAGGGGGAACTGGGAGGTGCGCATGGTGTTGGATCAGCCTGGTTGTCAAAAGTCGTAATTCTATCCCGCCTGGGGGCTGCGGGTCACGGCCACATGAGCTTCTGGGTGGAATACCGATGGTTGTCGATCGGGTGTCCTGCCTACAGGCATGGCCGGGGCATAGGGCCCAAAGTGATACCGATGGGCGGTCGCGGGACGCCAGCCTCAGATGCAGTTCGGCATGCCCTGGCCGGATTCGCAGGTGGTGATCTCCGCCAGGATGCGGTTGTGTTTCCGAGTCATGCTGATGCTGGTGGACCCCCGGTTCCCGGCGTAGCCGCCGATGGAGAGGCGGTAGGTCTGTCCCTCCTCCAGCTGAAAGCGCTGTCTGATCAGTTGCTGATCTCCTTCCATGCCGGTGGTGAAGGCGAGCACGACATTGAACAGCCCTTTGTCAACCGTATAAAAGGCGCTCGCGTAGTGGTCGGAATAGCGCAGGGTCGTGGCGGCCAGAGGTTGGCTCATCACGACTTCTTCAGCGATGACGCAGGGGGAGGAACAGGCCACCAGAATGGTGGCGAGGAGGAGCCAGGGGTATTTCATGATGATCGTTTCATGACAATCTCAAACAGGTTCGGGGGCATCGAGTAGCGGCGAGCGAGAGGAATATTCTGAGGCAGGTCCGTCGCTCGTGAAATCGGATCCGTCATCAGCCGATGGTCCCATCCAACAAGAGCTGTTGTCCCTGCAGTTGGCGGTAGGTCGCGCTGGTTGCGAGCAGCTCCGCGTGACTGCCGCGTTCGCTAATTCCGCCGTCATCCAGCATCAGAATCTCGTCCATCATTTCAAGCCCCTGGACTCTGTGGGTGACCAGCAGCAGGCTGCGTCCCTCGGTCCATTGCAGGATGTTGCGCATCATCTGTCGCTCGGTGTGGGGATCGAGTCCCTCGGTGGGCTCGTCCAGGATCAGGATCGGTGCATCCTTGAGCAGGGCACGGGCGATGGCAAGCCGCCTGGTCTGGCCGCCGGACAGACGCAGGCCGAGTTCGCCGACTCCGGTCTCGTAAGCCTCGGGCTGGGCGATGATGAAGTCGTGGATCATGGCCAGCCGGCAGGCGGTTTCAATAGCCTCCTGATCGGCCTCGGGATTGGCCAGCAACAGGTTGTCACGGATGCTGGCGTTGAACAGATGGTTGTACTGGGTCGCCACGGCGATGCGCCCACGCAGGGTCTCGCCGGCGATCGAACCGTAGCTGACGCCACCCAGGCCGATCTCTCCGCTGTCCGGGGAGCGGAACTTGAGCAGTAGCTGGAGCAGCGTTGTCTTGCCGCTGCCGCTGGGTCCGATCAGGGCCAGCTTGCCGCCGGGAGGCAGGGTGAGGTCCAGTCCCCGCAGTGCCGGGGTGTCGGCGGCGGGATAGGTAAAGTGGACACTTCGCAAGCGCAATGTCAGGTCTTGCGGCAGCGGCTCGGGAGCGAGGGGTTCCGTCACCGCCGGCTGAGCGTCGACCAGTGCGAAGATCCGGCGCGCCGCCATCATCGTCTCGCTCAAGCCCTGGAATGCGGCGGGCAGGGTGGCGATGGCCTCGAAGCTGGCCAGGGTGAACAGCGCCAGCATGGCCAGATGCGCCGGCGGTAGCTCGCCGCTCCTGACCATCGGAATGGCGCTGAGGGCGATCAGCCACATGGCCAGGTTGGCGCAGAGGCCGACCGCACCCTGGGCGATGCCGTCGAGTTGACTCATCCGTGTCTGGGCGGCGGCAAGGCGCTGACTCAACTCCCCGATGCGTTGGGCGTGGCGGATGTCGGCGCCGTCGATGAGCAACTCGCCCAACCCCTGCAGGTCGCTGACCAGGCCCGCCCGCAGGTCGCTGGAGAGGGTGTTGATACGCTCGCCGCTCGGTGCCGCCAGCCGGTTCAGAATCAGTGGCAGGGCGACACCGGCCAGGCCCAGCAGGCAAGCCTCGATGAGTGCCAGGATTGGACTGAACCAGAGCAGAAAGAGCACGAACACCAGGCTCGATGCCAACGCCACCAGGGTCGGCAGCAACAGCCGCAGGTAGAGGTGGTCGAGGGTGTCGATGTCGGCGCGCAGGCGACTGAGCAGATCGCCGCTGCGATAGCCCTCCAGCACCGCGGGGGCCAGTGGCTCCAGCCGCTGGTAGAACCAGACCCGCAGGTTGGCGAGCAGCCTCAGGGTGGCCTCGTGGGTTACCAGACGCTCACCGTAGCGGCCGACGGTGCGCGTGATGGCGCAAGCGCGAATCACCGCTGCGGGGGTGAAATAGTTCATGCTCACACCGGCTGCACCGGCCAATGCCATGGCGGCGATGAACCAGCCCGAGATGGCCATCAGAATGACGTTGGCCAGCAGGGTGACGAAGGCGATCAATCCGCCCAGCAGCATCCAGCCCATGACCGGGCGCAGCAGACTCAGCAGACGCTTGAAGTCCGTCATGCCCGCTCTCCCGTATAGGCGGTGACCAATCGGTGATAGATGCCTTCACGTGCCAGCAGTGAGGCGTGATTCCCCTCCTCGGCGAGTTGGCCCCGGTCGAGCACCAGGATGCGCGGTATCCCGCTCAGCGTACTCAGGCGATGGGCAATCAGAATCAGGGTACGCCCTTGGGCCAGGGTCTCCATGGCCTGTTGGATCGAGCGTTCGCTCTCCAGGTCGAGATGGGCGGTGGCCTCGTCGAGGATCACCAGGGGGGCATCTTTGAGAAAGGCGCGGGCCAGGGCGATGCGTTGGATCTGACCGCCGGAGAGGACTCTGCCCCCTTCGCCGACGGCGGTGTCGTAGCCCTGGGGTAACTGCCGTATGAAATCGTCGGCGTGGGCAAGCCGTGCGGCCTGTTCCACTGCGGCCTGATCGGCATCCGGCCAGGCCAGGCGGATGTTGTCGGTCACACTGCCCTGAAACAGATGGGCCCGTTGTGGCACCCAGGCGATATGTCGGTGCCACGATTTCGGGTCGAGGGTACCCAGCGGCTGCCCGTTGATCCTGATCTCGCCCTCTGCTGGCGGTTGGAAACCGAGCAGCAGGTTGAGCAGGGTGCTTTTGCCGGCGCCGCTGGGTCCGACGATGGCGACGCGTTCACCGGCATTAATACTGAGATCCACAGACCGCAGGGCACGGCGTCCGTCCGGATAGGTGAAGCCGACCCCGCTCAGGTGCAGGCCAATGGGGCCTTCGATCAGAAGCGGTTCCTTGGCTTCCTCATGTTTCTCCGGCAGTGGTGATTCGAGGATCTCGAGCATCTTCTCGGCGGCGCCGATGGCGGCCATGCGGGCGTGGTAGTGGGTGCCCAGGTTACGCAGCGGCAGGTAGAACTCCGGCGCCAGTAGCAGTACGAAGAAGCCATAGAGAAAGTCCAGCTCGCCCCAGAACAGGCGAAAGCCGATCAACACCGCGACAATGGCGATGCTGACAGTGGCGAAGAACTCCAGGGCGAAGGCCGACAGGAAGGCGATGCGCAGTACCGACAGGGTCGTGCGGCGATAGTCGTCGGAGATGCGTGCGATCACGGCCGCCTCACGCCTGCTGGCATTGAAGAGTTTGAGGCTGGTCAGTCCCTGAATCGTGTCGAGAAGATGGGCGCTCATATAGGCCAGCCGTTGCCACTGTTGCTGATTGCGCCGCTCGGCCCCCTTGCCGATGAGGATCATGAAGAAAGGGATCAGGGGTGCGGTGGCGAGCATCACCAGGCCAGAGATCCAGTCGATGGGGAAGACGAAGACCAGGATCGACAGCGGCACCAGGGCCATCAGGGAGATGGCCGGCAGGAATCGGGCATAGTAGGCCTCCAGGGCCTCGACGCCGTCGCTCAGGGTGTTGACCAGATCGCCGGTACGCTGCTCGGAGAGGTAGGCGGGGCCGAGCCTGCACAGTTTGTCGTAAAGCGCGGCACGCAGGTTCAGCTTGACCTGCTGGGCGGCATCATGGGCAGCCCGTTCAGAGGCCCAGGCCAGTAGCGCACGGGTGATGAAGATCGCCAGCAGTCCCCACAACCAGGGCATCACCTCGCTCAGGGAGCGTTGATCGAAGATGACGCCGGAAACCGCCTGGGCCAGACAGCCGGCCTGCAGGATCAGCAGCCAGCCCGAGAGGGTACCCAGGGCCACCGCCTGCTTGAGCCGATTGCCGGCGAGGTGTTTCTGTGCTTTAAGCCATTGGGCGGACATGGGCGCTGTCTGCGGAAAATTTATAACGCAATCTGATTACCCACGATACTCAGCCAAAGAATCAGTAGCCAATAGCCGTTTTGAGTGTTGAGTTGAGGTGTTCGCTGCGCTCATGGGTAATGGGGTCCCCCTCTCCCTGGCCCTCTCCCGCATGGGGAGGGGGGATGTGCTTTTTGAACTCAACGAATGCTTCCTGTCAGGTCGCGGAATCAAGCCGTTTGTTCGCTTCGGTTCTTGATCTATGCGTCCCCTCTCCACATGCGGGAGAGGGCCAGGGAGAGGGGTATGAAACGCCTGAGCGCGGCGAACACCTCAACTCAAAGCTCATCATTAAAACTCAAAATTTTTCAAACCACTATTCAATTCTCGAATCCACCATCAGCATGGTTGATCATGGTGGGTAATCAAGTAACGCAAAGAGCGCCATGATGCGCAAAGGCCGCAAAGGATATGAATTATGATACTTCGCGGTCTTTGCGCTGCTTTGTGTTATAAAGAGCCGGCACGACTCAGTCCTTCATCGAGATGGCGTGGGTCTCCTCGATATAGGCCCGCTCCGCCTCGGTCAGTTCGACGTTGTCGTAGCCGGTGATCATGGTCTTGATGTAATGGGTCGGTGTCTTGCCGGTGGTGGTCATGTAGACATGGATGATCACGAAGGTACCCATCAGATAAGCCGCTGCGGTGTGTATGAAAGCGATCAGTGTCAGGCCCTGTCCAGACCAGCTGTAGCCGCTCCACAGGTCGTAGAGCAGATAGACGATGCCGGAGGACCAGAGGGCAGGGCCGATCAGCAGCATGAAGCTCATGTAGGCCAGCGACTGCAGGGCGTTCTGCTTGCGTTGCAGCCCCTTTTTGTAAGGGTGCGGTTCGCCCACCAGGATGCCGTAGGCATAGAAGCGGATCACCTTCACCACGCCCTCCTTGAAAAGGTACTGTCGCCACTGGCCGGTGGTGAAGTTCCAGAAGGTGGTGAAGATCCATAACAGGATCAGCGCCAGAGCCGCAAAGGTGTGAACGGTCACAGCGGTGCGGAAGTCGAGCCAGTCGTGCAGGCCGTGCAGACCCAACCCGGTATAGAAGAGGGTGAAGATCAGCAGGGCCTGGGACCAGTGCCAGAAGCGCTCATAGCGGGTGTAGAGCATGACATAGTGTTTCTCGCCCCGTTGCTTGAAGGTGCTGCCGTTTCTGGTTTTTGCATGGCTGTTCATGAGGAAGTCCTCTGCGAATTTTTCCGGCTGAAGAGCTTGCGCAGCAGGCCATGGAGCAATACCCCGATCAGCGCGCCGCCCAACGCGATATAACCCAGGATGTCGAGCCAGCGGAAGTGATCGCGGCCCGGCATGTAGAAGCCCTTGAGTCCGTCGAGCCGTCCATCGCGGCTGTGGCACTCGGCACAGGCCAGGACGTCCTCCTTGGGTGCCACCATGTGGGTGATAGGCCAGTAGGAGTAGGTTTCGACAAAGTCGTATTCACCGCTGTAGGGGATGCCGTTCTTCTGCATGCCGACCTTGATGGCGCGGCCGAAGTCGTAGTTGCCCCAGTAGGCGTCCTCGTCGTCGCCCCACAGATGCATGTAGACCAGGGTGTTGTTGCCTTTGTCGTAGGGCTGCACCGTATGCATCTGCTTGAAGGGCCAGATACGGGAGGTGCCGTCGTCGTGGGAGCCCTTGAAACCGTTGACGGCGATCGGACCGCTGGCGGGATCGAAATGGGTGTCGATGGTGGTGTAGCGCATCTGGCCGTCGAACCAGGCGTAGTAGGGGACCAGATTTTCACCGTACTTGAAACTGCCCTTGATCGACTTGTAGGTGGCGCGATGCTCGCCATTGCCCTGGGTGTAGTTCTTCTCCTTGTAGCCCTCGCCGTTCTTGGTCTTGCCGGCGGTACGCCAGTCCCAGTCGACCTTGGTGGCTACGCCGCCGCGGGCGATGGTGGGGATGTGGCAGGTCTGGCAGGCGATTTTGTCGGTATGGCCGTTGAGCTTGATGCCCACCAGCTCGTCCTTCTCATGGGGAGTTTCGCTGTGGCACGACTCGCAGGTGGCCACGTCGCGGCGCTCACCCGGGAGGCCCAGTCCACCAGTGTCATGGGCCATCACGTTGTAGCGGCTACCCGCCCACAGGTGCTGTTTGGTGACGTGGCAAGTGGTGCAGGCGAAGTTGGGGCCGTCGGCGTCCATGTGGACGTCGAGCTTGTGGTCGGGAAACTTCAGCGAGGAGTCGAGATCACCGTGCTTGACGCCGTCACCACCACCGCCGTAGAAGTGGCAGGAACCGCAGTTCTCACGTCCCGGCTTGCCGACACTCTGGGCCACCTTGGCCCATTCGATCGGCTGTCTGCCCTCGAACATCACCGAGCAGGCCTTGTTGCCCTTGGTGGGCGGGGTCTTGTAGTAGGTGCCGGTGCGGTCGTGGCAGACCAGACAGTCGATGTTGTCCTGGTTGGTGAAATCGAAGCTGTCGTCCTTCCAACCATAACCGGCGTGGCACTGGGCGCACATACCCTCGTTGCCGCGGGCGTTGGTACAGAAGGTGTTGACCAGATACTTCTTGCCCAGCTTCTGTCCCGTGGCCGGGTTGTCGTATTCCCAGGTCCAGTGGATCGATTTCATGAAGTGGCGCCCCGCCTCGGTGTGGCAGGAGAGACAGGCCTTGGTCACCTCCGGTCCACTCTCGAAGGGGCCTTGCAGGGCCTCGAATTTGGTGTGGTCGGCAGTGGACTCCCCGTCGTCCCGGATGCTCGGTGTGGTATCCGTGACAATGCGGAAGTTCATGTCTTGATCGACATGAGCGGCAGCGGATTCGTGTTCGGTGCCAGCCAGTAGTTGGTTTGAAATTCCCAGTAGTAAGGCAGTCAGGCACGCCAATATGCCGGGTCTGATACCCAGTGACGGTTGTTTATGCATCTTCATTTCCGTGATGACGGTTAATGACCGTGACACATAAACAACGTTGTCCGGTCGCAATCCAAAATTGCCACCCCGACTTCCATTCGGGGTGGCTCTCAGCGCGGGAGTGAAATCCCCCTACTCTTCGTCAGGGTACTCGGCCTCGTACCACATGACATTGATAATTCCCAATGCGAGCGCCAGCAGGACGCCCAGTATCCAGGTGAAATACCACATGTTGTGTTCCTCTTTGTTCGGTCAGTAGGCGGAGGTTCTTTCCTGCATCTCCTCGATGGAGAGCCGGCCCCACATCTTGCGGTAGTTCCATACCGTGTAGCTGATGACGATGGGCAGGAAGATCACCACCGCCCAGAACATGACGGTCAGGGTCAGATGGCTGGACGGTGCGTCCCAAATCGTCAGGCTGCTACCCAGATCGGTGCTCGAAGGCATGATGAAGGGGAACAGAGAGACGCCCGCAGTCATGATGACGCCGGTGATCGCCAACGAACTGGTAAAAAATCCCCAACCGGGACGGTCGGCCCGCGACATCATGATGGTCAGGATCACGCCGATGAAACCGAGGGCGGGAAAGGCCATGGTGAGTGGGTATTGCTTATAGTTGGCGAGCCAGGCGCCGGGCATGACCTCCACCGTTTTCGCCAGTGGGTTGGGCAGGGCGTCAAGGGCCGGTTGGGTAACGATCTTGAGGCCGTCGATGCCCATCACCAACCAGATGCCGGCCAGGGCGAAGGCGGCCATGGCGGCGATGCCGGTCCACTGGATCCAGCCCTTGACCCGTTCGGTGATCACGCCGGAGGTACGCATCTGGATCCAGATGCCACCGTGCATGGTCAACAGCGAGAAGCTCACCACCCCGGCCAGCAGCGCAAAGGGGTTGAGCAGGGCGAAGAAGGAGCCGGTGTAGTAGGGGCGCAGCAGGGAGTCCAGGTGGAAGGGCACGCCCAGCAGCAGATTGCCGAAGGCCACGCCGAAGACCAGCGAGGGTACGGCGCCGCCGACGAACAGGCCCCAATCCCAGGCGTTGCGCCAGCGCGCGTCGCCCAACTTGCTGCGGTAGTCGAAACCGACCGGGCGGAAGAACAGCGCGAAAAGCACCAGCAGCATGGCGATGTAGAAGCCGGAGAAAGCGGCTGCATAGACCATCGGCCAGGCGGCGAAGATGGCACCGCCGGCGGTGATCAGCCAGACTTGGTTGCCGTCCCAGTGGGGTCCCACGGTGTTGATCATCAGGCGGCGTTCGTCATCGGTCTTGCCGACGAAGGGCAGCAGATTTCCGACGCCCATGTCCATACCGTCGGTGATGGCGAAGCCGATCAGCAACACGCCGACGAAGAGCCACCATATGAGTTTCAGAATTTCATAATCGATAATCATGTCGTTTCTCCGTCATGCGGTTGCGCTGGCGTTGTTTTCCAGGTGGTAGCGACCGGTGCCCAGTGAACTGGGTCCCTTGCGCGCGAAGTGGAACATCAGCCAGAGCTCGATCACCAGCAGGAAGGTGTAGAAGCCGATGAAACCGGAAAGACTGAAGATCAGGTCGCCCGGCGTCAGGGTCGAAGTGGCCAGGAAGGTCGGTAGCACCTCGCCGATGGCCCAGGGTTGGCGACCGAACTCGGCCACGAACCAACCGGTTTCGCAGGCGATCCAGGGCAGTGGAATGGCGTAGAGCGCCAGACGCAGCAGCCAGCGTTTCTGCTCGATCACGCGGCGGGCGTTGTAATAGAACGCGGCGCTGAGAATGAAGAGCATGGTGAAACCGGCAGCGACCATGATGCGGAAGCTCCAGAACAGGGGGGCCACATGGGGGATGCTGTTCTTCACCGCCAGAGCGATCTGCTCGTCTGTGGCGTTGGCCACATCTTCGGTGTAGGCCTTCAGCAGCAGGCCGTAGCCCAGGTCCGCCTTGTGCTCCTCGAACATGGCGCGGTTGCCCTCGGTGTCCGCGCCGTTGCGCAGGCGCTGCAGGTACTCGTAGGCGACCATGCCGGAACGGATCCGCCCCTCGTTCTCGTGCATGATCTCTTTCAGACCTTTCACCTCTTCAGTGGTGGAACGGGTGGCGATGAGTCCCAGCGCGTAGGGGATTTTGATCGGGCTCCTGGGTCTCCCACTCGGCCTCGATGGCGGCGAGTTTGGATTTCTGTACGTCGCCCAGTTCGTAGCCTGCCTCGTCGCCCAGGACGATGACCGAAAGGATGGAGGCGAGACCGAAACCGGCGGCGACCGAGATGGAGCGTTTGGCGAAGGCCGTATCGCGTCCCTTGAGCAGGTAGTATGAAGCAATGCCCAGTACAAACATGGAGCCGGTCACATAGCCGGCGGCTGCCGTGTGAATGAACTTGACCTGAGCGACCGGATTCAATACAAGATCAACGAAGCTGGTCATCTCCATGCGCATGGTCTCGTAGCTGAACTCCGAACCGACCGGGTTCTGCATCCAGCCGTTGGCCACCAGGATCCAGAGTGCGGAGAGGTTGGTGCCGAGCGCGGTAAGGAAGGTCACCAACAGATGCTGACGTTTGCTCAAACGTTCCCAACCAAGGAAGAACATGCCGATGAACGTGGATTCAAGGAAGAACGCCATCAGCCCCTCGATCGCGAGCGGCGCACCGAAGACATCCCCCACATAATGAGAGTAGTAGGACCAATTGGTGCCGAACTGGAACTCCATGGTGAGTCCGGTGGTCACACCGAGGGCGAAGTTGATACCGAACAACTTACCCCAGAACTTGGTCATGTCACGGTAGATCTCCTTGCCGGTCATGACGTAAACCGACTCCATGATGACCAGTATCCAGGTCATGCCGAGGGTGAGGGGGACGAAAATAAAGTGATAGAGCGCCGTGGCGGCGAATTGCCAACGCGACAGTTCTATCATTGTCGGGTCTAACATGTGATGTCTCCTAGGTTATTGCGCAAGCGTTGCAACGGAACGTTGTTGCACGCATCATGCCAGTCGACGAAAGGCTGAAAATTCATAGTCATACAGCAGCGCCTCGGCAATGATGGGGTGCCGGCTGTGTGTCTTGCCTCGAAGGAAAGGGGGGTCTGCCGCAGCGAGATAAATACAGCAAACCGCTTCAAACACTCGACACACAGCCGGCGAGACAGGCGATCGGCAGCCCGCGGAGACGAGGTTGCAGACGCTGTCTGGAGGGACTATAGGGAGCAGGTTAGATCAAGGTCATTGATGCATCGCAAAAACAACACGAACTGTAAGTGTTTGTTGCTATTGATAAAAGTCAATCAAAGTATGGGGGGTTGGGGAGGAAGGCCCAATTCGGAATTGCGATGAATCCCCGCCTGGGAAGTTGAGCCCGGATTCGCTTTGATGCCGGATCCAGAGCCGTTTTCACGGTTTCAGAAATGTGTCTATTGATGAAGTGGAAATCCGATCGAGCGGCCGGTCCTGTCTGCTGGAAAAGCGTGAACAGCGGATCGAACGGCGAGGTACAAGGTCGTCACTCCGGCCGCTGTACTGCGACCCTAACGATTCAAAAGGTCGAGCCGTTCCATCCCCAAAGGTGGCGTTGTGCGTCGCTGAATTCGATGTAGATCCGGTCGGCCGGGATCTGCAGTTGCTGTGAAACGGTGTCGCAGAGAATCTGGGAAAACTCCGCGGTCCGTTCGGCCGGCAAGCCGATACTCTTCAGCTCCAGATAGGCGAGTGGTTCAGCGCTACCCGCGAAGCGCATCTGCGGATTGTGATTGAAGCTCACCATGACGTAGCGCTCCGGCTTGCCGAGCATGGCGGCCACGGTTTCGGAGGCCTTCTCGATCAGTTCCCCGATGAGTGCATCGTCCCGCTTTTGATTGCTGGTGATGGTGAGTAGAGGCATGGATCATTTCCCGCAGTTGGCCTTGATGTGTTCCTGTTCCTGTTGCATGAGACGCTGGCGCTCCTCTTCGCTCAGGCGGCGATATTCGCCCTCCATTTTATAGAGTCGATTGCCCAGCCCCTCCAATTTTCGCAGGTTGTCGCGGGCGGACTGGCAGTTCTGCTGTTTCACTTTCTTCTCTTTGTCCGCCTTTTCCTGCTCCTGCTTTTCCAGCTCCCTGTCCTCCGCGCTGTCGGCCATTTGCTGGCGCAGTTTGTTGAGCTTGGTTTGCGAACTCTGGCTGCCACTCGGTGTGGTTTCGCGCAGCTTGACCCGCTCCGCCTCGCCGCTTGGGGGCGGCGTCTGAGAGTAGGTCACTACACCCTCTTCGTTGACCCATTTATAGGTCTCGGCCAGCAGCGGCTGGGGGCCGAGTATCAGCAGGCAGGCGAGCAGGAGATTCTTCACATTGAGATCCTTTCCGGGTAGGGCTTGAACTGCGGTTTCATTATGGGACATGTGCGATGAATATCAAATTGATGCCGTTGAGATGTGTCGAAGTGTGAAATGCGCCACTGTGAGGCCCCCTCTCCCCTGCCGCTTCGATGTTCTCCTTTGACTCCCGTTCCTGGAGCACGCCGTGCGGCATCGACTGCCGGTTGCCGCCCTGCCAGCTGGCAAAAATGATCCAGGAACGTAAAATCTTTGCCTCGATAGCTCATAAGCGCTTGACCGATATAAGCAATATTAGTATTTTGCGCTGTTCCTATTTTGATTTTTGGCCGATCTGTCGTCGGTCCGATTGGAGGCATCAGACGTGGAACTCAGCGGTGGCGAGATCATCGTTCAGTGCTTGAAAGACGAGGGTGTGGAGCACGTGTTCGGTTACCCGGGCGGGGCCGTACTGCATATCTACGACGCCATCTTCAAGCAGAAGGACGTGAAGCATATCCTGGTTCGCCACGAGCAGGCGGCCGCCCATGCGGCGGACGGCTACGCACGGGCGACTGGCAAGCCGGGTGTGGTGCTGGTGACCTCGGGTCCCGGCGCGACCAACGCGGTCACCGGCATCGCCACCGCCTACATGGACTCCATACCCATGGTGGTGCTGACCGGCCAGGTGCCCACCCCGGTAATCGGCAGCGACGCCTTCCAGGAGGTCGACACCGTCGGCATCACACGTCCCTGCGTGAAGCACAACTTCCTGGTCAAGCGGCTGGAGGATCTGGCCGAGACGATCAAGAAAGCCTTCTACATCGCCACCACCGGCCGCCCCGGTCCGGTGGTGATCGACATCCCGAAGGACATCACCGATCCCGGCGTCAAGATCCCCTACCACTATCCGTCCAAGGTCAATATGCGCTCCTACAACCCGGTGGCCAAGGGCCATCTGGGGCAGATCAAGAAGGCGGTCAAGATCATGATGGAGGCCGAGCGTCCGGTCTTCTACACCGGCGGTGGCGTGGTGCTTGACGACGCAGGCAAGCTGCTCACCGATCTGGTCGATACCCTCAACTTTCCCATCACCCAGACCCTGATGGGCCTCGGTGCCTATCCGGGCAGCGGCAAGAACTTTCTCGGTATGCTCGGCATGCACGGCACCTACGAAGCCAACATGGCGATGCACGAGACCGATGTACTGATCGCCGTCGGTGCCCGCTTCGACGACCGGGTTACCGGCCACGTCAAGCAGTTCTGCCCCAACGCCACCATCATCCATGTGGACATCGATCCCTCGTCGATCTCCAAGAACGTGCGCGTCGACGTGCCCATCGTCGGTCCGGTGCGGCAGGTTCTGCGCGACATGCTGAAGGTGGTCAACGAGAGCGACAAGCAGCCGAAGCAGCAGGCCCTGAAAAAGTGGTGGGAACAGATCGACAAGTGGCGCTCCATGGACTGCCTGAAGTATGACCACAAGAGCAAGCTGATCAAGCCCCAGTATGCGGTGGAGGTCCTGCACAAAGTCACCAAGGGTGACGCCTACGTCACCTCCGACGTGGGTCAGCACCAGATGTTCGCCGCCCAGTTCTACCGTTTCGACAAACCGCGGCGCTGGATCAATTCCGGCGGTCTCGGCACCATGGGCTTCGGCCTGCCGGCCGCGATCGGCGTGCAGATGGCCCATCCCAAGGCGGAAGTGGCGGTGGTCACCGGCGAGTCGAGCATCCAGATGTGCAGTCAGGAGTTGGCTACCTGCCTGCAGTACGAGCTGCCGATCAAGATCATCCTGCTCAACAACGGCTATATGGGCATGGTGCGCCAGTGGCAGGAGTTCTTCTACGAAAGCCGCTACTCCCAGTCGGGCATGAGCGTGACCCCGGACTTCGTCAAGCTGACAGAGGCCTACGGCCATGTCGGCATGCGCATCGAAAAGCCGCAGGATCTGGAGGGTGCCATGCAGGAGGCCTTCTCCCTGAAGGACCGGCTGGTGTTCATGGACATCGCGGTGGATCCGGCGGAGAACGTCTATCCCATGATCGCCGCCGGCAAGGGGCATCACGAGATGTATCTGTCACCCGGGAGCGAGTTGGTCTGATGCGACATATCATTTCTATTCTGATGGAGAACGAGTCCGGTGCCCTGGCCCGGGTGGCCAACCTCTTCTCGGCGCGCGGCTACAATATCGAATCACTGACGGTGGCGCCGACCGAGGATCCCACCCTCTCGCGCATGACCCTGGTGACCCGTGGCAGCGATGAGATCATCGAGCAGATCACCAAGCAGCTGAACAAGCTGATCGACGTGGTCAAGCTGGTCGATCTCACCGAGGGTGGACACATCGAACGCGAGATGATGCTGATCAAGCTACGGGCCGAACGCACCATGCGCGAGGAGATTAAACGGCTGGTGGATATCTTTCGCGGCAAGATCATTGATGTCACCGACACCAGCTACACGGTGGAGCTGACCGGCGCGGCGAGCAAGTTGAACGCCTTTGTCGAGGCGGTCAACGAAGAACTGATCATCGAGGTGGTACGTACCGGTCCCTCCGGCATCGGCCGCGGGCCCAAAGGGCTGGGGCTCTGATCACTGGATAGAGAAAACTGCTCGTTCGATTTCAAACCAGCAGTGAAGAATTGAACGATATGACACAAAGATCGCGGAGAAGCGCCAAGCCCGCGAAGTTTTTTATTGAGTATTCTTTGCAGGCTTTGCGCTTCATTGCGTGCATTGCATTATATTTTCCTGCTCACGATGCGGCATACGGGCTGATAGTATTCCCGTAAATTCATTACATATAAATTTCCGAAGGAAACAACATGGCTATCAACGTTTACTACGACAAAGACTGCGACCTGAACATCATCAAGGGCAAGACGGTCTCCATCATCGGTTACGGCTCCCAGGGCCATGCCCACGCCAACAACCTTCAGGATTCCGGGGTGAACGTGATTGTCGGTTTGCGTGAAGGTTCGCCCTCGGCAATCAAGGCCCAGAATGCGGGCCTGACAGTGAAGTCGATCGAAGAGGCGGTGCAGGCCGCCGACGTGGTCATGATTCTGGCTCCCGACGAGTTCCAGGCCAAGCTCTATCGCGAGCAGATTGCACCCAACATCAAGCAGGAGGCTACCCTGGCTTTCGCCCACGGCTTCGCCATCCACTACAATCAGGTCGTTCCGCGCGAGGATCTCGACGTCGTCATGATCGCACCCAAGGCCCCGGGCCACACGGTGCGCAGCGAGTTCGTCAAGGGCGGCGGCATTCCCGATCTGGTGGCGGTGTACCAGGATGCCACCGGCACCGCCATGGATACCGCGCTCTCCTACGCCTCCGCCATCGGCGGCGGTCGCACCGGCATCATCGAGACCAGTTTCAAGGACGAGACCGAGACCGATCTGTTCGGCGAGCAGGCCGTTCTTTGCGGCGGCGCGGTGGAACTGGTCAAGGCCGGTTTCGAGACCCTGACCGAAGCCGGCTACGCCCCCGAGATGGCCTACTTCGAGTGTCTGCACGAACTGAAGCTGATTGTCGATCTGATGTACGAGGGCGGCATCGCCAACATGAACTACTCCATCTCCAACAACGCGGAGTACGGTGAGTATGTGACCGGCCCCCGGGTCATCAACGAAGAGAGTCGCAAGGCGATGCGCGAGGCGCTGCACAACATCCAGAGCGGTGAATACGCCAAGCAGTTCGTCTCCGAAGGCGCACTCGGTTATCCGTCCATGACCGCCTATCGCCGTCTCAATGCGGCCCACCCCATCGAACAGGTGGGCGAGCGTCTGCGAGGCATGATGCCCTGGATCAAGAAGATCGTCGACAAGTCAAAGAACTGATCGGCGCCAGTCGACGAATCGGACCAAAATAGGGGAGGCTGCCGAAAAAAATGTAAAACCGCACGATGTTGTGAACAGGTTTACTGACCGGCACGGCCGGTAGAAAGCAGCATAGAGGGACTTCTGTAATCATGGATGATGACTTCCATTCCTACCGATATCTCATCATCGACGACTTCGATCAGATGCGCGTCTCGTTCAAAGGCATGCTCAGCAGCGTCGGTGCCCGCGATATCGTGACCCAGGGCAATGGGGAGGCGGCGATCAGAAGTCTCGCCAGCGAGAAGTTCGATGTGGTGATCTGTGACTACAATCTGGGTGAGGGCAGGGATGGGCAGCAGGTGTTGGAGGAGGCGCGGCATCTGGGTTTCCTCGGGCATGCCTCCACCTTCTTCATGATCACGGCGGTGAGCAATATGCCGATGGTGCTCGGTGCCCTCGAGTATCAGCCCGACGAGTACATGATCAAACCGGTCAATCGCGAAGTGCTGCTGCATCGCCTGGCCGGTACGCTCAAACGTAAACGTCAGTTGACGGTGATTGACGAGGCGCTGGCGCAGGGAGACAAGTTGCGTGCCATCGAGCTCTGTGTCGAACAGCGGGGCAGTGATCTCAAACGCAGCCTCTATCTGGCCAAGCTGCAGGGTGAACTCTGTATCGATTTGAGTCGCTACGAGCAAGCGCAGCGGGTCTATGAAACATTGCTGCGCATCCGCAACTTTCCATGGGCGCAGTTCGGCTTGGGCAAGATCGCATTGCTGCGTGGTGAGCTGGCGGAAGCGAGGCGGATCTTCGAGGCATTGATCGAGCAGAACCACCACTACGTGGAAGTCTATGACTGGTTGGTCAAGGTGCTCGAAGCGGAGGGTGATTTCGCACGTGCGCAATCGCTGTTGATGCAGGTGACTCATCTCTCGCCCAAATCGGTGGTGCGTCAATGCGCCCTCGGTCGACTCGCCTTGCGCAATGATGACCTGGCGGTTGCGGAGCACGCCTACCAGGCGGCGGTACGTTGGGGCAAGCACTCCTGTCATGCGAGTGCCGATGAGTACCGCCAACTGGCCACTCTCTATCGTGACAGCGGACAGACGGCAAGGATGTTGAGGCTGTTGGCGGATGGGCGCAAGCGTTTCAGCCATCAACCGGGCGACATGATACAGCTGCTTTGCAGTCAGGCTCTGTTCAAGCGGCAGCTGGATGGGAATAGTGACATCGACAGTACCCTGCGGGAGGTGGAGCGTATGTTGGAAGCGCACAAGCACGAACTGCTCGAAGACCATCTGCTGAATACCGCGAGCGAATGCTATCAACTGTCGCGTGTCGAGATGGCGGAATCCATCCTGCGGATCGTGCTCTGTAATCACCATGATGACGGAGAGTGGATCGAGCGGGTGCGACAGTTGATGCAAGCGCATGATCGTCAGCTGAACGCGGAGCAGCTTATTCGCAGCGTCAAAGGCGAACTGGAAGAGATTCATTGCCGTTGTAACGAACTCTTGAGTCAGGGTGGTCTCGAGAAGGCGGTCAAACTGCTGAATGACACCATCGATCTCTATCCGGGCAACCGAACCCTGGTGTTGTTCTCCGTGGCCACCATGATCGATTTCATGCGGGAACACGGTGTCGAGCAGAGCTATCACTTTCGTTGTCGTCACTCGTTGGCGAATCTGCTGGAGCGTGACCAGCTTGATCGCGATGCCAATTGCTATCTCGAACAACTGACCCAACTGCTAGTGCAACCTTAATGGGAGACCTATCTTGCCTGAGACCCAAGCCGTGAATGAGAAACTCGATATGGCCACGGCCTTTGCTATGGCTTCGCACGACATCAAAAACTCTCTTGGCGTACTGCTGAAGGACATCAACAACATCAACGAGCGTTGTGACGTGGGCTCGTGCGTGATGCGAAGTCACTGTGCCGATATGGAGTACGAAGTACGGCGCATCAATAACAACCTGGTCAAGATGCTGACCCTGTTCAAACTCGGGGCGGGTGACTACCTGCTCAATGTGGATGCCCATTCGGTGCGTGATTTTCTCGATGAGATGATGCTCGAACAGGCCGTGTTGATGGGGCAAAAAGGCATCGGCTACGAGATCGCCTGCGAGCCGGACCTCTACTGGTACTTCGACCGCAATCTGATGACCGGGGTCATGGGCAATGCCATCAGCAATGCCTTGCGCTATACCAGGGACAGACTGTTGATCACGGCTGAGGCTTCGGTAGAGGGATTGAAGATCGCGGTTGAGGACAATGGTAGCGGTTTCCCCGCCTTTATGCTCGAGCAGCAGGCGGAGTTCCTGCGACCGGAATCGGGTTTTCTCAATAACAATACCGGGCTAGGTCTCTATTTCACCCAGCAGGTTCTGGATCTGCATCAGCACGATGCTCTGCACGGAAGGGTGGTGTTGGATAATGGCGGCGCCCTGTCGGGGGGACGCTTCTCCATTCTGCTGCCTTGATGCCTTGGACGGCCGGTATCGTGTTTCATGCTTCGGCAATGCGCAAATTTCGTGGCATCGGCATAAAAAGGTAACAGATCCGAACGGCACTTGCTTTAGTGCCAAGATGCCCATCCACTTGATCTAATCGACAGTTTTGGTGGGGAAGGGTCCCACCCTACACCCTGAAATTAAACGCTAGGGTGGAGCCCTGCTCCACCAATAGCTGCTTAATCCAGTAGCCCGGATGAAGCGAAGCGGAATCCGGGATGGCCGGGTTTCCCCCTGGATTCCGTTTCACTTCATCCAGGCTACTCCTTGTCTGCGCACTGGGTTGCGCGATGATAGGGGTGTTAATATCAAACTCTATCGCGCGGCGAAATCCTGGGTCCAGTAGATGCCATAGGTGGATTCGGGGTCGCTGCCCATCGCCGCCCCCATCTCCATGAAATTGGGATTCATCAGGTTGGCGCAATGGCCCGGACTCGCGATCCAGGCATCCATCGCCGCCTGTGCGTCCTCGTAGCCGGCGGCAATGTTCTCGCCGTAGGTGTACCAGGCGTATCCCGCCGCCGTGATCCGCTCGCCGGGACTTGAGCCGTCAAGCCCCGTATGGTCGAAGAAGTCGTTACTCGCCATGGCATCGGAGTGAACCTGCGCGGCATTCTCCAGCTGACAATGCCAGGCCAGAGCCGCTGCAGCGGCGAAGTGCGTGCCGCCACAGTCACGCGCCGCGGCACGGGTGTTGTTGACCAGGGTCAGCATCTCCTTGTCGTTGTCATCCATGCAGCGGTCGATGGTCTGCTGGGTAGTGGCTCCAAGGTTGTAATCCGCCGTGGTGGTGAAACCCCAGCTCTCCGCCGTGACAGGATTGCCCGCCAGGTCGGTCGTGTCGTCCCCGAGCGTGACGAGGTAGCTGCTCGCCTCCATCAGTGGCGCGCTGGGTGTGAAGCTGATGCTGTGAAGGCTGTCGTCGTAGCTAACCGAGCCCGGGATGACCTCACTGCCCAGGCCGAGCGTTAGGCTCGATGCATCGATGCTGGTGGAGAGCAGGGCCTCGTCAAAGCTGACGGTGATCCGGGTCGTGACCGCCACGCCCGTCTCGTCGGGTGCGGGAGATCTGAGCGTGACCGACGGTGAAACATCGTCACTCAGGGGTGATACCTGTAGATTGAAATCGCTACTGTCGCTCAGCTCGCCATCGTCCACCAGGAGCCGGATACTGTACTGTGTGGGCTGTGAGACCGTTGGCGCGACAAAGCTGAGGCTGCTGTTCGAGGTGCCGCCAAGGCCGAGAGCGGGCCCTGCGGTTTGGCTCCAGTGAAAGACCAGACTGTCACCATCGGGATCGCTCGATGCACTGCCGTCCAAGGTGACGGTCTCACCCGAGAGCGTGACATGGGAGCCGCTGATCTGTGCTGTCGGCGGTCGATTGTCATTGCCGGTTGGCGGGGGTTGCGTGTCGTTGGTACTCGAGGTGGTGGAGTTGGAGCCGCCGCAGCCGCCGACGGCGAGACAGAGCAGCAGTGTCGGGGCGAGGGCGATGTGGTGCTGACGGATCGGCATGATTTCTTCAGTGTCGGGTTCCGGGTCCCCGGGGCGGGGTCTGTTACCAAACAATAATGAAGACAGCCGGGTGGGACATTGCAGCCGTTCGCAAAACCCGGGGCGCGGGTTCAGGGCCGGGATGAAAATCGAATGGCCGTCACAGGGCGGCGGCGCCGATCGAGAGGAACATGCGCCGAATAGGGTTAACAAGCGCCGGCGGGGATGGTCTATAATGCCCGACTTTTCAAGCCCCAATCACCGGGAGAGAGTAGATGTCGAAAGCAGGCATAAACAAGGTCGTGCTGGCCTATTCGGGCGGCCTGGATACCTCGATTATCGTCAAGTGGCTGCAGGACGAGTATCAATGCGAGGTGGTCACCTTCACCGCCGATATCGGTCAGGGCGAAGAGGTCGAGCCGGTACGCGGCAAGGCGGAAGCCGCCGGTATCAAGGAGATCTATATCGAGGATCTGACCGAGGAGTTCGTGCGCGATTATGTCTTTCCCATGTTCCGCGCCAACGCCATCTACGAGGGCGAGTACCTGCTCGGCACCTCCATTGCCCGCCCGCTGATCGCCAAGCGGTTGATCGAGATCGCCAACGAGACCGGCGCCGACGCCATCGCCCACGGTGCCACCGGCAAGGGTAACGACCAGGTGCGCTTCGAACTGGGTGCCTACGCCCTGCGCCCCGACATCAAGGTGATCGCGCCCTGGCGCGAGTGGGATCTCAACTCCCGCGAGAAACTGCTGGCCTATGCCGAGGCCCATGGCATCTCCATCGAGATGAAGCGCGAGGGCAAGAAGTCACCCTATTCGATGGACGCCAATCTGCTGCACATCTCTTATGAGGGTTACGACCTGGAGGATCCCTGGAACGAACCGAGTAACGACATGTGGCGCTGGTCGGTCTCCCCCGAACAGGCGCCGGACCAGCCCAGCTATATCGAGATCGGTTTCGAACAGGGCGATCCCGTCTCCATCGACGGCGAAAAACTCTCTCCCGCGCAACTGCTGCTGAAGCTCAACCAGCTGGGCGGCGCCAACGGCATCGGCCGCGCCGACATCGTGGAGAACCGCTATGTGGGCATGAAGTCCCGCGGCTGCTACGAGACCCCCGGCGGCACCATCCTGCTCAAGGCTCATCGCGCCATGGAGTCGCTGACCCTCGACCGGGAGGCGGCCCACATGAAGGACGAACTGATGCCGCGTTACGCCAAGCTGATCTACAACGGCTACTGGTTCGCCCCTGAGCGCCTGATGCTGCAGGCCGCCATCGACGAGACCCAGAAGGTGGTCAACGGCCTGGTAAGGTTGAAGCTCTACAAGGGCAATGTCTACGTAGTTGGCCGCAAGTCGGAGACCGATAGCCTGTTCGACGAGTCGATCGCCACCTTCGAGGACGACGCCGGCGCCTATGACCAGAAGGACGCTGAGGGCTTCATCAAGCTCAACGCCCTGCGCCTGCGGGTGGCCGCGGGCAAGAAGTCACGCAGATAAGTCGCTGACAGACGATCCTAGGGCAGTGTGTAGGGTGGGGCTCTGCCCCACCGTGATACCTGGTGATCGGCATTTTGGTGGGGCTGGGGCCCCACCCTAGCGGTAAACCCGGGCCTCTGTTCGCACCCCAAAGCAGAAAAGTCGGCCATCTCGCGATGGTCGGCTTTTTCTCGTGCTGTCCTATTCCAAGTTTTCAGGTGCGACAAGCCGCACCCTACGTTCAGATCACCGGTAGGGCGCGGCTTGCCGCACCGTTTGGGATTGTGGGTTACGCAGCCTCAGGGGGCGGCAGATCCGATCCCCTCAAGTGACAGCCCCATCGGTATGTCGTCGGTAAAGATCCCGTCGACACCCAGACTCGCCAGCAGCATCCATTCGGCTTCGTCGTTGACGGTATAGACCAATACCCGTTGACCGATCTGATGCAGCTGGGTGAATAGCAGGGCGCTCATGCCGGGTGCCTGTGCCTCGAGCAGCTGCACCACCAGCTTGTCGATGGAGGCGGCTCGGGATTCGCTGGCGGCGAGCGTGAAGAGGTAGTCGCCGGCCGAGCCGTAGAGTGGCGCCCGGAACAGACCGCCCACTTCCACCCATTGCAGGCCATAGGCAGAGGGCTTGTCGAGCAGGTTGACCGTCATCCCGGTGTAGGCTTCGATCTCGGCGGGCGTCAACAGTTGATAGGCGCTGATGGCGAGCATGCGGGGCAATTCGGGTGCCGTCTCCGCCACCCGGCCGAGGATTTCCGGAGAGAAGGACTCGATCAGTACCTGTCTACTCATCTGGCTGTGCCGGATCACCGAGACCACGGTGTCCGCCAGGGGGATCTGGTCATTGTCGTCCGCGTCGCACAGGGGTGCGGGGGGCTTGATCTCGACCATGACCAGACCCGACGGTCGTTCGCTGTGGCTTTGCCGGGTGTAGCGGCGTGCCCTGTTCAGGATCTGTCTCAGTTTGGTGGCTGAAGGCACTCGAGCGCGCAGTTCATCGAAACTCAGCTGATTGAGGCAGGTGAGGTCTTCCAGATAGTCGTCGTGCAGGGCCACCACCTGGCCGTCCGCGGTGAGCACCACATCGACCTCCACGGCCTGGCTCCCCTTTTCGAAGGCCCGGGTGACGGCTTCGAGGCTGTTTTCAAGCGGCCGTTCGGGATCGCTGCCGTCGTTCTCCCCATATCCGCGATGTCCGATGGCGAAGGGATAGCGGCCCGATTCCAGCAGCTCCTCCATCTGCCAGCGGGAGTGCCCCGCTTCACCATGGTGGGGCTCGGCTGGGAGGACCAAAGGAAGCAGCAGAAGGGTAAGGAGGGCGACTCGCCACATCCTTGTAGGCTGATGATACATGGATTGATTCCTTTAAATATTCCAATAATCGATATGCACCTTAGGTGGTTTTCCAGGCGAAATCAACCGTCGGAGCGCGGCTCGGAGAAGCAGAAAAATCCGGCGGCAGCGACTGCCGCCGGTCGAACTAGGCGGCCTGGCGCGCCCGCTGCGCCAGGTTGAGGGCGGAGAGTACCGATTTCAGTGTTGCACTGAGGCTGTCGTGGTCGAAAGCGGCGCCGGCTATCCGTTCTCCCTCCATGTCGAGCAGGAGATAGGCCACCGCCTCCGCGTCCGTACCTTCGCCAATGGCATGTTCGCTGTAGTCGACAACCTGAATCTGGCGTCCGAAGGCACAGGTGCAGGCATCGATGAAGGCGGAGATGGCGCCTTCGCCGCAACCGTGGATGGAACGGGCATGGCCCGATTCAATGATACGGGCTTCAATCACATCCTGATCCTTCTGACGGTCGATGCGGTAGCCTTCGAGCGTGATCGGCGCACTGTCTGCCACGAAGTGCTGAAGGAACAGCCGATGGATCATGGCGCTGTCGATTTCACCCGCTTGCGCTTCGCTGAGACGCTGCACCAAGACTGCCAGCTCCACCTGGATCCAGCGTGGCAGCACCAGGCCGTAATCCCGCTCCAGTACATAGGCGACTCCGCCCTTGCCCGACTGGCTGTTGACCCGGATCACCGCCTGGTAGTCGCGGCCTATATCCTGCGGATCGATGGGCAGATAGGCCACCTGCCAGGGCTCGTCCGGCTGCTGGCGATGGAGGCATTTGCTGATCGCATCCTGATGAGAACCGGAGAAGGCGGTGTAGACCAGTTCGCCGACCCAGGGATGACGCGGGTGGACGGGCAGGTCGGTGCACTCGGTGTAGACGCGGATGATCTCGTCAGGCTGCGAGAGGTCGAGTTCGGGGTCTACTCCCTGGCTGTAGAGGTTCATCGCCAGGGTGACGATGTCCATGTTGCCGGTGCGCTCGCCGTTGCCCAG
Source organism: Candidatus Thiodiazotropha sp. (assembly GCA_037384425.1). Lineage (GTDB taxonomy): Bacteria > Pseudomonadota > Gammaproteobacteria > Chromatiales > Chromatiaceae > Thiodiazotropha. The sequence continues at coordinate 35,145 of JARROA010000022.1, read as the reverse complement.
CAAGGTGCCCTCGACCCGGTCGGCACCGGCCAGGATCGCCAGTTCGGCGGCCGCCACCGCGCTGCCGCGGTCGTTGTGGGTGTGGACCGAGACCTGGATGGCGTCGCGGCGGGAGATCTGCCGGCAGAAATACTCCACCTGGTCGGCGAAGCGGTTCGGTGTGCTGCTCTCCACCGTGGCCGGCAGGTTGATGATGCAGGGATTTTCCGGGCTGGGCTGCCAGACGTCGATCACCGCGTCACAGACCTCCACCGCATAGTCCCATTCGGTGTTGGAGAAGCTCTCCGGTGAATACTGGAAGGTCCAGGCGGTGTCGGGGTAGCGGGCGGCCTCCCGCTGCAGCATCTCCGCGCCCGCCACCGCGATCGCCTTGATGCCGTCCCGGTCGCGGTCGAAGACCCGTTCGCGCTGCACCGTGGAGGTGGAGTTGTAGACGTGCACGATGGCGCGTTTCACCCCGGCGAGGGCCTCGAAAGTGCGGCTGACCAGCTCCTGCCTGGCCTGCACCAGGACCTGGATGGTGACGTCGTCGGGTATGTTGTCGCCTTCGATGAGCCAGCGCACGAAGTCGTAGTCGGGCTGACTGGCGGCGGGGAAGCCGACCTCGATCTGCTTCAATCCGATCTTCACCAGCAGCTCCCAGAGCGCCCGTTTCTGTACCACGTTCATCGGCTCCAGCAGGGCCTGGTTGCCGTCACGCAGGTCGACGCTGGCCCAGATCGGGGCCCGGGTCAGGCTGTTGTCGGGCCATTGCCGATCAGGCATCGGCATGCCCGTGGTGGGGCGGTATTTGGTGTGGTCGAATCGTTTCACGTCCTGGCTCCTGGTTAGGGTGTCATGTCGCGCTGTAGGCGAAATCACTCTCGGGGCTGGTCGGCAGGTTCCCCCTGCCGACCCCGAAATCGGTTTTGACTGCGTCGAACACGCCTTTGTGGGGCTTGTCGTTCTCGCCCCGGGCTTGTGGCTGGGGCGTAGTAGGTGGCTTGTGGCCGATGGTGAAAGCTTAGAGCAGGTCGTAGGGCAAATGATTGCGAGTTGTGCGTTAATTTGGCTTAATAATGAAGATATGTGCTAATAAAAAATATAATGTTAGAATATTATTTTCCAATCGCTGGAAAGCGAGCAATGTAATGGATCTGGATCGCTACGACAGACGAATACTCGAGACCCTGCAGGAGGATGGCCGGATCAGCAATCAGGATCTGGCGGATGCCATTGGCCTCTCTCCCTCGCCCTGCCTGCGGCGGGTGCGTGCCCTGGAAGAGTCGGGGGTGATCACCGGCTATCGGGCCCATCTCGATCCGAACAGGCTCGGCTTGAGTCTGATGGCGCTGATCCACATCTCCATGGATCGTCATACGCCGGAGCGTTTCGCCAACTTCGAGGCCAAGATCTCGGCTCTGCCCGAGGTGCTCGAGTGTCTGCTCATTACCGGCCAGGACGCGGACTATCAGGTCAAGGTGGTGGTGCGGGATATGCAGGCCTATCAGGATCTGCTGCTCAACAGGATCACCCGCATCGAGGGGGTGACCGGGGTCCACTCCAGCTTTGTCATGCGACGGGTGGTGGACAAGACGGCATTGCCGGTGTGACGGAGTACAAACTAGACTAGGCGTGGGCCTGGACGCCGGTTTTGGGCAATAGCGGCTGATCCGTGAAGTATTGGGAGAGCCACTCCAGCGCCTCGTCGCGGTCGTAGAAGGATCTGACCTCCACGTCGCGGAAATAGGTGCTGGCGGCGATGCGGGTCATGATCACGTCCCGGTGATTGCGCTCGATGAAGGCTACCGCCTTCAACCGGTGTTTGGTCTGCTGCATCATGGCGATCTGTACCAACACCGATATGGAGTAGTGCCCCAGACGCTCGATCAGGGCAGGAACCGGGGCTTGGAACTGGTCGAGAAAACTGGTGACCGGCTTGATGTCATGCTCGGTGATCTCTCCGTCAGTGTAAATGACCGCATGCAGATAACGGTTATCCACAACCTTCAGTCGGACCTTCCCGGTGTCTTTGTTTTCCATGTCCTGAGTATAGCCCACAACGCCCCGGCCAAGTCATCCGGGACGGCGCTGCGGGGCAGGTTTGAATCGATCACCCGGACTGGCTGTCTACAGGTGTGAAGTAACGGCATTTCAGGTGGAGGAGAGCGGTGTTGAGATCGATTTTGCGAGCTGTGCTGCTGCTGGGGCTGCTGATGGGGGGGACCGTATCGGCCTCGGACTATGTCATCGACACCCAGGGAGGGCATGCCTTCATTCAGTTCCGCATCGGCCATCTCGGCTTCAGCTGGCTGAGCGGACGTTTCAACCGTTTCAGCGGTCGTTTCAGCTATGACGACAATGCCCCGGAAACGGCGACAGTCGAGGTGGAGATCGAAACCGCCAGTATCGACACCAACCATGCCGAGCGCGACGGGCATCTGCGGGACGACGATATTCTCGACGTGGAGCGGTATCCTACTGCGCGATTCGTCTCCACCTCCTATCGGCCGACAGGTGAGGACAGGGGGGTGCTGACAGGCGAACTGACCCTGCACGGGGTGACCCGCGCGATCGAAATCCAGGTCAAGCGGGTGGGTTCGGGTACAGACCCCTGGGGCGGCTATCGTATGGGTTTCGAGGGTACCACGCAGATCACCCTGGCCGATTTCGGCATCACCAAGTTCCTCGGCGAAGCCGCCAGGCGGATGCAGTTCGAACTGGGTATCGAAGGCATTCGGCAGCACAGTTCACAAGGTCCGAGACGTCCGGGTGGACTGCGCATCCGTTGAACCGTATCAAGAGAGCATCTCCACACGGATGCGTATCTTGCGCCAGGGATTGCGTTCATCCAGCAGCCGCACGATGCGTGCGTCCAGACGCTGTCCCTGGTCCATGAGCATGGCCAGGGTCCGGTTCTCCCGCCGCGGGATGTAGCCCAGATGTTCGTTCTTGAACCAGACCGCCACCGCGTAGCGATCGTGCGGATTGCTCGGTTCGCGTCTCAGGAGTAAGGGTTCGCCGACACGGAGAAAAGGCCAGATCGCAGTGGCCCGGTGGTATTGAAACCCGGCCAGTGGCGACTCCTGAAGCAGCAGTCTGCGACGGCTTTGGGTTGGGGCGATTTTTGCGTAGACTGGACGTCCGAGGCCGATCCCCAATCCGCCGAGCAGGCTGTGAAGAAAATTTCTGCGGCGCATGGCAACTGCTCCCGAAAGTAGTATTGGTACGATGACAGCCTAACAACACGGGTGGCTCAAACGGTGAGCCCGCGGACATATTGAGTTGCCGGGTTAATAACATGCTGGAATATATCTTTTTCGACGAGCGTCCCTGGCGTCGTTTTATCGACTACCTCGAATCGCTCGGCCTGCAACCTCAGGCCTCAACGGGCGATGAGGGTTGGCTAGTCGCGCTGCCGGAGGATCTGGAGGATGAGCTGGATGAGAAAATCGAGGCCTTCTACGATCAGATGCTCGAGATGAACGAATCGCTGGTGGCCGAGGCCGAGGGCCAATCGCATGTGCATACGGCCGGTGTCAATGTGACCCTGGCCGACGGACGGGTGGTGCAGGCCGCCGTGGATCCCAAGCTGATGCAGCGGATACTGTCGGCGATTTCACCCGAAGAAGTGGGCCAACTGGTGAATGCGATCGTCGACGCGGTGGAGAATCCGGACGAACGTCCCTTCTGTCAGCGCTGAGACCTGGCCGCGTCCATGGCTTCATCCGCTTTTTGCGAACTCTCCTGCAGTGATTGCTCCACTGCCTCGGCGGCCTGTCGCGCCGCCTTCTTCTGCTCCACCAGCTCGATATACTCCTTCGGAGTCTGGTTGTAGCTGGTCTCCGGCGGATTGTCGCTCCCCTTCATGATGTAGAGCACGGCCAGAATGAGGACGATGAGTACCGCGAAAAAGGCGCTGTTGGCCATCGAAAACTCCTGATTGTCAGTCCCTGGGGTGGTTGTCGTGGTATCGACACTCCGCACGCTTTGTCTCGGCTGCGGCGCCTGTCCGGCCGTGGTGTGGCGGCCTGTCGGGTAAAGTATGGACCAATCTCAGCCGTGCAGCTCGAGAATCGGCCACTGGCGTTCCTGCGCCACCCGCGTCAGGGTATCGTCGGGATCGACCGCCACCGGATGCTCGACCCGCTCGAGCAGGGGCAGATCATTGTGCGAGTCGCTATAGAACCAGCTTCCCTGCAGATCGGTGTCGTGTTCCAGCAACCAGGCTTCCAGGCGGTTGACCTTGCCCTCGCGGAAGCTGGGCTCGCCGGCTACTTCCCCGGTGTAGTGGCCGTCGAGGGTTTCCGGTTCGGTGGCGATCAGGTGTTCGATGCCGAAGCGCTGAGCGATCGGGCGGGTGACAAAGGCATTGGTGGCGGTGATGATCATCAGGGTGTCCCCGGCCTGGCGATGCTTCTCCACCAGTTGTCGGGCCTGTTGGCTGATCAGCGGCGCGATATGCGTCTCGAGAAACTCTTCCCGCCAGGCCTCCAGCGTGGCGCGGGGGTGCTGGTGCAGGGGGGCGAGGGAGAAACGCAGAAACGCGAGGATGTCGAGGCGGCCCTCTTTATAGAGCTGGTAGAAACGCTCGTTCTCACGTTCATAACGGTTACCGTCTACCGCCCCTTTTTCGACCAGGAATCGGCCCCAGAGATAGTCGGAGTCCCCTGCCAGAAGGGTGTTGTCGAGATCAAAAATCGCCAGTGCCATACTGCTGTCCCACCATAGCCGGGCATTGTGCTGCCAATTCAGCGGTGATGTCCGCGAATCCCTGCAGACAGTACAGGAATTTTCTGAATTAGCAAAGGCTTATGTTGGGCGTTCCTTGCCGCTCCCAAGTGATTGTGGAAGAATCAATCTCATCGATTTTAAACCTGATTTGGCTACTGACTTGATAGATTCGGACGGTTTCAGACCCAATGTGGGGATCATTCTCTGCAACAGCGAGCGCTTGCTGTTCTGGGGCCGGCGTGTGGGTCAGGACGCCTGGCAGTTTCCCCAGGGCGGGATCATGCCCGAGGAGTCGCCGCAGGAGGCCATGTTCCGTGAGCTTCAGGAGGAGGTCGGCCTGAGGCCGGATCAGGTGGAGGTGCTTGGCGCCACCCGCGATTGGCTCAGGTACCGGTTGCCTGAGCGCTACATCCGGCGCAACTGCGAGCCCCTGTGCATCGGTCAGAAACAGATCTGGTTCCTGCTGCGCGTGCAGTGCGGGGAGGACGCCTTCTGTTTCGATCACACCGATACCCCGGAGTTTGAGGACTGGCGCTGGGTCAAGTACTGGCTGCCGGTGCGTGAGGTGATCTATTTCAAGCGCCAGGTCTACACCCGTGCTCTGGAGGAACTGGCGCCGTTGCTCTATCCCGAAGGCACACCGGCGCGTTCCCATTCCAACTATCTCCGACAGAATCGCCGGTGAATACGCTCTCTGCCCCCCTCCGGTTCGGAGAACGCGGGTCGTACGACCATGCTTGATCCGCTTCACCGCATCGTCAAAGAGGTCAATGCCGCCTCCGACCTCAACGAGGTGCTGCAGATCATCGTCACCCAGGTGAAGCAGGCCATAGAGGTCGATGTCTGCTCCGTCTACCTGACCGATTTCGAGCGTCACAGGCATGTGCTGATGGCAACCGACGGTTTGCGGTCCGAGGCGGTCGGCAAGGTCAGCCTGCCCTATCACCGAGGTCTCATCGGTCTGGTCTGCGAGCGGGCGGAACCGGTCAATGTGGCCGATGCGCCGAGCCACAGCCGCTACCTCTTCACCAACGAGACCGGTGAGATTCAGTACAAGGGTTTTCTCGGCGTACCGATCATTCAAAACCGCAAGGTGCTCGGCGTGCTTGTGGTGCGGCAGATCGAGATGCGCACCTTTGCCGATTACGAGGTCACCTTTCTGTTTACGCTGGCGGCGCAGTTGGCCGGCGCCATCACGCATGCGCAGGCTACGGGACAGCTGGTCACGGCGGAGAATACCGCGCCGCCGAGACGCTTCCTGCAGGGGCGCCCGGGATCACCCGGGGTCGCATTCGGTACGGTCGTGGTGGTCTACCCGCCGGCCGATCTGGATGCGGTTCCCGACAAGACCACCGCGGATCCACAGGCGGATGAGGAGGCCTTTCGCACGGCGGTTGCCGCGGTGGTGCAGGATTTGATGGCGCTCGAGGACCGCTTCGAGGACAGTCTGCCGGCAGAAGACCGGGCCCTGTTCGAGGCCTGGTTGATGATGCTAGGCGGCGAGTCCCTGATCGGCAGCACCGTGAATCGTATCCACCAGGGCAACTGGGCGCCCGGGGCATTGCGCATGACCATCGAGGAGCACGCCAAGGTCTTCGATAACATGGAGGATATCTACCTGCGCGAGCGGGCTTCCGATGTGCGCGACCTGGGACGACGCATCCTCATGCACCTGCAGCAGCGCGTGAGCGACCAGGTCAACTATCCCGAGAACACCATCCTGGTCGGGGACGAAGTGAGCGCCATGCAGCTGGCCGAGGTGCCGAAAGAGCGCTTGGCGGGTATCGTTTCGGCGCGTGGCGCCAGCTTTTCTCACGTGGCGATACTGGCCCGGGCCATGGACATTCCGGCCGTGATGGGCGTGACCAACCTGCCGGTCTCGCGCATGGATGGCCGCTACGTGATCCTGGACGGTTATGTGGGCAGGATCTACGTTTCTCCGGCGCCTTCGGTGTTACAGGAGTACCAGCGTCTGGCCGAGGAGGATCGGGAGCTGTCTCAGGAGCTGGAGGCCAACAAGGCGCTGCCCAGTGAGACCACCGATGGCGTCACTGTGCCGCTCTATCTCAACACCGGTCTGATTTCGGAGATGAATACCCACGGTACCGAGGAGTCGGCCGGTGTCGGCCTCTACCGGACCGAACTGCCCTTCATGGTGCGGGACAGCTTTCCCGGCGAGTCGATACAGGTGACCAACTACCGGAAGGTGTTGAAGATTTTTCACCCCCGGCCGGTGATCATTCGCACCCTCGACATCGGCGGCGACAAACCGCTGCCCTACTTCCCGCTGCAGGAACAGAACCCTTTCCTCGGGTGGCGTGGAATCCGCGTCTCGCTGGACCATCCGGAAATCTTTCTGACTCAGGTACGTGCCATGCTGCGGGCCGCCATCGGGCTGAACAACATGCGTCTGCTGCTGCCGATGATCAGCCACGTGGACGAGGTGGACGACGCCCTGCAGCTGATACAGCGTGCCCACGACGAGCTGACCGAGGAGGGCTTCGATGTCCATATGCCGGAGATCGGCGTCATGATCGAGGTGCCGGCCGCGGTCTATCAGGTCGAGGCGCTGGCCCGGCGGGTCGATTTCCTCTCCGTGGGGACCAACGACCTGACCCAGTATCTGTTGGCGGTGGACCGCAACAACGGTCACGTTGGCGATCTCTACGATGACCTGCACCCAGCGGTTTTACGGGCGCTGATACAGATCGTCGAGGGCGCCAAAGTCTATCATCGGGAGGTCAGTGTCTGTGGCGAAATGGCCGGTAATCCGGCCACGGCGGCTCTGCTGCTGGGCATGGGCGTCGACAGCCTGAGCATGAACGCCGGCAGCCTGCTGCGGGTCAAGTGGGTCATCCGTTCCATCTCCTCATCCCGTGCCCGGGAACTGCTGCAGGCTGCTCTGCGCTGCGAGCGCGCTTCCGAGGTCAAGGCCCTGCTCGTCAGGGCCCTGGAGGATATGGGCCTGGGTGGACTGACGCGCGCCGGACGCTGATCACCAGTTGAGACAGATTGGGCGGGTGATTTCCTCCCGCCGGTCCCGATTCAGGCAGTCAGAGCGATCCCCAGGAGCTGCGTCGTCGCTGGAAGCGCAGATGGGGCAGGATCAGGCCGATGAGGATGCCGGCGATGATGACGCCGGCACCGATGAGAAACCAGTCGCGGGTCGCCTCGTTGCTGAGATCCCGGTTCTCCTGTTTGAGATCCTCGACCTCGCGGGTGAGGTCCGCCACCTGTTTGCGCAGTTCGTTGCGTTCATTGGAGATGCGGATGGCATTGGAGGCGGTGCGCTGGATGCTTTGCAGCTCCTGTTCCTGTTTGTTCTTGACCGTCTCCAGCTCTTTGTAGGCCTGGCTTAGCTCACGGTGTTCCTTCTGCAGATTCGCCAGGTTGGAACGCAGTTCCCCCGGTGCGGCCTTGAGCGCTTCGATCTCCCGCTGCATGTTCGCCAGCTGATCGCGCGCGCTCGGCTCCCGCATCAGCTGTCGGGTCAGGACATAGCCCTCGCCGCCGCCAGCGCGGACCTTGCTGTACCCCGAGTCGGGATTGGTGGAGAGCACCTGTACCGCCATGCCGCTGTCGAGCATGCGCAGGATCTTGTGAGAGGTGCTTTCACCGCTGCGCATGGTGATCTTGAAGACGTCGGTGACATAGCGGGTCTCCGCCTGGGTCAATTGCGGCAAAGTCAGGATCGAGCAGAGCAGTAGCAGGGCGTATTTCTTCATGCGGGCTTTCCGGCTGGGCTGAGCGGTAAAGGTCGGTATTCTACAAGTAACCGGCTCCCTGTTCACGAAGCAGACCACAATTTACCAAACCTTAACCTGAATGCATCCCGACTCAAGGGGGGATGGGTGTGGTTTGTCGGCGAGCGTGGCGAGCGCTCGGCGGACAATCCACGCATGGATAGAGAGGCCTTAAACGCGTCCCAGCAAGAGGAACTCCATCAGTGCCTTTTGCGAGTGCAGGCGGTTTTCAGCCTCATCCCAGACCACGCTGTCGGGGCTGTCCATGACACCGGCGCTCACCTCCTCGCCGCGATGAGCGGGCAGGCAATGGAAGAAGAGGGCATCGGAGGACGCCTTGGCCATCAACTCCTCGTTCACCTGGTAGTCGGCAAAGGCCTCGCGGCGGGCTGACTGTTCATGTTCCTGGCCCATGCTGGCCCAGACGTCGGTCACCACCAGGTCGGCGCCTTCAGAAGCGGTGAAGGGATCGCGCACGATAGCCGCGCTGTCGCCGGCGGCCTGCAGGACCTTCTGATCGGGGTCGTAACCCTCCGGGCAGGCGATGTTGAGACGAAAACCGAAGCGTCGGGCGGCGTTGATGTAGGAGTGGCACATATTGTTGCCGTCGCCGATCCAGGCCACGGTCTTGCCTGCGATATCCCCCCGGTGCTCGAAGTAGGTCTGCATGTCGGCCAGCAGCTGGCAGGGGTGGAGCAGATCGGTGAGGGCGTTGATCACCGGCACCTTGGAGTGGCTGGCGAAGAGTTCCAGCTTTTCGTGTTCGAAGGTGCGGATCATGATGATGTCGAGCATGCGCGAGAGCACCCGGGCGCTGTCCTCTATCGGTTCGCCCCGTCCCAGCTGGGTATCGCGGGGGGAGAGAAACAGGGCGTGGCCGCCAAGCTGCGACATGCCGACCTCGAAGGAGACCCGGGTGCGGGTGGAGGATTTCTCGAACACCATGCCCAGGCTCTTGCCCTTCAGGGGGGTGTGGATGTCGCCGCGATGTTGCATGCGCTTGAGTTCGCTGGCGCGCCGCACGACGCTGTGAAGCTCATCCTTGGTGAGGTCGAGCAGGGAAAGGAAGTGTCTCGGTTTCTGTGCCATAAGCCGATGCCTTGGAAACAGTTGAGAAATTCAGAGGAAGGCGGTGACCAGCTCGACCACCCGGTCGACGATCTCGTCGCAGTTCTCTTCGGTCATGATGAGGGCGGGCAACAGCCGGATCACTCGTTCGGCGGTGACATTGATCAACAGACCCTGTTCCAGGGCCTGGGTGACCAGCTCCCCGCAGGGCCTGTCGAGTTCGATGCCGATCATCAGTCCCATGCCCCGGATATCGGTGACACCCGAGAGGCCGCCGAGCCGTTCCCGAAAGGCCGTCAGCATGCGTGTGCCCAGTTCCGCGGCGCGCTCGCTCAGCCCCTCTTCCTCGATGACGTCGAGGACGCTGATGCCGACCCGGCAGGCCAGCGGGTTGCCGCCGAAAGTGGAGCCGTGGTTGCCGGGGGCGAAGACCCGCGCCGCCGCGCCGCACGCCAGGCAGGCGCCGATCGGCATGCCGTTGCCCAGCCCCTTGGCCAGGGTCATGACGTCCGGCAGGATGTCGTTGTGCTGGTGAGCGAAGAGTCTGCCGCTGCGGCCCATGCCGGTCTGGATCTCGTCCAGCATCATCAGCCAGTCTTTGCGGTCACAGATCTCGCGGATCCGGTTCAGATAATCGGCATCGGGGATGTTGACGCCGCCCTCGCCCTGGACGGGTTCGACCAGCACGGCAACTACGCTGTTGTCCTTGGCGGCGATATCCTCGATTGCCTGGATGTCGTTGTAGGGTACGCGTATGAAGCCCTGCACCAGGGGTTCGAAGCCGGCCTGTACCTTACGGCTGCCGGTGGCGGTGAGTGTCGCCAGGGTGCGGCCATGGAAACTCTGTTCCATGACGATGATGGCCGGGTTCTTGACCCCTTTGCGGTTGCCGAACAGGCGGGCGATCTTGATCGCGGCCTCGTTCGCCTCGGCCCCCGAGTTGGCGAAGAAGACCCGATCCATATTGGCGAGCGTGCAGAGGCGCTGGCCCAGGGTTTCCTGATGGGCGATACGATAGATGTTGGAGGTGTGCAACAGGCTGCCGGCCTGGTCACACAGGGCGTTTTTGACCACGGGGTGGGCGTGTCCCAGTCCGCATACCGCGATGCCGGTGATGGCATCCAGATAACAGCGTCCCTCAGTGTCCCACAGCCAGGGACCCTCACCCCGCTCGAAGGCTACGGGCAGCCGGTTATAGGTTGTCATCAGTGCGTCGGAAAGTTCGGTGCTCACAGGGGCCCCTGGTCGAATCCCAAAAACAAAAAGGCACCCGTAACGGATGCCAGTTCACCCATCTGCCGCGTAAACGGCAGGAAATCGGCTAGTCTACCAGCGTAAAAGGAATTATCAAATGGCCATTGCAGTTGGCGATTCACTCCCGCTTGGGCACAATGAAGCATCCATTTCCCGGCTTATCTCGAGGTTTTCGGCATGGCGATCGCGGTCACTCTGCATCTCCTGGGCGTCATTGTCTGGGTGGGCGGCATGTTCTTCGCCCATATGGTTCTGCGCGGGGCTCTGAACAAGGTCCTGGAACCCCAGGATCGCCTGCCCCTGATGCTGAAGGTATTCGATGGTTTCTTCCCCTGGGTCTGGTTGTCGGTGATCCTGATTCTGGCCAGTGGCTATTGGATGCTCTTCACCGTCTATGAAACCGAAACCCAGTTGTGGCTCAGCCTGATGTCTGTCGTCGGTACCCTGATGGCCGCCATCTTCGTCTTCATCTATGCCATTCCCTATCACCAGTTGAGCAGGGCTCTCAAGACCCACGACATGCCCAAGGCGGTGGCCGCCATCACCCTCATCCGTCAGTTGATTCTGACCAATCTCAGCCTGGGTCTGGTGGTTACGGTGATCGCAGTCATCGGCAAGTACGGGCTCATCTGATCGCTTATGCACCGTTGAGTGATATCGGATAAGTTTCCGACATCCCATGGTGGGGGCAGGGCCCTGCCCCCACCTCACTGGCTCCAGACCAAGGCAGATCCACTCTCGCTATGTCCTCTCTTCCCGACAGCGAAAACCGCTCTGTCGTCTCCCCTCCGGCGATGTGATCAATACGTGAGAATTGCGTGATCCCGGCTGGAAACCCAGAGTTCAAGATTCTCCTCAAGCCGGAACAACGAAGGGCTACCACCCAGCCGGTGGACCAGTGGGTTGATCACGTCCTGCCGTGACGCTGATAAACCAAACGAACTTTTGTACAGCATTGTGAGTGAGGAGAAAGTTATGACCAAGAAGTCGAACAAGCGCAACCTGGCCGTCGCCGTCGGTGCCGCCCTGGCAGGATCTATGGCCCTGGCCGGTTATTCGCAGGCCTTCGAGAATCCCTTCAGTGTGCAGCAGCTGGATGGCGGTTACATGCAGCTGGCGGCCAAAGAGGGCTCCTGCGGCGCAGACAAAAAAGCCAAGGAGGGAAACTGTGGCGAGAACACGAAAATGAAAGAGGGCAATTGCGGTGAGAACAAGGCCAAAGAGGGTAGTTGTGGCGAGAACAAGGCAATGCCTGTCAAAGCCAAGGTAAAGGAAGGAAACTGCGGCGAAGCAAAATGCGGCGCCAACAAAAAATAGGTATGCCAACCGGGCGGCGTCCACCCGCAGGTGGACGCCCGCTCCCGCGAAGGAGTGAGTCGATATCATGAGTAGCTATCCTGTTGAAGGCGCCGGACTCGGTCTGCGCCGCGTGTTTCTCGATCAGGCACTGGCGCTGCCGCCGGGTCGGGTCGATTTCTGGGAGGTGGCACCGGAAAACTGGATCGGTGTCGGCGGGGCCTATGGCCGCAAGTTCCGTCAATTGACGGAGCATTACCCGTTTGTCTGTCACGGACTCTCCCTCTCCATCGGTGGGCCGGATTCGCTGGACGAGAAGTTCCTGCTGCAGCTCAAACGCTTTCTCGATCAGCATGGGATTGCGGTCTATACGGAACATCTCTCCTATTGCTCCGCCGGCGGTCATCTCTACGATCTGATGCCGATACCCTTCACACCGGAGGCGGTGGAGTATGTGGCCGGGCGCATACGCCGGGTACAGGAGATCCTCGAGCGCCGCATCGGCATGGAGAACGTCTCCTACTACGCCGCTCCGGGTCAGGAGATGGCCGAAATCGATTTTCTCAGGGCGGTGATCGAGGCGGCCGACTGCGATCTCCACCTCGATATCAACAACATTTATGTCAACAGTATCAACCATGGTTACGACGCCGAAGCCTTTCTGCGTAAGGTTCCTGCCGAGCGACTCGTCTATGCGCACATCGCCGGGCACTACAAAGAGTCCGAGGATCTGCGCATCGATACCCATGGCGATGCGGTGATCGATCCGGTCTGGGCGCTGCTGGATACGGCTTACGCGTGCTTCGGCAGTTTTCCGACCCTGCTGGAGCGGGATTTCAACATCCCCCCGCTGGCGGAGCTGCTAGGTGAGGTGGAGACCATCGCCGCCTATCAGAACAAATGGAACGAGGTGCCCCATGCATTGCTCAAACAGGCCTGAAGCGGGCTTTCAAGCGCTTCAGCATCGTTTCGCCGACTGCATCCGACAACCGAGTGAAGTCGAGGCGCCGCAGGGTGTGGCAGCCGAACGCATGGCGATCTATTGCGAACTCTTCTTCAACAACGTGGAGAGCTTTCTCGCCGACAGCTTTCCCGTGCTCCGCAGTCTGCTGACGGACGGGCAGTGGCAGTCCATGGTGCGTGACTTCTATTCGCGTCATGCCTGCAGGACTCCGCTGTTCACCAGGTTGGGCGAGGAGTTTATCGGCTATCTGCGCGATGAGCGGGAGAGGGGCGAAGGCGATCCGCCTTTTCTCGTTGAACTGGCACACTACGAATGGGTCGAGCTGGCGCTGGCCTTGAGTGAGGCGGAAGCGTTGCCGGTTGAACCGGCCACGCATGACTTGATGCGAACACGGGTGCGGCTCTCGCCCCTGGCTTGGCCGTTGCACTATCGCTACCCGGTTCACCGTATCGGTCCACAGTCGCAAGAGGTGTCCGCCGAAGCGGGAGGGGTGCATCTGCTGGTCTACCGCAATCACGACGATGAGGTGGTGTTTCTCGACCTCGATCCCTTGACCTACAGCTTACTCGTCGCGTTGCAGACGGTGTCCGATGCAAGCGTGTCGGAATTACTGGAAGCCTTGGCCGAGATCGCGCGAATCGAACTGTCCGATGCCTTCATCAACCGCGGTTTAGAGGTTTTCAGCATGCTGTGTGAACGCGGTGTGATCGGCTGTCTGCCGAGCGCTGAGTCGTCTCATTCGGGTGATTGTGTCGAGGTGGGATTTTCAGTTGGTAACGAGGTGGGAGAGCAGTCATGAAATTGAATCTCGTGGACAGGATGCAAGAGTTGAGAGAGAGGCTCGTGGGCTTCGATTTCATTGCGCCGCTGGCCATCCGTCTCTACCTGGTACCCGTGTTCTGGATGGCCGGTACCAACAAGTTGTCCGATGTGCAGAGCGTGGCCGAATGGTTCGGCAATCCCGACTGGGGTCTGGGGCTGCCCTTTCCTCTGCTGATGGCCTGGCTGGCAACGCTGACGGAGACGCTGGGCGCGGTGCTGCTGTTTCTCGGTCTCGGGGTGCGCCTGATCGCCGTGCCGCTGATGGTTACCATGCTGGTGGCCGCCTTCACGGTGCATTGGCAGAACGGTTGGCTGGCGATCGCCGAAGGGGCCGGATCCCTGTTCGCCAATGAACGCACCATTGCCGCCGTCGAGCGTCTCGACCGGGCCAAGTCGCTGCTTATGGAGCATGGAAACTACGACTGGCTGACCGAGCACGGCAGTTTGGTGGTGCTCAACAACGGCATCGAATTCGCCGCCACCTACTTCGTCATGCTGTTGGTGCTGTTTTTCTTCGGTGCGGGGCGCTATCTGAGTGTCGATCACTGGCTGGTACGCAGTTATCGTCGTTTCAGCTGACAGTCGGCACGGGTAATTCACCTCACGCCCTCCCAGCGCCTGGTTTCGTCTGCGCGAATAAGCCGTTTCTTCCCTGGATCGAGAGCGGTTTCTTCGGCCCATGGAAGATCTGCTTTCTGTTTTATTTGACCGGCATTGATTTATCATGGTCTGGTCGGGTTCCGACAAACCGCGACGACCGATAACCTCAGGCTCCGCAGACGATCCGGGTGACGCCATGAAATTCAGACCACAAACCCTGTCCCGTGCCGTGTTGAAGTTATGCACGCTGCTGCTCCTGTCCGCCCTGTTGATGCCGGCGTGGGCTCAGGAGGGTGAAGCGGTGCCTGAGGGCAAGGGCAAGAACACGCTGGAGACCCTGCGCAACCTGGTCACCCTGCAGGCGAATCTGCGGCGTGACATCGAATCCTTGAACAAGCAGATCGCGAAGGCACAGTCGGACTCCCAAAAGCAGCAGCTGCAACAGGAACTGAGCGATCTGCAGGACGACCTGAATGCCACCAGCCGGAATCTGGAGAACATCTCGGCAGGCGTCGATTTGACCCGGCTGCGCGAACAGGGGGAGACCAAGTTCGATTTCCAGCAGGAGCTGTTCGGTCTGCTGAAGCCGGCGATCGACGAGATGAAGGATATGACCGCCAGTATCCGTCAGAAGTCGGACCTGAAAGAGAAGATCGCCTACTACACCGACCGTCTGGCCATCGTCGAGGTCGCGCTGGCCAATGTGGATCGCCTGCGCAGCCAGGCGGAGAGCGAGCAGCTCAAGGCGACGTTGACGGCGATGGAGAAGAACTGGGAGAAGAACCGGGCCTTCATGCAGAGCGAGCTGCAATCGGCGCAACTTCAGCTCGACGAACTGCTGGCCTCCGAAGCCTCGCTGGCCGAGGCCTCTCAGAGCTATCTCAAATCCTTTTTTCAGAAGCGGGGGCTCTATCTGACCGAAGCGCTGCTGGTGGTGCTGCTGATCATGCTGCTGTCGCGTGTCAGTCACAACGCCATGCAGCGTCACATGCCCGGTTTCAACAAGAAGCATCGCAGCTTCCGCATCCGACTGCTGGAACTGATCCATCGCATCGTGACGATACTGCTGATCATCCTGGGGCCGATGATCGTCTTCTATCTGGTCGAGGACTGGGTGCTGTTCAGTTTGAGCATCCTACTGCTGCTAGGCATCGCCTGGACCCTGCGCCAGGCGCTGCCTCGCTACTGGAGCCAGATCCAGCTTTTTCTCAACATCGGATCGGTGCGCGAGGGGGAGCGTATCCTGCTCGATGGCATCCCCTGGCTGGTGGAGCAGATCAATGTCTACAGCACCCTGGTCAATCCGGTGGCCAACATCAGCCAGCGGGTGCCGATCGATGATCTGGTCGATCTCAAGTCGCGGCCCTGCCGTCCGGAGGAACCCTGGTTTCCCTGCAAGCGCGACGACTGGGTGCTGCTCAGCGACGGTGTGCGCGGCAAGGTGATCGGTATCTCCCACGAGCTGGTGCAGATGGTGCAACGCGGCGGTGCGCAGGTGACCTATCAGACCGGTGATTTCCTGGCGGCCTCGCCGTGCAACCTGTCGACCAATTTCCGTCTCAAGGAGACCATCGGCATCAGCTACAAACTGCAGGCGCAAAGCACCGACAAGATTCCCAAGCTGTTGCAGGACTACATCCGCCAGCGGGCGGAGGCGGAGGGCTATGGCGAGCAGTTGCTGAATCTGCGTGTCGAGTTCGCGCTGGCCAACAGCTCGTCGCTCGATATCACCGTGATCGCCGACTTCAGCGGCGAGCTGGGCGATCTCTATAACCGACTGCGGCGCGCCATCCAGCGTTGGTGCGTCGATGCCTGTACAGAGAATGGCTGGGAGATCCCGTTCCCGCAGATGACATTGAGCGGAGCGCTGGAAAAACCGGTGTGATCGGGCAACAACGGTCTCTTCCGGTTAACTGTTGGTAACTGCTCACTGAGTGTCATGTGTAGGGTGGGACCCGACCCCCCATGCTCGATCTTCCGATATCACCATACGGTGGGGTAGGGCCCCACCCTACGCCTATTCCAGTGCGGCAAGCACGCCATTGCGAAACAGATATGGATGCCGATCAACCGCCGAGGGCGGACATGGGCCGGATGATGGCCGTGGGCGTTTCATTGAAATGGTGGCGTTCGGGTTTGCGGGCGATGGCCTGACGGATGGCAGCCCGTATCTCTTCATCGCTGGCACCTGTTCGCAGCATGGGGCGCAGCTCCAATCGATCCTCCTGGCCCAGGCAGAGATGCAGGTCGCCGCTGACGGAGAGACGCACCCGGTTACAGCTGGCACAGAAGTGTTGGGACTGGGGAGTGATGAAACCCACCACCAGTTCGCTGTCGTCGATCCGGAAATAGCGCGCAGGGCCGTTGCCGCGCATGGCGGCAGGAGTGAGGCGGTGACGTTTTCTCAGCCGATTCTCGATCTCGGATAGCGGCAGAAAATGTTCACTGGCGTGGCGGCCGCCGTCACCCACCGGCATGGTCTCGATGAAGCGCAGGGTCAATCCCTGTCGCTGGCAGTAGTCGATCATCGCTTCCACTTCACGGTCGTTGATCCCGCGCATGACGACCATATTGATCTTGATCGGCTGGAAGCCGGCGGTGCAGGCTGCATCGACACCCGCCAGCACCGGCGACAGCCGGCTGCCGGTGATGCGCTGGAAGGTCTCTTCCTGCAAAGAATCCAGGCTGATGTTGAGACGTCCGACCCCGGCCTTGCGGAGTCTCTCGGCATGCTCGGCAAGTCGCGAGGCATTGGTGCTGAGCGACAGCTCCTCGATGCCGGGCAGGGTAGCGATGCGCTCGGCGATCTCATCCAACTCCCGCCGTACCAGTGGTTCTCCTCCCGTGAGCCGGACGTGTTTGACGCCGAGCGCGGCGAACTGGGCCACCACCCGTTCGATCTCGTCGCTGGTGAGCCACTCCGCCGGTGTCTCGAAATCGCGGTAGCCTCTCGGCAGGCAGTAGAAGCAGCGGAAGTCGCAGCGATCGGTGACCGACAGGCGCAGGTAGTGGATCTCTCTGTTGAATGAATCTCGCAGCATACCGTCCTGGTCTGTGGTTGGTCAGTTCTCGGGTTGGTCGCAATTGAATGCCGATCACCGCAAATGGTCGCGGATCTTATTCTGTCAGTATACCTTTTCAGGCTTTATTCACGGTGATCGGCGTTATTTCGTTGTTCCGTCTGTGGCGTATGAGATCCATCTCAGTACTCCTTGGCTGGATCGTAGCCTGCCGGCAGGGAGTGGGCGATGCCCTTGTGGCAGTCGATACAGGTCTTCTGCGGTGCCTTGCCGTCCATTGCATCCCAGTAGTGGGGATCATGCTCGTCGGCGCTGCGCGGTGCCTGTTTTTCGAGGTCCATGGAAACGAACTTGTGGCAGTTGCGACATTCCCGCGAGTCGGTCTTCTTCATCGAGGCCCAGACGTGCTGTGCCAGTTCCAGGCGCTTGGCCTCGAACTTCTCCGGCGTGTCGATGGTGCCCATCATCTTGTGGTAGAGCTCGTTACTCGCCTGGATCTTGCGCACGAACTTGTGCACCCACTCCTTGGGCACATGACAGTCGGGACAGGTGGCGCGCACGCCGGTGCGGTTGGTGAAGTGAACGGTCTCCTTCAGTTCCTGATAGACGTTCTCTTCCATTTCATGGCAGGAGATGCAGAACTCCTCCGTGTTGGTCATCTCCATGGCGGTGTTGAAGCCGCCCCAGAGCACGATGCCCGCGATAATGCCGATTCCGATCAGAATGATCGCGCCGCGTTTTGATCTATCGTTCATCTTATTACCCTGCTTTGATACATGACATCGCTTGGCGGAAACCCGGTGTCAGGGTTTCAGCGCTGAGTTATTTGGCACCCTGAAAGTTGTTCTGCACCAACGGGTCGGCACTCAGTTGGGGTGCGTGGCACTGGTTGCAGAACCAGCGGCGGTTGGAGATGGTCTCCAATAGCTTTCCGTCACGGGATTCATAGTGGCTGTCACCGACCTTGGGCGCATGCTTCTCTTCATAGGTGGTCTCGCTGTGACAGGTGAGACAGCCGTTGACCTTCAGGTTGATCTCATACTTGTCGACCTCGTGCGGCACCATGGGCGGTTGCTGTTTGTAGCTGCGTGCTATGCCACCCTTTACGTTCATGATTTCCACGCGTTCAGTCTTTTTCGCCATGGCCTGGAGCTCATCCCCCCGCAAGGATTTCACTTCGTCGGACAGCGCCGATGCGGAATAGAGCAGCACGCTCATCGCCGTAATGGTCACAGTTGCGAACTTGTTCATACCTTTCTCCCTCATCACTCTGATAGTCAAAATCTGGTGCGCCGGTCATGCCCGGACGCTTGAATGGATCTCTTCCACCGCCGGCTTCTTCGGCGCCTTGCGTTCCACGGTGTGGCGGCCACCATAGCTGAACACGTCCTTTGCGCAGATATCGATGCAACGGCCGCAATTGGTGCAGTCGGATGAAAGGATCACCGGACTCACTCCCTTGCCGCCGCCCTTGAGCGCGGGTTTGATGACATGGGGTTCGGGGCAGACCACGAAACATTCCATGCAGTCGTTACAGGCGTTGCGATTGGCGGCGTTGACCCGTAGCAGGCTCTTGCGTCCGAGCAGGTTGTAGAAGGCGCCCACCGGGCAGAGATGTCCGCACCATCCGTCCTTCGCCACCAGTAGATCGAACAGAAACACCCCGGCGATGACCAGCCAACCGGCGCCGATGCCGAAGACGATGCCGCGAAACATCATCGACACCGGATTGACCAGCTCCCAGACGATGCCGCCGGCGGCCACCAGCGGCAGCACCAGGGTCAGACCGAGCATCCAGTAGCGGGCGTTGCGAGACAGCTGGGTGCTGGCGCGCAGACCGAGCCTGCGGCGCAGCCAGCTGGCCAGGTCGGTGACCATATTGACCGGACAAACCCAGGAGCAGTAGACACGCCCGCCGACAACGAAGTAGAAGGCCACCACGATGGCGACGCCGATCAAAGCCGCGGTCTCCGGTACCACGCCGGAGAGCGCCGCTTGCAACAGGACATGCGGATCGGTCAACGGCAGGATGTCCAGGGTCAGGCTGGAGGCCAGGTTACCCTTGACGATCCAGATGCCGAACAGCGGTCCGCTGAGGAACAGGGCGAGGATGCCGAGTTGGCTGAATCGTCTGAGTATCAGGAAGCGGTGCGCGCTCAACCACCCTTTGGCGGCAATGGCATCGCTTCCGAGTTTTGTCGTGTCGACCATTACTGCTTGTCCATGAAACCGCTATTGAGGGTGTCGAGCGGATTGCCGGAGAAGGGGGTCTCTCCGCCCTGTTCCTCGATGATCAACCCCTCACCCTGCAGGTCGTAGCGCACGCCTTCGGGCAGGTTGTACTGGTGTTCGGTATCGGGCGTGACCAGGGCCTCGCCGGCCTCGGACTTCTCCTTCCAGCCCAGTCGATAGTGTTTGCCCAGTTCGCCCTTGGCGAGATGGGTGGGGAATACCTTGATCGCCGCTTGTTCCAGGATGCAGGCGCGCTCGCAGAGACCGCAGCCGGTGCAGGCGTCGGAGTGGACCACCGGGATGAACAGCGCATGCTTGCCGGAGCGGGCGTTGTGCTGCAGATCGAGGGTGATGGCACGGCCGCGGATCGGGCAGATGTTGTAACAGACCTCGCAGCGCAGTCCCTGGAAGGCGATGCAGTTCTCCTGGTCGACCACCACTGCCAGGCCCATGCGTGAGTCCTCGATTTCGGTCAGCTCGTGATCCAGGGCATTGGTGGGACAGGCCTTGACGCAGGGGATGTCCACGCACATTTCGCAGGGTCCGGTGCGGGCGATGAAATAGGGCGTGCCGGTGGGGACCTGCTCGCCGATCTCGCCGAGAAACAGGATGTCGTAGGGACAGTCGCGCACGCAGAGGCCGCAGCGAATGCAGGCGCCGAGGAAATCTTCCTCGGGCAGTGCGCCCGGCGGCCGAATGACCTGCGCCGGCAGCGACGAGGCGCGCTGGGCATAGAGCCCCAGGCCGAGGCCGATCAGACCGACACCACAGGCGGTCCGGAGCATGTTGCCCAGAAACTGCCGGCGGTTCAGTTCGCTTTTCTTTTCTGCTTCCGACATTGTGTGCTCTTCGTCGTGCTGCTTACCTTCAAGTCATCCTGTTCAGCTGTGCGCTGGGGTAGGGCCCCACCCTACAGGTGATACCCGTTTTGTCGTGGGGCCGGGCAGCGTCTCTTGGGTTCGGGTAGGGTGGGGCCAGGCCCCACCTTTGTTCCGAACGGTCGTTTTTATCGGTGCGGCAAGCCGCACCGTACGCCCGGTTCGCTCCTCCAGCCTCCTATGCCCGTTCGATCTTCACCGCGCACTTCTTGTAATCCGTCTCTTTCGAGAGCGGATCGGTCTGATCGAGGGTCAGCTTGTTGACCAGGCGTCCCGCGTCGAACCAGGGGATGAAGACCAGGCCCTCGGGCGGCTTGTTACGCCCCTTGGTGTCGACCTTGCAGATGATCTCGCCGCGACGCGAGGAGATCTTGGCCATGGCCCCGTTACGCAGACGTCGCTGCTTGGCGTCTTTCGGATTCATGTAGACCACCGCGTCGGGTACCGCCCGATAGAGCTCGGGCACGCGACGGGTCATGGAGCCGGAGTGCCAGTGTTCCAGCACGCGGCCGGTGCAGAGCCACAGGTCGAAGTCCTTGTCCGGCGGCTCGGCGGCCGGCTCGTAGGGGGCGGTGATGATGTTGGCCCTGCCGTCCTTGTTGCCGTAGAACTTGATATCCTCGCCCTTGGCCACATGGGGATCGTAGCCTTCGCGGAAGCGCCACAGGGTCTCCTTGCCGTTGACCACCGGCCAGCGGATGCCGCGCGCCTTGTGATAGGCGCCGAATTCGGCCATCTCGTGCCCCTTCTTCGGGATACCCTCGGCGGAGTTGAACAGACGATACTCCTCGAACAGACCCTTCTGCACATAGAAGCCGAAGTGGGCCGACTCGTCGTTCTGGTACTTGTTGCCGCGGCTGTCGGTCACCTGTTCGGCAGGGAACTTGTCGACCTGGCCGTTGGTGTAGAGCACTTCGTAGAGGGTCTTGTCGGCGTATTCGGGCATCTTGGCAATCAGGTCTTCGGGCCAGACATCCTTCACCTTGATGTATTTGGAGAACTCCATGATCTGCCAGACGTCCGATTTGGCCTCGCCCGGAGCACCGACCTGTTGACGCCAGAACTGGGTACGGCGTTCGGCGTTACCGTAGGCGCCCTCCTTCTCGATCCACATGGCGGTGGGCAGGATCAGGTCGGCGGCCTGGGCCGATACCGTGGGATAGGGATCGGAGACGGTGATGAAGTTGTCCGGCTTGCGCCAACCGGGATAACTCTCGTCGTTCATGTTGGCCGCAGCCTGCATGTTGTTGTTACACATGACCCAGAAGGTATTCATCTTGCCGTCCTTGAGCGCCCGATGCATGGCCACCGCGTGGATCAGAGTCGGGCCCATGGGCTTGCCGCTGATGTCGCTCTGATCGGCATCGTCGCTCTTGCCGTTGGCCCGGGGAATGGTTCCGACGGGCAGTTTCCAGGTCTTCTCGGCGAACTTGCAGTGGTCATCCTTCTTGGTCACCAGGTCTGCGGGCAGACGATGGGTGAAGGTGCCGACCTCGCGCGCGGTGCCGCAGGCGGAGGGCTGGCCGGTGAGGGAGAAGGGGCTGTTGCCGGGCTCGGAAATCTTGCCCATCAACAGATGGACGTTGTAGCAGAGACCGTTGACCCAGACGCCACGGGTATGCTGGTTGAAGCCCATGGTCCAGTAGGAGGAGACCTTCTTGTTCGGGTCCGCATAAGCCTTGGCCAGTCGCAGCAGATTCTCTTTTGGCACCTTGGAGAGCTTGGAGGTGTACTCCAGGGTGTAGGGTTCGACCGATTTGGCGTACTCTTCGAAGCTGATCTTGGTCAGCTTGCCCTTGGCCCGGTTCTTGGCGGCCTGTTCGCGGGGATCGTTGTCACGCAGACCGTAACCGATATCGGTCGGGGTCTTGGTGAAGTTGACGTGCTTGTCGATGAACTCCTTGTTATAGGCCTTGTTCTGGATGATGTAGTTGGCGATGTAGTTGAGGATCGCCAGGTCTGTTTGGGGCTCGAAGACCATGCCGTTGTCGGCCAGCTCGAAGCAGCGGTGCTCGTAGGTGGAGAGCACATGGACTTCACAGCCGGGCTTGGTCAGGCGGGTGTCGGTGAGGCGCGACCAGAGGATCGGGTGCATCTCCGCCATGTTGGCGCCCCAGAGCACGAACACGTCGGCGTGTTCGAGATCGTCGTAACAACCCATGGGCTCGTCGATGCCGAAGGCACGGATAAAGGCGCCCACCGCGGAGGCCATGCAGTGGCGGGCATTGGGCTCCAGGCTGTTGGAGCGAAAGCCTGCCTTCATGAGTTTTGAAGCTGCATAGCCTTCCCACACGGTCCACTGACCGGAACCGAACATACCGACGCCTTTCGGGCCCTTTTCTTTGCGTGCGGCGATCCATTTGTCGGCCATGGTCTGGAAAGCCTCTTCCCAGGTCACGGCTTCGAATTTACCGTTTTTGTCATACTTTCCGTTGGTTTTTCGCAGCAGGGGTTGTGTCAGGCGATCCTCACCGTAGAGGATCTTCGGTAGAAAATAGCCCTTGATGCAGTTGAGGCCCTTGTTCACCGGTGCGTCGGGATCGCCCTGACTGGCCACCACCTTGCCGTCCTTGACCCCCATCAGCACGCTGCAGCCGGTCCCGCAGTAGCGGCAGGCGGCTTTGTCCCAACGGATGCCGTCGTCGCCTTCAGCGGCGGAGAGGCTGCCTATGGGCAGGCTGACACCGGCGACCGATGCGGCGGCGGTTATGGCATTGCTCTTGATAAATTCGCGTCTAGTTAATTTCACGGTTCATTTCCTCCATCGATTCCTCGCCACCGTAGTGGTAAATCAAAATCGTGCTGACGACCCCTTCCACGTCTCTCAATGCATTCATGGTGTCGGAGACGGGGGAGACGGTTTCGCCCTCGTCTTCGACCGTGACAATCAGTTTTCCGCTCTCCTGGCCGCCATGGACCTCGACCCCTTCGAAGGTCTCCAGTCTGCGGGAGACCTCCGCCCCCCGGTCCGGGCTGGTGTGAACGATAAGGCTGCAGATATTCATGGATGCGTGACTCCTCCGGTCTCTCATGCGGCGCAATCGCGCTGGTTCGGTAAGATGGATATGGCCCGGCTCGGGCAGACGGCAAAACATTCGCCGCAGCCGGTGCAGAGGTGGTCGATCACCTGCGGTGCGGAGCGACCGCCGGTCTTGAGTTGAAAACGGATGGCGGCGGTTTCGCAGGCGTCGCCGCAACTGCGGCAGACGATGCCGCGAAGCGAAAGGCAGCTCTCGGTGATGGAGACGTCCAGTTCCCAGGCGGCTGCCTCAGTCTCCTGCGGCGTATTGAAGGCCTGGTGTCGACAGGCTTCGACACAGGCACGGCAAAAGGTGCAGGGACCACGGGAGAAATCGACATGGGGAAAGCCGCCGGATCCCTTGACGAGGATCCGCTCCGGGCAGACTGAGATGCAGTCTTCGCAGCGTTGGCACAGGTCGGTGAACTGGGCTTCTGCTTTAGACCAGGGTGGACGGATCCCCTGGCGGGTTCCGCTGATATCGCCACGCAGAAACTGGGCTCTGTTGATGGTTCTTTTCACTGTTCACCTCGAATTGGTGAGCAGTGTTTCACCGCAGTCGACCCGCAGCTTTGATACGGATCAAATATTAGTCAGAAAAAATCAATAAATATTCTTATATTTCAATAATTTACCAATATATTGGTAGTGTGTTGTACCGATAAATGGGTAGACGCTACAATCTGCTGGGTAACGCATCCGCCGGTGCCCAAAACCCCTCTCAAAGCCGCCGCAGCGCCCACACGGCCGCCTCGGTGCGGGAGTGTAGATTCAGTTTCCTCAACAGGTGCTTGACGTGGACTTTGACGGTGCCTTCGGAGATCCCGAGCTCCTGGGCGATACGTTTATTGCTCATGCCGTTGGCGATCTGCTCCAGGATCTCCTGTTCCCGGCTGGTGAGTGGTGTCAGCCCGTTATCGTCGGTGAGCTTCTCCTCGTCTCGCAGTGCCTTGGCCAGTAATTGGGTGAGCCGTTCGCTGATCACCATCGTGCCCTGCAGCGCCTTGTTGATCGATTCGAGGATGTCCTCCGGTTCCATGTCCTTGAGCAGATACCCGTCGGCGCCGTTGCGCAGGGCGGTGAGGACGTCGTCCTCGTTGTCCGAGACGGTCAGCATCAGGATCATGGAGTCCACATCCTCCTGCTTGATCGCCTTCAGGGTCTCCAGGCCGCTCATGCCCTTCATATTGATGTCGAGCAGGATCAGGTCAGGGTTCAGGCGCTTCGCCTGTGCCAGTCCCTCCTGGCCGTTAGTGGCCTCGCCCACCAACTGCAGGCGGTCGTCCATGTCGATGAGGTCGGAAACCCCCTTGCGAAACAGGGGATGGTCGTCGATGGTGAGTACGCTGTAGCTTTCCTGGTTATACATGATTGAGTTGCTCGGAGAGATTGTCCTTGGATGTGTCGCTATCCGAATCGTTGATGCTGAAGCGGAGTGCGATGCGAGTCCCGCCATCCTCAAGCTCGGAGACACTCAGATCACCGCCGAGCCACTCGGCCCGCTCCTTCATTATCGGCAATCCATAATGTTGCATCATATCACTCTGCAGATCGATGCCGATGCCATTGTCCTCGATGGTCAGTTCTATAACCCCCTCCTGGCCGCAACTCAAATTGACGCTGGCCTGGGTGGCGTCGGCATGACGGATGACGTTGGAGAGGGCCTCGCGGACGATCTGGATGATATGAATCTCCGCGTTGGGGGATGGCTGGCAGTGGCCGAGCCTGTTGTTGTAGGTGATTTCGATCCCTGAGCGCTTGGAAAATTCGTCCACTGTGGTTTTCAGTGCCGCACCAAGATCGGCTTCGCTGACCCGCAGCCGGAAGGTGGTCAGCAGTTCGCGTAATTGTCGATAGGTGCCGTTGAGCGCCGAACGCAGCACGGCGCTCAGCAGCAGCAGATCGTGGCGCGCATGTTCTTCGTGAATCGCCTTGTCGAGTCGACTGACCTGAATCTTCAGGTAGGAGAGGGACTGGGCGATAGAGTCGTGGAGTTCCCGGGCAATGACGCTGCGTTCCTCCAACAGGGCCATGCGGCGTTTCTCCGACACCTGCTTGGCCACGTTGATGGCCAAGGCGATGTGACTGGCCACGGTCTCCAGCAGCCGCTCCTGCCAGGGTTCGAGCTGCTTATCCTGCGGAAACTCGATCAGCATGACGCCGAACTGCTGCGCCTTGTCCTTGATGGGCGTGGAGAAGATCTGTACCGCCTGCGACTCACCCGGCCGCGTGAGCTCGAAGCGGTGTGATTGGCCTTGCCCCAGACAGCGGCTGCAATCGCGCTCCAGATTGTCCTGGAGCAGGTAGTCCCGCGGACTGGTGCTGGCATAGCGGTAGGCCTGGGTGTCGCTGGGCCGCCCCAGGCAGACGGTGCCACTCCTGGCGCCGAGCAGGTGTTCGATGTCGTGAATCACCGCTTCCAAAGCCTCGGAACCGAGACTTGATTCACTGAGGCGCTTGGTGGCGGAGTAAAGCAGTTCGAGAGAGCGGTTGCTACGCTCCAGGTCATGGGTTTTTTCCGCGACCCGGGCTTCCAGGTCGGCGTAGATTGCCGACAGGTCCTCGGCCATGACATTGAAAGCCTGGCCCAGCTGCCCCAGCTCATCTTCGCTTAGAAAACGACTGCGGACAGAAAAATCGCCGTGACGCGCCGCCTTGGCGCAGGCCAGCAGATCGTGCAGCGGTGCCAGCACATAACGCTTGGTGAGATAGAGACTGATCACGGTAATCAGAAAGGTCAGGAACAACAGGATGAGCTGGATGGCGCGCAGTTGCTGGTTCTTGTGTTCCGCATCCACCTCCAGGGCTTCGACGAAACGGTGGATGTCCTCCACGAAATCATCCACCAGCATCAAATGCCGGCGTTCATATTGTGCGGTCAAGGCCGCCTCTTCTGCAGTCTGATCGGAGAGTGGTGGGTGACGCAGGTAATTGTCCAGGTTGGGCTCGATCACCTGCTTCCACTGCTCCTCGACCTTGCGATAAGTGTCGAGGACTGCCTGACTCGGTCCCCTGGCGAGCACATCCTGAATACGCGGACTGAACAGTCTCTGGTTATACTCGTCGACCAGCTCGGCGGTGCGGTTGTCGGAACTCTGCTTTTCGTAAGCACTGCCGTGGACCAGACTGCTGGTAATGCGATAGGACTGCATGCGCAGGGTGCCGGCCTGGTTTATCGCTGCCGCATAACCTTCAGCGGTCTCGGCGATGAAGACCGAGCTGAGCATGCCGGAGACCGCCAGCAGAAAGAGGATGGTAATGACGGTGCCGAATCGAAGTAGCAGGGAAGGTTTCAAGGGCTTGCTCCGGTTAGCCTGTTGTTGATGGCGAATACAATTGATTTCGGCCGGAGGGTGGTTTATGACAATCCTTGACTCACAGCCTGCTGTTTTCTCCACTCAGCACAGTATACTGTAAGGCAGCGCATCGTCAGGGGGAGGAGGGGGATGAAACGAGCCGGTCGCGGTGGTCTTCGCACAAGCCTGCAACTCATGGTGTTGCTCTCGATGCCGCTGTCCTCGGTGTTTGCTGACGGGCTCACGTCGGCAGACTCGGTCAGAGTGTCGGGAACACTGTTCGCCGATCACGACATCAGTGCCATCGAACAGGTGGCCGGGTCGCTGTTCGTGGCGGCGGACGAGGGGCGGGACCTGCAGCGCCTGAGCGGCAATCCCGCCACGGGATACCGGCTGCAGGCAACCTATGGCCTCAAGAATGGCAAGCCGGTCAAGAAACCCTCGAAAGGCGATGAGTACGATATCGAGGCGATGGCCTTTGACGGCGAACGCTATCTCTATCTGGTCGGTTCCCATTCCGCCAAGCGACGTCTCCTGGACGCGCAGGCCAAGGGGTCGAGAGGAGAGGGCCTCAAGCAGCTCGAGCCCATCCGCTCCGAGAAGGCGAGAAGGATCATGCTACGGTTGTCGCTCGATGAAGAGGGCAATCCGCAAGGCAAACCCGAGACGATCTCGCTGTGGAAGAGCATCAACCGGTCTTCACTGCTCAAGCCCTTCACCAAACTGCCCAGCAAAGAGAATGGGATCGATATCGAGGGATTGGCCTATGCCGATGGCTTGCTCTATGTCGGATTTCGCGGTCCCGTGTTGCGGGACAACTGGGTGCCGGTGCTGGTGGGGGATTTCGACAGCTTCGAAAAACGCCACGAACTCAAATTCATCCGTCTCGATGGTCTGGGCATTCGCAGCATGCTCGCATTGGGACGGCAGGGTTTTCTCATCCTTGCCGGCCCGGTCGGGGACGGACCGGGCGGTTTTCATCTCTACCTCTGGAACGGACGGGATCAACTGCCGGGTCAGGATGGCGAACGGGGCAAGGTGCGTCACTTGGGCGAGATACCGGTCGAACGGGGTTACAAGGGCGAGGCTATGACATTAATCTCTCAGCAGGGTAATCGAATCGAACTTCTGATCGCTTTCGACGGCGGAAAGAACGGCGCATTGCGTCACTTCAAACTCGTACTTTAACCTTTACATGACAACAGGCCCGGAGGCCGCACAATGACACAGACAGCGGATACCAAGATCATGGCGCTCTTCTGCGACTTCGAAAATGTGGCGCTTGGCGTACGGGAAGCCGACTATGCCGACTTCGATATCATCAAGGTGCTGGAGAAACTCTTGTTGAAAGGCAATATCGTGGTCAAAAAGGCCTACGCCGACTGGTCCCGCTACAAGAATTTTCGTCCCCCTATGCATGAAGCCTCCTTTGAACTGATCGAGATTCCCCATGTACGGCAATCGGGAAAGAATTCGGCCGATATCCGGCTGGTGGTGGATGCCCTCGATCTCTGTTATACCAAGGAGCATGTCGACACCTTCGTCATCATCAGCGGTGATTCCGATTTTTCACCGCTGGTGAGCAAATTGCGTGAGAACAACAAGACGGTGATCGGCCTCGGGGTGAAGAATTCCACCTCAGACCTGTTGATCGCCAACTGTGACGAGTTCATCTATTACGATGATCTGGTCAAGCGCGAGCGTCCGCAGCGCAAACGCAGCACAAAGACGACCAAGAAGAGTGCCAAGTCCTCGGCGAAAGAGGCCGAGATGACACCCGAGAGCAAAAAGCAGGATGCCTGGAATCTAATTGTCGGCACTTATCAGGCGCTGCTGGAAGAGCGGGGAGAGGGGGAGAAGATCTGGGGGTCGATGATCAAGCAGACCCTGAAACGGCGTAAACCGGGCTTCAGCGAATCCTATTACGGATTTCACTCCTTCGGTGATCTGCTGGAGGAGGCACAGAGCCACGGCATTCTCCAGCTGGAGCGCGATGAGCGGTCCGGTGGCTATATTGTCCTTGGCTGTTCCGGAGACTGACGGGGGGATTGAGCTTGCGAGTCGGCCCGCGGAAGCTCAGTTCGATCCGGTCGGCCTCAGGGACTCCTCGTGCAAGGTCTCTGCATGGATGCGGTTGCGTCCGTAAATCTTGGCCTTATAGAGACAGTGATCCGCCAACATCAGAAACCTGCGCGGATCGATCCCTTCACTGGGCTGGCCGGAGACCACGCCGATACTGACGGTGACCACCTGTTCAATACCCGCGCTATGGGGAATTTGTTGATTTATGATGCCGTTACGAAGATTCTCGGCGATGGTACGGGCTCCGTCCATGTCGGTATCGGGCAGGATGCAGACAAACTCCTCGCCACCGTAGCGGGCCAGCACATCGCTGGAACGATTGAGATCGGACTGCATGCTCTTGGCCACTAGCTTAAGGCAGTCGTCGCCCGTCAGATGGCCATAGATATCGTTGTATTTCTTGAAGAAATCGATATCGATCATGAGTGCTGACAGGGGTGCGCCGATTCGCATGCAGCGGCGATGTTCCCTGATCAGGGCATCGTCGAAATGTCGGCGGTTGGCAATGCCCGTCAGGCCGTCCTGATAGGAGAGGGTCTTCAACAGTTCTTTCTGGCGCTTCAGCTCAACATGGGTGTGTACACGCGCCTTGACGATCTCCGGATTGAAGGGCTTGGTGATGTAGTCGACCGCACCGAGGCGCAGGCAGAGGGTTTCGTCGTCGATCTCATGCGAACCAGTGATGATAATAATCGGGATGTCTGCCGTTTCCAGATTCTGTTTGAGTTCCCGTATGACCTGAAAGCCGTCGATGTTATCCATCATCAGATCGAGCATGATCAGGTAAGGATGCTCGGTCATGGCGATGCCGAGGGCATTGAGGCTGTCACAGTCGGTGATGACCGTGTATTGGGGTTGCAGCAGGGCCTCCAGGCTCCGCAGGTAGCGTTTGTCGTCATCGATAATGAGGACTTTCGGTCGTTCAGTACCCATCGTGTCTACCGTTGTTTTTTATACTTGCGTCGAGAATCGCAATGCATTCGGGGATCGGACAGTAGACGAGCGTGAAATCCATGCCTTCATTTCCGCTCGTTTGCGAGATTGCCCGTACCCGTGAATCTATTCTTATCAGGGGGTTATTGCTATCTACTGCTCAGCCGGGTCAGCGGCTTCAGTGCAGACGCGCATTTATCGAGAGAGGAAGTGCGATCTGAACGACCTCGACCCGACAAGTTCTTTTTCGGCAGCTTACTGAAGATCTTGATACGGTCGCAAGCCGATCATGGCCACAGTTTATGCGGGGTTTGTCACACCGAGCCGGACTCGAGCCGGCCGCTGTCGCGCCGGTGCCATGGGCTCAAGGTGTCGTGTCCGGTTGCGTCGGAGGTCAGGAAGCCCGCCGCCACAGAGGGGTGGCGGGTGTAGAGCGCGTCAAAGATCCATACAGTTTGCTTAGTAGTTGACCACTTGCGTGGCGAGGGTGGAGATGGTGTCGATTGATGCCGGCGCGTGTGTGGGATTGTCGATAGCGTCCAGCAAGAACGCCAGGTGGCCGAATCGGGGTTCGTTGGCGATCCAGTAGAGAATGTCTTCCAGGTTGAACGACTGGGCGAAAGCCTGCTGGGCTTCACCCCCGCGTCCCTGTGCTCGTCGATCATCTGCTGAGCGTACGCGTCCTGGGTGTATTCACCTTGGAATGGCTTCTCCACGCTGGGGTTCTTCAGCTCGGGCATCATCTTGACACCGAGGGACTTGAACAGTTCGATGATGCCGCATCCATGCAGGAGGCCGCTTTGTAGGACTCGCGAGTGTTCCGAGAACCGCTTTGCAGCGTCACGATGTCCGTTGGAGAACTCGATCTTTTCTAAGGGGCCCTCTGCGCAATCGAACAGCTCCTCCTGCAACGGGCTCTCCTCCATAGCGTTGACCAGATAGTAAGGACGCGCCCGAGATGTACCGAGGCGGTTTAGCCAAGGCGCCGGTGGCGAGCGGGCTGGTGATGGGGATTGCCGCCGCTGAGCCGCACTCCTGTTGGCGCGGGGGTTTAAGCTTGGGGGCGCTGACGGGACTGTCCAAGTGAATGGCTAAGCGCTTTGCGCGGCAATAAGTGTCGGAAAATTTTCCATTTTGATTGAATGATTTGTGACTTTCCTTCAGGTTTCAACCATGTTTGGTTCCTATCATCCAACTGTCACGAATTGTTCGCTAAAGGCGAGAATCGCACCGCCATAGATCGATTCGTGAATCGATCAGGGATCGCTTATTAATAATGGTGTAAAGGAGGACAGGTCACAATTCAGGTATAAGGCGACAGATGGGGTTGACGGGAAAATGCATAGCTGTCTTCAGATGGGCGGCGGGGATTGCTGTTGTCGGGCTCAATGCAATCTGTCCAGTAGGTTGCTGTCGCCGGTCAGACAGAAAAGATGTCTGCGATGCCCACGTAGCGGGGCAGTACGGTGATATGGACCAGGGGATCGGCATCAATGTCGGTGGTATCGATGATGTTTTGCAAATACCCCCTCTATGTTGTTGAGGAGTAGTAACAGAATAGCCGAGCTGAATGGTGTCAGATGTTTCGTTGTAGTGCTTGTCGGTTACCTACCTCTTTATATTCATAGAGATTGTAATGCTCCAGGTGTTTCTACCGCTTCGGTTTGTCGCTGACGTTATCGGTGTAGTTGCTGATGTTGACAAGTTGGCGGCCAGTGTTTGCACTGCAGCCAGTCGTGCATGACTCTTTCGCTATGAGGTGTCTTTTGTTTCGTGAATCGTCCTTCGGGGACGGTGGCAATCCAAAAAGGTGTAATTATTCTGCGCCTGTCTGTGATATGAAATAGTTGGAACGGCATGAATACTCAGTGAAAGGTTGAGGGGCGATCGTTGATCGGCATGGCTCGCGAAAGCGACTGACTGATGCATTATCGATTCGGGCGCAAAATGGTAATCGTCAGATTGCTCTGTGCTTGCCGTCAGCGTTTGCATCAAAAGCCGCTGTCGTACTTCTAGGGCCGGCTTTTCATGGTGCCTTCTGTTCGTGTCTGCACTCCGATCTCTCCTTTTTTAGTCGTTCTGTGAGCGACGTCAAGTAGTGGCGCACGTATAAGGTCTTTACCGGCATCGGATCTGTTTGTGAGTTGGTCTCTGGCGGCTGCAAGCTTCCGTCTATTACAGTGATAACGCTGATGCAACAGCGGACAATTGCATAGCTTTTTTCTTCTTTTATCTCACCACTCAATAGAGCTGAAGTTAATTGTAACTTAAGAAACACCTTGTCGTTATGCGTTGTACACAAGGGGGTTGAGATAAGGTTCAACTTGAGTTTGTTGTGCTATCAATCTCCTTGATAATTTGTGACACGTTTCCAAGTTCGACATATCTCATCCCATTACCATCCACACCATCGATAGGGAAATTATTTTGAATAAGGACGTTGAAATCGAAATCAGTCTGGCAGGGTTTGTCAGCGATGCGCCGATCGTGTGTTTTGACTGTGCCCATTGGTCATAACCAATGGAATTGAGCATGGTGTGAGACTTCCAGGTTGGCCTTCATGTGAACAAGAAAAAGTTAAGGAGTAGTTCGATGCATCCCAGGAGTCCGTGGTCGCTCCCTTCGCGATTGGTTTTGGTTTCTGCTCTTGCTTCCCTCGGTGTCCTCACCATCTCCCCTCCGGTTCTGGCGAAAAGCTCATATCTCACAAGTTGGCGATCGACCTACCCCGACTCGACTTCCGAAGAGAGTTTTGACGTTCCGTGCGGCATCTGTCATACAACTCAATACAGTCAGCTCAATGCCTATGGATGGGACTTTTCCCAGAAAAATAAGAGCCTGAGCGTCACTGAATCGATCAAGGCCATCGAGTCCCTGAACTCGGACAATGATCCGAACGGCACCACCAACCTGGAAGAGATCAAGGCCAATACCCAGCCGGGCTGGACGGAAGGTCCAAACAATGTCATCAGCACCACCTACGATACCAGCGCCGGAACGGTTTCCACGAACGCGGCGCCTCTCGAACTCATCACGGGTATGCTGGATGCGGCAGCGGCCAATCAGCCGCCTGTAGCCGATATCGGCGGTCCCTACAGCGGCACCGAGAAGATTGCTCTTGCGTTCGACGCCTCCAACTCTTCGGACAGTGACGGCACTCTGGTCGGTTACGCCTGGGATTTTGGCGACGGCAGCACCGGTACTGGCGCTAAGGTGAGCCATACTTACGCAGCGACCGGCACCTACAGTGTGACACTGATCGTTACCGACGATGCGGGCGACAGCGCAACCGAGACTGCGCAAGTTACTATCGGTGCCGGCAACCAGCCACCGACCGCGGATGCCAAGGGTCCCTATACGACTGACGCCGGCAAGGCGGTCGAATTCGATGGCAGCGGTTCGTCCGATTCTGACGGCAGCATCGTCAGCTATGACTGGAGCTTTGGTGACGGTGCTACTGGGTCGGGCGTCAAGCCGACGCACACTTATACTTCCAAGGGAACTTACAACGTCACGCTGACGGTGACCGACGATGGCAATGCCGTCGACTCCGTGGCGACCTCGGTGAGTGTCGATCCGGCCAATCAGGCACCGACGGCGGATCCCGCCGGACCCTACATCGCCACCGCGGGTGAGAAGCTGGTCTTCGATGCCACCGGCTCCATGGATCCCGACGGTTCGATCAGCAGCTATGCTTGGGACTTCGGCGACGGCACCACCGGCAACGGAGCCAATCCTTCGCACACCTACAGCACTGCTGGCACCTATAACATCACCCTCAAGGTGACCGACAACGGTGGCTTGAGCGGCATGGGGATGACCACGGCGAAAATCGGTGAAGTGGACAAGCAGGCGCCGGTGGCCGTGGCCAACGGCCCCTACTCGGGCACGGTGAATATGGCGCTGCCGTTCAGCAGCGACGGCAGTGAGGATGCCGACGGCTCCATCGTCGCCTATGTCTGGGACTTTGGCGATGGCGGCACAGCCAGCGGCGCTAATGTCTCGCATACCTACAGCAAAGAGGGTAGCTACAATGTCACCCTGCAGGTGCAGGATAACGACGGCCTGATGGATACGGCCTCCGCCACCGCGGTAATCGGCCAAGGCAACCTGGCCCCGACTTCGGATGCCAAGGGACCCTACAGCGCCAAGGTCAACCAGGCGGTGCAGTTCGATGGTAGCGGTTCGTCCGATGCCGACGGCTCTATCGTCGCATACGACTGGAACTTCGGTGATGGTTCCATCGGTAGTGGCGATAAGCCCTCTCACAGTTATGCGCAGCCGGGTACCTACAACGTCACTTTGACAGTCTATGACGACAGCGGTGCCATGGACGCGGATGCGACCACGGTGACCGTCACACAGGAGAGTACCGGTGGCGGCAACAGTGGTGGTGGTAGTGCGCCTGCCCATGTGGGCAAGGCCAGTATCAACAAGGCAGGTGATTGGGGTAGTGCCTTCCAGGGCGAGGCGGTGATCGTCAACGACACCAATACCCGAATCGGCAGCTGGACGATCACCTTTGATGCCGACTTCAACATCGGCCAGGTCTGGAACGCGGAGATCGTTTCGCATACAGGCAAGACCTATGTGATCAAGGCGGCTTCATGGAACAAGGCGATCGCGCCCGGCAGTGAGGTCAGGTTCGGTTTTATCGGTAATCCTGGCGGTAAACAGATGCCTGCCGAGATCACTGTGGCCGATGCAACGAGACCCGACGCCGGTCAGGGCGGAGGCGGCGATGCACTCTCCACCCAGGTGACGATGAAGAACGTCAATGATTGGGGCGCTTCGTTTCAGGGAATGGCGACCGTCGCTAATACGGGGTCGTCGGAGATCAACGGCTGGGAGATCGCGTTCGACGCCAGTTTCGAGATCGGACAGATCTGGAATGCAAAGATCGTCTCCCATGAAGGCACGCACTATGTGATCCAGAGTGCCGGCTGGAACGATAATATCGCACCCGGCGCGCAGGCCAGCTTCGGCTTCATCGCCTCGCCGGGTGGTTCGGCTATGCCGAGCGATTTTAGCGTTAATGGCAAAGGCGCGGACGCAGGTGGTAACACTGGCGGTGATGCCGGTGGCGATACCGGTGGCGATACCGGCGGCGATACCGGTGGTGATACCGGTGGTGATACCGGTGGCGATACCGGTGGCGATACCGGTGGCGATACCGGTGGTGATACCGGTGGTGATACCGGTGGTGATACCGGTGGTGATACCGG
>JARROA010000021.1:0-158089 GCA_037384425.1 Candidatus Thiodiazotropha sp. | reverse complement strand
CCCAGATCAGCACGACCCCGATGTAGGCGGCTGGTATCGACATGACATTTTCTCCCTCTCAAAGACCAAAAAAACAAAAAGGCCGCAGATGTTGCCATCTGCGGCCTTTAAGGGTTCCCAATTCAGTGAACGATCAGTTCTTCATCAACCCCCCGGACGCAGACAGACGCATGCGCTTCCATGCCGGTACGCGGCGGCGCATGAGGGAGGTCCAGTTGAAGTGAATTGCGTTCATGGCTCAAGCATGCCGTTAGCTGCGGTGTTGGTCAAGGGGAGATTTTGCAGCAACCGGATGGGCGGCCAATGTTAGAATGGCCATCTCTCTTGAATTCTGGATGCCATGGACCTGCAGCACCTGTTCCCGCCCGATGTCGCCCTGGTCGTCGCCGATGAGCCGATGTGGCACACGCCATTGCGGGACGCCGAGGAGGCGCTCATCGACGGCGCCATCGAGAAACGGCAACGGGAATTTCGGGCCGGACGCCATGCCGCCCATGCGGCGCTGATCAAACTGCAAGCCCCCGAACTTCCGCTGCTGCGAGGCGAGCGCCGGGAACCGATCTGGCCGTCAGGCTATCTGGGCAGCATCACCCACTGTCGCGATCTCTGTGTCGCTGTCTGCGCGCGGGAGGATCGACTGGCGGGGCTGGGAATCGACGTCGAACCCCTGGAGCCGCTACCCAAGGGCGTCGATCGCTACATCAACACCGAGGAGGAGGCCCGCTTCGTTGCCGCCAACCCTGGGGTCCACCCGGAACGCCTGATATTCAGCGCCAAAGAGAGTCTCTACAAATGCTACTACCCGCTGGTGAAGCGCTTTTTTGGTTTTCAGAGCGTAGCGTTGACGCTCGATCTGGCGCGACAGCGCTATACGTTCACACCGACGCCGAGCAGTAGCATCAGCTTCCCCGCCTTTCGCTTCGAGGGGCGATTCGTCATCGGCTCAAATCATCTGCTGACCGCCTGCCACCTGCTCAGGGTGTGATCAGCCCATGAGGACGGAGACGGCCTTGGCATTCCAGCGTTCGCCGCCGATGGCGGGCTTGTTGGCCATGTTCCAGAGATCGGCCGTCTGTTCGGGGGAGATGGAGTTGGCTTTCAGCTCGTTCGCCTCGCGGCGCAAGGCGTCGATATACTTTTCACGCCCGCAGAGATCGAGCAGGCCGTAGAAATCGATCTCCTGATCGAACTCGGCGATCAGCATATCGAGGACGTCGTCGGTATGGTGGGTCTCGATCAGTTCCACCGCACGCGCCGCCAGAGCGTCCCGCTCCATTTTCTTTCGCTGCTTTTCGAGCCAGACGATTTCACCTTTCTGGAACATCTCCTCATTCCAGGTTTCGATGGCGACTTTGACATGGCGCGTGGAGAGACGGGGGAAGTCATGCGTCAGGCGCTTCAATTGGTCGATCGCCTCGCGCGCGGTTTCAATGAAATTGCTCTCTTCAACCATGCGGGTTTCCGGTAGAGTTCTCTCAAAGGGTATCGACTGATCAATGCATTCCTTTACCCAACCCCCACAATAAGAAACTTAAGTTTTAGTGTTGAGTTTTGAGTGAATGGGTTCGCTTCGCTCACGATCCCTTACTGAACATATGCCTGGCAAAACCGCATTCAACGCATCACTGGCGCGGGTCGGCCGCAAGGCGCGGCAAGTCGCCAGACCAATGGCAAGTGAGGCTCAGACAACTCAAAACTCAACACTAAAAACTCAAAACTTGTCAGCAACTTCCACGACCACTACGCGCTTCATCCCATGACTGAGTTGGAGGGTAATCGGGTCCCGTCTTCTACCGAAAGCAGCTCCGGCGCTGGCGAGCGGGCGAGTGAGCCCTTATACTCTGTGCCTGCCTAAATCAGCCCCCCCTTCACCATGTACAGCGTCAGCAAAGAAGTCCATTTCTGTTACGGCCACCGTCTGCTCAACCATCAGGGAAAGTGCCGGCATCTGCACGGCCACAACGCGACGGCGGTGATCCGCCTCGAGTCCGAGCGTCTCGATGAACTGGGGATGGTCTGTGACTTCAAGGATATCGGGGACTTCGTCAAGGAGTGGATCGGCCAGACCCTCGACCACAACATGCTGCTACACGAGGCCGACCCGGTGCTGCCGGGGCTGCAGGCCGCCGGCGAGCGGGTCTATGTGATGCCGACCAATCCGACGGCGGAGAATATCGCCAAGCTGATTTTCGACCGGGTCGCCGCCGGCGGCTTTCCGGTGGTCGAGGTGGCCATCTACGAGACCGACAGCGCGCTGGCCAGCTATCGCCGCGCCTGATCGGGGAGCGGGGACGGCCACGGCCGTCCCCAATCCGAATCAGCCGATCTCGTTGTAACCGCGCTCCTCGTGGAGCACGATGTCGAGACCTTCGATCTCCTGATCCCGACTCACGCGCAGTCCGATCAGGCTGTCCACCACTTTCAGCAGGACGAATGTGGCCACCCCGGTGAAGACCACGGTCGCGATCACGCCGATGAACTGCACCATGAGCTGCCCACCGATGCTGGTGATCCCGTCTGCGAAACCGTAACCGGAGAAGACCCCCAGGGAGGTGGCTGAGAAGATACCGGCCAGCAAGGTACCGAGCATGCCGCCCACGCCGTGTACCGGAAACACGTCCAGGGAGTCGTCGATCTTCAACACCTGTTTCAGGTAGTTGGTGGCCGAGAAACAGATGATACCGGCCAGCAGGCCGATCACCAGGGCACCGCCGGGACCGACGAAGCCCGAGGCCGGAGTGATGGTACCCAGACCCGCCACCATACCGGTCACCGCACCCAAGGCGCTGGGTTTGCCGAACTTGATCCACTCCCGCACCAGCCAGGTCATGGCGCCGGTGGCCGCCGAAATATGGGTCACCAGCATCGCCATCGCGGCGTTGCCGTCGGAGGCCAGCGCGCTACCGCCGTTGAAGCCGAACCAACCGACCCAGAGCATGCCCGCGCCAGCGATGGTCATGGTCATGTTGTGAGGCATCAACGAGGCAGTGCCGAAACCGTGCCGTGGACCCATGACCATAGCCGCCACCAGGGCCGCCACACCGGCGGTGATGTGGACCACGGTACCGCCGGCGAAGTCATACAGGCCCATCTCGCCCAGCCAGCCGCCGCCCCAGACCCAATGGGTCACCGGCACATAGACCACCAACAGCCACAGGGCGCTGAACAGCAGCATGGCGGAGAACCGCATGCGCTCGGCAAATCCGCCGACGATGAGGGCCGGGGTGATGATGGCGAAGGTCATCTGAAACAGCATGAAGATCGATTCGGGAATGCTGCCCGAGAGCGTCTCCCGGCCCACGCCGGCCATCAGCACCCGGCTGAAATCACCAATCCAGGCGTTGCCCTCGCCGAATGCCAGGCTGTAGCCCACCACCAGCCAGAGGATAGAGGCCATGCCGGCTATAGCGAAGCACTGCATCAGTACCGACAGCACATTTTTGGTCCGGACCAGACCTCCATAGAACATGGCCAGGCCCGGGAGCGTCATGAACAGGACCAGGGCGGTTGAGGTCATGATCCAGGCCGTGTCGGCGCCGTTCATCTCACCCTCCCCTGCCATCACCGTCAGCGGTGCCAGCAGGAGTGCCGTCAGGCCCAGAATCTCTTTTGCGGACAGAAAACGCATGTAACTTACAACTTTAATTCAACGACTTAGAAAGCCGATTTCAGGCATCCAAGTTCAAGATAACGGAATAACCGCCGATAGGGTGAGGGAAATACGCGAAGTAAACCTGTCCGGGTGACAAAATAGCGCTTTATTGTATTAGTAATTGTTAATATAATTGAGGTATTCCCGTCTCCGCTTCGGAAGACCACCGCACCATGAACACACCTAGCATCGAAAAAGAGACATCCCACCCCGGTCAGGGGATCGCCGCTTTCCGGCTGCAGGGTGTCGACCACCTGCCGGTGATGGGACAGGAGGAGGTCTGTCCGATCATCCAGCAGTATTTCGATTTTGTCGAAACGTCGCTGACGGAGCAGAGCGAGAAGACCGATATCGCGCTGTTGCAGGAGATGCTGATGGACATCTCGCAGCTGTTGCGCTCAGGCAAGAGCCAGCTGCGTGAGGACGGCTACCTGCGCATGCTCAACCGGCTGACGGACATCTACGCCAAAGGCCTGCAGGTGGAAAACGACCGCGCCTTTGCCGGCACCGCTGTCAATTTCGCCGATATCCTGGGATCGGTGAGTCAGCGCTTCCAGGACTACGACTACAGCCGCTCCGTGAGCCTGCTGCTGCACTACATGGACAAACTGTTCAATTCACGTGAGGAGAGCTGGCTCGAGGTCTACGATCACCTGATCAGCATGCCCGAATCGATACGTGTCATGCAGCAGCTGCGGATGGATCATCTGAATGACATCAACGGATGGATCGAAGAGGGTGTCGACAACCTGTATACCCTGTGGGACGAACAGCTGGAGCTGATCGCGATTCAGGATCAGACCCTGAGCGATCTGGAGCTGCAGATTCTCACCCGCCATGCCCAGCTGCAACACCAGCGCAAAGTTGGACTGCCCGGTGTGATCGATTTCAGACATGCCCTGCAGCAGCGTGAACTGCGTGCGCTCCACGAGCAGCGCAACCAGCTGATGCTGGAGCGCCACACCAAACTGGACATCGTCGATCTGCTGGAGAGCAATGTGAGGGAGTTTTCCGATCGCCTGGCACAGATGCGGCGCAGCCAGCCAAACGTTGAATCGGATCAATCCCCAAATGCAAAAGGCCTGACAGTCGTCAGGCCTTTTTTATTTGGTAGCAAGGGGCAGATTCGAACTGCCGACCCCAGCATTATGAGTGCTGTGCTCTAACCAACTGAGCTACCTTGCCAAAAGCGAATATGAAGGGCGGGCAATATACTGTCGCCTTCCGACAGTGTCAATATCAGACGTTGAATCGGAAGTGGATGACGTCACCGTCCTTAACGATGTACTCCTTGCCCTCGGAGCGCAGCTTACCCGCCTCGCGAGCACCCTGTTCACCCCTGCAGGCGACGAAGTCCTCATAGCCGATCACCTCGGCGCGGATGAAGCCGCGTTCGAAATCGGTGTGGATCACGCTCGCGGCCTGGGGCGCGGTGGCGTTCTGGGGGATAGTCCAGGCCCGCACCTCCTTCTCACCGGCAGTGAAGTAGGTCTCCAGACCGAGCAGCTTGTAGCCGGCCCGTACCACCCTGTTCAGACCCGGTTCATCGAGCCCCATGTCGGCCAGGA
Organism: Candidatus Thiodiazotropha sp.; assembly: GCA_037384425.1. Taxonomy (GTDB): domain Bacteria; phylum Pseudomonadota; class Gammaproteobacteria; order Chromatiales; family Chromatiaceae; genus Thiodiazotropha. The sequence continues at coordinate 152,869 of JARROA010000021.1, read as the reverse complement.
ACTCAGCGCGCTCCTCCTCCTCCAGCTCGACGATCTCGGCCTCGATAGCGGCGCAGACCGGCACCACTTCGGCCACCTCCTGACGCGCCAGATCGTTCAGCGCCTGCAGGTGGGGGTTGTTCTCGAAGCCGTCCTCCGCCACGTTGGCGATGTAGAGCACCGGCTTGATGGTGAGCAGAAACAGGTCGCGCAGTTCCAACCGCTCGTCCTCGCTCAGTTCCATGCGGCGTACCGGTTCGCCGTCGTTGAGCTGGTCCCGCACCCGCTCCAGCAACGCCTTTCTGGCCAGGGCTTTCTTGTCTCCGGTCTTGACCTGACGCTCCGACTTGGTCAGCGCCTTTTCAACCGACTCCAGATCGGCCAGCGCCAGTTCGGTGTTGATCACCTCCACGTCGCTGATGGGATCGACCCGACCCGCAACATGCACCACGTCATCGCTGTCGAAGCAGCGCACCACCTGGGCGATGGCGTCGGTCTCCCGGATATTGGCGAGGAACTTGTTGCCCAACCCCTCCCCTTTCGAGGCGCCTGCCACCAGACCGGCAATATCGACGAACTGCATGGTGGTGGGAATCACCCGTTGCGGTTTGACGATCTCGGCCAGCACGTCGAGGCGCTTGTCGGGTAACGGCACCACGCCCACATTGGGATCGATGGTACAGAACGGATAGTTCTCCGCCGCAATGGTGGCTTTGGTCAACGCATTGAAGAGGGTCGATTTACCGACATTCGGCAAACCGACGATACCGCACTTGAAACCCATGGGAGGCCCCTCGAAAAAAGGGGCAAGCATACCGGAAAGGCCCGGCTTTGTGCACTCCCGAAGCATGGGCGGCCGGTTCAGGGTGCATAATCCCGCAGGCGCCGTGCCGGCCGTATGCGGGTTTGTGAGATGGATTCTAGGTGATGGTGAAGAGCTTGCCGAAATTGGCGATACGCAGCACGTCGGTAACGGCTTCGTTGCCGTTGGCCAGAATCACGCTCTCTCCCGGACGGTTGTATTCACGCAGTTGCAGCAGCATCCCCATGGCGGAGCTGTCCATATACTCCGCTCCCTCCAGGTCGACGACATAGGACTTTTCGCCCTTGGAAAAGCCCTTGTAGGTCTGTACGAAATCGTGATGGGTGGAAAAATCGAAGCGGCCAGCGACTTTGATGGTCACGGTCAACTGGTCATCTGACAGGTTGCTGGTAATGGACATAGGATCTCCAGGTCATTTTCAGATTCCAGTGCTTTATCAAGCGAGCACTTGTCAATGTTAGTGTCATGTCAGAGGCAAGCTTTACCAAGCCGGCCTCTCGGTCAGGAGGAGTGACTCCGGTCGAGCAGCTCCCGGGCCAGCGCCCTGAACTCGGCAGCCGAATGGCTGCCCGGTTTATACTCGAATATGGTGCGCCCCATCTCGGCACTCTGAATCAGCGCCGGACCCTCATGAAGTCTGGTTTTCAGCAAGGCCTCGGGCAAATGGGCTTCGATCCGCTGCAGCATCTCCCGACTCGCTTTGTTGCGTGGTACGAAACGGTTGAGCAGGACCCTCGCCACCACCGGCCGCGGCAAATAGGGTTGCAGACGTTTCAATGTCACCAATGTCTTGAGTGCGCCGTTGAGGCTCTCTGCGTCGCTGGTTACCGGTATCAGCAGCTCATCGGCGGCGAACATTGCGTTCACCGTCAGCAGACCATTGTTCGAAGGACAATCGAAGATGACGAAGGCTTGATCGTCGAGTTGCCCGGCGAGCGCATCGCTCAGTCGGTTCACACGCTTGGCCCCCTCCCCTTTCACCTGCTCCAGCTCAGCGAGCGTGATACCTGCCGGAATCAGCGTCAGCAGATCACGGGCACCGATCCTGACCGAACGCAGATCAGTACCGTTCAGCATCACCCGGTCGATGCCTTTGGAGGGTGCCCGGAAGATACCATAGCCTGCCGTCAGCCGGCCCCGAGGATCGAGATCGACCAGTGTCACCCGCTGTCCACTCATGGCCAATGCGTGACCCAGACTTGTGGCAATGGTGGTCTTTCCCACCCTGTCGCACTGATTGATCACTGCCATTCGACGCATGCGTTGCCCTGTACCGTGTAACCGAACCGGCGCCCGGAACGCCGTGTAATACTCGACCCTGAAGAAAATGCCTGACGATCACTCCTCACGGATCAGAAGCCAATCCCCCGTATTTGAGCTAACGGCCTGAAAAGCTGTTACTTTAATACCCCGGCCTCATATTGAGACAGGCCACTCGGAGCAGCTCCGGACAAAAAGCATGGGAATAAACAGGAGATATCGCAGGGGAATGCCCCATTCTTCACACCAGTGTGGTCAAACCTCAGGTAAACTACGAGTAAATTCACACACTTCGACCTTTATGAGACCGACATATCACCCTCTTCTGCTCCTGCTGCTGATGCTGACCGGCCCGCTGCAAGCCGTCACCTTCGACCTGCCCCCCGAGGGGGACGACGTGGTGGGGAAGACCTTTACCCTCACCACCCGCTGGGAAGAGACCTTCTCCGACATCGCACGCATCTACGATATCGGCTACCGTCAGATGGTGGCCGCCAACCCAGATGTGGACGCCTGGCTCCCGGGAGAGGGCACCGAGGTGGTGATCCCGCAGCAGTACATCCTGCCATCGGGGCCGCGTAAGGGTATCGTGATCAATCTGGCGGAACTGCGCCTCTACTACTTTCCCAAGGACCGCCCGGTGGTGGTCACCTATCCCATCGGTATCGGACGCGAAGGCTGGAGCACACCTACCGGTGAAACGGTGGTGGTAAGCAAGAAGGCGGGACCCAGCTGGACCGTTCCCGCTTCGATTCTGAAGGAGCACGAAGAGGACGGCGACCCGCTGCCTCCGGTGATCCCTCCAGGCCCGAACAATCCCCTGGGCAGTCACGCCATCTATCTCGGTATGTCGGGCTATCTTCTGCATGGCACCAACAAACCCTACGGCGTCGGCATGCGTGTCAGCCATGGCTGCATCCGGCTCTATCCGGAAAACATCAAACAGTTCTTCAAGATGGTGGACAAGGGCGTTCCGGTACGCATCATCAACGAACCCTACAAGGCGGGCTGGCTGAAGGGGGAGCTCTACGTACAGGTACATCCACCACTGGTGGAGTATGTCGAGGAGAAAGGCAACAACTACACCGAACTGGTCAATGCGGTGATCAATCGTCTGGGCGACGACAGCCGTAAACCCGATTGGTCGCTACTGCATGAATATGCCGAGAACAAAACCGGCATTCCCATGCCGCTCTATCTCTGGGAATCCAGCGAACTGGCTGAACGGGAGTAGTTTGCCGGCACACCCGAGGGTTACCGGCCTTGGAAATATTGAAACCCCGTAGAGTCATTCCACAATACGCGCGAAGGATTCTTCTTTTCCATAAATAAAAAACCCGGCCGTTTTCACGGCCGGGTTTCTACATCCCGATAGGGATTGAATCGCTTTACACGATCGGTTTATTTGGCCATTGCCTTCTCGGACATACGACCACACTTCTCGTTACAAGCTTCGGCAGCATCGGCGGCGGCATTGGCGGCCTTCATGGCAGCGTCAGCGGTGCCCTGAGCGGTAGCGGCATCCAGCTGAGCCTCTTTGGCAGCCTTCATGGCGGCGTCAGCAGCAGCCTGTGCGTTGGCAACGTCAGCCTCGAGTTTGCTCATGTCGGTTGTGGCGCAACCGGCCAGCAGACCCAGACCAAGAACCATAGCGGCAGTTTTCATCATGGTGGTTTTCATCATTTACTCTCGATCTCTCTACGTTTTTCCATTGTTAGACAGATGCTTGGCATCTGGCACAAGCTTGAGCCAAAACAAACTCAAATTCAATCCCGAGTTTGTGACTTCAGGAGCCTTTTTTACAATTTTCCACCCGAAATTGAGCACGATCAGTGTATTTTTGCCGAACCGATGCCCCTCGGATCGCTTGCTGCCTCCACCCGACCACTGCGCTTGTCCCAGTGAATCGCCTGCATATTGCCGTATGGATGTTCCAGCGGGTTGAGTTCGTGACCCATGGCTTGCAGTCCATTGCGCATGCTTTCGCTGAATGCCTGTGGCTCGAATTCGATCCGGTCCGGCAGATATTGATGGTGGAAGCGGGGACGTTCCACCCACGCCTCGGCATCCGCCCCCTCGGCCATCTCCAGGATTCCCAGCAGCACCATGGTGATGATGCGGCTGCCTCCCGGTGTACCCAGGATCGCCACCTGATGCTCGTCTTCGACGAAAGTGGGCGACATGCTGGAGAGCATGCGCTTGCCGCCGGCAATGGCATTGGCTTCTCCGCCTACCAGTCCGTAGACATTGGGCACACCTGGACTGGATGAAAAATCGTCCATCTCGTCATTCAGCAATACACCGGTACCCTCGACCATGAAGCAGGAGCCGAAGGGATAGTTGATGCTCAGGGTGGCCGCCACCCGATTGCCCTCGCGATCGAGGATGGAGAAGTGAGTCGTGTCCCTGCCCCCCTCCGGCTCCAGATTGCCGACACTGGGACTGGCTCTGTTCATTTGAATATCGCGCGCCAGCCCCGCTGCATACCAGGGATGGATCAGGGCCTCGACAGGGATATCCACGTAGTCAGGATCCCCCAGATAGTCGGCCCGATCCCGATAGGCGCGGCGCATCGCTTCCACGATGAGATGGGTGCGTTGAGGCTCATCCACCTCGGGCAGATTGAAGCCCTGCAGAATGTTCAACATGGTGATCAGGGCCACTCCGCCCGAGGAGGGCGGTGCCGCGCTGGTAATCTTCAGCCCCATGTAGCGGCCCCGCACCGGCTCCCTTTCCAGCACCCGGTAACGCTTCAGATCCTCCAGCTGCCAGATCCCGCCGGCGGCCCTGACCCCGGCCACCAGCCGCTCGGCCAGTTCCCCTGCATAGAAACCGGCCGCGCCGTCGTCGGCCAGCCGTTGCAGGGTATCGGCCAGGTCGGGCTGTTTGATCGCATCGCCCACTTCCGGCAACTGCCCCTGCTTGAGAAAGACCGCGGCGGCCACCGGGTCGGCATTCAAGGCGGCGAGCCGCCAACCGGCCATGCGACGATAGTACGCGTCCACCGCAAAGCCCTCGCGGGCGATCCGTATCGCGGGCGCAAGCGCCTGCTTCAACGGCAGACGCCCGTACTGTTTCGAGATATGCACCAGTGCGGCCGGCTCACCGGGTATCCCCGCGGCCAGTGGGCCGTTGATGGAACGTCCGGGAATCACCTCCCCGTCCGGGTCGAGGTAGAGATCCCGATCCGCCGCCAACGGTGCCCGCTCACGGCCGTCGATCATGGTTTCGAAGCCGTCGCTGGCACGATGCAACAGCCAGAAGCCGCCACCGCCGATACCGGAGCTATAAGGTTCGACCACCGCCAGCACGGCACTGACCGCCACCGCCGCATCGAAGGCATTGCCACCCTGCCGCAGTATTTCGTGCCCCGCGTCAGTCGCCAGCGGGTGCGCAGATGCGATGGCCGCCACCCCCGGTGCATTCGCAGGCAGCGCCTGTGTGCAGTAGAGCAGAAGACAAAAAAGGCTCCACCCGGGAGCCTTTTTCAAAAAGCGGATGAGACTCATCCCTTATTCGGATTCACCGGTGATGCGCAGATACTTGGCATAGAGCTCTTCGTAGCTCTCTTCGTGATTGGGGTCCTTCGGAATACAGTCGACCGGGCAGACCTCGACGCACTGGGATGTTTCATAGTGACCCACACACTCTGTGCAGAGATCGGGATCGATCTCGTAGATCTCGTCACCCTGGCTGATGGCGCCGTTGGGACATTCGGGCTCACACACATCACAGTTGATGCATTCATCGGTGATGATTAATGCCATGACTCTTCTCCTGAAATTACGCTAGTTAAAAAGTTTGGGCCTTATAAAACTTGTTCAATTGAATCTAGCTAAAACGCTCTCGCAACGCAGCCTGAACTACAGGATGCACGAACTCCGAAACGTTGCCGCCCAGCGCGGCGATCTCCCGTACCAGTCCGGACGAGATGTACGCAAACTGCTCGGCAGGCGTCAGAAACAAGGTTTCCACATCCGGCGCCAATCGCCGGTTCATGCCTGCCAGCTGAAACTCGTACTCGAAGTCGGAGACCGCCCGCAGGCCGCGCAGTATAACGTCTGCCTCATGCTGCTGCACGAACTCCACCAACAGGTTATCGAAGGCATGGATCTCGACATGAGGGATGCCCTTCAACACAGTCTCCACCAGTGCCACCCGCTGATCCAGCCCAAAGGCCGGACTCTTTCCGGTGTTTGTGGCCACCGCCACAATCACCCGGTCGAACAGCCGCGCCGCTCTGCGCACCAGGTCGGCGTGACCGTTGGTGATCGGATCGAAAGTTCCCGGGTAGACGACAGTAGTCATACTTGGACGCCCTGATGAAAAAGGATAATAGTATCAGAAATCAGCATCTTGAATGACAATTGTTAACCATCGGACATGGCAGGGGCATTCTGACCGAACTGACACCACGCATACGGCCCGCGCTCATCAACCGCCGGGTAGCGGTGCATGCGCCAATCCATAGCGAACACGCCCGGCGGTTTTCTGTTTCAACCAGAGCCAGTCCTCAGGCAACTCCGGGAACGGACGCGAGATATCCTCTTCCAGGTAGATACGCGCCTCGTCGGCCAGCCAGCCCAGGGTCAGACGCTGGCATAGGGGCGCCAGCAGATCATTGTCGAAGGGTGGGTCGAGAAAAACGATGTCGAACGGGCTCGCGGGCTGCTCGAGAAACTGCAATGCGTCCGCACGTACGATCTCGATCTGATCCAGGCCCAGCAGCTCACGGTTGCGCTCCAGCTGACGCACCACCGATCCGGCCTTTTCCACCATTACCACTCGGCCTGCACCGCGCGAAGCGGCCTCCATCCCTAGCGCGCCACTACCGGAAAAGAGATCCAGACAACGGGCTCCTTCGATCACCGGCTGCAACCAATTGAACAGCGTCTCTCGAATCCGATCGCCGGTAGGCCGGAGTCCGGGCATCTCCGCAAAGGGTAATTTGCGGCCGCGATGTCGTCCTCCGATGATGCGCACCACCGACGCTGTGGAAGAAGGTTTCAAACAACCGCCTCTGAAATGAATGAAGGAATAGCCCGGCAACCAGCGAAGTCTGTTTATAAAGACACGCTAATGATCAAACCCCGAGCATAGCCGAGCCATCGTCGACGTCAATCCTGTTGCCCCACCTTGACCAGAGACTCATCAATGCGACCGACCTGTATCGTGATCAGCCGTTGGGGATCGATACGCCGCCTGAAGGCATCGCGTATCTGCTCACGAGTCACCGCTTCGACCCGTTCGTTGAAGCGGTCGAGATAGTCGAGCGGCAGGTCATAGAAGCCGATCACTGCGAGATACTCGATGATCTTGCTGTTGGAAGCGATGCGCAGGGGAAAGCCACCGGTGATGTTCTGTTTGGCTGCCTGCAGCTCCTCCTCGCTCGGACCCTCATCGATAAAACGCTGCAGTGTCTCGCGCATCACCTGCAGGGCCTCACCCGCCTGCTCGTTCTTGGTCTGCAGACCAAGCTGGAAAATGCCGGGCTGGCGCATGGGCAGGAAATAGCTGTATACGCTGTAGCTCAGCCCCCGTTTCTCCCGCACCTCCTCGCTCAGCAACGAGACCAGGCCGCTGCCGCCGAGGATATGGTTGCCCACGTAGAGGGGGAAGTAATCGGGATCGCCCCGGCGCATCCCGGGCTGCCCGAGATAGAGATGCGACTGAGTGGAGGGGAAGTCGATCTGTTCCACCACCGCCCGATCGAGATCCGCCACCTGAGGCAGCGGTGGTGCCGCTTCACCCTCGGGCAACGCGCCGACCAGTTGGCCCGCGATACGCTCCGCCTGCGCCCGGTCCACCGCGCCGATGATAGCCACCACCGCGTTTTTCGCCACATAGAGTCTGTGATGGGTGGCCAGCAGGTCGTCACGGCTGATCGCCTGCACCGACTCCCGGGTGCCTTCGGGGTCACCGGCATAGGGGTGGTTGCCGAAAACAAGCTGATACAGGCGCTTCTTGCCCACACTGCCCGGAGACTGCTCATCCTGCAGCAGACTGGCCAGGATCAACTGGCGCTGGCGTTCGATATCCGCCGCCTCGAAGCGGGGTTCGGCCAGCAGCTTGGCGACGGTCTCCAGGGTGACCTCGAGGGCCTCGGGTTTGGTCAGGGTACGTGCCGACACCCAGGCCATGTCGCGCAGGCTGTCGGTCTCGAGCTGGGCGCCGACCCGCTCCATCCGCTCCGCGATCTGTTGTGCGTTCCAGGACCCCGCCCCCTCGGCCAACAGGCTGTTGGTAAAGGCGGTCACACCGGGTTTGTCCCCGTCCCGGGCGCTGCCGGCGTCGAAGACTACACGGATATCGAGTATCGGCAGTTCCGGCGCCTCGACGAACAGCACCTTGGCACCGTTGTCGGTATGCCAGCTCTGAATCTTCGGCCCCGCGAAAACCAGTGAGCTGCAGACCAGCAGGATGAAGAGACTCAGTCCGCTCAACCAGCGCTTAACCCTCATGACGACCTCCCATGTGCTGGCGGCTGACCTGCTGCTCCATCGGCAGCGGATCCAGCCGGGCCGCCGAGAGGTTGCTCTCGATCAGATACTTGTTGGCCACCTGCCGGATCTGCTCCGCGGTCACCTTCTGCAGATTCTCCACATAGTCGTCAGCCAGTCTCCAGTCGAGACCGATGGTCTCCAGCTGACCGATCAGCATCGCCTGATAGAAGACCGAGTCCTTTTCGTAGACCTTGGAGGCGATGATCTGGTTGCGTACCCGCTCCATCTCATCTTCGCTGACCAGGTCGGTCTTGAAGCGTTCGATCTCCTGCAGCAGTGCCGCCTCCAGTTTGTCCATCGATGTCTCCGGCGTCGGAATGGCGTCCATCACCAGCATGCTGGAGAGACGCGAGAAGGCGCTGTAGCTGGCATCGGCGGAGACCGCCTGCCGGCTGCCGCGAATCAGGTTGTTGCTCAGACGCGCGCTGTCGCCACCATCCAGGATGTAGGCGAGCATCTCCAACGCATAAGGCTCCCAGTCTTCTTCAGCGGTACCGACCACCGGCGTCTTGAAGCCGAGAATGAGATAGGGCTGACGTGCCGGTGCCCTGACGGTGAATCGCTTGACCCCCCGCTGTTGCGGTTCGATACGGGGCTTGGGCTGGGCCAGCGTCTCCGGTTTGAGCGGACCGAAATGCTTTTCCGCCAAGGCGATCACTTCCTGGGGATCCACGTCGCCCACCACCACAAGGGTGGCGTTGTTGGGCGCATACCACTTGCGGTACCACGTCCGCAGATCGCCCACCTGCAGGGCGTCGAGGTCGGACATCCAGCCGATCACCGGGATGCGGTAGGGAGAGGCCTCGTAGGCGCCGGCCAGAAACTGTTCGTAAGTCAGGGAGGTGGGTTTGTCCTCGGTGCGCATGCGGCGCTCCTCCTTGACCACCTCGACCTCTTTCAGAAACTCCTCCGGCAGCAGCTTGAGGTGGCGCATGCGATCGGCCTCCAGCTTGAAGGAGACCTCAAGCCGGTCGTTGGAGAGGGTCTGAAAATAGGCGGTGTAGTCCCGCCCGGTGAAGGCATTCTCCTCACCGCCGTTGGCGGCGATGATGCGAGAGAACTCACCGGGCTCGAGGTGCTCGGTACCCTTGAACATCATGTGCTCCAGCACGTGGGAAACCCCGGTGATACCGCCGTATTCATAGCTCGAGCCCACCTTATACCAGACCTGGGAGACGACTATGGGCGCCCGCGTGTCCTGCTTCACGATCACCTTCAGGCCGTTGTCCAGCCAATGTTCCACCACCTCCGCCTGGCTCTGGCCTGTGACCAGCAACAGCAGCAGAATCACACCTGTCATCACTCTTCGCATTCGAACCTTCCTTACTTTGTATCGTGTTGCAGCGCTTCACCCTGCCCTGGGAATGGGCAAGTTACTCGATAGTCCTGCAAAAACAAACCCAAAAAACCTGCTGCAGCATCCGGAAAATCATGTTGCCGGGGCCAGGCCTTTCTCAACGGCGCTGCGCGCCTGTAGAATACCCGCCAGCGAAAGGGCAGTGGCTGCGCTACCGCCTCGAGCTATTACTATGAGCCTGCCGACTGTGCAGAGTTCCTGAATCACCACGGTAGTCCACTGCATGTTTGGATTTGGCAAGAAAGACAAGACCCCTGCGGCCGAACCGGAGACGACACAGGAAGAGGCCCGCAAACCGGGGCTTTTCACCCGTCTGCAGGAACGCCTCTCGCGTACCCGGCACAACCTCACCGACGGCCTGGCCAATCTGATCCTGGGCCACAAGCAGATCGACGATGACCTGCTGGAGGAGCTCGAAACCCTGCTGCTGACCGCCGATGTGGGGGTGGAGGCGACCAGCCGCATCATCCGCAACCTGACCGAGCGGGTAAAGCGCAAGGAGCTCGCCGATCCGGACGCCCTGAGCCAGGCCCTCAAACAGCAGCTGCTCGAGATCCTGCAGCAGAACGAGACGCCGTTGCCGCAGCGGGAGACGGCAAAACCGCTGGTTCTGATGATGGTCGGCATCAACGGCGCCGGCAAGACCACCACCATCGGCAAGCTGGCGCGCAAGTTCCAGCTCGACGGCGAAAGCGTGATGCTGGCCGCCGGCGACACCTTTCGCGCCGCCGCCGTCGAGCAGCTACAGACCTGGGGCGAGCGCAATCGGGTCCCGGTGGTGGCCCAGCACACCGGCGCCGACGCCGCCTCGGTCTGCTTCGACGCCCTGCAGGCGGCCACCTCGCGCGGTGTCAACGTGCTGATCGCCGACACCGCAGGTCGCCTGCACACCAAGACCAACCTGATGGATGAGCTGTCCAAGATCGCCCGCGTGTTGAAAAAGATCGACCCCCAGGCGCCCCACGAGGTGTTGCTGGTGGTCGATGCCGGTACCGGTCAGAATGCGGTCAACCAGGCGGTGCAGTTCCACCAGGCCGTAGGTCTGACCGGCATCGTCATCACCAAGCTCGACGGCACCGCCAAGGGCGGCGTGGTGTTCGCCATCGCCGACAAGGTCAGGGTACCGATCCGCTTCATCGGCGTCGGCGAGACGATAGAGGACCTGCGCGAATTCAATCCCGAGGAGTTCGTGGATGCCCTGTTCGCAAGCTGAGCCTGATTGCACCTGAGAGAGCGCATTGATCCACTTCGACAACGTCAGTAAACGTTATCCCGGCGGCCACATCGGCCTCAGTAGCGTGAGTTTCCGCATCGAGGCGGAGGAGATGGTCTTTCTGACCGGCCACTCGGGCGCGGGAAAAAGTACCCTCTTGAAGCTGATCGGCCTGCTGGAACGCTCCAACGGCGGCCAGGTACACGTCAACGGCCGCAACCTCACCCGGCTGAAGAACAGCAAGATCCCCTACCACCGCCGCGAGGTGGGGATGATCTTCCAGGACCACCGCCTGCTGCATGACCGCACGGTATTCGACAATGTGGCCCTGCCGCTGGTGGTCTCCGGCGTCGGTCACAAGGAGATCGGTCGGCGCGTGCGCGCGGCGCTCGACAAGGTGGGCCTGCTGCACAAGGAGAAGGAGCCACCGATCACGCTGTCGGGCGGCGAACAGCAGCGGGTCGGCATCGCCCGCGCGGTGGTCAGCAAGCCGCCGCTGTTGCTGGCCGACGAGCCCACCGGCAACCTCGACCCGGAACTCTCGCGCGAGATCATGGACCTGTTCAGCCAGTTCAACCAGGTGGGGGTAACCCTGCTCATCGCCACCCATGACATTGATCTCATCACCCGCATGAACAAGCGCATCCTCACCCTCAGCAAGGGCAGCCTGGTCGGTGACAACGCGACGGGGGTGCAGGTATGAACCGGCTGCTCACAGCCCCGCAGATCTGGTTGCAACGCCATGCCCAGGTGGCCCTGGCGAGTCTCGGCCGCCTGGTCCGCAACAGCCTCTCCTCGACCATGACCTGCGCCGTCATCGGCATCGCCCTGGCCCTGCCGATCGGTCTACACGTCGTGCTGAACAACCTACAGACACTCAGCGGCGGCTGGGACAGCGGCGCTAGTATCTCGCTCTTTCTCAAACAATCGGTAGGCGACGACGATGCTGGTTCCCTGGCCGGGAAGCTGCGCCGGCATCAGCGCATCGAAAGCGTTGAGCTGGTCACCAAACAGGCCGCGCTGAATGAGTTCAAGCGTCGCAGCGGCTTTGCCGAGGCGTTGCAGGCCCTCGACGACAATCCCCTGCCGGCGCTACTGGTGATCCAACCGAAGCCGGAGTACACCACCGCAGAGTCCGCTCAGAGACTGGTGCGGGAATTGGAACTGCTGCCGGAGGCCGACATCGTTCAACTCGACCTGCAATGGGTGCGAAGACTGCAGGCGATCACGGTGATCGCCCAACGGGCGGTGGTGGTGTTGGCCACGCTGCTCGGCATGGCGGTGCTGCTTATCGTCGGCAACACCATCCGGCTCGAGATCCAGAACCGTCACGCGGAGATCGAGATCACCAAGCTGATCGGCGCCACCAACGCCTTCATCCGCCGCCCCTTTCTGTATACCGGCTTCTGGTATGGACTCTTCGGCGGCATCATCGCCTGGATTCTGGTGGCCGTCTCGGTCACCCTGCTGAAGGGACCGGTGTCCACCCTCGCTTCCCTCTACGAGAGCGCCTTCGACCTCAGTTCCCTCGACTGGCTGAATGTCCTCACCCTGCTCGGCGGCAGTGCCCTCCTGGGCCTTCTGGGATCCTGGCTGGCGGTAGGCAAACACCTCAGCGCGATCGAACCGAGCTGACACATCCTATTGATCCAATAGGTTTTTTCTAATAGACCCCGGTTTGAACTTTTTCCTACCCTTTTAGTCTGACTAGACGATTGGCACTCATCATGCGAGAGTGCTAATATTCCTTCAGCATTCACGATTGGGGTTAATCGATGAGTAAAGAACTTGCACTGACCGCTCTGCCCACCGGCAGTATGGACGCCTACATCAGCGCGGCCTTTCAGCTACCCATGCTGAGTGCGGAAGAGGAACGCCAGCTGGCGATCCGCCTGCGCGACCACAAGGATCTGCAAGCCGCGCAAAGACTGATCACCTCCCATATCCGTTTCGTAGTGCGCATCGCGCGTAACTATTCCGGCTACGGCCTGGCCCTGCCCGACCTGGTGCAGGAGGGCACCGTAGGGCTGATGAAGGCCGTCAGGCGCTTCGACCCCGACATGGGGGTGCGTCTGGTCTCCTTCGCCGTGCACTGGATCAAGGCGGAGATTCACGAATACATTCTGAAGAACTGGCGTATCGTCAAGGTGGCCACCACCAAGGCCCAGCGCAAACTCTTCTTCAACCTGCGCAGTTCCAAGAAGCGCCTCGGCTGGTTCTCTCAGGAGGAGGTCGAGGGCGTGGCCGAGGAACTGGGCGTCAAACCGGAAACCGTGCTCGAGATGGAGAGCCGGCTCTCCGGCCAGGATATCGCCTTCGACGGCCCGACTCACGAGGACGACGATGCAATGGTCGCCACCCCGGCCGGCTATCTGAGCGACATGCGCATGGAGCCGTCCACTGTGCTGGAAGCCGACGACAGCGAATCCCACATGAAGCAGCAGTTGGCCAGCGCGCTCGAAGACCTCGATCCGCGCAGCCGGGAGATCCTCGAGGCCCGCTGGCTTGGAGAGCACAAGTCGACCCTGCATGAGCTGGCCGAGCGCTACCAGGTCTCCGCCGAGCGTATCCGCCAGATCGAAAAGAGCGCCATGAAGAAGCTCAAGGCGCAGCTGGCCTGATAGGTAAGGCGAAAAACCGGATTCTTAGTTTTTCTTGCGACCGAATCCGATTCCAACCAGTCCCAATCCCAACAGCACCAAGGAAGAGGGCTCAGGAACGCTCTGGAACTGCTCATTGATGACGACGTCATTCATTGCCCAGTGCTGTCCATTACCGCTCAAGCCGGGAGTGCGGACATAGTCGTTACCGATACTAATCACGAATGAGGTCAGTGAGGTCCATTCGGCGGCGAAGTAGACCGGATTGGTATCGACAAAAAGGTCACTGCTTCCGACCAGGGTCGAGCCGTTGTAACCCTCGATGGTGAGGGTTTGACTGCCCCATGCACCCGCAATGGTGAAGCCGTTGAGATCGAAAGTCCCAGCACCGTTCCAGGTGAAGGTTGAAGGGCTGGCGGCGTATGGATTGTACGCGACATAGTCACTTCCAGTGACCGCCTTAACATTGGTATAGCCGGATGGCGTGGAATAATTTACGTAGTAAACCTCGTCACCGGAGAATTCGGAACTGCCTGAGGAGCCAAAACTGATGACCGTTGCTTGTGACGACATCGAAGCCATCATCAGAGCCAGGAAGATGTATTTGGGAAGCGCACTAATCCAAGATTTCATGTGTAATATCCTTAGAAAAACCACAAACTGCGCATATTAATTAGCAAATACCTTGCCAATTACTATTTATTAAGTAAATACAATAGGATAAAAAATCCAAAGTGTTTTGTTTTTTTGCAATGTTAAATAAACCGACACAAATTAGGGTTATCATTCCTAAACCCCCAGAAAATACTCCCTCCATCCCCTCTACGGCCATCCAGTGGACTCAACTCTTCCTTCGAAGAAGAAAGCTCACTCCATATGGGCAGACCTCTTCTCCTTCCATGCCCCTGTCTTGCATCTGTGAATGTCATCTCGAGCCCAACGTGTTTGGCAAGGTCCGCCCCTGCTGGAGAGATTGACCGCTTGCAGCTGGCAATACGGGATTGATGCCGTCAGGACGCCTGGCCCACGAACAGGCCAATGGAAAGCGCGAGAGCTGATCAGTGCGATCAGAGATCGGTGATATCGAGATGCCCCGCAACCCTACCCGGTGACAGGTGGTCCAAATGGGGAACCAGGCCAAGACATGGGACCGACAGGCGTTGTCGTAGAGTTTCTATGCTACCTTCGATCGATACCATTCCAGGTTCCACCTGATTGGCCACCCAGCCCAGCAGCCGCACCCCGCTCTGCCGGATTGCCACCTCGGTCAGCAGGGCATGGTTGATGCAGCCCAGACGCAAGCCGACAACCAGGATCACCGGCAGTTCGAGGCGCAGCGCCATATCCGCCACCGTGGCGCGCTTCCCGTCCAGGGGCACACTCCAGCCTCCGACGCCCTCCACGACGACCCGGTCGGCCGCTAGCGCCAAACCGTGATAGACCTCGGCTATCCGTGAAAGATCGATGGGGTGGCCGCTGGATTCGGCCGCCAGATGGGGCGCGATGGGGGGCTCATAGGCGTAGGGATTGACTCGCTCGTAGGCGAGCTCGCTGCTGCATTGTGCCTGGATGCGCAAGGCATCCTCGTTGCGCAGCCCCAGCTCCGTCCGCTCGGCGCCAGAGGCCACCGGTTTCATGCCCAGCACACGCTCGCCCCGCTGCTGCAGGGCCTGCATCAGGCCCAGGGTGACCTCGGTCTTGCCGCAGCCGGTATCGGTGCCAGTGATGAAGAGTCCTGCACTCATCGCTTTGCCCCAGTCATATTGAGTGTTGAGTTATGAGTTGTAAGTGTTTAGTTGATGTGTTCGCTGTGCTCACGTTTTATTTCTTTTTCCGACTTCGATGAGGTAAGCAAGAAGTCTTCGCGTCCGTCAAATCCAAGACTGTCAACTCATCACTTAAAACTCAAAACTCATCTGCCCGGCATTCTCCCCATAACCACCTCGAGCGGAATCCGTGTCTCGCCATCGGCCTGCCGTTGAGTAGGCGCCCAGGCATGACCGTAGACCACCTCGTAGCTGGCCGGCAGGCGGCCGTCTCGGCGAAACCGCTCGTAGGCCTGATACATGGCTCGCAGGCGTCCCTTGCCGGTCAGCCCGCGTTGCCGGTCGCGGGTCACGTTGTGTGCGCCCAGGGTCTTCAGATCCCGCATCAGCGCTGACACCTCACTGTAGGTGAGCAGCAGGCGATCGACATCGACCACCGGTTCCGCCAGTCCCGCCTCCAGCATGGCGTCACCGATATTGTGCATGTCCCAGAAGGGGCTCACATGGCTGCCGCCGTCCACCGCCGCCCAACTGGCGCGCAGCTCCATCAGGGTGTCGGGACCGAAGGTGGAAAAGAGCAGCATACCGTTGGGCCGCAGCACCCGCTGGAACTCCCGGAAGGTGCCCGGCAGGTCGTTGCACCACTGCAGGGTGGCGCTGGAGAAAATCATGTCCACCGAGCCACTGGCCAGCGGGAGTCGCTCGGCATCGGCACAGAGACAGTCAGGCACGGATCCGGCGCTCTTCCGCTTGCGCGTCTGCTGCAGCATCGGCAGGGCAAAATCGAGCGCAATCACCTGAGCCTGAGGATAGAGCCGGCTCAGGGCGTGCGTGGCGTCGCCGGTGCCGGCGCCCACATCCACCACAACCGCCGGCTGGTGTTTGATATAAGCCAGCCGATCGAGCATGCGGCCGGCGATTTCGCGCTGCAGGGCAGCCACTTCGTCGTAGTGGGCCGCGGCACGGGAGAAGGCCAGTCGCGCCTGACGCTTGTCGATGGTGGGCGCCTGATCAGGATTCATCGAACCGCTCCAGAAAACGTTTTACCGCCCGACGGGTCTCTGTCGGATGGGAGAGAAAAGGGGTATGGGCGGCACCGGGAATGACCTCGGTCTCCACCGGCGACAACCAGCCCGGCAGCAGCTGTGAGGCCTTGGCCGGCGCCAGGGTGTCACGATCCCCATAGAGCCAGGCGGTGGGGCAGGCCAACTCGCCCAGGGCCGGCCGCAGATCGGCCGACTTGAGCAGGTCGAGGCCGGCCTCCAGCGCTTCCGGATGGGGATCGGGCCTTTCCCGCAGGCGCGTCTTGAGCCGCCGCAGGGTCTCCTGGGCCAGATCGCTGCCGAGCATCTGCAGGGCCAGGAAACGCTCCAGGGTCTTGCCGTGGTCATCACCCAGGGCCTGGATGAAGAGGTCGAGGGTGCGTGGCGCCATGGCGTGGGGCCAGTCCTCTCCCTGCACGAAACGGGGCATGCCGGCCACCACCATGACCCCCGTTACCCGCTCCGGCGCCAGATGGGCCGCCTGCAGGGCGACCATGCTGCCCAGTGACCAGCCGAGCCAGACCGCGCGCTCGGGCGCCACTGCCAGACAGGCCTCGGCCCAGCCGGTCAGCGACTGCTGGCCGCGATAGGGACTATGGCCGTGCCCCGGCAGGTCGATCAGAGTGACCCGGTGGTCGCTGGCCAGATCGCGGGCAAAATCGGTCCACACCGAGGAGTTCATACCCCAGCCGTGGAGCATGACCAAATCCCGTCCTTCTCCCCGCACATCGATCGCCAGTGTCATCGGGCTTCCCGCTCCAGGGTCGCCAGCGCCGCCAGCAGGCGATCGAGATGGCGCTCGGTGTGGTTGGCGCTGAAGGTGACGCGCAGCCGGGCGCTGCCAGCCGGCACGGTGGGCGGCCGGATGGCGCTGACCAGGATGCCCTGCGCCTCAAGCTGACGACTCCAGGCCAGAGCCCGCTCGGCGCTGCCGGCCAGGATCGGCTGGATCGGGGTGGGCGATTCCATCAGCGGCAGTCCCAGAGCCTCGGCACCCTCACGGAAACGGGTCACCAGCTGGCGCAGCCGCTCCCGCCGCCAGGACTCCTGACGCGCGATACGCAGGCTGGCGCGGGTGGCCGCCGCCACTGCAGGCGGTGGCGCGGTGGTATAGACATAACTACGGGCCTGCTGGATCAGGCTCTCGATCAACTCCTTGCTGCCGGCCACGAAGGCGCCGAAGGTGCCGAAGGCCTTGCCCAGGGTGCCCATCAGGATCGGCACCTGCTCGGCATCGAGGTCGAAATGGTCCAGGCTGCCCCGTCCCTCCGATCCCAGCACGCCGAAACCGTGGGCGTCGTCCACCATCAGCCAGGCATCGTGAGCCTTGGCCAGCTCGGCGAGCGCCGGCAGCGGCGCCAGATCGCCGTCCATGCTAAAAACGCCGTCGGTGACGATCAGTCGGCGACCGCCGTCCCCCTCGCCCAGCTGGGCCGCCAGGGCGTCGACATCGGCATGGGCATAGCGCCGCATGCGGGCCCGGCTGAGCAGCCCCGCGTCGAGCAGGGAGGCGTGATTGAGGCGGTCCTCGTAGATGCGGTCGCCCCGTCCCAGCAGGGCGGAGACCACTCCCAGATTGGCCATGTAGCCGGTGGAGAAGAGCAACGCCCGCTGGCGCCCGGTGAACTCGGCCAGTTCCTCCTCCAGGGTGTGGTGCTCCTTGGTATGACCGGTGATCAGGTGGGCGGCACCGCTGCCGGCCCCGTAGTCGGCCGCTCCCTGCTGCATGGCCCGCACTACCTCCGGATGGCAGGCCAGACCGAGATAGTCGTTGCTGCAGAAGGTGAGCAGACTGCGGCCATCGATGCGCATCTCCGGCTGCTGCGCCGATTCGGCGATACGGCGGCTGCGGTAGAGGTCGTCCTCGCGGCGCTGGGCCAGAGCCGGCGCCAGTTGTTGCTGCAGGGTGGGGGCGGTCTTGTTGGGGATCATGCGGTAATTTGAGTCCGATACGCTGGCAGGTCGGGCGCTCTATCTGTTTCAGGGTAACGGTGGGGCTGGGCCCCACCCTACCCATCCTTTCAGAGCGCCTGCGCCGACTGCTTGCTGCAGGGGGCTTTGGCCGCCTTGACCTCGGTCTCGATGGCCTCTTCGGTCTGCATGCCGAGTCGGGCCAGTAGGGCCTGGTCGCGATCTGCCTCGGGGTTGTCGGTGGTCAGTAACCGCTCGCCGTAGAAGATGGAGTTGGCCCCGGCCAGGAAGCAGAGCGCCTGCATCTCGTCGCTCATCTCGGTGCGGCCGGCGGAGAGTCGCACATAGGAGGCCGGCATCAGGATGCGAGCGACCGCGATAGTACGCACGAATTCCAGATGATCGAGCTTTTCGGCGCCGAACAGGGGCGTGCCCTCCACTTGCACCAGCATATTGATCGGCACCGATTCCGGGTGCTTAGGCAGATTGGCCAGCTCGCGCAGCATGCTGGCGCGGTCGTGCCGGGACTCGCCCATACCGAGGATGCCGCCGGAGCAGACGTTGATCCCCGCGTCGCGCACATGGGCCAGCGTGTCGAGACGGTCGTCGAAAGTACGGGTGGTGATGACGTTGCCGTAGAACTCGGGCGAGGTGTCGAGATTGTGATTGTAGTAGTCGAGGCCCGCCTCATGCAGGCGCTCGGCCTGGGCCTGGGTCAGCATGCCGAGGGTGAGGCAGGTCTCCATACCGAGTCCATGCACCGCCTCCACCATCTCGATCACCTTGGCCAGGTTCTTGTCGGTCGGATTGCGCCAGGCGGCGCCCATGCAGAAGCGGGTGGCACCCTTGTCCTTGGCGGCCTGTGCCGCTTCGACCACCTCCTCCAGGGGCATCAGCTTCTCCGCCTCCAGGCCGGTGGCGTGCTTGGCGCTCTGGGAGCAGTAGCCGCAATCCTCGGCGCAGGCGCCGGTCTTGATGCTGAGCAGACTGCTCATCTGCACCCGGTTGGGATCGAAATGGGCCCGATGGACGCTTTGCGCCCGGAACATCAGATCATTGAAGGGTTGCCCTAGCAGGGACTCTATTTCATCCAGGGTCCAGTCATGGCGTATAGTGGTTTCGGTCATCGTGCGCACCGGCTCGCTTTGGCGGTTGAAGAGTGGGCCAATAGACCCTATTCACTGCACATCTGTCAACCAGGGAAGGTTATGCAGGTTAACAACTGGCTATTTTTTGTACAATCTACCCTCTTCCCCGCCCATTGCGCGCTTTGCGGAAGCCCGCTCGACCACCCTTCGGCACTCTGTCTTGCCTGTTACCGGGATCTGCCCTACAACAATGTCGCCTGTCCGGTATGCGCCCTGCCGCTTACGCATACGGGGGGTACAGCCTGCGGGCGTTGCACCCGGCATCCGCCGCCCTTTGTGTCGAGCCATGTGCCGCTTCTATATGAGCCTCCCTTCAGTCGCCTGATCGGCGAGTTCAAGTTCCGCCACCGACTCCATCTGACAGCGTCATTGAGCGCGCTCTTCTGCTCGACACTGCCTGCGGACCTGCCACGCCCGGATCTGCTGCTGCCGGTCCCCCTGCACCCCGACAGGCTGCGTGAACGGGGCTTCAATCAGTCACTGGAACTGGCACGGCGAATTGCCGGCGAACTCGATCTCGAACTCGACTGGCGCCGCCTTCGGCGTGTTCGCGCCACGCCTCCCCAAAGCCGTCTCGACCGACGCGCCAGACGCAGAAACCTGCACGCGGCCTTCAGCGCCGACGGGGCTGTAAAAGGGCGCCACATCGCTCTGCTCGATGACGTCATCACCACCGGCGCGACGGTCACGGCCGCCAGCCTGGCCCTGTTGCGGGCAGGGGCGAAGCAGATCGATGTCTGGGCCCTGGCCAGAACGCCGTTGCCGTGACCCGGGCCAACGGAAATGACTCCCGTTGTTATACTGAACCGGAGGCTGCATCCGCTCCGACGCCAAATCCATAAGATTCGAGGTAACCCCATGTCGACCCTCTGGGAGAGAGTCACCCGCGACGCTAAGCTGATCAGCCTGCCAGAGGCCTACCTGAACCTGAAGGCGGTGATCGACGATCCGAACTACACCGTGCAGCATGTGGCCGAAGCCATCAGCCACGATCCCGCGCTCACCACCCGCGTGCTGCGGCTGGTCAACAGCCCCTACTTCGGCCTTGTCAATCCGATCGACAATATCCCCCGCGCCGTCAGTCTGCTCGGCACCCAGCAGATCCACGACCTGGCGCTGGCCACGGCGGTCGCCCACAGCTTCAGTGACATCGATCCGAAACACTACAACCTCTCCAGCTTCTGGCGCGGCAGCGCATTTTGCGGCCTGGTGTCACAGCAGCTGGGACGGGTTTGCAGCATCAGCACAGCAGAAAGACTCTTCGTGGCCGGCCTGTTGAGCGATCTCGGGCACCTCATCCTCTACCAGAGCGTCCCCAAGGAGACGTTGCACGCCGAAAAGCTCGCGCAAGAGCGCTCGCTCCCCCTGGTGGAAGTGGAGCGGGAGGTGCTGGGGCTCGACTACGCTCGGGTCGGCGCCACCCTGATGCGTCAATGGCGGCTGCCGGAGACCCTGATCGAGACCACCGAATATCATCCGGAGCCCATACGCGCCCAGCGCGACCCGCTGGCCACCGCCGCAGTTCATATCGGCAGGCTGATGGCATGGGCTTACAGCAGGGGGAGCGAGTTGGGCGAAGGGATGCCGGAACCCCACCCCGAAAGCCTGAAGCGACTGGGGATCACGCTCGAGGGCTGCATCGAGATCGGACGCCTGATGGAACCGGAGATGGAGGCGTTGCTGCATCTGCTGAATCCTTTGGGCAAGGCCTCCTGAAGTTCAGGCTGCGGATGCCGGGAGGCACCTCCTTGCGGCCTCACCCCCCATCGACGGCGGTATCAGGATCCGATAGCTGGCACTACTGGTTGCCGATCGGCAGGATGAAGCGCTCGCCCAGATGCTCCAGGATCACGCCGTCGGGCAGAATTTCGATCAGCTGCGGCCCCTCCGCCAGATAGTCCCCCTCGTGATACTTATCCATGTTGATCAGGACGTAGCGTTTGGCCGGGCGCTGGTCGTAACTGTGAATATCGATATTCAGTGACGGCAGGTTGGCGACAAACCCGCTCGGCATCTCCGTCAGCGGCCTTGCCGGTTTGGTGGGCGGAGGCGCGTAAGTGACCTGCGGCGGCGCGGGGTTCTCCCCTAGCGGGACCGGGGCGATCGCTTGCGGAGACTCGGTTTGCGGCGACGCCGAAACGGTCACCGGTGGTGGTTGCGCCGGCTCTGGTACCGAATCCGGTGCCGGGACGGCAGCCTGCGGCGGCTCCGGCACGCTCAGGCGGAAGCCGCCCAGATAGAGTCCGAGCCCCAGCATCACGCAGGCCAGCAGGATCAGCATCAGCCAGCCCAGTCCGCGCAGGCGCGACGGTGGAGCGCCGGCGGCCTGGGCCCCGAGGCTCGGAACTTCGCCCAGCTTGTGCTGGCGCTCGGCCTTTTTCAACGCTTCCAGTATCAGCGACATCTCATCCCTCCTGCGCGTCGCTCTCCGCCAGCAGGGTCGGCCGGCCCGGTTGTGGCGTCAGGTTGTTGAGGTGGATCAGCGTCTGCTGGCCCGCCATGCCGTCGGCGTGTAGCCCCTGCTGGCGCTGAAAGGATTGCAGCCGGCGTTTGAGCGCCTGGTCGAAATGGTCAACCCCCTCGACCGGTACGATCGGTTGATGATCGAACGCCTGCAGCCGCCGGCGCAGCCAGGTCACCGCCTCGCCCGAGGAGCCGTCCCCAATCAGCGCCACCCCTTCGTGGGGCCGCCACAGCATGACGAATTCTCCCCGCCAGTAGGGCTCCAGTTTCGACGCCTCCAGCAAAGTCTCGCCCTGTCCGTCATCCACCAGCAGCAACTCGTTCTGCTTCAATTTGAGCAGCAGCAGGCGTGACTGCTTCTCCTTCACCAGGCGCAACAGCAGGGGCCGGTTGAGGGCCTCGATCTGCCGCCAATCGCTTTGGTCGCGCAGGCAGCGAAGCCCATGCATCGGCGCCTGCATGCAGGGCGTGAGGGTGGAATTGATCTCATAGGTCTCACCCCAGAGTGCGAACAGCGGCTGATAGAGACGGTTCCTAGACTGGGGTTGCAGAAAGAGTCGCTCCAGGTCGCGCGCATCCATCATCGCCGGCGCCTCGGCGGGTCTTTCCGGCCCGACGCCGGAATCCGGGACCTCTGTCGTCACCGGTTCGTGTGCGACAGGGACGGCCTGGGCAGGACCCTGTTCGGAAGGCGGCGTCGCCGGAGCCGATACGTCTTCGGCGGCGGACGGTTGTCGGGCCGGCACCGGCGCCTCTTCGGCAACCGGTTCAGGAACGCTGACCACTGCCTCTGCCGCCTGCCCGCCGGTCGCCTTCTCCGCGACCGGCCACATCAGATAGGCGGTCGAGCCGACCACCAGCAGCAGCGCCGCCACAGTCGACCAGAGCCAGAGGGACGAGCCGAGTTTGTATCCCCGCACCTCACGCCACGCCTGCCAGACCAGCGATACTCCCGCCCGCTGCCGGCCACGGGAGAAGATGGCCAGCAGCGAACGTTCGCACAGGGTATTGATTTTACGTGGTACGCCACGGGTAAGACGGTGGATCAGACGCAGCGCGGCGGGGGTGAACAGATCCTCTCGGATGCCGGCCACCGCCAGGCGGTGACCGATATAGCTGGACGTCTCCTGCCGCTCCAGGGGGCTGAGATGGTAGCGCGCGGTGATGCGCTGATCGACCTGCCGCAGCTCCTTGTGTGAAAGCATCTGCAGCAGCTCCGGCTGGCCCACCAGGATGATACGCAGCAGCTTGTGACGGGTGGTCTCCAGGTTGGTCAGCAGGCGCACCGTCTCCAGCACCCGGGGGCTGAGATTCTGCGCCTCGTCCACCACCAGCACGGTGTGACGACCCTCGCTGTGGGTCTTCAGCAGGTGGCGGGTAAGAGCGTCGATGAGCTGCTTCAAGGAGTAGGGAGGACCCGCGTATTTGATTCCCAGCTCGTCGCAGATGGTGGCGATGAACTCGCGTCGGGAGAGTCGCGGATTCAGCACCAGGGCGATATCCACCTCGCTCAGCTGTTGCGCCAACAGGCTGCGGATCAGCAGGGTCTTGCCGGTTCCGACCTCACCGGTCAGCAGCACGAAGCCGCCGTTGGGCCCGGTGCCGTAGATCAGGTGGGCCAGACTCTCCTCGTGGCCCCTGCTGAGGTAGAGATAGCGGGGGTCGGGGGTGATGGCGAAGGGGTTCTCCCTGAACCCGAAGTCTCTGAATTTCATCATTGGCGGCGACTTGGTTCAGACCCGGCGGGATGCATGGCACAGACTCTCACTCACAGCCGTCATCCGCCTCTTCGGGTTGTTGTTTGCCCAGTTGGGTCGCCCGTTCTATCCACTTCATCGCCTCCTGCTCGTCCGGCGCCACCTCGCGGCCCGAAGTGTAGATCTGAGCCAGTTCGTTGGCCGCCAGGTAGGAGCCGTTGTCGGCGGCCCGCTTCAGCCACTCGAGCCCCTCGGCCACACGTTGCTTCACCCCCTGCCCGAACAGCAGCAGCATGCCGAGCCGATACTGGGCCTCCGCATCGCCCTCCTCGGCCAGGGCCTTGAAGTCCCGGTAAGCCATCCGGTAGTTGCCATCCGCCAGCGCCGACATCGCCTCGTCATAGGAGGCGGCGCAGAGACTGCCGGACAGCAGCGCGAACACGCCGAGGCAGAGCAGGCGGGTGAGCATGAGGTTGAGGTGCTTGGTGCGCATAACTCCCCATTCTGCCACAGGCCTGCCGGATTTCCAGACAGCCTGAATGTTTTTCCCGGCTATCGCAACTGCCAGAATAGAAAGCAACCCGCTGGCAGGCGCGACCGCAACGGGCGACCCCGCACGACGCCCCGCTCTGCATAGCCGGTCGCAAGCGAGATCGCCGCCATGCGTTATCGCAGGGGCTGGCGACACGACGGCTGCCGTCACATGGGTGAAGCTGATGCACGCGAAACTCCTCACCGCCCTGATCTGGCTCGGCGCCAGCCTGTCGCTTCCGGCCGAACCCCTTAACCCGGATATCGAGCGACCCATGGAACTGCAGCAACGACTCAACCAGGCCTACCTCGACAAAGGTGTGGGTTACCGACCACGCACCGAGCACTTCAATGCCGACGGCAGCCCCAAGTACATCAACCGACTGATCCTCGAGGACTCCCCCTACCTGCTGCAGCACGCCCACAACCCGGTGGATTGGCATCCCTGGTCCGACGCGGCTTTCGAACGGGCCAAGCAGGAAGGCAAGCCGATCTTTCTCTCCATCGGCTACTCCACCTGCCACTGGTGCCACGTGATGGAACAGGAGAGCTTCGAGGATCCGCAGATCGCCGCCCTGCTCAACGCCCACTTCATCCCCGTCAAGGTCGACCGGGAGAGCCACCCGGACGTGGACCAGGTCTACATGACCGCGGTGATGCTGCTGACCGGCCACGGCGGCTGGCCCATGTCCTCCTTCCTGACCCCCGAGGGCAAGCCCTTCTACGGCGGCACCTACTACCCTCCCGCACAGTTCACCAGCCTGCTCAAGCAGGTGGCCCAGGTGTGGGCCGAACGGCGTCAGGAGGTGGAGGAGCAGGCCGCTCGCATCGCCGCCGCAGTGGCGGAGAACAACCGTCTCAGCGCCGGCGTCAAGGTCTTCGATCCGGCCTTGGCCGGGCTGGCGGTGTCGGCCATGGGCCAGATCTTCGACGACATCCAGGGCGGCTTCGGCCAGGCCCCCAAGTTCCCCCAGGAGCCCTGGCTCTTCCTGCTGCTGGATCAGGCGGAACGGCGCAACGACGCCAAGGCGCTGGAGATGCTGACCACCAGCCTCGACCACATGCAGCACGGCGGCATCTACGACCAGGTCGGCGGCGGTTTCCACCGCTACTCCACCGACTACGAGTGGTTGGTGCCCCACTTCGAGAAGATGCTCTACAACCAGGCCCACCTCAGCCGCGTCTACCTGGGCGCCTGGCGCCTGACCGGCCGCGAGCGCTACCGCCGGGTGGTGACCCAGACCCTCGACTATGTGCTGCGCGAGATGACCGCTCCGGAGGGCGGTTTCTACTCCGCCACCGACGCCGACAGCGAGGGCGAGGAGGGACGCTTCTTCACCTGGACCCTGCGCGAGCTCCGCGACGCCCTGGCACCGGAGGACGCGGAGCTGGCCAAGTCGCTCTATAGCGTCTCCCGCATCGGCAACTTCGAGGGGCGCAACATCTTCCACCTGGAACACTCCCTGGAGGGCTATGCCAGGAAAAATGGACAGGACCTGCAGGCCCTGCGCCAGCGGCTCGACCACATCAACAGCGTGCTGCTGCAGGTGCGCAACCAGCGGGTGCCGCCGCTGCGCGACGACAAGATCGTCACCGCCTGGAACGGCATGATGATCACCGCCTTGACCGAGGCCGCCGGTCTGCTCGACTCGGACATCTATCGCCGGGCGGCGGAAACGGCCGCCGAGTTTCTCTGGCGAAATAACCGCCGGAATCCCGGGCAACTCTGGCGGGTCCATCTCGACGGACGCTCATCGATCCCTGCCGCGCAGGAGGACTACGCCTACTTTGCCGAGGCCTTGATCGCCCTCTACGACCTCAGCGGTGATCCACGCTGGCTGGAGCGGGCCCGCGAGCTGGCCGATGCCTTGCTCGAGCGTTTCCTCGACAGTGAGGACGGAGGCTTCTACATGAACGAGGCCGAGGCCAGCATCACGGCCATGGGACGCCCCCGGGACGAGGGAGCCGATGGCGCCATTCCATCAGGCACTTCGGTGGCGCTTCATGTACTGCAGCAGCTCTCCCTGCGCACCGGCGATGCCCGCTACCACCAGCAGGCCGACGGGCTGATCGGCCGCTTCACCCCGACCCTGGAAAGCCAGCCCCACAACTTCAGCTACATGCTCACCGCCATGCTCGATCGGGTGCAGGGCGAAATGGGCGCGCTGAGCTATGCCGCTCAGGGCGGCATCCGCCTGCGGGCCGAACTCTCGAGGTCCGACGACGGCAGTCGACAGCTTCAGGTCCGGCTGGAGATCCCTCCCGGCTGGCACGTCAACAGCGACCAACCCGGCAACCCGGACCTGATCGGTACCCGGCTGTCGCTGCCAGCCGACAGCGGCTGGCGGCTGACGAACGTCGACTATCCACCGGGCGAGGCGCTCAAACTGGGTTTCCAACCACAACCCGTGTCGCT
The DNA here is from genome assembly GCA_037384425.1 of Candidatus Thiodiazotropha sp. Taxonomy (GTDB): domain Bacteria; phylum Pseudomonadota; class Gammaproteobacteria; order Chromatiales; family Chromatiaceae; genus Thiodiazotropha. The sequence continues at coordinate 126,159 of JARROA010000021.1, read as the reverse complement.
CTACACCGGAGAGCAAACCCTGCAGGCCCGACTGGAGCCCGTCGCCGAAACGCCTGCGACACTCACCCTGCCGGTGGAGATCCGCCTGCAGGCTTGTGACGACCGGGTCTGCCTGCCGCCTGAAAAGGTCAGGCTGCGGGTCGGTCTGTTTTGAATACGGCATACGGAAAGAGCACACGATTCTCCGATTGAAAATGCCAACCAACCGCACTTATCAATCGTTTACTTCACTTCAATGCTGAACTAATCTTTGAAACGATTCGCCAGGATCGGCGCCAAAGCAAACGACCGACCGGGACCCACGCCCCGCCTCCGTGCCCCAGGCATGGCAGCTGAGAAAAAGAATGGGTTTCGGGCAGAGGATGATGTGTTTATGCCAATGGAGATCAGACTCCAGACCACCGCATCGGCCCAGCGGCCGCTGAGCAGGCCCCCTCGCCTGAATCCCACTCCCATCCACTTCGGTCGAAACGACCGCAGACAGACCCTTTCACCCCACCAACAGAGGTGAGACAGAATGCCCATTGAGAATCTGAACCCGCTCAATTCGGTGGCCAACATCGCCGACTCCGTAGCCACGGGACTGGACGAACTCTTCACCAGCGACGAGGAGCGCGAACGGGCCCGGCTGCTGATGATGAAGGAGCTGAACCAGCCCCACATCCTGCAGGCGGTGACCAACCTGGAAGAGTCCAAGCACCCCAGCATCTTCGTCGCCGGCTGGCGTCCGGCGCTGGGCTGGCTCTGCGTCATCCTGCTCGCCTACGCCTGGATCGGCCGCGACCTGCTGCACATCGTCCTCGGCCTGTTCGAGCAGACCCAGATCGTCGAGGAACTGCCGGTGATGGACATGGGCGAGTTGATGACCCTGGTGCTGGCTCTGCTCGGTCTCGGCGCCACCCGCACCTTCGAGAAGCTCAAGGGCGTGGCCCGCAACCAGTGGACGGAGCACGGCACGGTACCCGGCGTCGCTTCGGCCGCCGGCCAGCCGGTATCCGCGGTGCCGCTGCCTTCCGACAACGACTTCAGCGAGGGCGAGAAGAAGAAGGCCTTCAGACTGCCTGAGATCCTGAACACGGACTAGGAATACCCCATGCGACTTTCGGAAAATTTCTATCTCGAGGAGTTCCTCATCTCGGAGACCGCCGAACGCCACGGCGGCGATATGTTGGAGCAACAGCGCAATCCCGATCCGGCCGTGTTACAGAACATCCATTATCTGGTGCAACATACCCTGCAGCCCCTGCGTACCCTGCTGAAGACCGCCATGACCCTCACCAGCGGCTACCGCTGCCTACCCCTGAACCGGGCCATCGGCAGCAAGGACACCAGCCAGCACGTGCTCGGCCAGGCCGCCGATATCAAGCTCAGCAACGAGATCGCCAGCAGTGTCTCGCGCACACGCATCAAGAACATCATCCACAGCAAGGTGCGCAACGTCACCGGCAAGCCGTTGCGTTCCGACATCAACGCCAACTTCTATCTCTTCGCCACCGCCTGTTTCTACCGGGACGAGCTCGACATCGACCAGGTGATCCACGAATTCGGCGCCGACGGCCGGCCTTCCTGGGTCCATCTGAGCAGTAGCAACGATCCCGATCGGGACAAGCGGCAGATCCTGGTCATCAACAGCGGCGGTACCCGGGTGATCGATCTGGAAGAGGCGCTCAATCTGGGCTGCTGACAGTAAGTAACAGGTCATTTCAACCGCCCTTGGTGGGGCAGGGCGGCCCCACCCTACAGTAGCTGGGTAGGGTGGTGCCCTGCCCCACCATGTACCCTCTATGAGGCACCGCCTTCAGGCAGCCAACAGGTAGTCGAAGGCCAGGCCGAGAAAGACCACCATACCGAACAGGTTGTTGTTGAGAAAGGCATCGAAACAGGGCTTGGGCTGGCGATCTCGGGTCAGCCACTGCTGATAGACGAAGAGGGCGCCGCCGACCAGCAGCCCCAGATAGTAGAACCCACCAAGGTCCGCCATGACGCCGACCTGCGCCAGCAGCGCCAGCATAACCAGCTGCAGCAGACCGACGATCAGGTTGTCATAGCGGCCGAACAGGATGGCGGTCGACTTGACGCCGATCTTCAAGTCATCCTCCCGATCCACCATGGCGTACTGGGTGTCGTAGATCAGAGCCCAGATCACTGTGGCGACGAAGAGCACCCAGGCCAGTGACGGGATGGTCTCGTCGAGGGCCATGAAGGCCATCGGAATGGCCCAGCCGAAAGCGGCGCCGAGCATCACTTGCGGCAGATGGGTGACCCGCTTCATGAAGGGGTAGACTGCCGCCAGCACCAGCGCCACCAGCGACATCAGGCGCGTCGGCCAGTTGAGGAACACCAGCAGGGTGGCGGCCAGCAGGGAGAGCGCGACGAAAACGCCGATCGCCTCCTTCGGACTCACCAGCCCCATGGCGATGGGCCGGGTCTTGGTGCGCTCCACGCAGCCGTCGAAGTCGCGGTCGGCGAAATCGTTGATGGCGCAGCCCGCCGAACGCATCAGGGCCACCCCGGTCATGAACACCAGCACGATGCCCCAGGGCGGCTGACCCTCCCCCGCCAGCCACAGCGCCCACATGGTAGGCCAGAGCAGCAGCAGGATGCCGATGGGGCGATGCAGGCGCACCAGCAGGGCGTAGCGGCGCAGGCGCTCCGACCAGGGGATGCCGCTGCCCGGCGGATGCAGTTCGACTCGGGGGGCCCCGTTCATCGCCCCCCCTCGCGCAGGGGAATCCCCGGCAGGAAGATCTCGTTCACCAGCAGCGGACGTCCGGAGAGGGTGAACAGGGTGCGACGGCCCCAGAGACTCTCCGGCGTCTCCGTCACATGATCGCAGGCGGCCTGGAACAGGGGGTGTCTCGACTGCAGGCGGGCGAATTGGGTGACCCCGCGATGGACCTTGGGATCGCTGAACAACACCGCGCCGAGCGGCCGCTCGCCGAGCCGGGTCAGGCGCCTGACGGAGCGTTGCAGGCTGGTGGCCGGTATCAGCGTACGGGCGAAGACCCAGGGGGCCCCGTCACACAGCAGTTCCACTTCGCGAATCAGCATCATCACACCCCGCCGGGTACGCAGCAGCCGGCGTTCACTGTTGAGCGGGTTGCCCCAGCCCTGATGGAGCAGGCGAACCCGGAAACACCCCCCGCCGCAGGCCTGTACCACCCGACGGGTGAGCGAGCCCGACTCCAGCAGCCAGTTCGCCATCCCCGGCGGCACCTGCCGCAGGCGCTGGCTGCGCCAGTCACCCCAGTCGGGTTCGGGTAGGGCGGGATTGCTGCGGGTCCGGGACAAGATGTTTCTACCTGAAAAACGGAAATTATCGCATGAAAACCCGACCATGGCAGCCGATGACCGGGACCAGTCAACACGAATCCAATAGGCTTTGTCCTCGAACGGGACTCCATTATTCCTTTTCGATCAGGCTCAGGGCATTGATCTTTCGTAAGCCCCCATGTCTGGGGCGCCGCCGCTGTAGCGCAGGGAGACGCCCTGCCCCTGACGCCAGCTCAGATCCCGGTCCAGCAGCAGCCGGCCCTGGGCGAAATCGATCTCCAGAATCCTGGCCACGGCCCCCTCCCCTTCGAGCCTGATCTCGTCGCCCACCACCCCGGGCACACCGGCCCCGTCGAAGAAGAAAGCCGCGTCCTCCACCGGCAGCGCACTACCCGTTCCCGCCGCCGTCGTCCGGGTGAGAAACACCCCGGCATCGACCAGCGGACTCCTCGCCTTCAGGGAAAGATCACCGGCGGACTCATCCACGAAGCCCGGGTCGCTGTCGGCCAGGGCGTTGCTCCGACGATCGAGATCCTGCCACATCAACTCCACCTGCCGCTCGCCTCCCCGGCAATCCCGGTTCTTGTAGAAGAGATTGTTGAGGAAATCGTTTTCACCGATACGGGCTCCGCCCCGGGCGGTGTCGATGAGGGCGAAACAGTGGTTGGCGTAGAAGGTGTTGTTGTAAATCCGGTGGCCGTAGTTGTAGAGGGCCTCGCTGGAGTAGACCTGCAGATTGATACCACCGCCCAGACAGTCGCGAAACAGGTTGTGGCGCACGATGCCGAGCTGGCCGGCGTACTGGATGGCGTTGTAGTTGTGGGGCCGGCTCGAGCCGCGCACATGGTCGAAGCGGTTGCCCTCGATCAGGTTGCGCTTGGTGGCGTCGAGGCGAAAGGGGGCGTCACTGGTGCCCTCGCAGTCGTAGATCTCCATCGCCTTCTGGCGCTCATTGTTGAAGCGGTTGCCGCGGATCACGTTGTAGTTGCCGCAGCGCACACTGATCAGGCTGTGGCGCCCCCATTCGAAGCTATTGTCGGCGATCAGGTTGCGGTCGGAGGCCTGCAGCACCAGACTGTCGTTGCCGCGTTCGAAGCGATTGCCCTCGACCCGGTTGTAGTGGCTCTCCACCAGTTTGAAGCCGCCGGTGGTGCCCCGGGCTAGGGCCTCGTGGAAACGGTTGTTGCGGATCAGGTTGTAGTGGGCGTTCTCCAGCCGAGCCCAGCCGAGCACCTGTTCCAGGCGAAAGCCCTCCAGCAGCAGATGGTTGACACCTTTGAGCAGCCAGGCAGGCTGATCGATGTCGCGGAAGATCACCTGCTCCTCCGCATAGGGGGTAAAGCGGATGGGATGCCCTTCGATACCGGAGACCCCAGGCGCGAACTGCTGCCGGATCACACCTCCGCGCACCTGCACCCGGTCGCCGGGCAGGGCCGCTGCGGCGGCCTGATTGAGCTCCCGAAAAGCCATCCGATCCCCCGCACCGCAGCGACGCGCGCCGGGGTCGTAGTCGTCGCAACGGGCGACCGTCAGCTGCAGGTCGACGATGATTTCGCGTGGCGCCCCTGCAGTCGCCACTTGCACCGGCTCACGCACCACAGGCGGCGCCGGCAGTGTCACGTCGCGCAACGATCCCGCGGAGCATCCGCACAACGCCAGTAATAGCAGGCGCCCGCCCCAGCTCCTGATTGATGCCTGATCCATTCGCCCCTCCGCGCTTCAGGCGCGCCCGTAGTCGGCGCGCTGTCCGAGCCAGCGTTCGATCAGCCGGTCCGCCTCCTCAGGATAGTCTCTCAGCATCATCCCCGCCGCCTCGCGCACCTCGTCGAGCAGTCCCTGGTCGCGCACCAGGTCGGCGATGCGCAACTGCATCTCACCGGTCTGGCGGGTGCCGAGCACCTCCCCCGGGCCGCGCATCTCCAGGTCCTTCTGGGCGATGAGGAAGCCGTCGCCGCTCTCGCGCAGGATCGCCAGCCGCTCCTTGGCGTTGGCGGACAACGGCCCGTGATACATCAGCACGCAGTGGCTCTCGGCGGTACCCCGCCCCACCCTGCCGCGCAGCTGGTGCAGCTGAGCCAGGCCGAGGCGCTCCGCGTTCTCGATGATCATGAGGCTGGCATTGGGTACGTCGACCCCCACCTCGATTACGGTGGTGGCCACCAGTAGGTCGAGCTCGCCGGCCTTGAAGGCAGCCATGATGCGCTCCTTCTCGTCCGCCTTGACCCGGCCGTGGACCAACCCTACCCGCAGCTCGGGCAGGGCCTCCGTTAGCAGGCGCTCACTCTCCTCTGCCGCTTGGCACTGCAAGGCCTCTGACTCCTCGATCAGGGTACAGACCCAGTAGGCCTGGCGCCCCTCGGCGCAGGCGGCATGCACCCGCGCCACCACCTCGTCGCGGCGCTGATCCGAGATCACCGCGGTGGTCACCGGCTTGCGCCCCGGCGGCAGGGCATCGATCACCGAGAGGTCGAGGTCGGCGTAGGCGGTCATGGCCAGGGTGCGCGGGATGGGAGTGGCGGTCATGATCAACTGATGCGGGGAGTGGCCTTGCCGGCTCCCCTTCTCACGCAGGGCCAGGCGCTGATGCACGCCGAAGCGGTGCTGCTCGTCGATGACGACCAGACCCAGATCGTCGAACACCACGTCCTCCTGGAACAGGGCGTGGGTGCCCACCGCCAGCTGGGCGGTGCCACCGGCGATCTCGGCCAGGGTCTGCTCGCGGGCCTTGCCCTTCATGCGGCCGGTAAGCCAGGCGATGCGTATGCCCAAGGGCTCCAGCCACTGGGAGAAGCTGCGCAGGTGTTGTTCGGCCAGCAGCTCGGTGGGGGCCATCAGCACCACCTGGCTGCCGGCGGCGATCGCCTGCAGGGCGGCCAGGGCGCTGACGATGGTCTTGCCGGCCCCCACATCGCCCTGCACCAGGCGCTGCATGGGACGGGACTGAGCCAGGTCCTGCGAGATCTCGCCCACCACCCGCTGCTGGGCCCCGGTGAGCCTGAAGGGGATGCTGTCGAGCAATCGCTGTTTGAGTGCGCTCTCCACCGGCAGGGCGGTGGCGCGGATGTGCTGGTGCTGGATGCGCAGCTTGCGCAGGCTGATCTGGTGCGCCAGCAGTTCCTCGAAGGTGAGCCGCTGCTGGGCCGGGTGGGTGCCGGCCAGCAGCTGCTGCTGATCGGCGTCCGGCGGTGGCCGGTGGAGGTAGCTCACCGCACCGGCCAGGCTCTGCAGGCGGAAGCGGTCGACCAGGCTCTCAGGCAGCAGCTCACGCAAGCCCTCAGGCCCCCTGTCGAGCTGCGCCAGCGCCTGCTGCATGAGTCCGCGCAGGGTGAGCTGGTGCACCCCCTCGGTGGTGGGGTAGATGGGGGTCAGGGCCTGTTCCACCGCCATCGGTTCATCCGGATCGACCCGCTGGTATTCGGGATGCACCATCTCCAGGCTGTTGGGCCCGCTGCGCACCTCGCCGAAACAGCGCAGGCGCACCCCGCGGGCCAGGGACTGGCGCTGGGCGTTGCTGAAATAGAAGAAACGCAGGATGATGCCGCCAGTGCCGTCGGAGAGGCGTACCAGCAGGGAGCGGCGGCGGCCGAACTTGATCTCGGCCAGGTCCACCTCACCCTCGATCACCACCTGGTCGCCCCGGCGCACCGCGCCGATGGGCTGGATGCGGGTGCGGTCCTGGTAGCGCAACGGCAGGTGGAAGAGCAGATCCTGCACCGTGGCGATGTTGAGCTTGACGAGCTTTTCCGCATTCCTTGCGCCGACACCCTTGAGTTGGGTGACCGGTTGCTCGGCCAGGTTGACTGGCAAACTGTCCTGTTTTTTCAATGGCGCACGCTTTCACTGTAAGATCCACTCGAAGCATGCCAGAAGCAGCAGGAGTAGTGCAAAGATGGTGATCCAGCGGCAACTCAAGATCGACACCCGGGGACGCAACACCTACAACATCACCCGCCAAGTGGCGGAAGTGGTCGAGGCCTCCGGCATCACCACCGGCCTGTGCCAGGTCTTCATCCACCACACCAGCGCCTCGCTGATCCTGTGCGAGAACGCCGACCCCACAGTGCGCAGCGACCTGGAAGGCTTCATGTCGCGCCTGGTGCCCGACGGCGACCGCCACTTCGACCATAGCTTGGAGGGGCCGGACGACATGGCCGCCCACATCCGCTCGATCCTCACCAAGATGGACCTCGGCTTCCCCGTCACCGGCGGGCATCCGGCACTGGGCACCTGGCAGGGGATCTATCTGTGGGAGCACCGCACCCATCCCCATGGCCGGCGGGTGACGGTGACGGTTTATGGGGAATGAATCCGCGACGGGACTGCCGAGCGTGATCCTGTCATCTTCGGCTCATGACGCCTCTCTATCACCGGCAATACGCTTGCGTCATCAAAGCACGCTCCGCTCGACACGACATCCTCGCACTGACACCCCTGGAGCAACCCTGCCATGAGCCAACCCATATTCACCGAGATCCAGGACCACCTCATCATCATCCGCCTGAACCGGGAGGAGAAGAAAAACGCTCTCACCGGTGACATGTACGACGGCATCTGCGACGGCCTGGATCGGCTCGAAGGTGACCCCGACCTGCGTGTCGCCGTCATCACCGGCAGCCGGGACTGTTTCACCGCCGGTAATGACCTGGCCGACTTTCTCGAGAACGTCAGCATCAACCGGAAATCGCCGATAGGACGTTTCCTGCGCACCCTGCCCGGCCTGACCAAGCCGCTGGTGGCCGCCGTCAACGGTCCGGCAGTGGGCATAGGCACCACCATGCTGATGCACTGCGACCTGGTTTATGCCGCCCCCGAGGCCCAGTTTCAGATGCCTTTCGCCAGCCTTGGCCTCTGCCCCGAGGCGGGTTCCAGCCTGCTTGTCCCTCAGTTACTGGGTTACCGCAAGGCCGCTGAACTGCTGATGCTGTGCGAAGTATTCGACGCCAACGCCGCTCAAGCCATGGGCATCGTCAACCAGGTGGTGGACAAGGAGCACTTTCAGGAGCACGCCATTGCCAAGGCCCAACAGCTGGCGGCGCAGCCGCCGGCCTCCATCCGCACCACCAGAAAACTGCTGCGCGCCGCCAATGCGGAGCAGCTGGAAACCATCATGAGAATGGAAGAGGATTACTTCATGCAGATGCTGCAGGGAGCGGAGGCCAAAGAGGCGTTCACTGCCTTCCTCGAGAAACGTAAGCCCGACTTTTCGAAGTTCTTCTGAAAACCTCTTCCTAAAGCAGACAATGGAGCCTGACCTGAATGGCGCTTAACTTTTGAGAAACAACGCGAATGAGCGCCAACGGTCCATATTGAAGGTAGCCTGGATGGAGCGCAGCGGAATCCGGGGGATGATACAGGCTACCGCGTCTCCCAGGGCGTAGAAGGGTGGGGCCCTGCCCCACCAACAGTCGCTGAAATAGTACCATTCAAACCTGACACGTTAAGGAGAACAGCGTGAGGATAGAACCAAGGATCGGTCTCTTTGAACGACTCAAACATCTGCTCGGCGCCATTGGCAAGCACAAGGAACTACTGATCGGGGCGGTTCTGTTCTCCCTGTTCGGTATCTTCCCCATCTATTTCTCCATGAACGCAGAGTCAGGGGTGGACTGGTCAGGCGTTCTACTTGGTTCCATCTTCCTGGTCCCGACCACCATCATGCTCTACATGGTGGCCACCAGCACCGCCTACTACTACGAGAAATCGCTGAGCAAAAAATACGGCGTCAATCTGCTCGGCAGGGTGACCCATAAACGGGCCGAGGACCACTCTTATACGGAGGGTGACTCCGACCGGGAGATCGAGGAGATCCACTACATCATCGAGTTCAGCTACCGCTACTCAGGCATGCACGAGAGTGAATTCTACGTAGATTCCCAAGAGTGTTACGCCAGAATAAAGATCGGTGATGAAGTCCCTATCCGGGTGCTGCGCTTCAAACCGAAGGCGGTCTACCCGAGAGTGCGCAAGCTGGCCGCCGCTTACGGCCTTAAACAGAGCCAATGCGCGTGATCGTTCACGCATCCTGAACCAACGAACGGTGATCCGGTTGATGCACAAGCAGAGCCGATCAATCCCGACCCAACCAATTCGCACGCAGATACCCTTCACGGTGCGGCAAGCCGCACCCTACGCTTCCATGCTGGCGGGTGTGGGCCCTGCCCCACCCGACAACCGTAAGCTTGAAATCTTGCCTGCACAGACCTATGGATACCTGTCATGGCGCACCGAGCACCTCGATAACGTAGGGTGCGGCTTGCCGCACCGAGCCCCCATCCAGTTCGAAATCGATTCTTTACCGACCTGGCAGCGTCTAAACTCTGAACAACAAGCCATCCCAACAAGAAGCACGCTCACACCATGTCCACCAAGCCCACCCCCATCGACAAGCTGCGCAACATCGGCCTGATCGCCCACATCGACGCCGGCAAGACCACCACCACGGAGCGCTTTCTGTTCTATGCCGGGCGCACCCACCAGCTCGGTTCGGTGGACAGCGGCACCACGGTGACCGACTGGATGGACCAGGAGCGCGAGCGCGGCATCACCATCGTCTCCGCGGCGGTGACCGCCTTCTGGAACGAACACCAGATCAACCTCATCGATACCCCGGGACACATCGACTTCACCGCCGAGGTGCAGCGCGCCCTGCGCGTGCTCGACGGCGCGGTAGTGGTGTTCGACGCCTCCCAGGGGGTGGAACCCCAGAGCGAGACGGTGTGGCGCCAGGCCGACCGCTACAAAGTGCCCCGGCTCTGCTTCATCAACAAGATGGACCGACTGGGGGCCGAATTCCGTCAGTCGCTGGAGGAGATCCGGGAACGGCTCGGCGCCAATCCGGTCCCCCTGCAACTGCCCATCGGCGCCGAGTCCGGCTTCGAAGGTGTGATCGACCTGATCGACATGCAGGCGATCCATTGGGCCGACGAACTGGGCGCCAAGCGCGAGTTCGCCTCCATCCCTGACGACCTGGTCAGCCAGGCGGAGACGGCCCGCAGCGTCCTCATCGAACAGGTGGCAGAGCAGGACGATGAGCTGCTGGCCCGTTGGCTGGAGGGCGGCGACATCGATAGCGATCTGATCAAGCAGGCGATCCGGCGTGCCACCCTGACCAACCGGCTGGTGCCGGTACTCTGCGGCAGCTCCCTGCGCAACAAGGGGGTGCAGCCCCTGCTCGACGCGGTGATCGACTACCTGCCCTCACCACTCGATATCGGCGCGGTCAGCGGCCGCCATCCCGACAACGACCAGCCGGTCACCCGCCAGCCCGACGACGCGGCGCCGCTGAGCGCCCTGCTGTTCAAGACGGTGACCGACCCCTACGCCGGCCGTCTGGCCTATGTGCGGGTCTACTCTGGGGTACTGAAGAAGGGCGACAACGTACTCAACCCCCGCTATGGCCGTCCGCAACGGGTCGGCCGGTTGGAGCGCATGTATGCCGAGCACCGGGAGGACATCGAGGCGATTCACGCCGGCGACATCGCCGCCCTGCTCGGCATGAAGGAGGCGGTCACCGGCGACACCCTGTGCGAACCCCACCACCCGCTGCTGCTGGAGTCGATCAGCTTCCCTGAACCGGTGATCAAGATCACCGTCACCCCGCTCACCGCCCAGGACCACGAACGCATCGCCGAAGCCCTGCAGCACCTGGCCGAAGACGACCCCACCTTCCGCGCCGAAACCGAGGAGGAGACCGGCCAGACCATCATCGCCGGCATGGGCGAGCTGCACCTGGAGGTGCTGGTGGAACGGCTCAAGCGGGAACAGGGTATCGGCGTGCGCACCGGCACGCCCAATGTGGCCTATAAGGAGACCATCAGCCAGCCGGTGAGCCGGGCCGAGGGCCGCTTCATCCGCCAGACCGGCGGCAAGGGCCACTACGGCCACGTGGTGATCGACCTGGCGCCGGGCGATACCGGCGAGGGCCTGGTGATCGAGAACCGCATCCGCGGCGGCGCCATTCCCAGCGAATACATCCCCTCGGTGGAGACCGGCATCCGCGAGGCGGCCAACAACGGCATCATTGGCGGCTACCCAGTTACCGACCTGCGCGTGACCCTGGTCGACGGCTCCAGCCACGACACCGATTCCAACCCCCTCGCCTACAAGGTCGCCGCCGGCATGGCCCTGCGCAACGGCCTGGAGAAGGGGCGGTCTGTTCTGCTCGAACCGGTGGTGCGCGGAGAGGTGCTCACCCCAGAGGAACATCTGGGTGACGTGCTGGGACAACTCACCGCCCGCCGCGCCGAGATCGAGGGCGTCAGCGACAAGCCGGGGCAGATCAAGGCGATCCGCAATCTGGTGCCACTGTCGGAGATGTTCGGCTACGCCACCGAATTGCGCTCCGCCACCCACGGGCGCGGCTCCTTCACCCTGGAGTTGGACCACTTTGCGCCGGTGCCGGTGGATGTGATGCGGCGGTTGGGGTTCAATGTCTGAGCGATTATGTCCAATCACAACAAACAGTATCCGTCTCCCAAAGCGCATGGTGAAGATTCACCACAACCGGACCTGCCAGCACCAAGCCGGCTCTTTATGCGTGGCAGTACCCAAAGGATGACGAAGCGACAACACCAGGACGCCTTCGACGAATCATGGCTTTTTGCGAGCTAACTCATGCTTTCAGACAGTGCAGGCAACTATCCCAGGTGAGGTAATGAGTGATTCACTGTGCAATAACAGTGCTTCGGCTTTACCAAAGAGTTTCGGATCACATCCAGCCATGGAAGCATAACGGGCGCATGCAATCGCTCGCCCCACTGATCCCAGACGCGTTCGCATAGAATGGATATGTATCTCAAGCTGATTATCAGGACGTCGATAACGACCGTTTTGTTTGCAATACTGTTTATCAGTACTCAGTTACTGTCGACGCTAATTGTTCAAGGCCACACTCATCCAGATGACTGGGTAACAACAAAATACGATATCGCCACCGGCCTTCTTGTAGTGTTGCTATACATCTACACTCTTGCCGTACATATAACCAAAACAATAGCAAACAAGTAAATGGGAATGAGTAAGTACGGAACAATGTCTGAGCATGACAATGCATTTTGCGATCCTTTCATAGCCTGGATATCGGTTTTATACCGACACCAATACGTCAACGACTCGCATAGGATGTGAACATGGCCGTCACATCAACCAAAAATGGCAAGCATTACGTTTGGGGTGACCAATGTGATGGCTGGCATCTCGCAGCATCCGAAAATCTCAGCGTGATTCAGGAGCGAGTGCCAAAAGGCGCTTCGGAAATCCGACACCTCCACAATAAGGCTGAACAATTTTTCTACGTTCTATCAGGCATCGCTACTCTTGAAGTTGCCGGCGTGATTCATGATATTCATGCCCATGAGGGTTTTCATATTCCTGCCGGCATTGCGCATGCTCTAAGCAACAACCACGAAGCCGAGCTCGAGTTTTTAGTCATTTCAACACCACCGAGTCATGACGACAGATTAAATACATGACAACCCGCTCGGCGGGGACAGGCCAACCACTCTCCTGTTAGACGCCAAGCAACCCAATGGAGAACCACATGGTATCGCGCTCACTAGCACCGACAGATAAAACGAACCTGGAGTCAGAGTAAATCCACACCGATCCCGGAGATTTTTCTGAATCTGTTTCAGACAAATGATTTATTAAGCCATAGCATGGAGAAATTAACAAAATGATTAGGCGTGCTTCGTACCTTATTGTATTAATCTTGTTTCTCACAACAACCAGCCTCTTTTCAGCTGATTCATCTAAAGAGTCAGCCGCTCTTTCCGCAGCGGAAGACTGGCTATCACTAATTGACAACCAAGACTACGAGGAAAGTTGGACCCAAGCCTCTGAATTGTTTAGAAGTGCCGTTCAATCCGATCAGTGGGTGCAATCTCTACGTGTGGTAAGAAAACCTCTGGGCAAGCTGATTTCGAGAAAGCTCAAAACCAAAACCCACACAACCTCACTACCAGGTGCGCCAGATGGTAAGTACGTCGTCATCCAGTTCGAGACTTCATTTGAAAACAAGAAAACCGCTATCGAGACAGTCACACCAATGATCGACAAGGATGGTGTCTGGCGCGTATCCGGGTACTACATAAAATGATTGATTGAGTCACAAACAAACCAAGCTTCAGAACACCCCAACAAAAAATAGAACCGGCCTGAGACTACAGATATAGAGTAGGCCGGTTTCAATCATGCCGAATGCTTCGCCCTCACATGAGAGTGCACGCGCATTCGCAGTTTACCCCTTGGGCGATGAAACGGCTTACGGACTTCAACGATATTTCTTAGCACTAACGAAAGAATCAGCCTCCAACGCCCGTTCACAAAACCATGCCGCCAAATAGAGAGAAGCGAAAGACACACCGTTAACGTCTCTTCCACTCCTCGACAAAACGAGGAATCTAACTCCCATAGGGATTCTAATTCCTTGAACATACACGGATAGCTTTGCGTGACAAGAGATACACATAAGTAGCCGTGGCTCGACACCACATCTTAAGGCTCGCAAGTTTTCTCAATTCAGTTGATATTAATCAATCGACATTTGAGTGGAACTGTAGACAGTCAAATTACTGTCTGCGATCGTACTTTGCGGGTGACAAGTCCGTTGAGGTTCATACTAATGGCAGACTGATCACGTCGGCATGCCGCACAATATCATGGCCCATTTGTATGCCACATATTCATTGTCATCAATTAACCATAAACCATCGTTGTTCACATAAGCGTTAAATAAGGACAGTAAGAAGTGTACAAAAAACTAGCACTGATCGTTTTCGCCACCTCGTTAATTTCAGGTTGCGCCTCTGTACCAATGAAAAGCGTCGAAAAGACCAAGGCGGCAAAATAGTTCGATCCGCCAGCGAACGGAAACGCGGCACTCTATATCTATCGCTCCGGCGCTTTCGGCGGAGCACTCAAAAAAGATGTCTGGGTAGACGACAAATGCATTGGTGAAACCGCGCCCAACGTCTTTTTCTACGAAGAAGTTGAAGGCGACGCCGCACACAAAATTTCGACTGAGTCGGAGTTCTCGCCCAACGATCTGCAGATCACCACGGAAAGCGGCAAGAATTACTTCATTCAACAATACATAAAACTGGGCGTATTTGTCGGGGGTGCCGGCGTTAAACTCGTTGACGAAGAAGAAGGTAAGCAGATTGTTCAAAAACTGAACCTGGCAAAAAGAGGCAACTGCAGTCAAACAAAAACCGAGTGATTTTCACCACCACAGACTCCTCAACGCGATCGCTCAAAGCGATCGCGTTGTTTTTCCGAATTGATACGTGAATCCATGTACAATTGTGACCGAAGTCCTAAATACTCCACGTGATCCGCCGATAATGGCTGTCGTACCAATAACGACTCACTACACGGCTGATTCACTATGAAACGACACCTTCTCCTCTTCGCGGCCATAGCTCTCTCCTTCCAGGCCAATGCAGACGACTCGACCCTGGATGCGGCCATCGGCGGCGGTATCGGTGGCGCAACGGGCGCCGCCATCGGCAACGAGGTCGGTGGCCGGGATGGCGCGATTCTTGGTGGCGCGCTGGGCGCCGCGGTCGGTACCGCCATCACGACCGACAAGGGCGACCACCATGCGCCTCCCCCGCAACCTGAGGTTCGCTACTACGAAACCGGAGCTCCGGCAGGTGGCCATCCGCACGAATACCACTGCCCGCCCGGACAGCGAAAGAAAGGTCGCTGCTGAAGCGCCCGGATCGGACGCACTCGGACACGGTGCAGCGACTCGTTCAGTCACCAAGTCGACACCTGCCGCGATTCTGCGTCGCCTGACGTGTCGCCTCCGATGATTTTGCCGCCCACAAGCACCACTTGCGGGCAGTCTGAGTAAAAACCCGGGTAGGCAGCCCCAGCCGACAGGTTCCTGGCGGGCAGTCGCTTCAGTGCTGAATTCAGGAGAAATCGGTCGGCTTGCCGTCGATACTCCGGGAGTTGCGCGTCCGCCAATACTCCTCGATCCCCTTGTTCCCCTTTCGCTCGGCCCAGTCGCTCAACATGTCGCGTTGACCGACATACTCGAACAGGGGCACGCCGAAACCGCAGGAGCTGCCCACCTGCTCGACCTCCATCAGGATGATCTGCCGTGCTCCCGGCAGTCTGGGGAAGCGGCCGATGTGCGCCTCCCAAGCCTCGCTGCCTTCATGATGACTGCTGGCATGGCCGTAGAGTCGCAGGATCTTAGGCTCGCCCTCGAAGGCGCAGAACATCAGGGTCATGCGCCCGTCCTCCAATAGATGCGCGGCGGTCTCGTTGCCGCTGCCGGTGAGGTTGAGCCAGACCACCTGGTTGGGGCTGATGATGCGCAGACTGTCGAGTCCCTTGGGCGAGACGTTGATGCGGCTGTCTGCACTGGCGGTGGCGACGAAGAAGAGTTGTTGCCGGATGATGAAGTCGGCGTGCTTGTCGGTGATACGGTCGTACGCTTTGCCCATGGCTCCTCCTCGCTTGCGGGCTGCGGCGCCCGTCACTTGTTCATCTTGACCTTGCCGCCGAAAAAGCGGCCGGTGAGACTGCCCTTGGTTTTCTGCAGCCACTCATCGCGTTCGCTGAGCAGCTCCTTGGCCAGGGTCACCAAGGAGCACAGGGTCTTGGTGCGGGTGATATCCATACGCAGTTCATGCTGCTTGTTGGCGTTGGCCCAGGGGCCACCGTTGTGTTTGCGGATAAATTTTCGGATCTGCTCGTGCAGCACAGTGCGCAGTGCGGTGACCACCTCTTCCTCGGCGTTTTCCGGCTGCTTGCCCAACAGTCCGTGCTTGTACTTTTGCGCCTCTTCCGGGGTGATGAGTTTCAGCGTGATGCAGTCGTTGTCCAGCAGATGCTCCATGATCGCGCGCCGGTCCTTGAGGCGCTCCGGCATGGCCTTGGCTTCGGGCACATATCCGGTCTCATGCTTATCGCCGGCCGTCGTGTGGCGCTCCTGTTCAGCGCCCTGCTCCGATTCGGACAGGTCTTTATCCGCTCCCGGCTGCGCCCGTGCCTCACTCCTGACCTGATCCAGTTCACCCTCGAGCCATTTCAGCTGCTCTTCGAGAACGGCCTGAAAGTCGGCCGGGGTGCTGTCTTTAGTCAACAACGCGGAGACCGACTGTTCAAGAATATCCACATAGTAGCCGATGATGGCGGGATCGGTGACGCCTCGAGTCTGACAAGTCACGAACACACGACCCTGGATATTCACCCTGATCAGTTTTTCGAAATCTGTGTCCATCGGTGGCGGTCATCCTATAGATCCGCGAAACCGCGGAAATTATCCAATCCGGCTCGGTACACCCCCCATCCCTGCGACCTACCCTGACCTACGGGGTACATCCTGGGGTTAGCGGAAGACCCTTGAGCGAAACGGCACAACCATATCGAGCCAAGCGTATCTCCTGTACCGTTATTGTTACCGGGTTAATATCTATCGGAAATTGCCTGATTTTCTTTAGGATATTCAGACACCTCACATCGCCTCTGGCACGCTGACCGGTTATTCGAGCTCCATCACAGCGTCCATCTCCACCTCGGCATCCTTCGGCAGCGCCGCCACGCCGATGGCCGCACGCGCGGGATAGGGCTCGGGGAAATATTCGGCCATGACCTGATTGACCATGGCAAAATTGTTCAGGTCGGTGAGAAAGACATTGAGTTTGACTACGTCGGCCAGGCTGCCGCCGGCGGCCCGCGCCACTGCCTGCAGGTTGTCGAAGACCCGGTGGATCTGAGCTTCGATATCGCCCTCGATCAGCGTCATGGTTTCCGGCACCAGCGGGATCTGACCTGAGAGGTAGACGGTCTGCCCCACCTTGACGGCCTGGGAGTAGGTCCCGATCGCCTGGGGCGCCTGATCGGTGCGGATGATTTCTCGGCTCATAAATGTAACCTCTTGATTACGTTACAAAGCGGGCAAGGTCTATTCACTCTGTGACATAGACTTCGCGTAATAAGAATGTAAGTTACACACCCTAGAAATGTCCATTTACCGGCGAATCCGGTTATGCGTATTCCAGATCCCGGCCAGTGTTGCACAGACCGTTGAAGCCAGCCAAGTCATCGCTCAGCCGGCAAGCACACGCTTAGGGCAAATTTCGTGGGTGGAGCGGTATCGACTCAATACCAGCCGGAAACCGCATTTCCTTTTTGATCGACCCACACCCTTTTGACCCCGGCATCGCTCATGAACTTGCGTGCATTGTTTTTCATGTCGGATGACCACGTCTGTTCCAACACGCTGATATGACCACCAGGCTTTTCGACCCTGATTGCGGTCTTGGGCGGAGGGGTCTGAGTGTAATTCACCTGCCCCGATTCGTCGTACCACTTGTAGATACTAGCTGAGTCCGCCAGTGGTGAGAGTGCAAACAGTGCGAGCATCAATGCGATCAATCTACCTTTCGACATACCAACAGAGTCCTTGTTGTTCAGCTCCTTACTGGCCTATTCCAGTGCACGGGAAGGATAAATGCCCTTTTCCTCAAAGTCGAGAGGAATCAAAAGGCCCGAAATTGTGCCCGATAGCGCCGTCGAGCACCGTTTCAACCCCGTCATAAGCGCCAACATCACTGTCTGCAAAGCAGATTTGCCGAGTAGAACAGGGGGTCGGAATGACGAACAAGCCCCCCGACCTCGATGGTTGCTGTTTCATGAAGCCCGAATGGGGGGGTGTATGGCAAGTTAGGTAGCCTGGATGGAGCAAAACGTAACCCAGGAAATCAGCCCGATCGCCTACCGCCGAAAACTCAAAACGCGCTCAGTAACGTACCCGCGTGATCCTCATCACTGTGGGCAACGCACGCACGTGCCGCATGATACGGGCCAGATGCAGGCGGTTCTTCACCGTGATCACGAAGACCATGGTGGAGGAGAGACCGTCGCGCTCTTCCGAGCCCACATGCTCGATGTTGGAACCCTGCTGCGAGATCACGGAGGCGACCGAGGCGAGCACACCCCGCTGGTTGTTCGATTCGACCCGCACCTTGGTGGGGAATTCACCCTGCACGTCGGCCTCCCACTCGGCCTCGATCCATTTGTGGCCGTGCTTCTTGTAGTCGCCCAGGTTACGGCACCCCTGCTGGTGGATGACGATCCCCTTGCCCGGATTGAAGACGCCGACGATGGCATCGCCCGGAATCGGCCGGCAGCAGTTGGCGAAGTTGACCACCATGCCTTCGGTGCCCTTGATGGCCAGCACTCCCGAGGCCGGCTCCTCATGGCTGTTGGTCTCAGACGCCGGGGCCAGATCCTCACCGGCCAGACGCCGCGCCACCAGCAATGGCATATGGTTGCCGAGGGCGATATCGGCCAGCAGCATCTCAACAGAGTCGAGTCGAAACTCCTGTATCACCTGGTCGATCTGCTCCCGTGGGATGTCGTCGAGCTTGAGCGAAAGCAGGTTGAGTTCCCGTTCCAGCAAGCGGCGGCCGAGACTGACCGCCTCCTGGGTCTGCAGGTTCTTCAGATAGGAGCGGATGTTGGCCCGCGCCTTGCCGGTGACCACGAAGTTGAGCCAAGCGGGACTGGGGCCAGCGGTCTCCGAATTGATGATCTCCACCGTCTGGCCGTTGTGCAGCCGGGTGCGTAGGGGCACCAGCCGGCGGTCGACCCGGGCCGCCACGCAGGTGTTGCCCACGTCGGTGTGCACGCTGTAGGCGAAGTCGACCACCGTGGCCCCCTTGGGCAGCACCATGATGCGCCCGCGCGGGGTGAAGACATAGACCTCGTCGGGAAAGAGATCGACCTTGACGTGCTCCAGGAATTCCACCGAATCGCCCACCCCCTGCTGCATCTCCAGCAGGTTTTGCAGCCAGTCAGAAGCACGCGACTTGACCCACTGGCCGCTGGCCTCGCCGGTCTTGTACATCCAGTGGGCGGCAATGCCCGATTCGGCCAACTTGTCCATCTCCTCGGTGCGGATCTGGATCTCGAGGGGGATGCCTTGGGGACCGAACAGCACCGTGTGCAGCGACTGGTAGCCGTTGGCCTTGGGGATGGCGATGTAGTCCTTGAAGCGGCCCGGCATCGGCTTGTAGAGGTTGTGCACCACGCCGAGGGTGCGGTAGCAGGTATCGACCTTGTCGACCACGATGCGGAAGGCGAAGACGTCGACCACCTCGGAGAAGCTGAGCTTCTTCTCCACCATCTTTTTATAGATGCTGTAGAGGTGCTTCTGGCGACCGAAGACCTCGCCCTGGAAGCCCTCCTGTTCGAGGCGGGCGCGCAACGCCTTCTCCACGTTCTCGACCAGCTCCCGGTGGTGACCGCGGGCGTCGGCCACGGCGCTCTTCAGCGCCCGGTAGCGCATCGGCCAATAGGCGGCGAAACCGAGCTCCTCCAGCTCCAGACGGATCTTGTTGATACCGAGCCGGTTGGCGATGGGGGCGAAGATGTCGAGGGTCTCCTTGGCGATGCGCCGCGCCTTCTCGGGTCGCATAACACCCAGGGTGCGCATATTGTGCAGACGGTCGGAGAGCTTGATCAGGATGACGCGGATATCCTTGGTCATCGCCAGCAGCATCTTGCGCAGGCTGGCGGCCTGGGCCTCGGCCTGGGAGTTGAAGTCGATCTTGGAGAGTTTGCTCACGCCGTCGACCAGTTCGGCGATCTCGCTGTCGAAGGTGTCGGCCAGCTGCTCCTTGGCGGTGGGGGTGTCCTCGATGACATCGTGCAGGATGGCCGCCATCAGGCATTTGTAATCCATGCGCATCTCGGCCAGGATGCGCGCCACCGCCACCGGATGGTAGATATAGGGTTCGCCGGTCTTGCGGTGCTGCCCTACATGGGCCTCGGCGCCGAACAGGTAGGCACGGTAGACCTCGCGGATGTGTTCCGGGGAGAGATAGACCTCCAGATAGGCGCACAGGTCGCTGATCAGGAAACGCGGGGCCTCCTGATCCTGCTCCAGTACACCCAGGGGGTTGCTCATCTAGGTCTCCATTGCGCTGAATACAATGGATTCTGAGCCCATTTTGTCCCCTCTTGCAAGCCGGATCGGCCGGGGGACGGAAGGGGCCGGCAGCCGCAACGGACACCAGCCATGCAAATGCTTAGGGGTTGTTGTCGTCCATGGGGGTGACATCGAGGTTGAGCAACGCCTCGTCGACCACCATTTCCTCTTCGGCCGGCTGCTCCTCCACGTCGCGGTGAGTAATCAGGCCGTCGGCGATCTCACGCAGCGCCATCACGGTGGCCTTGTCGTTCTCCCACGGCAGCAGCGGCTCGACACCGTTGACCAGCTGACGCGCCCGCTTGGTGGCCAGCAATACCAGGTCGAAACGGTTGTCCACATAGTCCATGCAATCTTCTACGGTCACGCGCGCCATCGGGTCATCTCCAGGGAATCGGTCGGTTGCTGACGGAAAGGGGGCAAATCATAAACCATGGACGGGGGTTGGGACAAATCAAAGCGTTGGCGGATCTACCCTGGGGCGTTGTCTATCACACTGTCAAGCCAGATACCGAATGCCGGCTGCTAACAGTGCGGCATAGCGCACCCTTGGTTTGAATCCGCTGCCGGCTGTCGCTTAATCACCTACTGCAATTGTGATATTTCACCGATAGTGATTCCGGCATAATCGCTTTCATGACATTCTCCGGAAAACCATTCTTTCGCCGTCCCGAGATCCTGCTGCTGCTGATGGCGGTGGCGGTGCCCCTGAGCTTTGCCGGCTGGCGCACCCTGCTCAACAACTTCGCCATCGAACGCGCCGCCTTCACCGGCCAGGAGATGGGCATACTGCAGAGCCTGCGCGAAGTGCCTGGCTTTCTCGCCTTCGGCGTGGTGTTCCTGCTGCTGATCGTGCGCGAGCAGCGCCTCGCCGTAGTCTCCCTGGCGCTGCTGGGGCTGGGTACGGCGCTGACTGGATTCTTCCCCTCGGTGCTCGGGCTCTACATCACCACCGTGATCATGTCGATCGGTTTCCACTACTACGAGACCCTGCAGACCTCGCTGGCGCTGCAGTGGATCGACAAGTCCCGCTCCGCCGAGACTTTCGGCCGCCTGATCGCGGTCGGCTCCTTCGCCTCCATCGTCACCTTTGCCCTGATCTGGCTGGCGGATGACATTCTGGTGCTCGACTACCAATGGATCTACCTGATGATGGGCGGCATGACCCTGGTCATCGCCCTGATCGCCGGGCTCGGCTTCCCGCTGTTTCCGCAACAGACCGAGCAGCACAAACATATGGTGCTGCGCAGCCGCTACTGGCTCTACTATGCGCTGACCTTTCTCTCCGGCGCCCGACGCCAGATCTTCGTCGTCTTCGCAGGCTTCCTGATGGTGGAGAAGTTCGGCTACAGCGTCTCGCAGATCGCCCTGCTGTTTCTCATCAACGCCGCGCTCAACACCGTTCTGGCCCCGCGCATCGGCCGCCTGATCGGCCGCATCGGCGAGCGCCGCGCCCTGCTGCTGGAGTATGCGGGACTGATCCTGGTCTTCGTTGGCTACGCCCTGGTGGAGAACGCCACCGCGGCGGCGATTCTCTATATCCTGGACCACCTCTTCTTCGCCATGGCCATTGCCCTCAAGACCTACTTCCAGAAGATCGCCGCACCGGAGGACATCGCCTCCACCGCCGGAGTCAGCTTCTCCATCAACCATATCGCGGCGGTGGTGATCCCCGCGCTGTTCGGCATCATCTGGCTGAGTTCGCCGGCCGTGGTGTTTCTGCTCGGCGCGGTGATGGCGGGGATATCACTCAGCTTCTCCCTGCTGATCCCGGAAGATCCGGCCCGGGGACGGGAGAGCCGGCTGGCCATCGCCACTCCGGCCGGCAAGGGCTAGTCGTTCACTCCGGTAACCCCGCCCGCTTCAGATCGGCCAGGAAGGCCTCCATCATCTCGGGCCGCTCGATCGGCAGCGCGTTGCGGGTGTGGGTGAGGGTGCTGGTCGGATTCATGACCCGGATCTGGTCGACCTCCCACTCCGCGTCCTCCTGGCGACCGGCCCGGACATAGCTGGCGGCCAGGTAGAGCCGGGGGATGATGGAAAATTCGTTGCGCTCCAGAGAGTCAGTCAAGGCGTCGATCGCCTCCTCGTACCGCCCCAGAAGGTAGTAGGCCTTGCCCAGGTTGTAGGGATAGTCCCAGGTGTAGTAGGGATTCAGCTGCATGCCCTTGGTGACCATATGCACCGCCTCCTCCGCCTCTCCCAGGTTGTTGTGGATCAGCGCCAGCAGGCCGTAACCGTCGCCGTAGTTGGGGGCAATGGCGATGGCCTTTCGCACGGCCTCCTTCGCCTTGCCGAACTCCTTGTTCATCATGTAGACGTAGCCGAGCGACCAGTAGGTCTGTGGGATCGAGCTGTCGAGGGCGACGCCCGCCCGGGCCAGTTCGAGTGCCCTGTCGAGCGTCTCTCTCGGTCTGTCGCTCCAGCCGCGCCGATAGGCGAAGGCCATGTTGTAGGCCAGGGCGCCGTAGGCGCGGCCGTAGTCCGGATCCTCCTGGATCGCCTGCCTGTAGGCCGACTGCGCAGCCTCGTTGGTCTCCCGGGTTGAGACCCTGGAGAGCCGCTGACCTTCTAGAAACAGGTCATATGCATGCAGACTGGTGGTGGTCTTGCGCGCAATCAGCGCCTTCTCCTGGGCCGTCAGTTGCAACGCCAGCGCCTCGACGATACTGCCCGCCAGTTCATCCTGTAGCGAGAAGACCTCCTCCAGCCGCCGGTCGTAACGGGTGGCCCATTTCTGAAATCCCGTTCGGGTGTCGACCAGCCGCGCATTGACCCGCAAGGCATCGCCTTGACGTCTGACGCTTCCCGCCAACAGGTAGTCGACGCCCAGTTCCTCGCCGATCCGCTGCGGTGAGGGCAGGCGGTTCTTGTAGGTGAAGGCGGTGTTGCTCGATATCACGCGCAAATGCGACAGCCGGGAGAGGTCGGTGATGATGTCTTCGGTCATGCCATCGCTGAAATCGTCCTGTTCGGGATCGTCGCTGATGTTGTCGAAGGGCAGCACCACCAGCGAGGGGGTGGTGGGAGCGGGGGTCTCGGATAGCGGCGGCGGCCCCTTATCCATCGGCCGGGACAACAGCCAGATTGAAGCGGCGATGAGCAGGACGGCCGGCAGCAGTATCCAGACAAGTCCGGCCGGCTTGAATTTCCGTTGCCGGGCAGGGGGCTTGACGGGGGCATCCTGATCGACAAAGGCCGCACGCGCTTCATCGTTGGCCGACAGCCCGGAGACTTCCGCGATCAGCCGGTAGCCCCGTTTGGGTACCGTCTCTATATATTCCGGGTTATGGGCATCGTCGTTCAGTGCCTTGCGCAGTTTGATGATGGTGCTGGTGATGGAGTCATAGCCGATCAGCGCCCCCCGCCAGACATCCCGCTCCAGGGCCTCTCGGGTAACGAGTTCACCCCGGTGCGCGACGAGGTATCCCAGAACCTCCATCACCTTGGGTTCCAGTCTGATCGAATCCCCATCGCGGAAAATCCGCGACCCGCTGGGATCAACCCGCCATTGGCCGAGCGAATACCCCCGTGTCAAAGAGAGGTCGTCTGTGCTCGCGAGGGCCGCCATGACCGGTCACCACAGATGATGGAATCCCGAACAAGCCTGCCAATCAACACAATAACCAATTGTTTTTCAGACATTAATTTCCTCTCCTGCTTTCCGTCGCGGTTTCGTCGGCTTTCCTTCGAGTCAAAGCGGGAGTGCGTAACCGAAGCTTACAACACGTCGGCGATTGGTCAATTCGGCCCGACCGGCACAACCCCCATCAACGACAGGAGAACGCAAATGAACAGAATCGCCATGCTACCCATTGCCATGCTCTTCACTTCCACCGTTTACGGCGCCTGCCTGCCGGGCACGATGGAGATCGGAGACACCGGCCCGGGCCACAGGGTCATCTGCGAGACGCTCAGCTCGCAATATCCCGACAGCGATATCCGCATTCTCAATCGTGAAATTCACAGCGCCGACCGGGTTTCGGTGTTGATCGAGGTCGACGGACATCCGCAGCGGGTGGAGTACCGTCTTTCAGGATTTCGCTGGGACAGGGAAGATTCCGGCCTGCTGGCCAATCAGTAGTCGCGGCGTGCCGTCATGCCAATTCGATTTGAGCGCCTGAGCCCGTCCTTGATGGCTCCCCATGGACGAGAGGGAGCCTTCAGGGACGACAAGGACCGTCAACACTCCCCCGACGCGATGATCCCGTTGCCGGGCGAAACAGTCGGGCTAGAACAGAATACTGTTTAGTGAAGCTATTATTCGATGCGGGAATCCATGATTCACTTCAATGAACGCTCCCACCCCGGAACTTGAGAACGAGCAATCATTTGCGTTTATTCGCGTTCATTTGCGGACTTATATTTCTTAACTTAGAACACCAGATTCATCATCAACATCATCACCACCAGAAACAGCACGGTCATGATGCCCCCGGCCTTCATGAAATCGGGTACCCGATAGCCTCCGGGGCCCATGACCAGGGCGTTCACCTGGTGGGTCGGGATCAGGAAGGAGTTGGAAGTGGCGATCGCCACCGTGAGGGCGAACACGGCCGGATTGGCACCGGCGCCGATGGCGATATTCACCGCCAGCGGCACCAGCAGCACGGTGGCGCCCACGTTGGACATCACCAGGGTGAAGAAGGTGGCCAGGGCCGCCACCGCGGCCTGGATCACCCATATCGGCATCTCGCCGACCACCGAGAGCACCTGCTCGGCGATCCACTTGGCGGTGCCGGTGGTCTCCACCGCCAGACCCAGCGGAATCAGGGAGGCTAGCAGGAAGACCGTCTTCCAGCTCACCGCCTCGTAGGCCTCTTCGATGTTGAGCACCCCCGAGAGCACCATGCCGATGGCCCCGGTCAGCAGCGCCACCGACAGGCGGATGTCGGTGAACAACACCATCGAGAGCGCGATGGCGAAGAAGATGGCGGCCGGTATCACCTTGTGCGGCCGTAGCTCTTCGTGCGGGAACTCGGTGGTGACGACGACGAAGTTACGGTCCTTCTCGACCCGGGCCAGGGCGTCCCAGGCGGTGTGCACCACCAGAGTGTCGCCGGCCTGGAAGGGAATGTTGCGGATATCCTCACCCTCGCGCATGGTCTTGCCACCGCGGTGCAGGCCGATCATGGCCAAGCCGGTGGTCTTGCGCAGCCAGACGTCCCGGGCGCTCTTACCGATCAGGTTGGAGCCCGGCGGAATCAACACCTCGGCGATACCGGCCTTGGTGGCGGCCAGGGACTCCGAGAAGGTGCGCAGTTCGGTGCGCTGCTTCAGTTCGTACTTTTCGCAGAAATGGGTGAGATCCGCCGGGTCGGCCACCATGCCCAGCACCATGCCGGCGCGAAACACGGTGTCGCGGGCGATGGTGCCGGGACCCACCCGCGACTCCTCACCCGGTCGTTTACTGGCGATCACACGTACCCGGTAGTCGGTCTCCACGTCGTCGAGCTGCTTGCCGATGAGGTCGCTGCCGTCGGGTACAACCACCTCGTGCAGGGCATAGTTGACGCCGTAGACATCGTGGAAATAGCGCATTGGATCGGTGCCGCTGGTGCTGCTCTCGCTCTTCGTCGCCGGCAGCACGAAGCGGCCCGCCAGCACGAAGTAGACGATACCGGTGGCCACCAGGGCGATGCCTACCGGCGTGACCGAGAACAGCCCCCAGGTCTCCATCTGCTGTTCCGGCGGCAGCGCCTTGTTGGAGGTCAGGATCAGGTCGTTGAGCAGGATCAGCGGGCTGGAGCCGACCATGGTCATGGTGCCGCCGAGAATGGCGGTAAAGCCCATTGGCATCAGCAGCCGCGACATCGGCAGCCCGGAGCGGGCCGAGATGCGCGACACCACCGGCAGGAACAGAGCCGCGGCGCCCACGTTCTGCATGAACGAGGAGATGAAGCCGACGGTGGCGGAGATGATCGGGATGATGCGCTTTTCGGTGGTGCCTCCGACCTTGAGGATGAAGGCCGCCACGCTGCTCATGATGCCGGTCCTGTCGAGTCCGGCGCCGATGATCATCACCGCGATGATGGAGATCACCGCGTTGGAGGCGAAGCCGTCGAACAGGTGCTTGTTGTCCACCAGACCCTGCTCCAGGCCCATCACCGGCGCCAGCAGAGAGGTCAGACCCAGCAGCACCATGACGGTGGCGGCGGCCACGTCCACGCCCACCACCTCGAAGGCGAAGAGGTAGATGGTCAACATCAATATCGCGCTGACCCAGGCGATCTCGATCGTCGGCACCACGCTGGCGAGGTAGAGCGCGATGAGCGCGAACACCACGGCCGCGACGATCTGTTTGGGTTTCAGGATACCCGGGGTGGAAATGATCTTTTCTTCATCCGCCAATCTGTTCATTGTGTGCTCAGTCTTGTTTCATTTCTTATACTGTGTCGTTCACGGCAGCCGATGAGATGCGCACGGCAAGGCCAGCCTCCCCGCAGGCGGGAAGCAGGCTTTCATCGCCCTGGAAATTGACCGCATTCTGTTTCAAAGACCGAGAGGTCGGTTGATCATCAATCGGCACCCCTGGTGCCGACACGAGTCCACCTCGCCTGGTCGACACCGCGGCTACCGCCGCTCGGGCCCAACCCATTCGGCAAGGCCAGGGGGAAGCTCAGTGTAACCTGGCGTGCGATGTGGCCGCCGGAGATCCTCCACCCCCGGTCGCCCACATTCTGAAAGGCCTAAGTGGCCGTCATCTGCTTGAGATCTTTGCTCAATCTTATCTTCAGGCGGTTTCCATAGCGTGAACGGAAAACCCGGCGCAATCGCCATGTCAGACCCGGGAATCCTCTGACCACCCGATCCGTTGGGCCTTTGGAAATCGACACAGCAGGCACCGATTTCATTATGCCGCATAGGACGTTCTGTGCAAGGTCTCGCCGCATGTTATCTCCGCATGCGGCACTAGCGCAGGCGCAAATCACTCGTAGCGCAAGGCTTCGATAGGATCCTGTCGGGCCGCCCGTCGGGCCGGGAAGTAACCGAAGATCACCCCCACCAGGGCGGAGAAGAGAAACGCCAACAGCATGATGCCGGGATCGAGCACCAGCGGCATCCTCATGAGCGAGGTGAGCACCAGAGAAGCCACCATCGCCAGCAGGATGCCGATCACCCCGCCCAGGGATGAGAGCACCACCGCCTCGACCAGAAACTGCAGCAACACGTCCCGCTCCTGGGCGCCGATGGCCAGGCGGATGCCGATTTCACGGGTGCGCTCGGTGACCGAGACCAACATGATGTTCATGACCCCGATACCGCCCACCAGCAGACTGACCGCCGCCACCGCGCCGAGCAGGGTGGTGAGGATCCGGGTGGTGCCGGTCAGCGCCTCGGCGATCTCCCTCAGGTCGCGGACATTGAAGTCGTCGTCCTCCGAGGGTCCGATATGGCGGCGTTCCCGCATCAGCGCCTCGATGTCACGCTGCACCTTGGCGGTGGAGAACCCCTCGCGCGCCGAGACGTAGATCATGCCCACGTCCCGATTCCCCGCCACCCGCCGCCAGAAGGTGCGCAGGGGGACCAACACCAGATCGTCCTGGTTACGACCGCCCGCTGACTGTCCCTTGGGCTGCAGCAGGCCGATCACCTGACAGGCGATCTTGTTCAGGCGCAGCTTTTCACCGATCGGGTCCTGCCCACCGAACAACTCCTTGCGCACCGCATCACCGATGATGCAGACCGCGGCCCCGGCCCGCAGCTCGGTATCGCTGAAGGGACGCCCTCTGGCGAACTGCCAGTTGCCGACCGGGAAATAGCCGTTGTCGGTACCGTTGAGGGTGGTCGACCAGTTGCGGTTGCCGTAGATGGCGGTGATCGCCTTGGAGGCGCTGGGAGCGACGGCGGCGATCCCGCCTACCTGATTGACGATGGCTTCCACATCGTCCAGGTCGAAGGCCTCGGCCTCCGAGCGCTGGCCGAAGCCGAGCCGCTGACCCGGCCGCACCATCAACAGGTTACTGCCGAGGCTGGCGATTTGTTCTGAGACCTGGGCGGTGGCGCCGCTGCCGAGGTTGACCATGATGATCACCGAGGCTACGCCGATGACGATACCGAGCACGGTCAGGCTCGAGCGCATCAGATTGCGGCGGATGGCGCGCAGGGCCAACAGCAGGGCATTGCGCAACATCAGGCAACCTCCCCGTTGCTCACTTCACTGTCGATGCGGCCGTCGAGGAAATGGACCACCCGGCCGGCATAGGCCGCCATCTCCTGTTCATGGGTCACCATCACCACGGTGAGGCCCTGCTCCCGGTTGAAGCGGCTCAATAGATCCATGATTTCCAGACTGCGGGCGCTGTCGAGATTGCCGGTCGGCTCATCGGCGAAGAGTACCGCCGGCCGGGAGACGATGGCGCGTGCGATCGCCACCCGCTGTTGCTGGCCGCCGGAGAGCTCGTTGGGGGCATGGCTCTCCCAGCCCGTGAGACCAACCGCCGCCAGTGCTTCCCGCGCCCTGGTGTGGCGCTCTGCGGCAGGCATGCCGCGGTAGACCAGAGGCAGTTCCACGTTTTCCAGCGCCGAGGTGCGGGCCAGCAGGTTGAAGCCCTGAAACACGAAACCGATGGCGTGGCGGCGCAGCAAGGCGCGCTGATCGCGGCTGAGCCCGCCCACCTCGACGCCCTCGAAACGGTACTCGCCGCGGGTCGGGGTGTCGAGGCAACCGAGGATGTTCATGCAGGTCGACTTGCCCGAGCCGCTCGGCCCCATCAGGGCCAGAAACTCGCCGGCCTCGATATCGATGTCGATACCCCGCAGGGCCTCCACCGCCGCCTGCGCCTGACCGTAGATCTTGGTCACCTGTCGCAGGCTGATCAGGGGCACGGTGGTTACCCCGGACGCCCTCATTTCGACGCGCCGATGGTATCGACGATCACCTCGGAACCCGGTGACAGATCACCCTCAAGCAACTGGGTGACCTTGCCGTCACTGGCGCCCGTCTTCACCGCCACCGCCACCGGCGTCCCCTGTCGCAGCAACCACACCCGCTGACCCTCGCCCTGGTTCTGGTTGCTGCGCCGGCCGGCCATGTGCGGTCGCGGAAAGAGGGAACCGAAGACGCCACCACGGCGCTCCCGAGGCTGCGTCACCGGCGGCGAGAAGCGCAGGGCGGCATTCGGCAGCAATGTCACGTCCTCGAGCCGCTGCACAGTGATGACCGCAGTGGCGGTCATGCCGGGACGCAGGGCCAGGTCCTGGTTGTCCACCGCCAGCACCGTCTCGTAGGTGACCACCCCGTCCACCGTCTGAGGGGCGAAGCGGACCTGGGTGATGGTGGCCGGAAAGCGACGATTCGGATAGGCATCGACAGTGAACTCGGCGCTCTGCCCTTCGGCGACCTGACCCACATCGGCCTCATCCACCGCCACATGCAGCTCCATCTGGGTCAGATCCTCGGCCAGGGTGAAGAGCACCGGGGCCTGCAGTGAGGCCGCCACCGTCTGCCCCGGTTCGATCTGGCGCGACAGCACCAGGCCGTCGATGGGGGAGTGAATGGTCGCTTTCTCCTGCTCGGTCTGCTTGCCCTCGAGGGTGGCCTTGGCCACCGCCACCTCCGCCTCGGCACTGGCGGCCACCGCCCGGGCACGTATCGCTTTGGCCCTGGTCGTATCCAACTCCTCGCCGGAGCAGAGCTGGCGTTGCGCCAGCTTCTCGCAGCGCTCGAAGGCGAGCCGGGTCTCCTGCACCGTCGCCTGCGCCTCCTTCAGCTTGGCCCGCTTCGAAGCCAGCGAGGCGCGCGCCTCGACCACGTCGGCATCGAGCTTGTCGGTATTGAGCCGCGCCAGCATCTGTCCTGCCCGCACCCGGTCGTTGAAGTCGACCAGCACCTGGTCGACGGTACCGGAGAGCTCACTGCCCACATCCACTTGGTTCACCGGTTCCAGCGTGCCGGTAGCGGTGACCGTGACGGTGATATCCCCCGTCTCCAGCGGACGCGTTTCATAGCCGGGCAAGCTGTCATTCGCGGGTTGCAGCCACTGCCAGGCGAGGAAGAGAACCCCCAATGCCACCACGGCGGTGAGCAGCCATCGCCATCGTCGCGAGCCTCGGGCATGCACTCCCGATTGCAGCACTTGCTGGATATCGAACTGGGATGGATTGGGATCTGAAGCCATGGCAATAGGACCTGTCAATACTGTTCCGATTGGCTCTGGAAAATGCGTAGCCGGCGTAGGATCACGAGCGACCAGACCACACCACTCTCGATATTATTAACCCGGCAACTAAATATAGTGCCGAAGCGTGCCTGCCTGCAGCAAGGCATCAAAACGCCGCTGTAGCCCCCCTACAGCCAGTTTTAATAACGCAGTCTGCAGGCAGGCACGCTTCGGCCTGTCCTTTTAAATTCAATCTGTTAGGGGCTTTAAGCCCTGAAGGCACTATATTTAGTTGCCGTGTTAATAGAACCCTTAGCGAGAGGATTGTCCCTCAAGAAAGATCATTTTTTATAAAGAAGTATTGAACGCACCGGGACGCCACCAAAGTCGGCGCATAGGCGACATTGGATAAGACCATCGGGAAATGCACTCAGGCCTGAAGAGCACATACATAACCGAAATGATTCAGGGGCGGCCAAAGGGTTCCGGTGCGGCTTGCCGCACCAAAACATAGCTTAAGTCAGCGCCATTCGATTCAGGCCTGATCAGCACTTACTAAGCGGCTCTTGGTGGGGCAAGGCCCCATCCTACCGTTCCCTTCAGGGCCTTAGGGGGGGCTGCCCCACCAAAGCCCCGGCCGGCAATCCGGATTGGTATATCAGAACAGTGCCAACAGATGCTGCTGCAGCGAGTCTGCCTTCTCGTGGGTCAGATCCTTGGCGCTCTCGGCCTTGACCATAGCCGCGAGTTCACGCCCCATGCGTTCGCGCAGGAGCCCCAGAAAGTGAGGCGAGGACACCAAGTAGAGCAGTTCGAACGACTTGCCGCGGCGTCTCTCCTCCAGCATGGCCACCACATCGTCGGCAAAACGCCTGGCCTGCTGCTCCTTGGGATCGGTCTTCGAGGCCACGCCGTGACGCTGGCCTCCCCGTCTGTCGGTCGCCCGCCCCGGCCGGTCCGCTTCGATATCCTGTCGCAACAGCCTCTCCTGCGGATTCACCAGGTCGGCCTTTTCCGTCAATGGCCCCTTGATTCCCGTCCGCTCGAATACACGTGCGCGGGCGGCGCTCGCGACGACAACCCAGATCTTCATCAGCGACTCCTTCTGGCAGGTTAAGGGCTAACAGCCATACCCTGCAGGTTGAACCAGACACTCTCCCTCTAATACTAGACCCGCTTCTCCTCCATCACCCGGAGTTCATACCCCCGACACCAGCAACAGCCGAGTGACACGGCACGCAAGCGCAAGTCTGAGGCAAATCATCGGATTCCATCATCGGCAAGCTAAGGGGGCACGTCCGTACAAGCGATGCGAATGTCGTGTCCGAGACTCCACCCTAGAGTGCATGCCGCATGCCGTTGCGTTGGCGCGCTCCGGCTTTCTTACATATCATTGAATGGTCACCCTCATTACCATCCGGGCCGGAGCCTCGCCTGATGCTGTTCAGGAAACTGATCGTGCAAATGTGTTTTCTTCTGGAAGCCAGCCGAGGCTATACCAGGTTCAAGGCCTTCACCCGCAACCTGCTGGAGAATACGCGCTACCCCTACAAGCGTTATTTCGATCTGGGGATGATCATCCTGGTCCTCGTCAGCGTGGCGCTGCTGGTCTATTCGGTGGACAATCCCGTGCAACCCTGGATGTTGTGGGTGGAGGATGTCGCGGTCACCGTATTCATCATCGAATACCTGGCCAGAATCTGGATCGTCGGCGATACCCGGCACACCGTCATCGGCCATCTCAAACAGGCGGAATTTCTCAACCTGCCCTTCAGGCTCAGAAGCTGCCTGCTCGAAGTGGCGCGGCTCAAATGGAACTACATCACCAGTCCGCTGGCGGTCATCGATCTGCTCGCCATCCTGCCGAGCTATCGGCCGGTACGGCTGCTGCGGGTGTTTCTGCTGTTTCGCCTGTTCAAACTGTTCCGCTATTCGCGCAGCATACACGGCATGGCAGAGGTGCTGGCGGAACGTCGCTTCGAGTTCTTCATCCTGGCCTTCTTCATGATCTTCGTGGTCACCGCCGCGGCAAGCGCCATCTATGTCTTCGAAGGCGGCACACCGGGAAGCACCATCAAGAGTATCTTCGATGCCATGTACTGGGCCATGGTCACGCTCTCGACCGTGGGCTACGGCGACATCACCCCGCACACCCCGGAGGGCCGGGTGGTGGCGCTGGCACTCATCGTCTCGGGTATTGGCGTACTCGCCTTCTCCACCTCCATCGTGGTCGCCGCCTTTCAAGAGAAACTGGGGGAACTGCGCGAACACCGGGTGCTCTCGGAACTCGAACGCGGTCCACGTTTCACCGTGATCTGCGGCTTTGGCGAGGTCGGTCAGGTGGTGGCATCGAGGCTGGCGGAGACCCAGCAGCATTTCATGGTCATCGACATCAATGAGGAGCGCTCGCGGCTGGCGACCAAACGCGGTTACCTGACGGTACGCGGCGATGCCGCCGACAACGAATTGCTCGAGTCCCTCGGACTGCATGATCGGGTGCATACCCTGGTCTGCGCGACCAACAACGACGTCAAGAACGTCTTCATCACCGTCAGCGCCAGGCGCATGAACGACGGCCTGCGCATCATCTCCATGGCCGGTTCCCGGGAGGTGGCGCGCAAGCTCACCCTGGCGGGAGCCAACCATGTGATCTCGCCCTCCGAGATCGTCGGCCAGATGGCGGCGGAGTATGTCGGACGTCCGGTCGCCTTCGAAGCCATCTACAACATCCTGCGGGGCGAACGGGAGGTCGCGCTTGAGGCGGTGCGGGTGGAAAAGGGCACTCCCGCCTGCGGACGCACCCTCTCCGAGGTCAACTTCCGCGAGCGCAAGCTGTTGCTGTTCGGCGTCATCACCGCACGCGAATGGAGCGTGGAGGAGGTACCGAACCTCTATCCCCTGGAGGACGAATTCTGTTTCCTGTTCAAACCAGATCCCGGTTTCCGTATCGCACAGGGGGACGTGCTTGTGGTGTTCGGTTATGAACTCAGCCTGACCCACTTCAGACAGGAGCTGGGCGGGGGTCTGTTCCGTCCGGGATTGAGCTGAGATGGCCACCAAGGGCATCGCGCTTTTCGGTTACTACCGTTCGGGAGCGGCGGTAGCAGCCTACCTGCGCGCCGGCGACTATCGCCTGGTCGTCATCGACGACCGTCCCGAGAATCTGGAGAAGGCCAGAAACGCCGGCTACGAGACCGCCGAACTGGACTTTCGCGACGATTCCGAACTGGCCAAACTCGGTCTCGGGGAAACCATCGACACCATCTTCTGCCTGTTTCCGGACGATGCGGAGAATGTCTTCCTGACCCTCTCGGTACGCGCGCTGGCGCCCGGGATCCGCATCTACAGCATCGCTCACGGCAGCAGTGCGGTACCCAATCTGCACGCGGCTGGCGCGGACAAGGTGATCGAGACCGAGGAAATAAGCGGTATGCGGATCTGGGACATCATCACCCGGCCCATCGTCACCGCCATTCTCGATCGCACCCTGTTCGGCCAGGCCAATCTGAACGTGATGGAACTGCAGATTCCGAAAGGCTCCCGCTTCGTGGGCAGGCGCATATCCGATCTGGACCTCGAAAACCACTACAACCTGGTGCTGCTGGGGATGGTCGATCACGACCTCAAGGAACATTTCGTCCATAGCCAAACGATACAGGACGTGCAACTTCAGGAGGACGACATCCTTGTGGTCATCGGTCCCATGGACGCCAGCGCCATACTCAGACAGGATCTGCAGGCCGTGGAGAATCAGCCCGGCAAACCACCCCAATAGGATGCCGATTCGGGGCCGAACTTCATGCGCGCCACAAGCGGCTCGGCTCGTGCATATCCCCTACCCCCCGCTGATCAGGGGCTGCCCCATGTAGAGCATATACAACACACCGCAGGCGATTGCCGAGATGAAACTCAGCAAGGTACCGACGAAGACATACTCGGTATATTTTCTGTCGTGCGCCTCGCGCAGATCCCCGAAGCGGAATATCGACTTGGCGGCGAGCATGAATCCGATCAGATTCCAGTTCAGCGTCACCACCGCGCCATACACGATCAAGCGCTCGATAATGCCGATGTAGCTGCCGGCTCCCTCCAGCGAAGCAGCGACCGATGCGGGCAGTTCCCACTTGAGAAATATGACCTGAATGATGATGGAGGTGGGAAAGGTAAGATAGACCATGAACAGCAGGTGGGCGTAGAACGGCTTGCTTTGCGCGATCGGTAACAGATCGATCGGTTGGTAGTAATGTGCCACCGCCGCCAGTATGGCTAGGTGCGCCAGCTGATCGAGGAAAAACAGCAGGCGCCCGTTCTCCCTGGTTTGAAAAGTGAGTTTCAGACCGTCGATGACGCTATGGGTCACAGCAATGATAAGCACGCCGTAGACATAGCTCAGATCCATGACGATCAGCAGCGTCATCACTCCGTGCATCGCGCCGTGCACATAGAGGTAGGGGGAAAGAAATCTTCGCCGCTGCTTGTCGGCAAGCATGGCGGACCACTGCATGGCGAAATCCACGGCAAAGTGGGCGATCAAGAATTTGATGAAAATTTCCATAGGGCCTCTGCCTTAGCTTCCCATTTGCCGGCCGTAATCCAATAGCCTTGGGTCTCCCTTTACGCCATGCACCGCAGCAGTTTCTTCCTGAACAATCCCAGCATCTCCAGCAGCTCCTCCCTGTGTGCCCGTGCCAAGCGGTCACTCACCGTATTCTGGGCAATATTCAACTTGCTGCCAAGCTGCTTCTGTGACAGCGCCTTATGACGCAGGGAGAGTGCGATGACCTCCGCATGATTGACCAACCAGCGGTCCATAAAGGTCAAAGCCAACCTCAACATCACGTTGATCTCTTCATCGAACTCATCCCAGGGGGATTTAACCACCATATTCACTTTGTGTTTCTTCAACCTGTCGAAAACCTGACCCGAATAGACAAAGGCCTCACCATTGGACTCGGTCACCTTTGAACCGGCGTAGGATTTTTCGCCGATACCGATGGCCAGACGCACATCGAGCCCCTTTACCGTTTTCATACCTGCCTTGATCAATACGGCCGCTTCGAGGCTATCCAGCACCGAGGGTATTTCAAGCTGAAAACTGTCTCCGCGGTAGATCTGCCACGCTTTTGGTTCCCGTCCCCATTCGCGCAGTATCTGTTTCAAATGCGGCAGCCAAACGGTTGCCGGCATCCGCTTGGAGTTGATCACGTCGCCGGTTATGACGGCGATGATACCGGAGTCGCTGAGCTGTGCGTTCATGGCAAGACCTGCTTTGAGAAGGGCAACCCGGCGTTGAGCAGCCCCGCGATATAAAAATATCGATATGACATATTATCGTTAATATAAACGATAATACAATATATCGTTTTATTACACGATTTATATCCGTGTGCATTTCGCCATAGATCCAGGGACAAGCCACTGTGCAGGACAACACGCGTCAGGCGGGTGACAGCCCCTCGCCGGCAAGTGCAGACGATCCGTTCCTGAATATCCGCCGAGAACTGGTCACCAATGGGTTCTCTGCGCGCCTTAATATATTTCAGCGGCACTGTCACGAGAGGGGTCTTGCATCTCGATTCTGGAGGTTATGAGTGGCCGTAGCTGCTTCGGAGCCTGCTTCTCCACACACGGTTTAGCTGATGAAACACCCGTCGTCCTGGTAACGCAGCCCGGCCTTGAAACCCTCTGGCTAGCCTTTCTGCCCGGCAGCTCAACATGCTATCGAAGCGCCGTCAGGAATTAAATTCACATTGCATAATTAATAATTATGAATTATACACCGCATAAAACCTGACCAAATCCCGTGGATTTCAAACCTGAATAATGAAATCAGGAGAACGACAAACACCATGATCGCCCCACTGGCAAAGCGCCCTCTCTACCTGGATGTCGCCGATCGAGTGCGCGACCTGATCTACCAGCGCGAGCTGCGACCCGGCGACTGGATCGACGAGCCGGAGCTCTGTCGCCAGCTGGACATCAGCCGCACACCGCTGCGCGAGGCCCTCAAGGTGCTGCATGGAGAAAACCTGGTCGAGCTCGTCCCGCGTCGGGGCTGCCGGGTACGGGCGCTGGATGACGATGAGTTGCTGGAGCTGTTCCCGGTGATGGCCAGCCTGGAGGGTCTCTGTGCGAAGCTGGCGGCACGCAAACTCAGTAACGCCGATCTCGAGACCCTGGAACGCATCCATGACCAGCTCGAGGCCTGCGCCGAAGCCAACGACGTGGACAGTTACTACGAGGCCAACCGCACATTCCACCTGGCGGTTCAGAACCTGGCGGGTAACCGCTGGCTGCAGCGCATCACCGGTGAACTGCGCAATGTGTTGATCCTGGCCCGCCACCGGCAGTTGACCGTACCGGGTCGGTTACAGGCCTCGCTCGAAGAGCACCGCACCCTCATGAGCGCCTTCAAAGCCGGCGATAGCGAGGCCGCGGACAAGGCCA
Organism: Candidatus Thiodiazotropha sp.; assembly: GCA_037384425.1. Lineage (GTDB taxonomy): Bacteria > Pseudomonadota > Gammaproteobacteria > Chromatiales > Chromatiaceae > Thiodiazotropha. Next base: position 89,385 of record JARROA010000021.1, on the reverse strand, counting down.
TGTACGACCACTTGTGCAGTCAGGAGCACATCCTGCGGGAGGAGAAAGAGAGCAAACAGCTGGACCTGACTCCGACCTGACACCCGGCACACAACCAACGAATAGATTCAAGAACCCGCAATACGGGCACTAACCGACGGCTGATATTCCGTCACCAAATGAGAGGATCATACTCATGTTCAACATCAAGAAACTGGCCACTACCGTGGCTCTCTCCGGCATCCTGACCGGTGCCTTTGCCAGCGCTCAGGCCATCGAATTGAAGGCGTCGCATCAATGGCCGGGCGGCAAGGGCGACATCCGTGACGAAATGGTGCAGATGATCGCCCGTCACATGCAAGAGACAAACACCGGCGTCGACATCAAGGTCTATCCGGGCAAGAGCCTGTTCAAGCCGAAAGAGCAGTGGAACGCGATGACCAAGGGCCGGCTGGACATCACCGCTTTCCCACTCTCCTATGCCGGCGGTCGCCATCCCGAGTTCAACCTGACCCTGATGCCGGGTTTGGTGAAGAACCACGACCATGCCGCCCGTCTGAACCAGTCGCCCTTCATGCAACGCATCAAGAAGATCATGGATGATGCCGGCGTGATGGTGCTGGCCGACACTTGGCTGGCAGGCGGTTTCGTCTCCAAGGAGAAGTGTATTCTCGAACCCGACGATGCCAAGGGCATGCGCTTCCGCGCCGCAGGCAAGGCCTTCAACCAGATGCTGGCGGCGGCCGGTGCCACCATCACATCCATGCCCTCCTCGGAGATCTACTCGGGTCTGCAGACCGGCGTCATCAACGGCGCCAACACCTCGTCATCCTCGCTGGTCTCCTACCGCATTTACGAGCAGGTCAAGTGTCTGACCACTCCGGGCGATCATGCCCTCTGGGTCATGTACGAACCGATTCTGATGGCCAAGGCCAGCTTCGATAAGCTGACCCCGGCACAACAGGAGGAGATCCTGAAGGCCGGCAAGCTTGCCGAACAGTACGCCCGGGAGCAGTCGAAGGTCGCCGATCAGAAACTGGTCGAGGCCTACAAAAAGGCCGGCGTCGAAGTCGTCGAGATGAATGACGAACAGGTCGCCAAGTGGCGCGCCATCGCCGACACGTCAAGCTACAAGGCCTTCGCCGACGATGTTCCCGGTGGCCGGGAACTGCTCGACATGGCCCTCTCCGTCGAGTAAGCCTCGAAGCCGCGGGCTGCCGGCCGGCGGCCCGCGGCAACGACCCGACTCAATCCCCCGGATACCTGAACAATGACACTCTTCCTACGCACTGTTGAAGGGCTCTCACGCCTGCTCGGCTATATCGCCGCCCTGCTGTTGGTGATCGCCATCACCGTGGTTTGCCATATGGTATTCAACCGTTTCGTCATGAATCTGCCGACGTCCTGGCAAACCGAATTCGTCACCTACACGCTGCTCGCCTCCACCTTTCTTGGCGCGCCCTGGGTGCTGCTCACGCGAGGCCATGTCAACGTGGAACTGATCCCGATGATGCTGGGCCCCCGCGGCCGCTTCATGCTGGCGCTGCTGGCCTATGCCGTATCCGCCCTGCTTTGCATCACTTTGACCTGGGCCAGCGCCGGCTTCTGGTACGAAGCCTGGGAGGCCGGCTGGTCCTCCGACACCATGTGGGGACCCAAGCTCTGGAAGGCCTATCTGGCCATGCCGATCGGCTTTTTCGCCATCAGCCTGCAGTACATCGCTGATCTGATCTGCCTGCTGAACGGCCGCGAACACCCCTTCGGCCTCGAACCCAACACCCCACCGGAGACTACCTGATGGATCCTCTACTGCTTGGCGCCCTGGCCTCAGTCTGCCTGGTCCTGCTGCTGCTCAGCGGCATGCCGGTGGCCTTCGCCCTTGGCGTTACCGCGGTGCTGTTCCTGCTGCTGCACAACGGCCCCGCCACCTTCAGCATCGTCGCCGATACGCTGTTCGCTTCGCTGGACGAATTCGCCCTACTCTCGATCCCCATGTTCCTGGTCATGGGCTCGGCCATCGCGGCCTCCCGCGCCGGATCCGATCTCTACGAGGCGATCGACCGCTGGCTCTACAAGGTGCCGGGGGGACTGCTGATTTCCAACATCGGTGCCTGCGGCGTTTTTGCCGCCCTCACCGGCTCGTCACCGGCGACCTGCGCCGCGATCGGCAAAATGGGTATCCCGGAGATGCGCAAACGGGGATACCCGGCGGGCCTGGCCACCGGCGCCATCGCCGCCGGCGGTACGCTGGGCATCCTGATCCCGCCTTCGATCACCATGATCGTCTACGGCATCGCCACCGAAACCTCGATCGGCCGACTGTTCATGGCCGGCCTGCTGCCGGGCCTGATGCTGATCGGGCTGTTCATCGGCTGGTCGCTGATCTACGCCCGCATCAAGGGCTACACCTTCGTGGAGGAGGACAAGCATTTCAGCCTGCGTGACAAGCTGGTGATCCTGCCCAAGGTGATCCCGTTCATGATGATCATCGCGCTGGTGCTCTGGGCACTCTATGGCGGCGTCGCCACGCCGTCCGAGGCCTCTGGCGTCGGCGCCATGGTCTGCATCCTGCTGGTGATGGCCATCTACCGGGTATGGCGACCGCGGCAACTGTGGCAGATCATCAGCTCGGCCACCCGCGAGTCGGTGATGCTGATGATGATCATCGGCATGGCCGGGCTCTTCAGCTATATGATGTCGAGCCTTTACATCACCCAGGGCATCGCCGAATTCATTGCCGCACAGCAGCTGAGCCCCTGGGCGCTGATACTCTTGCTCAATCTCTTCCTGCTGGTGGCCGGTTTCTTTCTGCCGCCGGTGGCGGTCATCCTCATGACCGCACCCACGCTGGTGCCGATCGTGCTCCAGGCCGGCTACGATCCGATCTGGTTCGGGGTCATGCTGACCCTGAACATGGAGATCGGGCTCATTACTCCACCGGTGGGGCTCAACCTCTATGTCATCAACGGCATCGTGCCGGACGTGGATCTGAAGACGGTGCTGATCGGCGCTCTGCCCTTCATGCTCTGTATGTTGGTCGGCATCGCGTTGCTGATCGCCTTCCCGCAGATCGCGCTCTGGTTGCCGAACCATCTGATGGGCAGCGCCCTGTAGCACCGGAGAAGCGGATGAAACGACCACTGGCACTGCTGCTCAACCGCTTCGGCAACCGTGTAGACCGACATGACCCTGTCGTGCGCGGATCGGGCATTGCCCGGCAGCACCCCGCTTATTCTCGGCAGATCGCCGCACAGACCCCGCTTCGGAGGGAAACACCATGAACGCCCGTAGCTGGTTCGAACGCATGCTCGACAATGTGGCCGACCGCGGCCTGGAACTGCTCGGCCTGCGTGAACGCGGCGAGGCAGATGCCCCGTCGGATGCCGAACTCTGCCACCGCCTGGTCGAAGGCCTGGGCGAGGCCTCCAACATCGCCCTGGCGCGCGAAATCCTGCAGCGCTGGGAGTCGATGGACGAGACAGACCGACTCGACTTTCTGCACATCCTGGCGGTGGAGTTCGATCCCGACCCGGAGGCCATCGCCCAGGCCGCCGCCGCCTATCACCCCAAGGATCCGCTCGCCCTGCACCGACTGCTGGAGGCCAGCGAACCACCGCGTCAGGAGCTGATGCGGCGACTCAACATGGCGCCCGGAGGCACCGCGGCGCTGGTCGACATCCGCGCATTCCTGTTGCGCGCGTTGCCGAATCATCCGGAACTGAAAGGGGTCGACGCCGATTTCCAGCACCTGCTTGCTTCCTGGTTCAATCGCGGCTTTCTGCGTCTGGAGAAGATCGACTGGAACTCGCCGGCGGCCATCCTGGAGAAACTGATCCGCTATGAGGCGGTACACCCCATGAGCGGCTGGGACGATCTGCGACGTCGCCTGGGCGCCGATCGTCGCTGTTTCGCCTTCTTCCACCCGGCGCTGCCAAGCGATCCCCTCATTTTTGTCGAGGTCGCCCTGACCAACGAGATCAGTGCCCGCATTCCACCGCTGATCGACCCGCAGTCGCCGGAGAGCGATCCGCACCAGGCCGACACCGCCGTCTTCTACTCCATCAACAACGCGCTGAGCGGGCTGCGCGGTGTCAGTTTCGGCAACTTCCTGATCAAGCAGGTGGTGAGCGAACTCAATGACGAGTTTCCGCAGATAGAGACCTTCATCACCCTGTCGCCCATTCCCCGCATGCGCCAAGGCCTGCTCAAGGCCGTCGCCGACGCGGTCCATGGGGATCAACTCGCACGCCTGCTGGGGGAGCGTGCCGAGGCCCTGGTGCAGGCGGCCGGCGGGGGTGAACCGTTGCAGGCGTTGGACAGCCTGCTACAGCAACCCGTGGACGAGATCAGGCAGTCACTGCTGGACCCGGTACTCTCGGACCTGGCGATCTACTATCTCACACGCATGAAGCGGGGCAAGATGGCGGCCTACGACCCGGTGGCCCATTTTCACCTCTCCAACGGCGCCCGTTTGGAGCGGATCAATCTGCACGCCAACCCCTCATCACGGGGCCACGACGAATCCTGGAGCTGTATGGTCAACTACCGCTATCGCGGCGAGGAGGTGGTGGCCAACCACGAAGCCTATGTGTGGGACGGTCGTATCGCCCTCTCGCGCGATCTTGAGCGACGCCTGCGCCAGATCGATGAGCGCATCGGCAACGAGCACGCGCATGCCTGACGCGCCCTGTCCAGGAGCATCGCGGTGCAGCTAGCCACCCTGCTCATCGCCGGGGCCGCTGCCGGCACCGCCGCCGGGCTGCTCGGCATCGGCGGCGGTGTGATCATCGTGCCGGTACTGTCGCTGGTCTTCGCCAGTGAGGGGGTGGATCCGGAGATATTGATCAAGGTCGCGGTCGGCACCTCGCTGGCCACCATCGTGGTCACCGCCATCTCATCCATTTGGGCCCACCATCGGCGCGGCGCGGTGCACTGGAATCTGTTCCGTATCATGTCGCCCGGGGTGGTCGCCGGATCCTTGCTCGGCGCCTGGATCGCCGACTGGATCCCGGCCGCCTGGCTGACTATCGGCTTCATCCTGTTCATGTTCGGCGTCTCCCTGCAGATGGCCCTGGGAGCGCCGGGGGCCGGTCGCGACCTGCCTGGCCCCTGGGCGTTGCGCGGCGTATCGGCCATCGTTGGCGCCATCTCGGCGCTGATGGGTATAGGCGGCGGCGCCCTGCATGTGCCCTATTTGAGCTGGTGCGGGGTGCCGGTAAAACAGGCCATCGCCACCGCCGCCGCCATCGGCCTGCCCCTGGCAATGGCCTCCACCCTCGGCTTCATCGCCACTGGTCTGGACGAAACTGCCCTGCCGCCCCACAACCTGGGCTACATCAACCTGCCGGCCTTCGCCGGCGTGGTTGTGGCCAGCATCCTGTTCGCGCCATTGGGGGCACGTCTCGCCCACCGTCTGCCCGACAAGCTTCTGAAACGGACCTTTGCGGTCTTTCTCTTCTTCCTGGCCCTGCGTATGGCCTACGACCTGGTAATCAAAGCATGAGCAACCACAACCTCTATCTGCGTTTCGCCGGTGATCGCTTCAGACATGCCGACAAGCGTCCCTTTCTGATGACTCCCGGACGTGAGCCCTTGATGTATGCCGATCTCGACGCGGCCAGCGGCCGTCTTCAGAGCCGGCTGCTTGCACTGGGCGTCGAGCCCGGCGACCGGGTCATCGTGCAGGTCGACAAGTCGAACGAGGCGGTGCTGCTCTACCTGGCCTGCCTGCGCGCGGGAGCCATCTACATTCCGCTCAACACCGCCTATACCGCGGCCGAAGTCGAGTACTTCATGGGGGATGCGACACCCCGGGTCGTGGTCTGTCGCCCTTCCGAACATGACAGTCTGAAAGCGGTGGCCGAGCGCATCGGCGTCGCGCACCTGCTGACCCTCGATGCCCAGGGTGGCGGCAGCCTGTTCGACGGCGTGAGCGAGTTGGAGTCGAATCCTCCCGTCATCGAACGCGAGAGCGACGACCTGGCCGCCATCCTCTACACCTCCGGCACCACAGGCCGTTCCAAGGGTGCGATGCTGAGCCATGGCAATCTCCGATCCAACGCCGAGGTGCTGCACGACTACTGGCAGTGGCAGGACGCCGACGACGTGCTGCTGCACGCGCTGCCGGTGTTCCATGTGCATGGGCTTTTCGTCGCACTGCACTGCGCCCTGCTCGGCACCTCGCCGGTCCACTTTCTGCCCAGATTCGATCTGCAGACCATGCTCGACCTGCTGCCCGAAAGCACCGTCATGATGGGTGTACCCACCTTCTATACCCGCCTGCTCGACCAACCGGCCTTCACCGCCGAAGCCTGCCGCAACATGCGCCTGTTCATCTCCGGCTCGGCTCCGCTGCTGGCGGAGACCCATCGCGAGTTCGAGGCGCGCACCGGCCACCGCATCCTGGAGCGCTACGGCATGACCGAGACCGGTATGATCACCTCCAACCCTTACGATGGTGAGCGGGTCGCAGGTACTGTCGGCTTCCCCCTGCCGGGCATTTCGGTGCGCATCGCCAACGAACAGGGTAGTGAGCTGCCCCGGGGGCAGACCGGTGTCCTCGAAATGATCGGCCCCAATGTCTTCAAGGGCTACTGGCAGATGCCGGAGAAGACCGCCTCGGAGTTCCGTCCCGACGGCTGGTTCATTACCGGCGACATGGCAACCATGGACCAGGAGGGCCGGATCAGTATCGTCGGCCGGGCCAAGGACCTGATCATCTCCGGCGGCTTCAACGTCTACCCGAAAGAGATTGAAGGGGAGATCGACGAGATCCCCGGGGTCAAGGAGTCGGCGGTCATCGGTCTGCCCCATCCCGACTTCGGCGAGGGGGTGGCGGCAGTGGTGGTGCCGGATGGCAGCCGTGAACTCACCGACGAGGACATCCTGGCTCCGCTGAAAGACCGCCTGGCCCGTTTCAAACAGCCCAAACAGGTCTACATGGTGCCGGAACTGCCACGCAACACCATGGGCAAGGTACAGAAAGCCCAGTTGCGCGAAACCTTCAAAGACACCTTCACCAAGTAAAGGAGACGCCGCATGCTTTCCCAGACGGAATTGGAACAGCGCATCCGCACCGGCATACCGGTCGCGGCCCATATGGATTTCCACGTGCGCGAGCTGAGCGGGAACGCCATCACCGTGGTCGGCGGTGGGGCCGAGAACATCAACGTGCACGGCACCGCCTTCGCCGGCTCGCTCTACGCCATCGCCACCCTGGCGCTGTGGGGATTGGTCAACGCCCGCTTGCCGGAAGGCGCCGACCTGGTGCTGGCCGAAGGCGGCATCCGCTATCGAAAGCCGGTGGTTGGCGAGATTGTCGCCCGCTGTGAGATCCCGGCCACGGAGATGGATTCTTTTCTGACGCGGTTGCAGGAGAGAGGCCGGGCCGTTCTCATGGCGACCGTTCAAGTCCCAGGCCGGGAAGGTGTTGCTGCAGAGTATCAGGGTACGGTGCATGCGCGGCTCGAGAGTGAGTCATGAATCAACCGGTCACCCATGAACAAGCAACGGTGCGGCAAGCCGCACCCTACGAATCAGCCGGTAGCCCGGATGAAGCGAAGCGTAATCCGGGAATTCGTCAAACCCGCTTTCCTGGACTACGCTTCGCTCCATCCAGGCTACACCATGGCGATTCTGAATGTTGAATTTCGCATGGGGCCGGCGCCCGGCCTAGCCGAAAACGCACAGGGCATCCGATGAAAACCAAAGCCATACGCATCCATGAATACGGCGGCCCGGAGCAGATGCGCTGGGAGGAGATCGAGCTGCTGCCGCCGGCAGCGGGAGAGGTGCAGGTCCGCCACCGGGCGGTAGGGCTGAACTACATCGACGTCTATCATCGCAGCGGCATCTACCCCACCCCGCCCCTGCCCTGCACCCTGGGTATGGAGGCCGCCGGTACGGTCGAGGCGGTCGGCCCCGAAGTCACCGATTTCCGTGTCGGCGACCGGGTCGCCTACGCCACCCCGCCACTCGGCGCCTATGCCGAGGCCCGCAACATCGCCGCCGCTCGGTTGGTGGCCCTGCCCGAAGGCATCGACTTCGAACAGGCTGCCGCCATGATGCTCCAGGGCATGACCGCCGAGTACCTGTTGCGGAGGACCTACCCGGTGCAGGCCGGCCAGACCGTTCTCTTCCACGCCGCCGCCGGCGGTGTCGGCCTGATCTTCTGCCAGTGGGCGAAACAGCTGGGGGCGACCGTGATCGGCACCGTCGGCAACGAAGCCAAAGCGGACATGGCCCGCGCCCACGGCTGCGAGCACACCATCCTCTACCGGGAAGAGGACCTGGTCGCCCGGGTCAGGGAGATCACCGGCGACCGCGGCGTGCCGGTGGTCTACGACGGCGTCGGCAAGGCGACCTGGACCCGCTCGCTGGACTGCCTGGCTCCGCGCGGCATGATGGTCAGCTTCGGCAACGCTTCGGGCAAGGTGCCGCCGGTGGAGCTGGGCGAGCTGACCTCCCGCGGCTCCCTCTACCTCACCCGCCCGACCCTGATGACCTACACCGCTGAAACGCAGGAGCTGCGCGATAGCGCTTCGGCCCTGTTCGAGCGGGTGCTGGCGGGTGACATCCGCATCGAGGTCAACCAGCGCTTCGCCCTGGCCAAGGCGGCCAAGGCCCACCGGGCGCTGGAGGCGCGGGAGACCACAGGCTCGACCATTCTGATCGTTTGAACAAAACCGACCGCAACAGGTAGCCCGGATGGAGCGGAGTGGAATCCGGGGGCGGCAAGCCTTCTTCCTGGATTACGCTCCGCTCCATCCAGGCTACGCAACTGAATACGGTCGATGGACTGGTGATTAAATTGCGTTATTTACTCCGCATTCCACTGGGGAGGCGGATAAGCGTCACCTCGATTTTGAACCACTCGCCAATAATCAAAAAATGTTCATCATGCAGCTGATCCTCACAGCCATTCTTTCCAAATATTTCATTTGAATGATGACGAAAATCACTGCTACGCTGAGAATAGAACAAAGTAGATTTGTTTGAGTTCCAAAGTTCTGCAGCAACCTCATGTGTCGCTCATAACATCAATAATTTCGAGGAACCAATAACATGACTGCCAACATAGATCACAAGAAATTCAAAGAGACCCTGAGTTCATTGCCTGTAGAGCAACAACGGAGAATTGCTGCGAAATTCATAGAGAAAGTTTTGGATTTGGCTGATGAACGTTGCTTGGACAATATTGTAAAACTCTTCCGCAAACCCGTGATTGATGCGGATGATCTCGAAATGGCCCACCGCAAGGCACGTTCCATCTATGTGGATACACACCCCCACTCCGACCTATCCGAATTGAATTTCGATCATCAGGCAAAGCACTTCGTTGCCGAGGCCTGCATGACCTGTGTGGCGCCGCTCTATCTGGAAGCCCGGACTTGTCACTTGGCACAAAGAGTGGCCATGTACTGCCGCCTGGCAAGGACCTGTTCAAACATGAGTCATGACGAGGATGCCACCGACTTTTCCAAAGCAGAGGAAGCGACCAGGAAATCGATCGAAGAACAGCATGCCATCCTGCAGGAATTCATGGCGAACAATTGATCCAACCTAAATACACCAGGAATGTCGCCCATCTACTAACCCGGATGGAGCGCAGCGGAATCCGGAAAGTTCGGCGCACTATGCAACCCGGATTCCGTTATACTCCATCCAGGCTGCCTTGCTTCTTCCTGGATTACGCTCCGCTCCATCCAGGCTACACAACAATCGACCAAAACGGTGCGGCAAGCCGCACCCTACACCTGTCGGAGGTTCTGTAGGATGTGGCTTGCCGCATCGAGGGGATCTATCTGAACCACATGGGATCAATCAGTCACTGTCGCCACGCCCGACTTCCGCCTCCTGGCATTTCACCGCCTCCCAGGCCCGATCCCAAGCCTCCGGCGAGAGGGCATGCAGGTCCTGACTGCCTTGCTGGTGTAATTCCCGCTCCATGGCGCGAAAGCGACGTTCGAACTTTTCGTTAGCCTGGCTCAAAGTCTGTTCCGCGTCCCTGCCCAGCAGACGGATGACATTCACGACCGAAAACAGCAGATCCCCCAGCTCGTCCTCCAAAGCGGCCTCATCGCCGGCGTCGATCTCCGCCCGCACTTCGGCCAACTCCTCCTCGAGCTTGTCGAGCGCGCCTTTGGCATCGGGCCAGTCGAAGCCCACGCGGGCGGCCCGCCGCTGCAGCTTCTCCGCCCGAATCAGCGCCGGCAGGGCGCGCGCCACCCCATCCAACTCGCTGTGCTCCTCTGCCGTGCTGCGCTGCTTGCGTTCCTGCGCCTTGGTGCTCTCCCAGGCATGGCGCAACGCCTCGTCCGACGCGTACTCGGCGTCGGAAAAGACATGGGGATGACGCCGCAGCATCTTCTCGCAGATACCCTCCGCCACCTGCACGAAATCGAAATGGCCCTCCTCTCGGGCGATCTGGCTGTAGAAGACCACCTGAAACAGCAGATCCCCCAGTTCGTCCCGCAGCTCCGCCATATCGCCCCGCTGGATCGCGTCCGCCACTTCATAGGCCTCCTCCAGGGTGTAGGGGACGATGGTGGCGTAGGTCTGACGCAGATCCCAGGGGCATCCGGTTTCGGGATCCCGCAGGCGGGACATGATCTCGAGCAATCTTTGCATGGACTCCATGCGCAGCGCCTCCTATGAGGATTTTGATGTGTGAGTGATGGGGTGATGCAGCGACCAAGGTAACAAATCGCTCCCCCATCCACATCCGTGTGTGTAGCCTGGATGGAGCGAAGTGAAATCCAGGGAATCCATCATATCGATTTCCCGGATTTCACTTCGCTGCATCCGGGCTACGCCGGAATGTCGGATACCCCAGGGTGGGGCGTGCCCCAGCATAAAGCCGCTTGAGCGAGCGCGATCTGAATCAGTGAAACAGATGGAACGAATAACACCGGGAATTCATGCTTGATGCCGGTAGCGCGAATTCAGACAATGTCCGGCTTTCTCCCCCAGTGACGCACCCCCATGGCCAACGACAAGATCCACATCCACGGCGCCCGCCAGAACAACCTGAAGAACCTTGACCTGGAGCTGCCGCTCGGCGAGCTGATCGTGATCACCGGCGTCTCCGGCTCCGGCAAGTCGTCGCTGGCCTTCGACACCGTCTACGCCGAAGGCCAGCGCCGTTACGTGGAGACCTTCTCGCCCTACGCCCGCCAGTTCCTCGACCGCATGGACCGGCCCCAAGTGGATTGCATCGACGGTATACCACCGAGTATCGCCATCGACCAGACCAATCCGGTACGCACCTCCCGCTCCACCGTGGGCACCATGACCGAGCTCAACGATCATCTCAAACTCCTGTTCGCCCGTGCTGCCCAACTCTATTGCCACGGCTGCGGCAGACCGGTGGAGCGCGACACCCCTGACGGTATATTCAAACAGCTGAGTCAGGCCGCGGGCGACAGCGCACCCCGCCTGATCGTCACCTTCGCCATCGAAGTGCCCCACAACTTCAGTAACGAGGAGATCAAACAGGTGCTGGCGCAGCAGGGCTACACCCGCATCCACAGCGAACGGGGCAATCTGATCGAGGTGGTGCAGGATCGGGTACGGCTCGATAAAAGCGATCCGGGGCGTCTGACAGAAGCGCTGGAGATCGCCCTGGAGAAGGGCCACGGCCAGTGCACCGTCTATCCCCTGGATGAAAACCGGGAAGCGGGAGAGCCCTGGAAATTCTCCAGCGGCCTGCATTGCGCCCACTGCGACATCGACTACCGGGAGCCCCAGCCCAATCTTTTCTCCTTCAACTCGGCGCTGGGCGCCTGCGACAGCTGCCGCGGCTTCGGGCGCACCATCGGCATCGACTGGAATCTGGTCATCCCCGACGACGCACTCTCCCTCAGCGAGGGCGCCATCAAGCCCTTTCGCAGCGGCTACTCCATGGAGTGCCAGGAGGACCTGATACGCTACGGCCGCAAGCGCGGCATGGATCTGGACACACCCTGGAAGGCACTGGACGAGGAGACCAAGCGCTGGGTCATCGAGGGCGACGGGGCCTGGGACGGCAGGACCTGGTATGGGGTGCGGGAGTACTTCAGCTTCCTCGAGAGCAAGGCTTACAAGATGCACATCCGGGTCATGCTCTCCAAGTACCGCAGCTACGATGCCTGTCCCGCCTGTCACGGCGCGCGGCTGAAGAACGAGGCGTTGGACTTTCGTATCGGCAGCAAGGCCGAGGCCGACGCCGTGCTCGATCCGGGCCTGCGTTTCCGCCACGACGGCATCGCCATGCCCGATGAGTCGTTCCGCGGACTGCCCGGCCTCAACATCCACGATCTGATGCAGCTGCCGCTGCAACGGACGCACAGCTTCTTCGACAAGCTGTTCGGCAAAAAGAAGCGGCGCGCCGACGAATTCGACCTGCTGCTGGAGGAGATCCGCTCGCGCCTCAGCTACCTGCTCGACGTGGGCCTCGGCTATCTCACCCTCGACCGTCAATCGCGCACCCTTTCCGGCGGCGAGGTGCAGCGTATCAACCTCACCACCGCGCTGGGCACCTCGCTGGTCAACACCCTGTTCGTGCTGGACGAGCCCAGCATCGGCCTGCACCCGCGCGACATCGAACGCATCAACGGCGTGCTGGCGCGCCTGCGCGACGCCGGCAACTCCCTGCTGGTGGTGGAGCACGACCCGCAGATCATGCTCGCCGCCAACCGTATCCTCGACATCGGCCCCGGTCCCGGCGAACGCGGTGGCGAGATCGTCTTCTACGGCACGCCGAAACAGTTGCTGCGCGACAGAGCCTCCCTCACCGCCAAATACCTCAAGGGCGAACTGCAAGTCGCAGAACGGCCGGAACAGAGCGCCCCCTCTCCCCTCGCGGGAGAGGGCCGGGGAGAGGGGGACCAAATAACCATCCTCGGCGCCGCCGAACACAACCTGAAAAACATCGATGTGCGCATCCCGCTCAACCTCCTGGTCACCCTCACCGGCGTCTCCGGCTCCGGTAAATCGACCCTGGTGCAGGATATCCTCTTCAACGCACTGGCCAAGCTGAAGGGCGAACCGGAGGAGATCCCGGGCGCCCATAAAGCGATCAAAGGCCATGAAAAGATCGACGGCGTGGTGATGCTGGATCAGGCGCCGATCGGCAAGAGCTCGCGCTCCAACCCGGTCAGCTACGTGGGCGCCTGGGACGCCATCCGCAAGCAGTTCGCCACCACCCGCCTGGCCAGGAAGCGCGGTTACACACCCGGCACTTTCAGCTTCAACGCCGGCAACGGCCGCTGTCCGGTCTGCAACGGCTCCGGCTTCGAGCACGTGGAGATGCAGTTCCTCTCCGACGTCTACCTGCGTTGCCCGGAGTGCAACGGCAAGCGCTACCGCAACGAGGTGCTGGAGGTCCGGGTAGGCGGCAAATCGGTGGCCGATATTCTGGAGCTCACGGTCACCGAGGCGCTCGCCTTCTTCAGGGACGCCCGCGAGATCCACCAGGCGCTGGAGCCGCTGCAGGCGGTGGGCCTGAGCTATCTGCGCCTGGGCCAGCCGGTGCCGACCCTCTCCGGCGGCGAGGCCCAGCGTTTGAAACTAGCCGGATACCTGGCCAAAACCGGCAAGAAGAAAAAAACGGGCGACAAACTGCTCTTTCTCCTCGACGAGCCGACCACAGGCCTCCACTTCGCCGACATCGCGGTGCTGCTCAAGGCGCTGCGCCGGCTGCTGCTGAAGGGCCACTCGCTGCTGGTGATCGAACACAACCTGGATGTCATCGCCGCCAGCGACTGGCTGATCGACCTGGGTCCTGAAGGCGGTGACGCCGGCGGCGAGCTGGTGTGCGAGGGCACACCGGAAGAACTCAGCACCCACCCCTCCAGCCACACCGGCAAGGCACTGCGGGACTTCCGTGAAGCGCTGGACCAACTCGGCAAAAAATCCCCCTCTCCCCTGGCGGGAGAGGGACGGGGAGAGGGGAGATCCAGCAACGCCATCGACATCGTCCACGCCCGCGAACACAACCTGAAGAACGTCACCCTGGCGATCCCGCGCGAGAAGTTCACCGTCATCACCGGCGTCTCCGGCTCGGGCAAATCGACCATCGCTTTCGACATCCTCTTCAACGAGGGCCAGCGCCGCTATCTCGAATCGCTCAATGCCTATGCACGCCAGTTCGTACAGCCCGCCTCGCGACCCGACGTCGACGCGGTGTTCGGCATCCCGCCCACCGTCGCCATCGAACAGCGCACCAGCCGCGGCGGCCACAAGAGCACGGTCGGCACCCTGACCGAGATCCACCACTTTCTGCGCCTGTTGTTCGTCAAGCTCGGTGTCCAGTACTGCCCTGAGTGTCAGGTAGCCATCGAGCCCCGCTCGCGCGACGCCATCCTCGCCCACCTGCTACAGGCCTATCGCGGTAAAAAGATCGCGTTGCTGGCGCCGCTGGTAGTCAACCGCAAGGGCATCTACAAAGAGCTGGCGCTGTGGGCCAACCGCAAGGGCTATCCGATCCTGCGTGTCGATGGAGAACCCTTGGCCACCGACGACTGGCCGCAACTCGACCGCTACCAGGAGCACAACATCGACCTGCCCCTGGGTGATCTGATGGTGAAACCTGAGCAGGAGAGGGAGCTGCGTGAGTTGCTGGATGCCGCCCTCGACCAGGGCAAGGGCACGGTGCGCGTGGCACTGATCAAGCGGGGCGGCGACTGGGGGGAGGAACACCACTTCTCCACCCATCGCACCTGTCCCAGCTGCGGCACCGGTTTCGAGGAACCCGACCCGCGCCTCTTCTCCTACAACTCCAGACACGGCTGGTGTCCGAGCTGCTATGGCACCGGCACCCTGCTACCCGGCTTCGACGAAGAACAGAGCGGCGAGGAGGGGGAGTGGCTCGACCGTGAACAGGAAGCGGAGACCTGCCCCACCTGCGAGGGCGCCCGCCTGAATGACGAAGCGCTGGCGGTCTACTTCCACGACTGGAACATCGCCGACTACACTGCAGTGCCGGTGGATGAGGCCATCGATATCTTCAAGGAGCTGGAACTCAACGCCCGCGAACGGGCGATCGGTCAGGACGTGGTGAGCGAGATCGTCTCGCGCCTGGAATTCCTCGGGGAGGTCGGCCTCGGCTATCTCACCCTCGACCGGGCCGCCCCCACCCTCTCCGGCGGCGAGGCGCAGCGCATCCGCCTAGCCGCCCAGCTCGGCTCCAACCTGCGCGGCGTCTGCTACATCCTCGACGAGCCGACCATCGGCCTGCACCCGCGCGACAACAGCCTGCTGCTCAACACGCTGCAAAAACTCGAAGGCAAGGGCAACACCATCGTGGTGGTGGAACACGACGAGGAGACTATCCGCAGCGCCGAACACGTGATCGACATCGGCCCCGGCGCCGGCGTGCGCGGGGGGCACGTGATCCACACAGGCACGGTCAAGCAGCTGGAGAAGAACCGGGAGTCGCTGACCGGCCGGTTCCTTGCCAACCCCCTGCAACACCCTTTATTCCAACCTCGCCCGACACGACAGCCAAAAGCCACGAAGGGTCGCCGCAAGCACTCCTCTCCCGCGCTGGAGAGAGGCCGTGGCGATGTGGAGCCAAACAACGACTGGCTGCAAATCCAGGGGGCGTTCCTCAATAACCTGAAGCAGATCGATATCGACATCCCGTTACAACGCCTGGTCTGCGTCAGCGGCGTTTCCGGCTCTGGTAAGTCGACCCTGGTGCGCGATGTGATGGTCAAGAGCCTGAGGCACCTGCTCGAGCGTGGCGGCAAACGGGGCCGCATCGCCAACGACCACTACCACGGCTGCGACCGGATCGACGGCTGGCAACCGATCCAGCGCGTGCTGGAGGTGGACCAGACCCCCATCGGCAAGACCCCGCGCTCCTGCCCCGCCACCTACGTCGGTTTCTGGGACGACATCAGAAAACTCTACGCTCAGACCGAGGATGCGCGCATCCATGGCTGGAACGCCGGGCGCTTCTCCTTCAACACCAAGGGCGGCCGCTGCGAGACCTGCCAGGGCCAGGGCATGACCCGGGTGGAGATGAGTTTTCTGCCCGATGTGAAGACGCTCTGCGAATCCTGCAACGGCGCAAGGTTCAACCCGGAAACCCTGGCAGTTCGCTACCGCGGCAAATCGATCGGCGACCTACTCGCCATGAGCGTCGACGAGGCTGTGGCGTTCTTCGAGCACCATCCCAACATCCACCACGCCCTGCAACTGCTGCAGGACGTGGGCCTCGGCTACCTCACCCTCGGTCAGCAGAGCCCCACCCTCTCCGGCGGCGAGGCCCAGCGCATCAAGCTGGTCACGGAACTGGCCAAGGCCAGGCCCAATGCCCGCACCTTCACACCGACCTTGTACGTACTCGACGAACCCACCGTCGGTCTGCACATGGCTGATGTGGAGAAGCTCATTTGTGTGCTGCACCGCCTGGTCGAGGCCGGTCACTCGGCGGTGGTGATCGAACACAACCTGGATCTCATCGCCGAGGCCGACTGGTGTATCGACATGGGGCCCGAAGGAGGTGACGCCGGAGGCGAGTTGGTTGTCGTAGGCACACCCGAGCGGTTGAACAAGGCTTGGAGACGATCGGAGACAGGAAAAGCTTTACGGAAATTCTTGAGCAGAACAGTGCGTAAGCCGTAGCCGCCTGCAAATCGAGGCCACAGTCAGTTTTCACTTGCTGCTTAGCGATTTACACCAGTCCCGGCGAACAACGTCTGGACAGCCTGAAAACGGAACCCAACCTGGCGCGATGAACGTGATTACTTTCGGATCAGTAAACAAAGCCTTTACGACTCATAACACAATCCGCTGTAGTGCAGATCACTATTCCAATAGAGTAAGATCGCGCATTCGGATAAGAATTGAACCATCTTCTTCATAGTCATTATTTTCTATGAGCAATCGTATCGCACGCTCTATAACGGATCGATGCCTGGCAAGGAACTTCATAGGATCCTCATCGGAGGCACCGAATTTTTCCTGTAGTGTTTTATGCGAGATTCTGCAAAGAACACGTTGCCTATTAACTTGAGCCGCAATCGTTGCGCATTTCGCATCACCATTCCAACTTTCAAGCCTGGGAAAAGTGATGCCGTCATCCTTCGTGGAAGTTTGATTATATCGACTTGCTGCCATTATTTAATTAGGCCTTTGTTTCCTTAGTACAACTTATAGTGGCTCTAGATATTCTCACAGCAGTCCTTTCTCTGTGATTCATGATGCAGACATGTGAGCCATCACCACAATCAGCCATTCCCAGGAGTAAACCAGACTAGTCTGTCGGCACGTTGTTATATCCATGCCGATCTTGAAAAAAATGCATTGATCACTGACGTGCAATTATTCAAGTATAGAGCAAATACAGATCACTCGCTGATATATTTTACCCGCAACAAATAAATAAGATTTTTGCCTGAATTTCATATAGACTCACCTATGTACTCATAGCCATACCCGATCTTCTCCCTGAGTTCCCTTCTCCGTCAGTTATCGGTATTCCTTATCATTTTGCGGCCTCTTGTTGTGGCACGCACCAATGAAACGCAAAGCACTTTTCCAACTGCATGAATTGCGGAGATCACTCATGAAAGACACCAGATGGTCTCATACCATATCCTTAAGCCCCACCACATCTTTGGCATTATGGTTAGTCATTGCCAGTAATACAGTCGTCGCCGAAAACGCCCTTGAATTACCAAAGCATGCAACAGCCTTGAAATATGGATATGGATGGGTCTGCGATCTTGGCTATCGCAAGGTTGACAACAGCTGTATTGCCATCAAGTTACCTACGAATGCTTATCTGACCGATAAGCCCTACGGACAAGGGTGGGAATGCAAATGGGGCCACAGAGAGCATGACAAAAGCTGCGTTGCCATCAAAGTGCCTGAGAATGGTTATCTCACAGACTCTTCATTCGGTACCGGATGGGATTGCAACAGAGGGTACCAGTCAGTCGGTATGGACTGTTTGGCAATAAAGGTACCCCTCAATGGCTACTTAACGAATACCTCCCATGGACCAGGCTGGAAGTGTGATCGAGGATTTCGGCCCATTGATAACAATTGCATTCCCATCAAGGTACCCACTAATGGATACCTGACAGACTCATCGTACGGCTCGGGCTGGGAGTGTGGACGCGGTTTTTACGCAGCGGACTCACAATGCCTCGCCGTACAAATCCCGCAGAACGCTCATCTTGACTATTCTGGCGCAAATTGGGCATGTAACCGTCCATACAAAAAGAAACGCGGTAAATGCATCATACCGTGAAACAACTGCAAATAATCTACACCACTTTCACTTAGAACAGACCCAACTCTTTTAATAGAGCACCTGACCTGCTCCCCTATTTTCCGTACCAGCCTGAACTTAGTAGAGTCCGTTCTCAACACAGGAGACGGACATGAAAAAGCGATTTACAGAAGAGCAGATCATCGGATTTCTGAAGGAGGCCGAGGCAGGCATGCGAGTGAAGGAGTTGTGCCACAAACATGGCTTCAGCGATGCCTCCTTTTACACCTGGCGCAGCAAGTACGGCGGCATGGAGGTCTCGGACGCCAAGCGTCTCAAGGCCATGGAGCAGGAGAATGCCCGGCTGAAGAAGCTGCTGGCCGAGACGATGCTGGATAAGGAGGCGTTGGAAGCGGCCCTGAGAAAAGTATTGACCCCACAGGTCAAGCTCCAGGCGGTTAATCAGATGCAGACTGTAACAGCCGTATCCGAGCGACGCGCCTGCCAGCTTGTGGGGTTATCGAGGAACACCCTACGCTATGAGCCAAGGCGCTCGGCCCAGAATGAAGCATTGAGCACCCAGATCATTGAGTTGGCCCAGGTGCGCCGTCGTTTCGGCTATCGACGGATACATGCCCTGCTCAGGCGAGATGGCGTGGAGGTCAACCACAAAAGGGTTTATCGGCTCTACAGCGAAGCACAGCTGTCGGTAAAGCGGCGAAAACGCCGTAAAAGGGTAGCGATACCGAGAGAGCCGCTGTTATTCCCAGCACAGCCCAAGGATGTCTGGTCGATGGATTTCGTGATGGATTTGTTGTGCTATGGACGTCGCATCAAAATATTGACGATCGTTGATGATTGCACGAAAGAATCAGTCGACCTGGTGGCCGATTTCGGGATTTCAGGCCACTACGTGACCCGTATCCTGGACCAAGCGGCACGGTTTCGCGGTTATCCCAAGGCGATTATCCAGGCGCGGCGACAGGATTACAAATGAGAAACGACCGCACTCCATGCTGGACTACCTGACGCCAGCTGAAGTGGCAGAGAAACTGCGGCAACAATGATATCTACCCAGGACGCTACTAACATGGGACTGGTTTTAAAATTGGGGGCAGGGCTACACCCAACGATAATTCAGAGAATCACTGATCTGTTGCACACTCTCGCAACCGCGCAACGCACAAAACAGAATACTCATATGAAGATACTGATACTCAGAATTTCAGACGCAACCACACAAAGAGACATGAGGGATTTTGTTAACAGGATTCTCAAAGGCTGGCTTCGACTCCCCTTCTCCTCACAGCCAACAATCCTCAGTTGCCGCATCGTTACCATCACCAATAGCTTGGGAGTTAAACAACGGCATGGCCTGATCAATGTAAGGCCTGATGACGCAGCTCAGAGAGTTATTCGAAAACTCAATGGTGAGCTTCTGAAAGGAAAGCGCGTCGGAGTTATAATGTTTCATGGAGATCTTGAAGGCTTATCCTTTAGTTTAATATAGTCCCTTGAAATTGTTGTTTCCAACTCAGTTCACGCACTGGACAGTGCGGCTCAAGCATTTTCACTCATCTCAAATAATCGAGCCAAAGTTTAAAGCACATCTGATTGCCATTGATCATATTCAAAACGACGCCTTCTCTGCATCCCACCGGGCCGCCATCTATCAGGCACCACTTTATCCTGGTACCAATTTCACAAGCCCATGACACCTCACTGTAGTTACAACCAGCACAAACGAACGAGGGGCCATAAGACCCCTCATACTGTTATTACCCCTTCGAACACTCAGACACGGGCTTCAGCCGAATCACCCTTGCGCTTCATCCAGGACGGAACAAAGCGCGATGTCGACTGCATGTACCGTATATACCGATCATCAAATGCGCGGATCAAATCCTTCTCTTCATGGTAAACGCCAATCAGAATGTAGCTCGACATACCGATTGCAAACAACAAATGCCCCGTAGTCATCACTGGTGTAAACCAGATACCAATGAACGCACCGGTCATGATGGGGTGACGAATAATCTTATAAAGCGAGTTCAGCGCGAACGGCAACTGTGTATATTCCCGCCCTTTGAAGAACAGCCATGCCTGACGCAAACCGAATAGATCGAAATGGTTGATCAGGAAGGTCGAGTAGAGCACAAGCACCCAGCCGAACAGACCGATCCCGAGCAAACTGTTGTGGAGAAGACCTTCATCTGCCTGCCAGACGACGCCCGGCATCGGCTCCCAACCCAGGCAAAGCGCATAGGTAACTGCAGTCGTCGCCAGCATGTATGTGCTGCGCTCAGCGGATTTCGGCATGAAGCGCGTCAGCCAACGCTTGAATCCATTACGCGCCGTCATGCTGTGCTGAACTCCGAACAGCACAAACAGGCCAACATTGACCGCGCCGGCGAACCAGATGTTGTCAGTTGTTCCTCCATCGATTCCATGCAGAATGCCAATCGCCGGAATCGGATTGAACAGAAAGGCAATTAGATAGACCAGGGCTGAGGAGCCCAAATTGTAGTTGACAATCCCGTACAGCAGTAGACCAAACTTTTTCATGGTTAAATCCTCACTGCTACGTGATTCATATGACCATCAGACTTGCCTGAAAACCCAGCCCCCCGATCCGCTCCGGAATACGCGTCGATTGGACGCATGCTGCGTCATACACCACCATCAATAAACTGGGACGATGGATATTGTGACATAGAGACAATGCCGGAACTCTCGAAGAACTGCTCGCTCAACCTCGCGAACTGCCCCTCACTACGCACCTCCCGCGTATAGATAAACACATCTGTAGCCTTGCGTTTCATTTGTGACCTCCTCTAATGGTGTAACGACATCTCTGCGCCGTTGACTCAATGCTAGGCGAGCAAGGAGACCGACTCCACAACACAAACTGGAGTTACCCACTACAGAAATCGGACTAACTCACTACATTTTCTGCAACTCGCTGGCCTACACTCAGTTACATGGCCAATACTGCGCACACACAGGGGATATCATGTAGTATGGCCAGTTCTGTCCAATCGCCAAGGCCACCGAGATCCTGGGAGAGAAGTTGACCACCCTGATCGTTCGTGAACTGCTGATGGGCGGAACGCGATTCACTGAGCTGCAACGCGGATTGAGCCAGATCTCACCGACTATGCTGTCCAAGAGACTCGACAGCCTGGAACAGCAAGGTCTCGTGATCAAAAATAACATTCAAGGGCAGAAAGGCCATGAATACTTCCCCACCCGTTCATGCAGGGAGCTACTACCGATCATCAAAGCACTCGGCGACTGGAGAATGCGCAGGGTACGTTCCAACATCGCCGACAGCGACTACGACGCCGAACTGCTGATGCTGTATATCAAGCGCAGCATCATCCCCGCAGACTGGTCGGCGACGAGACGGTCATCCGCTTCCAATTCACCGACACCACGGAGTTTGCCGATTGGCGGATCACGGTAAAGCAAGGTGAAGTGGATCTTTGCGAGAAGGATCCGGGCAAGGAGGTCGATATCTACTTCACCACGACAGTGAAGAAAATGATCGAGGTCTGGATGGGTGATACCAGTTACCAAAAGGCGATTGCCAACGACAGCCTGAATGTGATCGGCCCCAAAGCGCTCATCAATGACATCAACAGCTGGTTGGAGAGCAGCATCTTCTCGGAGATCGCGCCTGCCACTGAGATCTAAGGCCAACTGGGACCCGTCTAATATTCCCCTATGCGCGTAGCCGGGAGCACACCTTCACCAGCGATAGCTGGCACATCGGTTAAGGGCAGAGCAGGCCAAACAGTGAACCTGATCACAGAGCGCAACTTCTCCGCCATACAAACGTCAATCAGGCACTCTGCGTACCTGCAACTCTCCTTGCTGAAGGATAAAATTCCGCTGAAATATCAACCGTCACATGGGAGAAAGCGCCATGTACACACGCACAGCAGCTATTTTGATACTTGCCTTCATGATGGCGGGTTGTGTCTCGTCCCGTAAGTATGACGCAGCGGTCCAGGAACTCTCTGAAACCCGCCAATCGCTCGACCAGGCCAACACCGAAATCGAAGGTGCCCAGAAAGAGATCATGCAATCCGATCAGAAACTGATGGAACTGCGCCACCAACTCGACCTGGCCAGCGAGGAACTGTTCGATCTACACGTCAAGCGTCAGGATCTGCAACAGGAGCTGAAGGAATCAAATCTGCAGATCGAGTTACTCAGGGACCTGGAGGAAGAGCGGGAAAAGCGCAACGAGATCTACGCCCAGTTCGTCTCCCGCCTGCAGCAGATGATCGATGCCGGCGAATTGAGCGTCACTATCAAAAACGGGCGAATCGTGATCGAACTGCCCGACAACATCTTGTTCGATAGTGGCCGCGCTCGGCTCAACGGCGACGGCACACGGGCCCTGACCCAGGTGGCGGACATCCTCACCCAGTTCAAGGACCGGCGTTTTCAGGTCGAGGGACATACCGACGACAAGCCGATCAAGAGCGCTGTCTACCCTAGTAACTGGGAACTCTCCGCGGCACGAGCGCTGGCTGTCGTCCATCTTCTGGTGGATACGGGAGTGAATCCCGAGAACATCTCTGCGGCCGGCTTCGGCGAGTTCCAGCCGAAGGCGGACAATTCGACAGCCGAAGGTCGCCAGCTCAACCGTCGTATCGAGATCGTGATGCTGCCGAATCTGGATATTCTCACCGACGAAATACCCAAGGTCGTCGACTAGGTATCGTCCCGCAACCGAACACTGTCCAGACAAGCGATCTGCAGCCCGGCTTGTCGTGAGCCGGGAAGATCGCGTTGCGACTTGCCGCACCCTTTTGCCTCTCGGCGGCAAAGTTTCAATGGCACACCCATGCGTCACTCATCGATGCACTGACGAGTGCTTAACAAGAGCCTTTGTGCTATCGGCTATAAAACAGACGATGGCGCAATACCGAGCGTTATAGTCACTGATTACGGCAAGAGCGCAGATAGTGTGGTAAATAGTCCCTCAGGTATCGCTTAAACCAGGGTTGAACCCGACCGTTGATCGCACATCCCAATACCGCCGATTCGGACTATGCCTGATCACTTTTCAAGAATCTTCCTGCTCAGCCACATGCGGGCCTTTACCAGCCTGGCGGGGCATATTCTGGGCTCGAACCCCGCCATCAACGGCTACTATGAAATGCACCTGGGCTATGAGGACACCTCCGCTCTGGAGAAGCAGCTTAGCGCCTATTGCGAGCACGACGTGATCAAGGAACATAGCCGTTTCCTGTTCGACAAACTGCTGCACAATGACTATCGACTGATGCCCGAGCGACTGGGCCCTGTCCCGGTCACGATCATGGTGGCGCTACGGGAACCGGCATCGACGATCCGCAGTATCGTCCAGCTGTTTTCACAAAAGCAGTCCGGCGATACCTACGCGTCACCCGAATCGGCATCCCGTTACTATATCGATCGACTCGAATGGCTGGCCCGGTTTTGTCGCACGACCGAGCATGACTACCACTATTTCGATGCCGAGCTGTTGCTGTCATCGCCGGAAAGACTACTCTCCAGCATGAGCGGCTGGTTGCAATTGGATGAACCGCTGAGCCAGCACTACCGGCTCTTCAGTCAGACAGGGCAGGCGCGCAAGGGCGACTCCTCGAAATTCATAAGCAGTGGTAGGATCGATCAATCACGAAGCGACCACACCCATATTCAGATTCCAGCTCATGTGCTGAACAGGGCACGGGAGACCTACCAGCGCTGTCGACAGCAAATGATCGCGCATGCGGTTGATGCATTGACCCTCTAGTGGGCCGCGCGGTAAGTCAGTCGAACAGGCGGTCCCAGGCATCTCGCACCGCCCGATAATCAGTCAATGCGTCGATGATTTGCCGCTTGCGTTGCTCGCGATGCGCAGCGGACTGGATTTGCCGCCAGGCCGGTGACCGCTCGCCGAAATTGTGCTGGATATTCTCGACGAATGCTTTGATTCGGGCCATGGCATCGGTCAAACCAGTATGTCCCAACCACCAGTGGCCCTGCTCAAACACCAGGTTACTGAAACACCGGGTTTTATCTTGTATGGCGTGTTGCTTCTGCCGATACATCTCGAGCAACTCGGCCTCTTTCTGCTGCAACACCTCGGCAACCACCGATTCCGGAAACGGCTGACTGACATCCGCCCTCCACACCAGAGCTTCTGTGGTGAACAGCATCAAGTCGCCGAAGAACTGGCGCTCGAACTCATCCGACAGATCGATGCGAGACCCGTCACCCTCCTGCTCCAACTCCACACCCGGACGAAAATCACCGCTCAGACCGGCACCGGCTGTACGCCGGTGCAGATGCGGCATGTTGATAGAGGCGAATTGTCTGCCGATCTCGGCGGCAATCAGACGACCCGCGGTCGGTCCGGACATGCGCAACCGCAGATGACCGAAGGGGACGATATATTTGAGCCCTTGATAGTTGACGATGTAGTTGCCGGGATAGACCGTACGTGCCGGTGACAATGCGGTATAGCCGTCTCGATAGTGAAAATGGGTTTTACGGGTCAGATGCTCGCCGAAGAAAAAGGCGCTCAAACGCCGGCTGACATCCTGCAGACAATCAACGTTGTCATGCACACCCTTGAGACGACACCGGTAGGGATAGGTTCGTTCATGCTTCTCGAAACCGAACAGCTTGGCCATGTCGTGATAGGCCGCATCGCCAAGCGCTTGTTCCGGCACGGCATGAAAGCGGCAGGCCCCATCCGGGCCGGCTTGAGCCAACGATGAAAAGAATGCGGTCATATCGTCGAGAAAATTGGCGGTCATGACCGAAGGCGACACCGGTGGGTCGCCAACCAGTTTGCCGGTCAGCATCAGGGTGTCCGACTCGCGAAAGACCTTGTCGGCGGTATGAAAGTAGTTCAACGCATACACCGCCTGCTCGCCGCCCGCGGTCTGCCGGTTGACACAGAAGGTCTGGTCACTGTCGACCATGTAGTACAGCGTATTGTCCCTGTCTTCGGTCAGCTGCAGGCATTTCAGGTAGCTGAGATTGCGATTCGCCGCTTGCCCTTTCAGATAGAACCGCTCCCTCGGCAGCGTGGTCAGGACGCTGCCCAAACGGCTGCGCTGCGATTCCGGCAGCGCGTGCAGCAGGTCGTACTGTTCCGACTGACTGAAATGAAATACCTGCAGGCCCTTGTCCCGGTAGCTCTCAACCAATTCGATATGGCGCTCGATGCTCTCCGGCTCTCGACTGTCCTCGGCGACGATGACCTTGATACGTTGATAGACGCCGCAACGGGTACCGCCATAGCCGAATGTACTGCACAGTCGATGAATGCTTTCAAGACAGCTTTGAAGGTGGGCCGGGCGGTCCGCTACCGGAATGCTGAGAATGAAGTGGTGACGATCATCGCCCCGGCGCTGTATCAACCCCTCCTGCTCACGAAACAGCGCCTGGTAACTGTCGAGCAGGTCATCGAACTGTGAATCATCACTCCAGAGGGCCTTCTCGATCAGCGGATAGCACTGCTCGTACAGCGCGATCGCGTCGTCGGGGGATGCGCTCTGCAATGCAGCTTCGATGGCGCTCAGTTCAGGGATGCGCTGACGGTATCGGGCGATACACTGCCGCAGACCTGTGGTATCGGCTTCCATCCTGTGTATTCAACGCCGCGAAGAATAGTTCGGATAGGCATCCCGGTCGATCGGTATCTCGATCAGGTTGATACCGCGCTCGAAATCCATGTCTGCCAGTTGTTCCCCCAGTTCCCGTTCCCCGTCCACACACATGTAGCGGATACCGAAGGACCGTGCCAGTACTGCGTAATCGGGATTGATGAAATCGCAATCGATGAAGCGGTCGTGATAGTGCTGGTGCTGGTTTTTTCGTATCAGGCCCATGGTGTCATTGTTGAGCAACACGATATTCAGGGGAATTCCGTAATTGACCGCCGTCATGACCTCCATGGCGCACATCTGAAAACCGCCATCGCCGATCATGGCGAAAATCGGCCGGCTTGTTCCGCAGGCGGCGCCGATGGCGGCCGGTACCGCATGACCGAGGGACGAGATACCGGTATTGGGATAATAGCGATCGTTTGTGGAGACACGATAAAAATTCTGCGCGAAGACGATATTGTCATCGAACATGATCAAGCCTTCTGGAAACCGGTTTTCCAGCCATCGATAGAATGCCTTCACCTGATCGAACTGCCGGTTGAAGATGGTCTCACCCGCACTGTCGATTTCCGATTGAGCGGCATCGATGAAGGCGGCGACGTCCACCGGTGCCTTCGGGGCAACTCCTCGATCCTCCATGGCACGCTCCAGCGCCTGGAGATAGGCCGAGAGATCCGCCTGCACCACCTGGTCTGCCCGATACACCTTCTCCAGCTGCTGAGGATTATTGTCGACCTGGATGATCTTCTTGCCTTCGAGCAGCCTCTTGTCCCAGACATAACTGGTACGCTCGTTATAGCCAGCGCCCAGCATCATCACCAGGTCGGCCTCGTGTTCCAGATAGCGCACGGCGTAGCCACCGGAGGTCACACCGAGGCTGCCGAGGGACATAGCCGAGCGCTCGTCCAGCGCACCCTTGGCCTTGAGACTGCTGGTTACCGGTATGTTCAGTTGTTCGCTGATACGCTTCAGATGGGGCTGGGCGCCAGCAAGTATGCAGCCATATCCGGCGACGATCAGGGGATGTTGCGCTTTGCCAAGCAGGGCCAGGCTCTGATCGATGTACTGCCCGGGTATGAGCGGTTCTGCGTGCGGGCGGGAAAAAGCCACCTGCTCGAGAAGATCCCCGTCCACCAACTCTTTCTGGACGTTGTAGGGGATGCTCAGCACTACCGGTCCCGGGGTCCCGGAAAGCAGGTGTTTCGCCGCCTGGTTCAACACGCTGGCCAGGTAGTCGGTGCGCTCGATCAGCTTGTGGTATCTGGTGATGCCGGTGAACAGCGCGACCTGGTCGACGCTGCCGCCCTCGCCGGAACTCTCCTGCAACCCACCTTTGCCGAAGATATGAGTGGGCGCTTCACCGGTAATCGCAATCACCGGCAGATTGTCGCTGTAGGCGCTGGCGATACCGGTCACCAGATTGGTGGCACCGGGCCCTGCCGTGGTGATGCAAGCGCCCACCTCGCCAGTCGCACGGGCATAGCCGCCGGCCATAAATGCAGCCGCCTGCTCATGTTTCACCAAAAACGAGCGTATGGAGGAATCGAACAGACCGTCGTAAACCGGCAGGATATGCGAACCCGGGATGCCGAAAATGCATCTGACTCCCAGCTTCTCCAGGAACTGAACGAGGATCTGGCTGACCGGTACCTTCATGATTAGACTACAGAATTTCGTTTTAGCAAGGGCTGAAGAATAATGGTATTGGCCCACAAATGGAACTCCCGGGGTATGATAAGCCACCGAACCGGGGCAGTGCGAAGGCCGAACGATGACAAACAACACAATTAGGGCGGTTTTGCTGGATTACGGCGGCGTCATTGCAGACGAGGGGTTTCAAAACAGCCTGCGGGCAATCTCCCGCGAACAGGGACTTGATGGCAACGCCACGCTGCAGGTGGCCAAATACGCGGTCTACGATTCGGGGTTCATCATCGGACGCGGCTCGGAAGCGGAATTCTGGCAGGCCATGCGGGATGGCGCCGGATTGAAAGGCAGTGACACCGAGTTGACACAACGTGTTCTGGACGGCTTCGTCCTGCGCCCCTGGATGATCGATTGGGTAGAGCAGCTGCGTGTGCAGGGCTACCTCACAGCCATCCTAAGCGACCAGTCCCACTGGCTGGACTGGCTCGATCAGAGGGACCATTTCTTTCGCCATTTCGACCGCGTCTACAACAGTTACCACATGGGAAATGGGAAACGCGACCCCAACTTGTTCCGCGAGATCGCCGCTCATTTAGCGTTGTCTCCCGGCGAGATCCTGTTCGTGGATGACATGCAGAGCAACGTCATGCGAGCCCGGTCGGCGGGCTGGCAGGCCATTCGCTATCTGGACAAGGAGAGCTTTCTTGCACTGGTAGAGGCCATTATCCCGCCCAAGCACTGAAGCACCCGATTCAGCAGCAACCTCCGAAAGCGCCACATGACTATTTTTCAGGCTCAGACAGCGAGAGGACCCGATGGCATGCGCCATCCCGCCGTGCCGAGTGCCGGCTTCAGTAACATCAGTGACCTACCGCGCAAACAATGGAAAATCATCCATATCAGACACGCCTCTCCCCTACCTACCTCAGGCAAGACGGCGATAGAGTCGGATGAAAACCTCTTCCGCGGCCAGCATAGCGAACAGCATGGCGATAAAGGGCCCCGCTCCATGCAGTGCGCCGTCGAATCGGATGTTGTCGCCGAACGCGATATCGATCAGACCGAGCATGACGAATTTGGAAAGGAACAAAATCACCCAGGCACTGGCCACCCGCAATATCCGCCCTTTCACGCCAGCCATGGATTGAAAATAGTGGCGCACCCTGTGTTCAATCGCCAGGGTAAGCTTCAGTAACACCTGAAGCAGCACAGCCACGAAAAGGGAAACGGTGAAAGCCTCGACATACACCCGGCTCCAGTACTCCGCGAACAGATTCAGAACGACAAGATCGATCAGTATCGCAATAAAGTAACGCACGAACAGGCGTTGCCTGGTCGACGGTGTCTCAGCGGATGCCACATCTGGAAACTCTTCAGTCATCACTGGGTAATCCCATCCTGAAAGAATTGAGCAATTGGACGCTTGACGGTCATACCCGACGCATGGCCAAGAGTGTCAGAATACGCAACAGCGACGCAAACTCAACAGCTTGTCGCCATCGCAAAAACCGCTTGTTCAGTATGGTGACTTCTGGCGTATCCGAACTTTCGAGCAGAAACACTCAGCGTTGACGGTACTCACAAAACAAGTCCTGTTCGTTCGGCTATTGATTTGGCAGTGGCCACGCACTACTGAGCCACTTGAAACCGTCCCCACCCACAGCGATCGCGCATTGGCCGTTATCAAGTATCCGACCATACTCTACATCATCAGCCCAACGACACGAAGCTTACCGAAGACCGCATGCCTGCCCCTGAGAGGAGCCAGATGAAGCCGACCACCCGGCCATCACCGCAAGAGACAGTGCCGCACTGGAATAAGCCCGCATTCTGGAGCACTGTCGGCATCGCTTTCATGCTTGCCGCCTTGCCAGTCAGCCTGGCCGTCAGCACCGGAGCGATACTCGTCATCGAGGCTTTCTGGCCTGATTCGATGCCCACCGGTGCATTGGCTTGGTCGGTGTTCCTGGCCACGGGCTCACCTCTGCTGGTTTTCGGCACCCGCTTTCTCAATCGAGCGCGACAGTTGCGAGCAGGGGTAGGGACAACAGACGCCTTGAACGACACGCGCGCACCGGTGCTCTATCTACGTACATTCTCCGATGACGCGAAACTGGCCGACGCACCCGAACTCGCCAGGATCAATCCGCTTGTCGTCTCCACCAGGGAGGAAAATCTGGTAGAAGCACTACAGGGCATCGGGCCGGTTATCGCCGTAGGCCGTCCCGGCGAATCCCTTCCGCCACTGGGCGCTGAGCGTATCTATATCGATGACAATGCCTGGCAGCAGAAGGTCATCGATCTCATGCAAAATGCCGGCCTGGTGGTGCTTATGTTGGGTAAGGGTGGCGGGCTATGGTGGGAAATCGAACAGGCCTTGAGGCGTCTGCCGCCCCAGCGTCTGCTCTTCTACGGCGAAGCGAAAGCGTTTCCCGCTTTCCTCACGCGCGCTGGACCCTGGTTACCCTCTGAGGTAACAATGCCCAGGCATCGCTCGCTCTCTCTCGCACCAAATGAATATCTGCTTTCCTTCGAGCCAGACGGAGCTGCCCGGTTTATACGCCTGAAAAACAGCGCTCTGCTTTGGCGCGGCAATCTGCAAAAGCCGCTGCTGCCCGTCTTTCACATTGCCCTGCGTCCTGTATTCGAACGCCTGGATATCCCCTGGTCGCCGCCACCGGTACCATGGCGCTTACTCGCAACCATAATCAGCCTGATGCTTTTATTGTTTGGCACTATCACCTGGCTCATCCTGATCCAGGCCTGAGATCGCCAAGCGGATCAACGACACGCATACCTGGATTCATTTCTATTTGCGGCACAGTTGAGACACTTGCCTTACTGGTTGTACATACCGGTATCTCCTGAGAGCGTGATGATCTGCTCCGACTAGACATGAATCCTGTGTGCACACAGTTCTCATGGACTACGGATCAGGGACTCAAGTCGCAATCGGCAGGAATTGGGGAATGTGAGTTCAAGCGTTAACAACGCCCAAACGATGCCATGACGGCTTAACGGGGACCTTCAAGGATTTCCAATACGACAGAGAAGGTTGCGTCCACAGAAGCCTCGCCTTCCCACGACTGCCAACGCTTCAGATTCAATTTTGCCTTACCCGGGCGCAGTGCATGAAAGGTGAATACGCGAACGGCGGAGGCGCCTATACCGCCACTTGAAGGTTGTTCGTAGCGGTCGTCGATCAGTTCAACGGGACCTTCCGGTTGCCAAAGATCCCAGCGCACTCCCGTGGTCGGGCTCTCTGGCAACCGGATGATGATTTCATCTCCAGCGACGACCGGCAGCGCGAGTCCGTCGCTTTCGATGCCCAGGGTTACTGCAGGCATGATTCAACTACCAGACATAGATTTCATGCACCATATTGTCGGACTCGACGCGCAAATTGACGGTTGCGTTGGTCTGTTCGGCATGAGAGGCCAGCATGACCATGCTGAGCAGCGCGCTGGCATTGGCATTGGACAGTTTTCGCCAGCCCATGCCACCGACATAAATATAGGCGTTCCTGTCGGTTTGGTTACACCACAGCGCGGTAATCTTCTTTCCGTTGTACCAGGGGGGGGTCATACTGGGTACAGTTAACCGTCCCTCAACGGTACCGCCCTCTAGGGTATCCGGTTGCAAGGTCGGAGCAGCCTCACGTACGGCGGCTTCGGTGATGGATTGCGCGGGCTCCCTGATCGGGCTCTCAACTACGGATTTTTGTGTCTTCGCCATGGAATGACTCTCCCTGTGAATGAAATTCGAATCAAAAGTGTGTGAAGCTGGTGGTCAAATCACGTAGACCTGCTGTATTTGCCGGTCCACCTCCAGAGCATCCACGCGTCGGTTAACCGCCTTGGCACCGATCAGTTCGGTGAGCATGGTGTGTTGAACCGTAGCATTGGTGCGGGAAACGCTGCGCCACCCGATTCCGGAAAAATGCACCCAGGCATTGAGGTCATTGCGATTGGTCCACAGTCCATTGACACGGGCGTTACGTGCCCAGGTGCGAAGCGATACACTATTCACGCCAAAGGGCCCGGCCCAGGTTTCAATTTGACACTGCCCATAGGCGATCCTGAAATAGCCGTTTTCACCCCAATTCTCACCCCAGCTGTTTTTGCATATCCAGTAGCCGCCGGCGTCATTGTATCCAAGGATCTCTATACAATGCCCCCCGGCAGCATCGCCGGAGACATGCCGATAGACACCGGAGCGGTAGCTGAAGAAATCCTGGTACACGATGAAGCAACCCGTGACCGATCCCTTGGTGGCAATCCACTGCTTGATGTCCGTCGTGTTTCCCAAGCGGGTATGGCCGGTCGGGAGCGCCAGGTCATCCTGCCAGCCGCTCTGCAGGGCGCAGTTCTGGTCACCCGCCGTGTACTGGAAATGTTCCTCAAAGGTAACGCCTCTTTCCTTGGACTTTTTCAACGCATTGTCAGGCCACCAACCGTTACTGCAATTTCGACCCTCCTCCTTGGCATGGCAGTAAAATAGATGAGCTTCGGACAGATCCACATCAAGACTGGGGTCATTGCGTCCACGCTTGATGCGAGTCTCCAATACTGCAGCCACACCAAAGGCTACGCATGAGCCGCAACCGCCCTGGTTCCTCACCGGTGTCGTGTAGTTTTTTCCACCCACATTTCGCAAGTCATATGAAGCAGGTGCCGCTATCGCCTTGATTGCGGGCGGTTGCGCTTTTTGCGCCTCGTTGAGCGCGACCGCTTCTTCGAACTGCATTTCACCCGGTGGTGGAGTAAAGCCCAGGCGCTGGCGCCGTTCATCCTCGCTGAGTTGTGCCATGGAGGTGGTAGGGTCCATCTCCCAGGGTGAACCTGCTTTTTTTAAATCTTCGGCGAGTTGTTGCATACTGAGTTCGTCAGGCATGATCTGCCCTCCTTGGTCCATGTGGATAGCTTGAAGTGGATTCGTCTCTCTACAGCTTGGGAATCCAACAGATACGCAGCCGACAATCCGCTATTGGTTTGGCCGTAAAGAGATTCTAGTTACTACAACTGGGGATTCCCTGAGTCAGGTGACTCATTTTTTATGGAGCAAACAGCACAAGAACCAAAATGGTTTTCCGTCGAGATGGCATCGTGATCCGACATTGCGGACTGAATATACACAGCGACTTTTCAATACCCAGGCTCATTCAATTGAACCCACGTCGGGTATACCATGCGACGGCTTCGAGCCGACTATGAACCCGCAGTTTGCCAAGAATATTCGTTACATGGTTACGTACGGTTCTCGTGCTGATGTGCAGTTTCTGCGCGATGGCTTGGCCGGGGTAGCCCTCAGCAAGCAAGGCCAGTATCTCTTTTTCACGCTGCGTCAGTTCCCCGATCTCATCCGTTGCTTGCTGGGAAGTGTTGTTATGGACTTCAACACCGTGAGTCACTACTCTGGCAAAGTCTTTGGCCGCCTGTATCATTTCATGCTGTTCCGTCACTTCACGAAACAGGTGTATCAAGGCGCACTGCTGATGGTGCCGGAAAGGAGCCATAATGGTGCTTACGTTGATCCAGACACCGGTTCCTGATTTGGTGCGGCACCACAGTTCGATAGTGGATGGCTCTTGCCGGTGCTGTGCCATCGTGATCAAACCGCAGGCTGGTTCGCATATAACCCGATTATCGGCATCGCAACCACAAAACACTTCGTGGCACGGTTTCCCCAGAACCTCATCCGAACGATAACCGAGTATACGGCTGGCTTTGGCATTCCATAGTGTGATGTTTTGTCTGCCATCCACAATGCAGACCCCATCCGAACTATCGGCGAACAACTTGAATACCCGATCCATGGCGTGCTCCTTCCATTAGCAACATGAATGCATGTCAGATGAACCAAGATCCCGCCGCTCGCTTTTCGAGGACATTTACGCGCGGGACAGGTCGCCAAAACGCAATATTTCGTTATGCTCTAGATCAATTAGAATACTCGGGGGCCGAAACAAATAATAGGGAATCGGTCTGGTTTCACCGCTCCATTATTCTCTAATTTTCTTTCCGTAAAAAACCACCGAAAACGCTTCACTAAGATACTTCACCTGCAAGGTCATTCACCAGATATCCGGGAAACAGATAGCGTTTATTTCGACTTTCCAAAATACCGCAAATATCCTTTCCCGCAATCCCGAACGGCCGGATGTCATTTCAGTTGGCTTCTGAGTAACCGCACTGCAAGGTTCTATGGCATTGACGTATTTTCTGTACTGTGTGCAACAGCACGGAGGCGGTGTCGCCTCACGTGCTGGCAGTCAATCTCATGAGCTTTCGGCTTGCCCCTTCGTCTTGGGCACGGCATCGATCGCATAGGTCTCCACGACTACGGCGTCATCAACTGCCTTCAACGCCAGATTGGCGGCATAATACTTGTGCTCAGCAACGAGCTTGGCCGCCTGTTCGACATGCTCTTTGGCAAACTTGACCGGAACCATACTGGCGGTCACCGCAACATCGATCTCGGCGAGCTTCAGCTCCTTGACGGCTTCCCTCTTCATACCCTTATGTATGTGGGCTTTGGCCTTGGCGATCTGTTTCGCCTGCTCGGTATTCGGCTCATAGGCATTCAGTAACGCAAGATTCGCATTGAATGGAACGTAGCTGTCATCGTCCTTCGGCGCCTTGATATCCAGCGCATACTTATTCGCGTCCTTTACAGCATCTTCCATTCTCGTTACCGCGGCGTCGACATAGGTGCGAGCCTGCTCCGGATCGCCGTTAAAAATCGCCAATCTTGCACCGTGTACATCGCGCATACCCGTCTGCGTGTCTGACGACACTTTGACGAAGTCCTTTTCAGCCGTCTTTATCGCGGCCTGATTTTCAGACGAGGTATCCGTATCTGCAGCTTGGTCTTCCGCGGCCAGGACCGAGGTTGCGACGGATGCGATGATACCGGTGGATAAAGTAGCCGCCAGGGCGACTGCCATTACATGTTTTCTCATCATCTTCGAACTCCTTTACCAGTTGTCTGGAAGTGATTCGTGCTCATCCCTAACTGGAACGGCTGTCAACTGATTTGCAAAAACATTGCCAGTTCAGTGATAAACCCCACGGAGTGACCACATGAATATCAAACAGGTGCTTGATGCAAAGTCGATCGATTCACCATATTCGTACCTTCCCGCATTTTCATTAGGCCATATCACATGCCGCACCGCTCGGCTATGTAACCATTTGCGGCCGTATAATAGACGGCACATGAAGGCAGGTCCTGGCCATGCTGGGCAAATTCAACCAGGGCTTGGCTCACTGTAACCGGGCGGGAAGCCAATCCAGGGACGCTGACGGTCTTTGACTGAAAACAGGATCATGATCCAGCTACAGAGTCCGTGTCATCACAACCGCTTTTCGGTGTGCGTCAGGGTGATAATGGGATTCGGGCAGCGATCCTCCCGCCAGTGCCACGCTGTGGCTGCCACCGATCATGACAGCGAGCCGTCGACTGCTGCTGACGACATACACAACCTCATTTGACCCTGACCATCAACGCACCCACAGCACCTCAACCCTTCGCCGCTTTGGCTTGACGCTGGTGATATGCATGGATATTATCCAGCATCATTCGATTTTTCGCTTTATTAAGGAAATCAAAAGACAGGGAGCCAGGGAACCACAACCTAAAGGCAATCGCAGTAGACTGTTGGATTTACACTATTTCCTTCGGCAACACCTCCAACCCGACACCTGAGTCCACATTACGTGCAGACGATGCATCAGGACTGCGCTTGCCCGCCATCGCCCTATCCTCGAGCAAGTCAGCTAATGAAAAGACTCATGAAAACCATCCTCGTAATTCCGGCCCTGTTGTTTGGACTCATTTTGACCGGCTGTGGCGGTGGTGGCGGTGGAGGCGATAGCGCGCAATCTCTTTCCGTATCGCAATCCAGCATCAGTTTTGCCGCGAACCGAGGCGGACCTACCCCCGCCCCACAGACATTGACCGCGAGGGTCTCTGATCTCAGCACGACCGTTTATGGCGGTGTCTTTTTCACACAAAACGCCATCGATAGCGTTACTTATGACCTCTCTGCGAATCCGGTTCCTATCACTATCTATCCCAAAGCACCGGTGACGCTGACCCCCGGCACCCACACGGACGAAGTCACCATTGTCGCTTGCAAGGATCAATACTGCGACACACACATTTCCGGCAGCCCCTATGTCGTCCAAGTCACCTACACGGTTGGCGACCTGTCCTCCTCACCAAGCGCCTTGGCTTTCACAGCGCAGGAAGGTGACGTGCCTGCAGTTCAGACACTGTCGCTAAACAATGCAACCAGTAACAGCACCTGGTCGGCCAGCATTGCCTATCAGGGAACGACTACTGACTGGCTGACGGTTTCGCCCGCCAGCGGCTCAGGCTCATCCAATACCGTTTCTGTGGGAGTAAACGCCTTGACGGCCGGCACGTACGACGCAAGTATCGTATTCTCAGCAGGGGCACTGTCTTTGACCGTTCCTGTCACTTATACAGTCAGCAGCTCGATTGCCGCATCACCAAGCACACTTTCTTTCAATGTCGTTGAAGGATCCGTTCCCGCCAGCAAGAACATTGACATATCAGGACTGGATACGTCCTGGTCGGCATCTGTTCGCTATGCCAATACAAGCGGCTGGCTATCGATTTCGCCAACCTCCGGCACCGGCATGCCCGCAACACTGTCCGTTTCGCCTTCGGCCCTGACTGCCGGCACCTATAGTGCAGAAGTGGTGATCACATACAACGTGGGTTCCATGACAGGAGAAGTGCCAATCCCCGTCACCTATGTTGTTGACCCCATCAGGCTGGACGCGCCTGCAAACACGAGTTTCAACATCGACCTTGGATCGAGTGCGAGCGAAGCTCAGCAGACAGTAAACATATCCACAAACGCTGTACAGAACCTGAACTGGACCGCCACAAGTAGCGCAAGCTGGCTCACGATCTCACCTGGCAGTGGAAACACGAGCAGCCAAAATCAATTGACGCTCTCTCTTGACCTTGGGGAATTGCGGACTCTCGCAAGCGGCACCTATAACTCGACCGTCACCGTATCGACAACTTATCCAGGTGTGCCTGATGTTGATATTGCAGTCCAACTGATCCTTGACACAGCTTCGATCGATTTTGTCACCCCTTATGTTTTATACGCAAATCAGCCGAGACAGATAACCATCAAAGGATCCGGCCTGATGCAGGCGGCGGGACTATCGATGGAGATCGGTGCCGCCACGATACCCAACTTCACTGTCGTCGACGACACTGAGCTCAACATTGAGATCCCCGCTCTTCCTGCCGGCGAATACAGTTTTCACCTGGTTGACGACCTTGGCATTGCACCCACTTCGGGAAGGCTATTGGTCAAACCGGCGCCGGAATATCAGGATGTGGTTGTGACAATTCATGGACGTCCCGAATCGATCGAGTATGAT
Source organism: Candidatus Thiodiazotropha sp. (assembly GCA_037384425.1). Taxonomy (GTDB): domain Bacteria; phylum Pseudomonadota; class Gammaproteobacteria; order Chromatiales; family Chromatiaceae; genus Thiodiazotropha. Next base: position 52,462 of record JARROA010000021.1, on the reverse strand, counting down.
CCAGAAAGGGACGCCTTTTTCGCGGTGCTTTGGGACCTCGATTACGGCACGGATTTTGTCGCACAGCGCATTCGCTTTGATGGCACACAGTGGGCGGTTGTCGACCTGAGCGTACAAAAGCCTCTGGCGGTCGGACTTACCGTGGATGGATCAGAATTACTGGTAACCACCGAGAACTGCGAGGTGGTCCATGTGGATCCGGATACTCTGGCAATCAAATCGACCAGCACATACCCAGGAATCTGTTACATCGAGCGATTCGAAATGGTGAACAGCTTCGATGATGGACAGATATTGGTTGCGGATACCAATCAATGGCCAACCGTATGGGAATATCCATCATTCACGAATTTCTCCGTCCCAAGCGTACATAATCCGATCAGTATTCGTACGCGTAACCGCAACGCCATGTTGTGGGCAGAAAGCCCGACCATCTCCGCGCCAAGATCCATCCACTATTATTCGAGCAAGACAGACAGTTTCACCCAATTCGCGGTTCAGGATTCAGACACCTACTTCACATCCTACAATCTTGCAATCAGCGATGATGGCAAACGTCTGATCCACACGTTTGACGTTTACGATGAAAACCAAAGCTATATTGGCAGTCTCGATGGTTTGATATACAACGGCCTAGACCGAGTCGGGATCACTCCAGACGGATCTCGCGCCGTTCGATTCAGCTATGACACCAAGAATCTGTCGATCTTCGACCTGTCTAACGACGCCGGGCCCTTCCCGCAACTTGGCAGTGACCTGGCATTACCCTCCGGTACCTTCGATAGCGCATTCAAAGTGGAACTTTCCCATGATGGTTCTGCCGCATTCGTGTTCGGCGACAAGGCAATCACTCAAAACGCATACGAATACAAATTCAGCGTCACGCCTTTGCCCTGATTCCATCAGGGTCGGCCACAGGGAAGTGGCAAATGATAGCCGACCATCTTGCCCACCCCGTCATCGAACGGTTCATCGCATGCCGGCTGCGTCTGCTGCTGGAGGCCACCAAATGCTCCGCATGGCAGCTATCGCAAGGCCACACAGAGATCCGCCCTCGAGTCGGCTGCACTTGCAGTACTCCTTGACCTCCTGCTCCACTTTCCCGGGAATGGCCGCTCTCTGCGCCGCCGACCGTTCCATGTACATCGGGCAGTATCCCTCAACGATCTGATAACGAAAGACCCGCTCAGGGCGGAGGCATACATCGAGCAACGCACAGACACCCGGACCGGCCTCCAGAGCAACTGACAACAGCGACATACTCGCACCCTTGCAATGCTGTCATGCGGGTCATGATTACCATCCTATGGCAGAAGCATATAAGGCTCTTGGAGTGGTGATTTCAACTGCCGCGAATAGCCAAGCGACCCACTCTCTTCTGACCTGGAGCCTGAACTCAATGCTGCCCCTGGGCATAACCAACCCACTCCTTCATAATCCAGTGAATTCCTTCGTAAACACCAGGACAACCCCTTGAGCCATCGTCCCAGGAAAAGATTCGGCCAGAACTTCCTCCACGACCCCGGCATCATCAATCGCATCGTCCAGGCCATCGCGCCGCAGCCGGGTGACAACCTGGTGGAGATCGGCCCCGGCCAGGGCGCCATTACCACTGAGCTGCTGCCGCTGGTCGGGCGCATGCACGCCATCGAACTCGACCGGGACCTGGTCGGTCCACTGGCACAGCGTTGCGGCTCGCTGGGTGACCTGACCATCCACAGCACCGATGCGCTGAAGTTCGACTTCACCACCCTGGCAGAACCCGACCGCCCGCTGCGGGTGGTGGGCAATCTGCCCTACAACATCTCCACCCCACTGCTGTTCCACCTGCTGGACCAGGCCACCCACATCAAGGACATGCACTTCATGCTGCAGAAAGAGGTGGTGGAGCGCATGGCTGCGGCGCCGGGCTCCAAGAGCTACGGGCGGCTCACGGTGATGCTGCAGGCGCGGGCCCGGGTCACCTCTCTATTCCATATCGGCCCCGGGGCCTTCAACCCGCCGCCTAAAGTCGATTCCGCCTTCGTGCGCTTGCAACCCTGGGAAACGCCCCCATATCGTATAGACGATTGGGAGGTGTTCGGCCGGGTCGTCGCCCAGGCCTTCTCACAACGGCGCAAGACACTGCGCAACAGCTTGAGGCAGCTTCTCGACGAGGCGACCATCATCGCGGCCGGTCTTGATCCCGGCGGCCGCCCGGAACAGCTTTCGGTGGCCGATTTCGCCACCCTCTCCAACCTCGTCGCCTCGAAACAGCAATGAGACTCAACACAGACGGTAGAGGATGATGCAGGAAGAAGAGACACGCCAAGAAGAGAACGTCGAGGTCATCAGCGGCAACACCCTGGCCCGCAGCAACGAGGTGCTGCCGACCCTGATCCACCTGTTGCCGGTCTCCGCGCGACCCTTCTTTCCCGGCCAGGCCGTACCCCTGCTGATGGAGCAGGAGCATTGGGAGAGCACCATGGAAGCGGTCACCGAATCGAGCCACCAGCTGCTCGGCGTGTTGCTCTCGAGTGCGGAATCCGCCGAAAGCGCCGGTCCCGACAGCTTCAAACAGATCGGCACCGTCTGCCGCGTACACCGGGTGCAACGTTCCGAGGGGCGTTTGCAGGTACTGGTAGAGTGCCTGCAGCGATTCCGCATCGAAAAGATCGTGCATGCGGAGACCCCTTTCACCGCCCGCATCGAATACCTGCCTGAACCCGGCAGCACCAGCAAGGAGATCAAACCCTACGCGGTGGCGATCATCAACACCATCAAGGAGCTGCTGCCGCTCAATCCCCTCTATGCGGAAGAGCTGCGCATGTTCCTCGACCGCTTCGGCCCTGAAGATCCCTCCCACCTGACCGACTTCGCCGCCAGCCTCACCACCTCCGACAAATTCCAATTGCAGACGGTGCTGGAAACCATCGAGCTGCTGCCGCGCATGGAGAAGGTGCTGGAGCTGCTGCATCGGGAGCTGGAACTGGTCAAGGCCCAGGCCTCCATCCGCAAGACGGTGGAGGAGCGCATGGAGAAGCAGCAGCGGGAGTTCTTTCTGCGCGAACAGCTGAAGGCGATCCAGCAGGAACTGGGCATCGAGAAGGACGACCGCACCGCCGAGCTCGACAAGTTCCGCGAAAGGCTGGAGAAGCTGACCCTTACCGAACAGGCCCAATCCCGGGTCGATGAGGAGATGGACAAGCTGGCGGTACTGGAGCCGGGCTCTCCCGAGTACTCGGTGACCCGCAACTATCTCGACTGGATCACCCTGCTGCCCTGGGGCGTCACTTCGGAGGACAAGCTCGACCTGCAGTATGCGCGCAAGGTCCTGAACAAGGACCACTACGGTCTGGAAGACGTGAAGGAGCGTATCCTGGAGTTCCTCGCCCTCGGCATCATGAAGGGCGCAATCGCCGGCTCCATCATCCTGCTGGTGGGTCCGCCCGGGGTCGGCAAGACCTCCATCGGCCACTCCATCGCCGAAGCGCTGGGGCGCAAGTTCTACCGCTTCTCGGTGGGCGGCATCCGCGACGAGGCGGAGATCAAGGGCCATCGCCGCACCTACATCGGCGCCATGCCCGGCAAGTTCCTACAGGCGATGAAGGACGCCGGCACCCAGAACCCGGTGATCATGCTCGACGAGATCGACAAGATCGGCGCCTCCTACCACGGCGACCCGGCCTCAGCCCTGCTGGAGGTGCTCGACCCGGAGCAGAACAGCGACTTCCTTGACCACTATCTCGACCTGCGCTTCGACCTCTCCAAGGTGCTCTTCATCTGCACCGCCAATCAGCTCGACACCATCCCACGGCCGTTGCTCGACCGCATGGAGACCATCTCACTGTCGGGCTACATCGCCAGCGAGAAGCTGCAGATCGCGCGCAAATACCTGCTGCCCCGCCAGCTCGAACGGGCCGGCCTCAAGCGCGGCGATCTCAAGCTCAACAGCCGCACACTGAGGGCGATCATCGAGGGTTACGCCCGCGACGCAGGCGTGCGACGGCTGGAGAAACAGATCGGCAAGATCGTGCGCAAGGCGGTGGTGAAGATCCTGGAGAAGGGAAAAAGGGCGAAGAAGCCGATCGAGGTCAGCGTCGACGATCTCAAGCACTACCTGGGCGGCCCGGTCTTCCGCGACGAACGCAACCTGAGCGGTGCCGGCGTGGTCACCGGCCTGGCCTGGACCGCCATGGGCGGCGCCACCCTCAGCATCGAGGCTGTGGCCACCCACGAGTTCAACCGCGGCTTCAAGCTCACCGGACAGCTCGGCGATGTCATGCGCGAATCGGCGGAGATCGCCTATGGCTACATCGTCAGTCACGCCGAGGAATTCGGTGCCGACCAGAGCTTTTTCAAGAACGCGTTCATTCACCTCCATGTGCCGGCGGGCGCGACACCAAAGGATGGTCCTTCCGCCGGCATCACCATGGCCTCGGCCCTACTCTCCCTGGCCCGCAAGAAACCGGTACGCAACATCGCCATGACCGGCGAGCTGACGCTGACGGGTCAGGTCTTCCCGGTGGGCGGCATACGCGAGAAGGTGATCGCGGCACGCCGCGCCGGCATCCGCGAGCTGATCCTGCCGGAGGACAACCGCAGCGATTTCGAAGAGGTCCCCGAGCATATCCGCAAGGGCATCAAGGTCCACTTCGCTTCGGTCTTCGAGGAGGTGGCGCCGCTGCTGTTTCGCGGCAAATAGCCTCAGTCAACAGATTCGGCAACGCACCCCATATCCAATCATGGCGTAGGGTGCTGCTTGCCGCGCCATCACACTGAAAGGATCTGACAGGGGAAAAGCTGCCGCAACCGACCCGCTTCCTTTGACACACATCAAGGCCACCTCATCACGCCGAAATTAGGGTTGGCCCAATCGTCATGTCGAACAGGTTTTCCTCATGGGTGTGATTCCACTCGGCGAACGTCCCGGCTCCTCCCGACCATCCAAGGGTTTCGTCCCCTTTGCGCTGGGCTTTCGCCCCTTCTTCTCACTTGCCGCCATCTCGGGACTGGTCCTGATCACACTGTGGCTGGGTCTCTGGCGAAGCGCCTCCCCGCTCGACTACTATGGCCACATCGGCTGGCACAGCCACGAGATGCTGTTCGGCTTCACCGTCGCCATCATCGCCGGCTTCCTGCTCACCGCGGTACGCAACTGGACCGGTATCGACACGCCGACCGGGACACCCCTGGCATTACTGGCACTGCTCTGGCTGCTGGGCCGCCTCGCCCCGTTTTTACCTGCTATGCCGCCGGCCGGTATCGCCCTGCTCGATCTGGCGTTCCTGCCCCTGCTGCTCGTCGCCATCTACCGTCCGCTGATGGAGGCGGAAAACCGTATCAACCGGATCTTCCTGCCCCTGCTGGCGGCCATGGCCATGGCCAATCTGCTGGTGCACCTGGAGGCACTCGGTCTGTCGGCAACAGGTCGTCTGGGGATCGACCTCATGATCAACCTGGTGCTGCTGTTGATCGTGATCGTGAGCGGCCGGGTCATACCCTTCTTCACCGAGAAGGCGGTCGAAGGCGCCAAGCCACGTTTCAGCGCCAACCGGGAGCGCTTCACTTTCGTGGCACTCGGTCTCTGGATACTGTTGCAGCTGTTCTGGCCAGTGCCATGGCTGCTGGCTCTGATGGCGCTCGCAGTCGCCGTCGGCCAGTTCTGGCGTCTCGTCGACTGGCATCACCCAGGGATCTGGCGCCGCCCTATTCTCTGGGTGCTGTTCACAGGCCTGATCTGGCTGGTCACCGGTTTTCTGCTCAAGAGCCTCTCGGTTCTGGGTCTTTTTCCGGACAATCTGGCGATCCACGCCCTCACCGCCGGCGCCATCGGCGTACTCACCTTCGGCATGATGGCACGTGTCTCCCTGGGCCATACCGGTCGCGATATCAACCCGCCTCGCGCCATCGCCCTCAGCTTCGTTCTGCTCAATCTGGCAGTGATGGCGCGGGTATTCGGACCTGTGTTCCACGCGGAGGGCTATGTCCACTGGATCATGCTCTCCGGCACCGGCTGGGCACTGAGCTACCTGCTGTTCGTTATCTATTATCTGAAACTGTTGGTCACACCCCGGATAGACGGTCGGCAGGGATAGCGGAACCGCGTCCCCACCTATCAGGATATGCTCCATAGATAATATCTATTGATATTACGAATCAATTAATATTTATATTTTGATAATTTTAGCAATTACTAATATTCTTTTGCTCCATGAAGTGAGCAGTAACAACTTTATAAAATCTCCATTCAAGACTTCGAGGAACAAATCATGTCCAAAATCGTGAAAATCGCCGCCGCTGCCGCCCTGATCGCAGCTTCCGCTTCCGCTTCCGCCTGGTGGGGCAATCCCTGGAACAACGGCTGGGGCAACAACAACGACTGGTTCGGTAACGGCGATGGTTCCGGCGACTTTTCTTTCAACATGAGCGGCAACGCCCGCGGCGCCGGCAACGGTTACGGTCGTGGTTACAACAACTACTACAACCGTCCTTACTACGGTTACGCTCCTTACGGCGCTCCCTATGGCGCCCCTTATGGTGCTCCGGCTGCTCCTTACGGCGCTCCTGTTGCTCCTCAGGCTCCTGCTGCCGAGACCAAGTAATCACGCTGACGTGATCGCTTGAGTGTCCACACGAGTGGGCACATGCAGAACAAAGGCGGACCGTTGGTCCGCCTTTGTTCGTTTTGGGCAGGGAATTTCAGCGAGTGGATTCAGACCGAGCTGACTGGGCTTGACCCTATGGCCGCCCGTTAGCAGCCTTGCTATACCCGCTTAGCGTCTTGATCAGAACGGAATATCGTCGTCGAAATCGTTGTCCGGCATTGAAGCGGGGGCGGACGAAGGCTGGGATCTCGGCGCACCCTGGGACTGAGGCGCATCGAAGGAGGTGCTGCCACCGCGGCTGTCGAGCATCTGCATCTCACTGGCGACGATCTCGGTGGTGTAGCGGTCCTGACCGTCCTGGCCCTGCCACTTGCGGGTGCGCAGGCTGCCTTCCACATAGACCTTCGAGCCCTTCCTCAGATACTCGCCGGCGATCTCGCCCAGGCGGTTGAAGAAGACCACCCGGTGCCACTCGGTACGCTCCTGCTGCTCGCCGGTGTTCTTGTCCTTCCAGGTCTCGGAGGTCGCCAGGGTCACGTTGGTGACGGCGCCGCCGCTGGGCATGTAGCGGGTCTCCGGGTCCTTGCCCAAGTTGCCGATCAGGATTACTTTGTTGATTCCTCGAGCCATCTTCTCTTCTCTCCACTCGTTTCGTCAGCCCCTTCCCTGGAGCCGTGTGATTAATCGAATTGGGCAGTCTACCCTTGCACGGCATATCCATCCAGGGCTTCTTGATCGACCTGCTGCAGGTCGACCTTCAGATAGGCAATCTCATCTTCGGGGATGATCACCACATCGGCCACGCCATCGAGGGTCTTCAGCTTGGCGGCCAGGGCTTGCGCCTCGGAGTTCTCCAACTTGCCCACCCGCAACAGGTAGTTGCTGAGGTAGTTGGGATCGGCCATACCCCAAGCCACCAGCAGCCAGAGACCGGCCATGGCGGCACAGAAGAGGAAAGTCCCCTCGATGCCGTAACGGGTGTGGAACCAGCCGCCCAGCACGCCGCCGAGAAAGGCGCCGAGGAACTGGGAGCTGGAGTAGACGCCCATGGCGGTGCCTTTGCGCTCGCCCGGCGCCACCTTGGCCACCAGGGAGGGTAGGCTTGCCTCCAACAGGTTGAAAGCGGTGAAGAAGACGAAGAGGCCGACCAGCAGTCCGGCCAGCGTGGCATCGAACTCGAACAGAATCAGCGACGCCGATCCCAGAGCGAGGACAGCGCCGATGAAGACCAGCCGCATGCGCCGCCGGCTCTCGGCGATGATGATGAAAGGGATCATGGCGAACATGGAGAGCAGCATCACCGGCAGGTAGACCATCCAGTGGTGACCGCTATCGATGCCGAAGTCCCTCAGCGCCAGCGGATAGGCCAGGAACATGGCGGTCAGGGACATGTGCAGGGTGAGGATGCCGTAGTCGAGCCGCAGCAGTTCCGGTTCCCGGATCACCTTGCCGATCTGTCCCGGATCGGCCTCCGCATCCCGGTGCAGATGACTCTCCTGGGGCGTAGGCACCACGAAGATGACAATGGCCACGCCGATCAGGGCCAGTACGGCAGTGAGCCAGAAGATCCCCGGCACACCGATCCAGTGGTTGATGATCGGCCCCATGACCATGGCGGCGGCGAAAGCGACCCCGATGCTGATACCGATGAAGGCCATGATACGCAGCCGCCGCTGCTCCCGGCTGAGATCTGCGGCCAGGGCCATGATCACCGCCGCGATGGCACCGCTGCCCTGCAGGGCGCGGCCGAGAATGATGCCGTAGATGGTATCGGCACTGGCTGCCACCGCACTGCCGACGGCGAAGATCAACAGGCCGCCGATCAGCACCGGCTTGCGGCCGATGCGGTCGGAAAGCATGCCGAAGGGGATCTGCAGCAGGGCCTGGGTCAGACCGTAAGCACCGATGGCGAGTCCGACCAACAGCGGCGTGACACCGGGCAGTCCCTCGGCATAGAGGGCGAATACAGGCAGAATAAGAAACAGACCCAGCATGCGCAGGGAGAAGAGCCCGGATAGGGAAGAGGCTGCACGTCGCTCAACTGCGTTCAGACCACCGGTACCTTTATTGCCTCTCGCCATCTCTCTGCATCGTCGGGTTTGTGAGCTATCGGACGCGTATAGTAACAGGTTGGTTCAAAACAATGACCCCATCATCCACGGGCCTGCCATGCCCCGCTCACCGCTTCCTCCTCGGTTTGCACTGGAGACTAGATTACCGCAATTTTTGTGATACTATTCCCAAACAAATTAGAGCTTGCTGATATTCTAAGCATCGTTTTTTTGGATTTTGAAAACAACACGCTTGCGACTACTTCCGCAGTCACACGCTTTCGGTTTGAACAATACGCATACAGGATAAGCGCCTCGCCAATACCTGTCCGTGTATTTAGGGAGAAAAGCAATGGCAGGACCCGCTCGTCCCCTTTGGCCGCCTTACGTGGCAGGCATCGTCTTAGGACTGGTCGTCATTCTCACTTTCGTACTGGTCGGCAACGGCGTCGGCGCTTCAGGCCTGTTTGCCCGAGCAGCCGCCGCTCTGGGCATGGGACTGGCACCTGAGGCAACCACGCACAACGCCTACCTCGGCAGCATGGTGGCAAAAGACGCCAACCCACTGGCCTCATGGATCGTGGTTGAAGTCATCGGCATTGCCCTCGGCGCCCTGCTGGCAGCGGTCGGTGCCGGACGCTTTCTGCTGCAGCTGGACGGCGCCGGTAAGGTCAGGGCCCATTCGCGCATTTTGCTGGCTCTACTTGGGGGTGTCCTGGCCGGCTTCGGTTCACGTATCGCCGCCGGCTGCACCAGCGGACTGGGCTTGTCGGGGGGCGCCATGTTGAGTATTGGCGGCTTTGTCTTCCTGCTCGCCTTCTTTGCCAGCGGTCTGCTGGTGAGCGCCATGCTACGGAGAGTCTGGTAGTGGATTACGGCGCTGCAGGAACCGCCCTCACCTCAGGGATACTCTTCGGCTATGTGCTGGAACAGGCCGGTTTTGCCTCCCCCGGCAAACTCACCGCTCAGTTTCGCTTCACCGACTGGTCCGTCTTCAAGGTCATGTTCACCGCCATTCTGGTGGCCGCTGTCGGCATTCTTCTGTTGCAGATAGACGACAGCTTCGGCTCGAGGGGTTTCTACATTCCCGGCACTGCGCTGGGTGCCGTGGTAGCCGGTGGCGTCTTTATCGGCGCAGGAATGGCGATCGGCGGCTATTGCCCTGGCACTTCGGTCGTCGGCGCCATGTCGGGGCGCATCGACGGCCTCGTCTTTGCCCTGGGCATGATCCTGGGCATCTGGGGCTTCTCCTTCGAGTTCGACACGGCCTGGATGCAGCAGCTTCTCCACAGCGGAGAGATACGACAGAAGACCATTCCCGCCCTGTTCGGCATCTCTCCCTGGATGGTGGTCGCCGCTCTGACCGCCCTGGCCCTCGTGATCTTTCTGATGGGCTCCCGGCTGGAGCGCCGTCTGCGGGAGGCCCGTACCACACCGGCCCTGAGCATAGACACCCACTCTGACAGTTGAATTTGCATTTAGTAGGACACGCAATCCAATGGAAAGTAGTTCAAAAAGGACAACCCCATCTTCCGACGCTCGCCCTTCACGCCTGCGCCGTCGACTCATGACCCTGTCCATGTCGGCGATCGCCGCCGGCCTGATGGGAGCGGTTCCCTTGCCGGATCCGGTCTCGTCGCTGGTCGTTCCGGCCGCTGAGGCGCGGGGCGAAAACCCCTGCGCCCCAGCATCGCGGGGAGAGAATCCCTGCGCCCCCACCAGACGTGGCGAGAACCCCTGCGCCCCGGCTCGTGGCGAAAACCCCTGCGCACCCGCAGCACGGGGAGAGAACCCCTGCGCACCCGCCAGCCGGGGCGAAAATCCTTGCGCGCCCGCAACCCGTTGAGCCCCCATTCGAGCAGCCCCCTCATGATCGACTATGCCGGCTGGCTCGGCTCCCTCGACCCTATGGCTTTCGGGCGTATGGCCAACGCTGCCGAGACTGTACTGACGGTCCAGGAGGCGCTGTCCAACGAGCAGCTTTCCCTGTTGGGAGAACTGCTGCGCGATGAAGGCGAGGGCCCCATCCGCGCCTGGACACACTATCCCAACGCGGATTGTCGCGACCCGCAAAGCGGCGCCATGTTCTATTACCACGCCCACGACCCTGACGAGTGGAAGCGTGACGAGCACGGCCACTTCCACCTCTTTTTCCGTCCCCAGGCCGATGGGCCGTTCACCCATATCATGGCCCTGTCCATGAACGCTCGAGGCCTGCCCGTCGGCCTGTTTGCCACCAACGGCTGGGTAACGGACGAGACCATGCAATCGGCAGAAAAGGTCCTCCAGCAGCTGGACGCCAGCTGGGAGATCAACCGCGCGCGCCCCTCCTGGCTGGTGGCGCAATGGCTCAACGCCATGGTGACACTGCTGCGCCCCCATGCCGACGAGCTGTTACGTCAACGTGACCGGGTAATCGCCACCGGTGGCGCCATGGATAACACGACGAACCCGGTACTGATGGATCGAAACATCCATGTGCTGAGTGAACTGCCTCTGGAATTGCCGGCGCTACTGCGCTCGGTACAGGAAGAGGCGCAAAAAAGATTTGAGCCGGCAAATGGAACTTCTGTTTTGCCGGATTTTTTGTGTGCAACAAGTAAACCTTCGAATGGAGTAAACGGATGAAGTTATACAAAAAAATCATGGCCACCCTACTGGTGGTCGGTGCTACCGCCCTGCAGAGTGCTCATGCGCTCGAGATCAAATCCCCGGTCGTCGATGCCGAATGGCTCAAGGCGCATCAGAACGACGTCACGATCCTTCAGGTCAGCGGCCCACTGGACGCCTTCACCAAGGCCCCGGAAGTGGTGACCAAAGACGGCAAGATCAGTGTCAAAAGCGTTTCCGGTCACATTGCCGGCGCCAACTTCGTCGATTTCAAAAAGGTTCGTGTGAAACGTGAAGTCGAAGGCAAGATGGTCAAAAAACTGATCCCGCTGAAGGCCGATTTCGAAAAACTGGCCCAGTCCTGGGGCGTGAACAAGGATTCCGCCATCGTCTTCGTCCCCGCCGGCCTCAACACGGCCGATGTGGACCAGGCGACCCGCCTCTACTGGCAGTTCAAGTACTACGGCCACAAGAACATGGCGGTTCTCAACGGCGGCATGGCGGCCTGGCTGGCGGCGGGCTACCCGGCGGCCACCGATGCGCCGGCCAATAAATCGGGCGACTGGGTCGCCTCCAACGAGGACAGCGCTGTGATGGCGACCTACACCGAGGTGAAACAGGCGCTCAAGGATCGCAAGATGCAACTGGCCGACGCCCGTCCGCAAAACCAGTACATGGGTGTCTTCACCAAAAAGGGTGAACTTTCCGGCCACCTCAAAGGCGCCAAGGACATGTCGCCCGATCTGCTGACCACCGCCGATGGCGCCTCCGCGCGCTTCCTGCCGGCCGAGAGCTACAAATCGATGATGAAGGCCAAGGGCCTGGACGCCGAGGCGCCGACCATCGCCTACTGCAACACCGGCCACCTGGCCTCGGGACTCTGGTTCGTCTCCTCCGAGATCGTCGGCAACACGAAGACCAAGCTGTACGACGGTTCCCTGGTCGAGTACAGCCTGCTGGGGGGTGAAACCGAGAACCCGGCGAAACTGAACTAAGCGCCACACCGACCGGCGCCCGACGAGGCGCCGGTTTGGCCGCATCGCCCAGCACAGCTCGACAGATTCACTGTCGGGCTTTTTTTGTGGCCCGGTGCGGAGGAGATGTCAGCTGAGGTTCCCCAACAAAACCCGGGGCCAACGGTGGTCTGGCAGCGCGTCAGGAGATCGTCTACCGGCCGGCTTGCAAGAGCGCGTATACTAGCAGGTTGGCCCAATTCGACGCAGCACAACCACCGACCATGGAAAACATCACCATTCGCGGCGCCCGCACCCACAACCTGCAGAACGTGGACCTGGAGCTGCCGCGGAACAAACTGATCGTCTTCACCGGCCTCTCGGGCTCGGGCAAATCCTCGCTCGCCTTCGACACCCTCTATGCCGAGGGTCAGCGGCGCTATGTGGAGTCGCTCTCCGCCTATGCCCGGCAGTTTCTCTCCCTGATGGAGAAACCGGATGTGGACCACATCGAGGGGCTCTCGCCGGCCATCTCCATAGAGCAAAAGACCACCTCCCACAATCCCCGTTCCACGGTCGGCACCATCACCGAGATCTACGACTATCTGCGCCTGCTGTTCGCCCGCGTGGGTACCCCGCGCTGCCCGGAGCACGATGTCATCCTCGAGGCCCAGAGCATCAGCCAGATGGTCGACCAGGTGCTGGCCCTGCCGGAGGGAGAGCGCATGATGCTGCTGGCGCCGGTGGTGAAGGAGCGCAAGGGGGAACACCACAAGCTGCTGCAGGAGCTGCACGCCCAGGGTTTCATCCGCGCGCGTATCGACGGTGAGATCTACGAGCTGGACGACGCCCCCACCCTGGAGCTGCATCGCAAACACAGCATCGAGGTGGTGGTCGACCGCTTCAAGGTACGCGAGGACCTGGCCACCCGCCTGGCCGAATCCTTCGAGACCGCGCTGCACCTGGCCGACGGCCTGGCGCGGGTGGCCTGGATGGACGGCAGCCGCGACGAGCTGGTCTTCTCATCCCGCTTCGCCTGCCCCCACTGCGGCTACAGCATCCCGGAGCTGGAACCCAGGCTCTTCTCCTTCAACAATCCGGCGGGGGCCTGCCCCACTTGCGACGGACTCGGCACCGAGCAGTTCTTCGACGAACAGAAGGTGGTGGCCCACCCCGAGCTCTCCCTGGCCGGCGGCGCAGTGCGCGGCTGGGACCGGCGCAACGCCTACTACTTCCAGATGATCGGCTCGCTGGGGCGCCACTACAGCTTCGATCCGGAGCTGGCCTGGGAGGAGCTCCCGAAGAAGGTGCGCCAGGTGATCCTGCAAGGCAGCGGCAACGAGACGATCGAGTTCAGCTACTACAACGAGCGCGGCCGTTCGGTAAAGAAGCGCTACCCCTTCGAGGGCATTATCCCCAATATGCAGCGGCGCTACCGGGAGACCGAGTCCAACGCGGTGCGCGAGGAGCTGGCCCGCTATATCTCCACCCAACCCTGCCCCAACTGCGGCGGTAGCCGCCTGAACCAGGCGGCGCGCCATGTCTTTATCGATGACCGTACCCTGCCGCAGGTCAGCCACCTACCGATCGGCGCCGCCCAGGCCTTTTTCACCGGATTGGAGCTGAGCGGCAAACGGGGCAAGATCGCCGACAAGATCCTCAAGGAAATCGACCAGCGGCTCCACTTCCTGGTCAACGTAGGGCTCGACTATCTGACCCTCGACCGCAGTGCCGACACCCTCTCCGGCGGCGAGGCCCAGCGCATCCGCCTGGCAAGCCAGATCGGTGCCGGTCTGGTGGGGGTGATGTACGTGCTCGACGAGCCCTCCATCGGCCTGCATCAGCGTGACAACCAGCGCCTGCTCGACACCCTGGTCTATCTGCGTGACCTGGGCAACACGGTGATCGTGGTGGAGCACGACGAGGAGGCGATCCGCTGCGCCGACCACGTGGTCGACATCGGCCCGGGCGCCGGCGTCCACGGCGGGCGTATCATCGCCCAGGGCAGCGCGGAGCAGATCGCCGGGACCGAGGGTTCCCTGACCGGCGAATACCTCAGCGGCAAGCGTGCCATCGAGATCCCCGAGCGCACCACCGAGATCGACCCGACCCGCACCCTGGAGCTGCTGGGCGCCAGCGGCAACAATCTCAAATCGGTCGACCTCTCGATCCCGGTCGGCAGTTTCTGCTGCATCACCGGTGTCTCCGGCTCGGGCAAGTCGACCCTGATCAACGACACCCTCTTCCCCATCTGCGCCGCCGCCCTCAACAAGGCCAACACCTCGCCCTCCCCCTACAGCGAGATCCGCGGTCTGGAGTACTACGACAAGGTGGTCGACATCGACCAGAGCCCCATCGGCCGCACGCCGCGTTCGAATCCGGCCACCTACACCGGGCTCTTCACGCCTATCAGGGAGCTGTTCGCCGGCACCCACGAGGCCCGCTCCCGCGGCTACTCGCCAGGGCGCTTCAGCTTCAACGTCAAGGGTGGCCGCTGCGAGGCCTGCAGCGGCGACGGCGTGATCACAGTGCGACGTCTGCAAGGGCAAGCGCTACAACCGGGAGACCCTGGAGATCCGCTACAAGGGCAAGACCATCGACGAGGTACTGTCCATGACGGTGGAGGAGGCCCTGAGCTTCTTCGACGCGGTGCCGGCACTGAAACGAAAACTACAGACCCTGATGGATGTGGGCCTCTCCTACATCTCCCTGGGCCAGAACGCCACCACCCTCTCCGGCGGCGAGGCCCAGCGGGTCAAGCTCTCACGCGAGCTCTCCAAGCGCGACACCGGCAACACCCTCTACATCCTCGACGAACCGACCACCGGCCTGCACTTCCATGACGTCAACCATCTGCTGGAGGTGCTCCACCGCCTGCGCAACCACGGCAATACGGTGGTGGTGATCGAACACAACCTGGACGTGATCAAGACCGCCGACTGGATCATCGACCTGGGACCCGAAGGGGGCGACAAGGGGGGGCGGATCATCGCCCAGGGTACGCCGCAACAGCTGGCCGAAGTCCGGGCATCGCACACCGGGCGCTTTCTGAGGAAACTCCTATAGGCCACGACACGGGTTGCGACTATCGCGTGACCTGCGCCTGCCCGGCGCACGGGAAAGCGTTCATCCAGCAACCTGCCGGCCAGAGTCGCTCCACGATTGCCTGGAAACCACCTTGTGTCACGCTCTCCAGGCCCGTTTCGACACGCCGTCTGTTGCGACACGAAACAGGCCATGGACAGGGCCCATTTCAAAATCCGCTTAAATTCCAATTCATTGATATTCCCTACGAACTTTGCGGTATTCCCTAATATCTGTAATGATTGCACTACCCCCAAACACAAAAGCGGTCACATAAGGGGGTACTTTAAGCATTAATTTTTCAAATCTTATATACCTCGCACGTCCGAGGAACGTAAGTCCAAAGGGAGGAACATCCATGGTTAACAAGACCATTGTGTCCTCTGTCTTTGCCGCTACGCTCCTGGTGGGTTGCACAACGCAACAATCCACCCAGTCTTCGGCAGAGTCAGAAGCCAAATCCGCCATGGCCGAGCACGCCATGGAAACCAGCGGTCCCATCCGCTACCAGGGTCCCATGGAGGCGACCGACAAGAACAAACCCAAGAACGACTACAACATCACCATCAACTACGAACTGGGCATGCACTGCACCGGCTTCGACTTCACCTACTGTTGCGTACTGCCGCCCTACAACTCCGTCCAGAGTCAGGTGATCAAGACGGCACCCAGCAAGCGTAAATATCCCGAGCTGCTCGAAGCCGATCCGGAAGATCCGGGCGTCCTGCTCGACGGCAGGAAGCGCTTCAAGCTCGCCTATGGCCACATCGACAACACCTACGCCGAAGGCAACAAGCTCAAGTACTGGGACGTGCCCTATGACGTCAACGACGACGGCAAGTACGGCGATAACGAGAACGTGGCCAACGCCTACTTCACCCACCTCTATGTCTACAAGGACCTCAAGGGCACCAACCCGGAGAATACCAGCGCCGACGCCAAGAAGGCTTTCGTCGGCATCCAGGTGCCGGTACCGCGTGACAATGGCCCCGCCGGTGCGGCCGTACCCAGTCCGCTGAAGGGTGGCCATCTGCACTACACCGGTGAAGTCGGCACCATCGTCTTCACCAAATCACCGGTGCTCGACAATGTGCCGATCGTGCTGACCAACCCGGGCATCTGGGATGCTCTGGGCCTGCCGCTGACCCCCTTCAACGACAGCGCGGCAGCCAAGGATCCGCTGACCCTGGTGGAGAGCGACATCCAGCCCTTCCAGGAGGCCTGGGTGAGCCTGGTCGACGCCGATAGCGGCGAACCGGTACTCGACAGCCACAGCGGCAAACCCATCACCTTCGTCGGCACCAACCCCATTGACATTCCCAACTGCGCCAACTGCCACGGAGGCGAGACCGCCAATGGCGACAAGTACGCCCTCTACAAGCAGGAGCGGGCCTTCTGGAAGGGCCTCGGCGCCAGCGACTGGATCGCCAGCCTGAAGGCCACTTCGGTGTCGATCCTGGAGATGCATGACGACCACAACGGCACCGAGTTCCTGAAGAACTACGACCCCAACAGCCGCGCTGTCATGAACCGGCTGGGGCGGGATCCGGTCCTGTGTCAGAAGTGCCATGCCGACAACGTGATCGGTGTCTTGGGCGCCAAGACCTTCAAGGACAAGAAGACCGGCGAGGAGAAGACGGTGCCGCCGCTGACCCAGGCGGTCCACACCGTACATCAGACCGCCGCGCCGATGCCCGACTCCCAGGGGCGCACCGCCGCCTGCCAGGGCTGTCATCCGGCCCATCGTCAGGACGGCAACATGGAGATGTACCCGATCACCCCCGACGGCAAGAACAACTATGCGGACGGGGATAACCGGGATGCCGCCGGCGGCTGCTACGTGGGCCGCGACGTCCACTCCAATCCGGGCAAGGACAAGGATGGCGTGGGTACGCCCGAGCATCTCAATGCGGTCGGCGAATGGCTGCAGGCCAACGTCTCCCAGATCGGCAACGACAAGGGCGGCAAGGGCCTCTGGTGCACCAACTGCCACAGCCAGCTGTCGCGCGAACTCTACCAGCGCGACAACCTGAGCAACGCCTTCAAACAGGAGGGCTCGACCCTGCGCAACAAGTCGCTCGACGAGATCGCCAAGGCCATCGGTGTCAGCCGCAAGGAGTTGGAGAGTAAATATCTCGATCCCAAGGTGGTGCTGGATGCCAAGGGTCACGACACCCCCGGCGAATCGGGCATCCTGCTGACCTGGGCCAAGGAGCGTCTGGTCCCCGACATCGCCGTCATCGCCCTCAAGGGCGACGGCCCGATGGTCTCCAAGGACGTGGATGGCGACATCAATGTGGTACCGCTGTCGGCCAATCCGGCCGTCGACATCGCCTCGCTGAAGCTGCCCGAAGGAGCCACCGGCGCGGCGGCTGTGCCCTATGACGCCGCCACCAAGGGTCGCGACTACTGGCTCTCCGCCGGCGCACCCCACTGTGCGGACTGCCATGCGGCACCCTTCGTCGAGGGCCAGGGTGGCGTGGCTTTCCCGATCAACCAGCCGGGCAAGCACAGCCTGATGCGCTACTCCAAGGGTCATGCCGGACTGGCCTGCCAGTCTTGTCATCAGTCGATCCACGGCCTCTATCCGGTCACCCCGGACACCGACATCACCACCTATCGCCAGGCACCGCAGTACAACCCGGACGGTTCCCACGGACCCTTCCGCTGCGCCGCCTGTCATGAGGTGAACGAGAATGGGGTACCGCATATCGCAGATGACGAGGAGCATGTCTGGAAAGGCAAACCGATCCTCGAAGACTACGATGCGGCCGTCTCCTGGATGCACGCCAGTGCACCCGACCTGGGTGGTAAGATCCCCGAAGAGTGATCGCCCTGCCCGCAGTCAGGCCCGTCTGCACGACGTGGCCTGACTGCACAATCCTCTGGAATACGAGGGGGGTGATATCACCCCCCGCTTTTTTTACCGGTATCAGGTTCTCACATATGAATCCCATTGCACTCATCAAACGCGGCCTGCTGGCAGCCGCGGTCTGCCTGACCCCGCCCTGTTTTGCGCTGGCGGAATCCCAGGTCCTGGCCACGGTCGGCAAGCTGGCCGTGACCTCGGACGAGCTCGAATCGGCCATGGCCAGCTTTCCTTTCGCCGATCGCTTTCCCGGCATGGATGAAAACGATCAGGCCGCCTTGCGAGGCGGCATGCTGCAACGACTGGTGGCGTCCCGACTGCTGACACTGGAGGCGAAACGGCTCGAACTCGACAAGACACCGACCTTCATCGAGGAGTTGGAAAATTTCCGTCTCGGCCTGCTCTATCGTCACTACATGGATAAATTGCGCGCACACATCGAGGTGCCCGCCGACGTCATGGCCGACATGCAGGCCCAATTCGGCAGCGACAGCGAGGGTCTGGCGGCGGCACGCTCCGCCTGGCTGGCCGACAGCTATCGCAGCCTGCGCTATCACACCATTCAGAAACTGCGCGACGACTACCACATACAACTCCATGAAGACCGCATCAAACCCGGCACCACCGCTGGCGACACGGTGCTGCTCGAAGGCGACGGCATCTCCATCACCTACGGCGACCTGATCCGGCATCAGGAAAAGGCCCCGACCAATCCAGAGTGGATCAAGGAGCAGCTCTACAAGCGCGCCGAGTTGCTGACCGTCGCCAAAGCGGCCGAACAGGCTGGAGTCGACGTCAGCGCGAAGCTGGACCGCTTTGCCGAAGAGCGACTCCCCGCCCTATTGATGGAACGGAAACAGGGCGAGTGGACGGCCGACGAACAGGCCCTGCGCGATTTTTACGACGCCAATCCACAGCTTGGACGACTGCAGGAGCGCCGACATATCGGCCAGCTGGTGACTGACAACCGTACAGAGGCGGAGCAGCTGCGCCAACGCATCCTCAAAGGCGAGAGCCTGTTCGAACTGGCCAGTCAATACAGCATCGATCCCTATGGCCGGGAGCACAAAGGCGACATGGGCTGGCAGATGGAGGGCAGCGCGCACCCGGCCATCGAGCAGGCCATCGCCGCGCTGGAAGACAATCAGATCAGCGAGGTGGTCGAGACTCCGCGGGGCTTTCATCTGGTGACCATCCTGGAGCGTCGGCCCGGCGGTCAGAAAAGCTATCTCAGCGTTCGCGACCGGGTACGTCAGATCTGGATCACGGAGCAGATGGCCAACTACATGAATCAGCTGGCGGAACAGTATCAGGTGGTCTGGCACGTGGTGAAGGATGCCGCACAGTAAGCTGCGCTACGGTTTAAGCGGCCTACGGCCGGCCGCAGGCTCGCAATCGCCCGCCGGCCGTCGCTACCTGACCCGCTGCGGCTGGCTGGTGTTGGCGTTCTCACTGCTGCTTCAGCCAGTCCTCGCCAAGGATGGCGGGCGTCCCACCATCCCCGACACCCAGTATCCCGATCTGTCCGGTACGCCGCAAAACCTGCAACAGTGGAAGGGTAAGGTATTACTGCTGAACTTCTGGGCCAGCTGGTGCTCCCCCTGCCTGGCGGAAATCGGGCACCTGACCGAGTACCAGGACAAATTCGGCGCACAAGGTTTACAGGTCGTAGGCCTTGGGCTCGACGACCCGCGTAAACTGAAGAACGTGCAACGCTCCCTGCGGATCAACTACCCGGTTCTGGCCGCCAAAGCGAAAGAGAGCAGGAGCATCCTCAAAGCCTGGGGCAACAAAACGGGATTGATCCCCTATACCGTAATCTTCGACAAACAGGGTGAGATCGTACGCGCACACCGCGGAATCCTCGATGACCAGCTGTTCGACCAGTTGGTGAAACCGCTCCTGGAAGCACACGCCGAATAGATCCAGCCCCCTAGCCCAGGCCAATGCTGAGCCGCCTCTAGCAGCCGACCTCCGGACAGCGCAACAAGACACCGCTTTCGATGTCCAATACCTGCCAAGGATTGACAGGAAGGCAAAGTGCACGAAGCAATCGGTCTGTCACGCCCCGAAACGCCTCCCAGCAGGAGACTCGCACTCGTCCTGTCACTTTCACTCGTCTTGCATGCGCTTCTGCTCTGGCGGATCGGCAACCCACTGCGCAACACAGAAACCGCAGCCGTCCCGGCAGCATCCAGGACCCTTCATCTCATCTTTACCCCGACGAAACAAATGGAGAGCGAAATCGAAGCGCCGCTGAATCCGGCGGACCCGCGTTCAACGGATCTCGCCAAGAGCATGGAAAAGGATAGTGGCGAGACCAAGACACCAGAGCAGATGGAAACCTCCGAACCGCCAACAATGAAACCCGCACATGACCGCACGACCAGCACCGCGATCCTCGCCACTGCCCGTGACTTGGCGCGACAGATGGCGCTCAAGGACGCTCATCAGACGAAATCCGGCCATGGCGGCGTCGCATCGGCGCTGGAGCGGGCGTTGAATCCTCAGACCGAGGCACCGGGAGTCAAGGCCCTCGCCGACGGAACGATTCGCGTGGTCACCGAAAACGGCCTTATCTATTGTATCCGGCCCGATGAGGATTGGAGGATTCTCGGTCCCGCGGATGCTCTCCCCGTCTCTGTGATCTGCCGGTGACAAAAGGGGAATGGCAGTCGACCCAGATTCAGCCGAGTAACATGCTCAGGAAGATCTGGGGCGGGTCTCACTCTCGGCCACAAACAGTAACTCGAGATAGTTTCGGCACTGGATCAACTGCTCTGCAGCAAGCTTCGGCTCCTTCATCACTTTCGACAGAATGAAGGCCCCTTCGAAGGTGGTCAGCACATGATCCGCAACCTGAGTGTGGGTGACGGGAATCCGTGACGGATAATGTTCGGTCACCGCTTCGAGCTTCTGGCTCAGCTTCTCCCGCCAGAAATGCATCATCTGCTCCACCTGCTCCATCACATCCGAAGAGATGGCCCCGCTCTGGTAACAATAGGCGGCATAGAGACATCCCGGGAAGGGATCCTCCAGTTTTTCCGTCATCTCGATGAAGAGACCGATGAAGATGAGCAGCTGCTGCAGAGGATCACGCGCAAGCTGTTCGGCCTTCTGCATGAAGTCGTGAAAGTGGTGCCTGTCCTCATCCGCGTAGCGTTCGATCAGGGCCGCCGCCAGATCGTGCTTGGTCTTGAAGTGGTAGAAGAAGGTACCCTTGGTGATGCCCGCGCCATCGATTACTTTCTCCACGGAAGTGCCCGTCAGGCCCACATCGAGAACCATCTGTTGCGCCACATCCATGATCTTGTTTCGGGTGAGGGTGCCGTCGCGGGGCATGGCCTGTCCTGTGTTGCCTGTGTGTAGTACTGACCCTCTATTTTATACCATGGGTCAGAAACCCCTTCGGATAGACCCATGCGTATATCGGCACAACCCCCACCATTCAGCATTAGCCATTGCGAATCAACCAGATACCATCAGAAAACTATTTTTCTTTTTCTGTATTGAGAACATAAAAAACTCTCACCTAGGCTTTACACACGACACACCAATCCACTGGAGGAGAGATCACCATGTGTAATGCCTGCATCCCCATGCCCACTCAGAACAAGTCCGTCGACCAATTTGCCGAGCAGTTGCTCGACATGCTCAATCAAGGCGCTTTGTCGTTGATGGTCTCGATCGGCCATCGCACCGGGCTGTTCGACGCCTTGGGGGAACTCCCACCGGCAACGCTGGATGAAATCGCCAGCCATACGGGCCTCGACCGTCGCTACGTCACGGAGTGGCTGGGGGCTATGGTAACCGGCGGCATTCTGACCTACGACGCCGCCACGCACCGCTACGCCTTGCCGGAGACCCACGCCGCCCTGCTCACGCGTGCCGCCACCCCCGACAACATTGCCGTGTTCGCCCAGTACATCGGGGTGCTGGCGCAAGTGGAGGATCGCATCATCGACTGCTTCCGCGACGGCGGCGGTGTCGGCTACGAACACTACCCTCGCTTCCACGAAGTTATGGCCGAGGACAGCGGTCAGACCGTTCTGGCCGGGCTCGACGAACATATCCTGCCCCTGATCGAAGACCGCCTGACCGATCTGGAACGCGGCATCCGGGTGCTCGATGTGGGCTGTGGTCGCGGTCGCGCCCTGCTGCACCTTGCCGCACGTTTTCCCAACAGTGCATTCGTCGGCTATGAACTTTCAGGAGAGGCCATCGCCTATGCGCGCAAGCAGGCCATGAAGCAGGGATTGAGCAACGTCACTTTCGAACGGCGCGACCTGACCGGCTTCGACGCGAGTGCGGATGCGGAAGCGTTTGACCTGGTCACGGCGTTCGACGCCATTCACGACCAGATCACCCCGCAGAGCGTGCTCGACGGCATCCACCGCACACTCAAACCGGGCGGCACCTTCCTGATGCAGGACATTCGTGCCTCGTCTCACCTGGAGAACAATCTGGATCATCCGATCGCCCCCCTGCTCTACACCCTTTCTACCATGCACTGCATGACTGTATCGCTTGCCGGCAGGGGTGCGGGACTCGGCACCATGTGGGGGGAGGAGATGGCTATTGAGATGCTCAAACGGGCCGGCTTCACGAACGTCGACGTCCACCAGCTCGAGCATGACTTCCAGAACAATTTTTATGTCATGCACAAGGGTTGAAGAGGAATATTACCCCCTGCGCGACATCACTAAAGCGGC
Source organism: Candidatus Thiodiazotropha sp. (assembly GCA_037384425.1). Taxonomy (GTDB): domain Bacteria; phylum Pseudomonadota; class Gammaproteobacteria; order Chromatiales; family Chromatiaceae; genus Thiodiazotropha. The sequence continues at coordinate 29,596 of JARROA010000021.1, read as the reverse complement.
CGCGCCTGACAGCGAAGTTGCAACAACCGCTGCTCAGGTGCAGCTGCTACTGGCGACACTTCACTCGACCGCATTCATCTCCAGCAGGACATATCCCGGTTCGGGATGGCTATAGCCTGGAATCACCACATGCACCTGCAGGTCCATTGCCCCATTCGCATCGATCCAGTTTTTTCCATCATAGCTCAGCCATTCCTTGTGGACGTAGATATCCCGGTTCAGTTTCACGCTCAGAACTTCACGTGTCGGCGCCTGAAACAGGTTGCCTTCGAAACTGACCGGCATCTCGATCGACTTGTCCTGCGGAAAGTGGAGCACATAGTTGCCGTCGGCAGGCACCGGCTGACCGAATTCGATCACGGGCAGTTGACTCAGCGCGCCGGGTTCCGGCTCCGGTATCGAAGCGCACCCCGACAGCAGCATGAACATGCCTGCCAGTATTAAAACCTCTCTTTTCATCCTTATCCTCCTGGGATCTGTTAACGTTAATTCAATAGGCAGTAACACAGTTGCTCAGTTGGTCTGCCAGTCGAGACCTTTTCGGCATGCTGTCGTTGTGTGTTTTGCGCTGGGTTCGCTCATTTCGGGAAACAGCCGTTGCAAAGCGGCGACATAGTCATGAAAAGCCCGCAATCCCTGTTTCGACAATCTGTAGAGTGTCTGCGGCCTACCGGCCCCCTTTGACTTGACCGCCTTCAGATATCCGGCCGCGACCAGTTTTTTCACATGTCCCTCAAGGTTGCCGTCGGTGGTCTCCAGCGCATGCTTCAATTCCGAAAACGTTGCCTCGCCACGTGCCGCGACATAGGCTGCAAGCCGGGTCCGAACCGGCTGATGCAATAAAGGATCGAGGTCCGATTCACCCATGGTTCTACCTCCCGAAAGTGACTTGAAACTGCATGTCGATGGATGGCCCCTGCTCGGGTGACAAACGCCCCTCCACACCCTTCAACCTGATTTTGTAGTCGTATCCGGAGCGCCAGTCGCCGTCGTCGATGCGCACCAAACCCAGCGCCTCGCCGTCTTCAAATGCCAGTTGCAGGGGTTTCGTGGTGCGCATGATCAACGGCGCCGGTTGTGTCACCGGCTGCAATAGATCACCGAAGATTTGCACGGCGATCGGCACCTCAGTACCCACAGGCAGAGTGAGCACGACCCTCCCCTCCTGCATACCGCCCGAGCCACCTTGGTAGTCCTGCCAAGCGACTTGCGACCACTCGCTGAAACGGTGGCCATGAAAGACCTGGATGGCGATGGCGGCCGGAACCAGCACCAATGCCAGCCAGGTCAGACTCAACGCCAGTTCCTTCAGCGCATGTCGTGGCGAGGTGCGGTCGACCATCCAGGCAAAGGCGGGGAATCCGATACCGAAGGCGCTGGCGGTGACCCACTCCTGCACATGCAGCTCCGGTGACACGGCGATCATGACCAGACCGAGCAGAATCTGCAGGGCGCCACTCCAGGTCAACAGCTGACGGGAGAAGAGCCCATAGACATAGATGCCGAGACCGGTCAGCACCAACGTGATGCCGTAGAAAAAGTATCCGCCGCCATAGAGATTCATGCCGACATTGATCACCACCACCAGAGCGATCAACATCCACCACAGCTTGGTGATCTGGCGCTGCACGAACGACAGGCTCTCGTCGCGGCGGCGTCGGGCGCGTGCGGTCCAGCGCGCATCCACGATCCCGGTTGCCAGCAACACCATCGAGATAAGGAGATTCTGCGCCCACAGTCGCTGGCTGGTATCACCCAGCAGTTCCACCGAGAACAGACGCGGCACCAGCAGGATCAGTCCACCCGCCGCCAGTCCCCAGAGAATGAAGGTATGTCGTTCCAGCCGGATACTGGCATGCCCGCTCGAAAGCATGGCGTGAATCGACTGCAGCTGTTGACGACCGCCGTTCATCGATGACGCAAACATGATGTGATACTCCACCCTTAGCATTAACTCTGATTTACAGAGTAATATAACTCTGAATTTCAGAGTGTCAAGACCAGAGTGACCCGAGAGGTCCCGTCACTCAACCAAAGCGTCATCCTGGACGAACTCGAGCGCTTATTCTCAAACTTTCTGAGCGGCCGTCCCTGGCCAAATGGCGAGCCCCCACTCAGGAGAGGAACTCACCGTCTTTCACTGACAACTTAGAATTTATGGATGATGCCGCCGAAAAAGGTATCTTCCTCAGCATTGGTTTGATCTTCATCATAGGTGGTATAGCCGACGTGCAGCTTGGTACGCTTACTCATCGCATACTCGTAACCCACACTGATCTGGGTAACTTCGTTGTCCGTGGTTCCGTCGGGCAAAGTGATGTTCGGCGAGAAATCGATGGGAAGCTTCTGGATCTTAGTCACAGGAGCGTCGCCAACCAGATACTGGGCCTTGATCTTGCCATTGGCGCCGACCTTGATATTACCGCTCACGCCAAAAGCATCCGCGTCTTCAGCCGCATCGTCGAAGTCGAAGCTGCTGAACATACCGCCGACCTGCCACATATCGGCCTTCCAGATGAAGGTTCCGCGCAACAGGGAGGGCTCGACGTTGTAGCCACCGGTATCGTAGGTGTTGTAGGCCAAAGAGGCATAGACCGGGCCGTTGCTGTAGAGACCGGCCAGTGAGATATGATCGAACAGGCCCGTCAGCTGAGTGTCGCCGGAGGCGGAGTCACCCTGTTCACCGGCCACGGCGGCGCCCACGAGAGAGAAGCCGCTCATATCTGGAGAGACATAGGCGATGACGTTGCTGACACGATCCTCACCGGGAATTACCGTCTTGATATCGCCGGGCACGTCGCCGAACTGGTCGAATTTGCCCTGGGACATCTTCAGCGGGGTGTCGTGACGACCCAGCAGCAGGGTACCGAAACCGCCCGCCAGTCCGACGTACTGATTGCGGTTCTTCAAGGTGCTGCCGGCATCCGGCTCGACCCCGAACTCAAACTTGTAGACGGCCTTGAGGCCATCGCCAAGGTCTTCGCTACCCTTGAGGCCGAAGCGCGAGTCGATACTGTCGACACTCCACACATCCTGGGTGCCGTCATCGGTGTTGGCGATGATGAAGTGGGCCTTGCCGTAGACCGTGGCGTCGGCCATGGCAGCGGCGGGTGCGACCAGGGCGGCCGCAATTGCCAGTGAGAGGATTTTTTTCATTGAGATAACTCCGTAGGTTTCAGAAACAGAAAGTGGTTTCTGTGGCATATTCTGAAAAACGGAAGTTAAGAGATTACGAAACGGCTATTGCAATTTCGCTACGGTCAGATGAATTTGTCGCCTTTCCGCGACAGTAATCACCTGATCTGCGGTATCACAAGGCCACGAATGTATATTTTTATTGTGACGAACCGGTTACTCCAGCCGCCCGGGCAGATGACGGGCCCCTTGTGTTGCATGAATTCCACACCGTGAAATTCTCTGTCCGCGTCGACCCGAAAAACCCATCCCCATCGATGATCACAAAAACCTGGACCGGTCATGCGGAAACCAGGATTGGTCGCGGTAGAGGAACGCAACAACACGCCTGCCGTCATGCCGCTGATGGTGAGCTCTGACGCCGGGTATCGAACTCGCCTTCAGTGTCCCCGGCGACGGCTCAACACCAGGGCGTCGAAGAGCATGATCGCGACGCCCACAAAGATGGCGGAATCGGCGATATTGAAGGCGGGCCAGTAGTATTCGCCGTAGTGAAGATGGATGAAGTCGATCACCTCGCCGCCACGAAACAGGCGGTCGATGACGTTACCCAAGGCACCGCCGAGGATCAGGGTGAGGGAGATCGCGGTCCACAACTCCCGGCTTTCGAGACGGTAGAGCCAGGCCAACAGCACCCCGCTGACGATGAACGCCAGGGCGATGAAGAACCAGCGCTGCCAACCCTCCTGATCACTGAGAAAACTGAAGGCCGCACCGGGATTGGTCAGATAGGTGAGATTGAAAAAGGGCAGCAGGGTGATCGACTCGTGCAGCTGCATCTGCTGCAGCACCAGCTGCTTGGTCCCCTGATCGAGCAGGATCACCGCCAGGGTGATCCAGAGCCAGCGCAGCATGTTCCTGCTCCCTGACATCAGACGAAACGGCGGGGCTCGCCGTCTCCCGTGACGTTCTCCACGCAGCGTCCACAGAGTTCCGGATGCTCACTGTCGGTCCCCACATCCTCACGGTGGTGCCAGCAACGCACGCACTTGCCGTGGGGCGATGCCTTCACCACAACCGCCAGCCCCGGATCGTCGGTGACCAGCGCCTCGTCGGGTTTGTCGGTAAGGGCATGCACGCGAGCATCGGAGGTGATGAGGGCAAAGCGTAGTTCTTCCTCGAGCCGCTCCAACTGCGCCTTCAGGCTATCCTCGCAGTAGAGGTCCAGCTCCGCATCCAGGGACGAGTTGCCGGCCGCGCGGAAGGACTCCATCGCCTGACCCACCGAGTCGCGCACGCCGATCACCCGCTGCCAGAAGGCACGGTTGAAGGGGGCGTCCTCGTCCAGGGCGAACAGACCCGGATACCAGGTCTCGAGAAAGACGCTCTCGCCGCGCTCGCCCGGCATCGACTGCCAGATCTCGTCGGCGGTGAAGCTGAGAATCGGCGCCAGCCAGCGCACCATCGCCTCGATGATGTGGTACATGGCGGTCTGGCAGGAGCGGCGCGGCAGGCTGTCGGCCCGGGTAGTGTACTGCCGGTCCTTGATCACGTCGAGATAGAAGCCGCCCAACTCGTTGACGCAGAAGTTGTGGATCTTCTGATAGATGAGGTGGAACTGGTATTTTTCGTAGGCAGCGGTGATCTCCTGCTGCAGTTGCAGGCTGCGGTCCACCGCCCAGCGGTCGAGTTCGATCATCTGCTCCGATGGCACAAGATTCTGAGCCGGATCAAAACCGCTCAGGTTTGATAGCAGGAAGCGCGCGGTATTGCGAATACGTCGATAGGCGTCGGCGGTGCGTTTGAGGATCTCGTCGGATACGCTGATCTCATTGCGGTAGTCGGTGGCCGCCACCCAGAGGCGGATGATGTCGGCACCGAGCGTCTTGGTCACCTTCTGCGGCGCGATCGTATTGCCCAGGGATTTGGACATTTTGCGCCCCTCGGCATCCACCGTGAAGCCGTGGGTCAGCACCTGTTTATAGGGCGCGCAGTCGTTCATCGCCACCGAGGTCATCAGCGACGACTGGAACCAACCTCGGTGCTGGTCGGAGCCTTCCAGATAAAGATTGGCGGGAAAGCTCAGCCCGTCGCGGGCGCGCAGTACGCACTCGTGAGTGACACCCGAGTCGAACCAGACATCGAGGGTGTCGTGAGTCTTTTCATAATCGACGGCAGCCGCGCCCAGCAGCTCCTCGGGTTCAAGCTTGAACCAGGCCTCAAAGCCTTCTGCCTCGACCCGTTTGGCCACCTGCTCCACCAGGGATTGGGTATCGGGATGCAACTCGCCGCTCTGCTTGTGCACGAACAGCGTGATCGGCACCCCCCAGGTGCGCTGGCGCGAGATGCACCAGTCGGGCCGGTTCTCCACCATGCCCTGGATACGCGCCTTGCCCCAATCGGGCATCCACTCGACCTTTTCGATCTCACGCAGGGCGGCCTGGCGCAGACCATTCTGCTCCATGCTGATGAACCACTGGGGGGTGGCGCGGAAGATGATCGGCGTCTTGTGGCGCCAGCAGTGAGGATAGCTGTGACGCAACCGCTCCTCATGCACCAGCGCGCCGCGCTGCTGCAGCACCTCGATCACCTTTTCGTTGGCCGACAGCACATGCTGGCCTTCGAACAGCTCGGTGCCTTCGACGAAACAGCCGTTGCCCCCCACCGGGTTGTCCACCGGCAGCTTGTAGCGGACACCCACCACATAGTCCTCGAGACCATGGCCGGGGGCAGTATGCACCGCGCCGGTACCCGCCTCCAGGGTGACATGCTCACCCAGGATCACCGGCACCTCGCGGTCGTAGAAGGGGTGCTGCAACTGCATCCCTTCGAAGGCCTCGCCCTTGGCGTAGCCCACCACGTGGTAGTGGTCGATGCCGTAGCGGTCCATCACATCCTTCAGCATGGCGTCAGCGACCAAGAGACGCTCCTTGCCGTTGGCGCCTTCACACTCCACCACCGCATATTCCAGCGAAGGGTTGAGCGCCACCGCCTGGTTGGCCGGCAGGGTCCAGGGAGTGGTGGTCCAGATCACCACCGAGAGCGGCCCCTGACCACAACCCTCGGGGCTGTGGTGGCAACGGGTCAGGAAGTCCCCCTCGTCGATCACGGCGAAACGCACGTCGATGGCGAAGGAATCCTTGTCCTGGTACTCCACCTCCGCCTCGGCCAGGGCCGAACCACAGTCGGTGCACCAGTGGACCGGTTTGTAGCCCTTCTGTACGTGGTTGTTGGCGACAATCTTACCCAGGGAACGCACGATGTCCGCCTCGAAACGGTGGTCCATGGTCAGGTAGGGGTTGTCCCAGTCGCCCATTACCCCGAGACGGATGAAATCGGCCCTCTGCCCCTCCACCTGCTTGCGGGCGTACTCCCGGCAGGCCTGACGGAACTGGGTGGTGGTCACCTTCTTGCCCGGCTTGCCGATCTTCTTCTCCACCTGCAGTTCGATGGGCAGACCATGGCAGTCCCAGCCCGGCACATAAGGCGCGTCGTAGCCGTCCAGGGTGCGGCTCTTGACGATGATGTCCTTGAGGATTTTGTTCACCGCATGGCCGATGTGGATATCGCCATTGGCGTAGGGGGGGCCGTCGTGAAGGATGAAGCTGGGCCGGCCCACGCAGGCCTCACGCACCTTTTGATAGAGATCGATCTCCTGCCAACGCTTCAGCATCTCCGGCTCGCGTTGAGCCAGATTGCCGCGCATGGGAAAGTCGGTCTGTGGAAGATTGAGTGTCTGCTTGTAGTCGCTCACGGACGGCTGCCTGTTAAAGTGTGCGAAAAAATAGCGTATTGAAACGTAATTCCGCCAAGTGCGCAAAGATTAAGGCACGGTTGTGCCCGCTTCCTGGCGATTTCGACTGAGATGAACGGGGTCCCTCGAGACCGGGACTTCAATCGACTACACCGAGTATCGCCCTGGCGGCATCGGCGTCCAACAGGATCTGCCGTCGCAACGCCTCGAAATTCTCGAACCGCTGTTCGTCGCGCAGCTTGCGCACGAACTCGACACCGATGTGCTCGCCATAGACGTCGCGATTGAAGCCGAACAGATGCACCTCCAGTAGATAGCGGGTATCCCCTTCCACCGTGGGGCGCACCCCGATATTGGCCACGCCCGGAACCGGCCGATCGTCCAATCCATCGACCTTCACCGCATACACACCGTGCAGCGGACTCACCCGACGGTGCAGATTGACATTGAGGGTCGGAAAACCGATGCTGCGGCCACGCTTGTCGCCGTGACCGATACGTCCACAAATGCGATAGGCACGGCCGAGGTACTGACGGGCGGTCTCGAAATCACCCTGGGTGAGCAGTTCCCGTATTCGGGTGCTGCTGACCCGGTCGGCATCCAGCTTGTAGGTGTTCATGTTCTCCACCTCGAAGCCGTTAATCCTGCCCATGCGCTGCAGCAGCGCGAAATCCCCCTGCCGACCACTGCCGAAACGGAAATCATCGCCAACCGAAAGGAAGCGGGTACCCAAGCCCTCGACCAACAGCTCCTCCACGAACAGCTCCGCCGGCATGGCGGCCAGGCGTTTGTTGAACTCGAGCACCACCACCCGCTCGACACCCACTTCCCCGATCGCCTGCAGTTTCTCGCGCAGTCGGGTCAGTCGGGCCGGCGCGGAGGCGGCTTGGAAGAATTCCCGCGGCTGTGGTTCAAAGGTGACCACCGTGGTCGGCAAACCCAGCTCGGCGCCTTTCTCCAACAGATGACGGAACACCGACTGGTGGCCCAAATGCACACCATCGAAGTTGCCGATGGTCGCCACGCAACCCCGGTGATCCGGTCTGAGATTGTGAAGTCCGCGAACGAGTTGCATAGCGTGTTGCCGTATCAGGAACGGCCAATTATAGGCAAAGAGACAGGCTTGGGCACCCCGAATCCTACCCTGTCGAATGGTTCAGTGAACCTCGGAACGGAAGTGACTCGGCCGTACCCCCATCAGCCACAGGGCAATGAAGTAGATCGCGGCGGCGCAGCTGATCCAGACCACCAGATATTCGATGCGCAACCAGAAGCTGATCGCCAGCCACGAACCGATATCACCCACCACCCAGATCAGAAAGCCCCCCATGACGACACCGGCGACGAGGGCTCTTAGCAGCAGACTTGTCCAGCCCTCGCTCGGGATCAGCACCTGGTCGTTGCGCAACCCCCGGTAGAGGAGGTAGGCGTTGAGCGAGGAGGAAAGGGTGGTGGCCAAGGCCAGCCCGGCATGAGCCAAGGGAAACACCAGAATGATATTGAAGACCATATTGGACACCATGGCGACAATACCGATGCGCACCGGGGTACGGGTATCCTGGCGGGCATAGAAGCCGGGGGCGAGAATCTTGATCAACATGATGGCCAGCAGGCCCGGCGAATAGGCCATCAGACTGCGTGTCGCCATCGCCACATCATGTTCGTTGAAGGCTTCGGAATAGAAGAGTGTCGCCAGCATGGGGCCAGCCAGCAGCAACAGGCCGATGGCACAGGGTATGCCCAGCAACATGGTCACGCGCAAGGCCCAGTCCAGTGTATCGGAAAAGGCCTGGGATGATTTCTCCGAGTGCTTGCGCGAGAGATTAGGCAGGATCACCGTGCCCAGCCCCACCGCCAATATGCCCACCGGAAACTCCATCAGGCGATCGGAATAGTAGAGCCAGCTGATACTGCCGCTGACGAGGAAAGAGGCGATGAGGGTGTCCAACAGCAGGTTGAGCTGGCTCACGGAGACGCCGAACAGGGCCGGCACCATCAGCTTCATGACCTTTACCACACCGCTGTCCTTGAACGCCACCCGCGGTCGCGGAATCATTTTCAGCCGATACAAGAAGGGCAGTTGGAAGGTGAACTGAACCACACCCGCGATCAGCACCCCCCAGGCCAGGGCGACCACCGGCACCTCCATGTATCGGGACAGAAAGAGGGCGCAGGCGATCAGCGAGATATTGAGCAGCGCCGGCGTGAAGGCCGCCGCACCGAAACGGTTGTGGGTGTTGAGAATGCCTCCGGAGAAGGCGGTCAGGGAGATGAAAAAGAGATAGGGAAAAGTCAGATAGAGCATCTCCACCGCGAGATCGTACTTTTCCTCCCCCTCGAGGATGAAACCAGGCGCGAAGATCAGCACCAGCAAAGGGGCCGCCAGCACCCCGATGGCCGTCGCCATCAGCAGTACGGTTCCCAGGCTGCCCGCCATCTTGTTGATGAAGTCCTTGAGCTCGGCGCTGCTGCGCTTGGTACGGTACTCGGTCAGCACCGGCACGAAGGCCAGAGAGAACGCGCCCTCCGCAAACAGCCTGCGTAGGAAATTGGGGATCTTGAAGGCAACGAAGAAGGCGTCGGTCATGGCATCCGCCCCGAACATACGCGCCAACACCAGATCACGGGTGAACCCAAGGACCCGGGAGATCATGGTACTGCTGCCGACAGCGGCGAATGAGCGGAGAAAGGAAGCCAGGGTTATTATCCTTCGTCTGTTGTTGTCGACCTGCCGTATGCCCCCGTCGAGTATAATCTTTTTTGAATTGACATCGGAGTGGCGCAAGACAAATTCAGGCCAGACTCTAACAGCTGGGATGTACAAGGGCAAAACGGTTGACAAGTCGCGCCAGTTTGGGGAAAATTCGCCCCCTTTATCAAAGCCAGTTTCATCCAGGAGTAAGACCTTGGCCAACTCAGCCCAAGCCCGCAAGCGCGCGCGCCAAGCCACCAATCGGCGCTCCCGTAACATGGCGCAGCGCAATGAATTGCGCACCTATGTCAAGAAGATCACCAAACAGATCGCCGCTGGCGACAAAGAGGGTGCTGCCGCCGCCTACACAGCCGCGGTACCGGTGATCGACAGCGCCGTCAACAAAGGCCTGATCCACAAGAACAAGGCAGCCCGCCACAAAAGCCGCCTGAACGTTCAGATCAAGGCTATGTAAGGGGCGCAGCAAGCCGAATCGAAAAACCGGCCGATGGCCGGTTTTTTTGTTTATAACGCGATGTCCGCGAAGAAGCGCAAAGCGCGCAAAGACTATTCACTGACCCGGGTCATCATTGCACGGCGTTACACCAGCACCAGATTGTCTCTGTGGATCAGCTCCTCCTCGTCCACATAACCGAGAATCGACTCGATGCGCCTACTGGGCTGGCCCATGATCCGCGCTGTCTCCTGAGCATCATAATTGACCAGGCCTCGCGCCACTTCACAGCCTGATTGATCGAGACAGACCACGGCCTCACCCCGTGAGAAGCTCCCCTTCACACCGCTGACCCCCACCGCCAGGAGGCTGCTACCCTGCTCACGCAGCACACGCACGGCGCCTGCATCCAGGGTGAGACTGCCTCTGACCTGCAGTTGCCCCGCCAGCCAGCGCTTCCTAGCCGCCTGCGGCTCCTGCACCGGCACCAGCAGGGTGCCCACCTTTTCCCCACGGCTGATGGCCTCCACCACCCGCTCGCGCCGGCCGGAGGCAATCACGGTGCCGGTACCGGAGCGGGCGGCCAGGCGCGCGGCGCGCACCTTGGTCACCATGCCCCCGAGACCGAGTCCGCTGGCGCTACCGCCTGCCACCGCATCGAGTCGGGCATTGTCCACCCGGGTCTCGTCGATCATGCTGGCTTGAGGATTGAAGCGGGGATCGGCGTCGAAGAGCCCCTCCTGGTCGGTCAACAGCACCAGTAACTCCGCCTCGATCAGATTGGCCACCAGAGCGGCCAGGGTATCGTTGTCACCGAAGCGCAGCTCGTCGGTGGTCACCGTATCGTTTTCGTTCACTACCGGCACCACTCCCAGTTTCAATAGCGTACGCAGGGTGCTGCGGGCGTTCAGATAACGCGAGCGGTCGGCGAGGTCATCCCGGGTCAGCAGAATCTGAGCGGTGTGCAGGCCGTATTGCTGGAAACAGGCCTCCCAGGCATGCACCAGCCCCATCTGGCCGATGGCCGCGACGGCCTGCAGCTCGTTGAGATTGTGTGGCCGGGTACGCCATCCCATGCGACTCATGCCCTCCGCCACCGCACCTGAAGAGACCAGCACCACCTCATGACCGGCGTTGACCAAGGCTGCCATCTGCGCCACCCAGCGGGAGAGCACTTCATGCGACAACCCCTTGCCGTCGGCGGTCAGCAGGGCACTGCCGATCTTGATGACCCAGCGTCGTGCGGTGGCGATTTTTTCCCGGCTAATCATTTGTACTGTTCTTTCGTAACTGGTTTGACTCGGCCCCGATTGACCCAGCCTATGCATCAACAGCTGAACACACAGCCACCTTCCTATGGATTTGGCGGAGCAGGCCCCCACCCTTTCTACCCGATATCGACAGGCGACTACAGCAGAGGATCCCACGCCTCGTCGTCAGACGGCTCTTCCCGTTCCGCTGCCTCTTCGCGCCAGATCGATTCCAACCTGGCCATGAGGTCGGCCGTCAGCTGCCGAAGACCATCGCCCGTGGCGGCGGAGATGCCGTAGACCGGTCCCCGCCACTGCAGCGCCGTCACCAACTCGGCGGATCTCTCCGCAAACGCCTCATCGCTCAGCAGGTCCTTCTTGTTGAGCACCAGCCAGCGTTCCTTGTCGGCCAATTCCGGCGAATAGTCGAACAACTCCCTTTCGATCTGACGCACCTGCTGCGCCGGGTCCATCGAGGCGTCAAGCGGAGCGATGTCCACCAGGTGCAGCAGCAACCGCGTACGCGACAGGTGTTTGAGAAACTGCAGACCAAGGCCCGCACCGGCCGCCGCTCCCTCGATGACACCTGGAATGTCGGCCACCACGAAGCTCTGATCGCGCCCCAGGCTGACCACACCCAGGTTGGGGTAGAGGGTGGTGAAGGGATAGTCCGCCACCTTCGGACGAGCGCTGGAGACCTTGCTGATAAGACTCGACTTACCGGCGTTCGGCATCCCCAGCAGTCCCACATCGGCCAGCAGGATCAACTCCAGCAACAGCTCCCTGCGCTCGCCTTCGGTGCCATGGGTGAACTGGCGGGGAGTTCGATTGGTGCTGCTCTTGAAATGGACGTTACCGATACCGTGTTCGCCACCCCGGGCAACCAGCAGTTGCTGTCCCGGCTCCAGCAGTTCGCCGAGCGTTTCCCCCGTCGTCTCGTCCATGACGCGGGTGCCCACCGGCACACGTACCTGCAGATCCTTGCCGCGACGTCCGGTACGCTCCCGCCCCATGCCGTTCTGTCCCCGCTCCGCCTTGTGGCTGCGCTGCGTGCGGAAATCGACCAGGGTGTTGAGTCCGCTGTCGGCCACCAGGTAGACACTGCCGCCATCCCCGCCGTCACCCCCGTCCGGCCCGCCCTTGGGGATATACTTTTCGCGCCGGAAGCTGGCACAGCCGTTGCCGCCGTCACCGGCAATGACCTTGATCCTGGCTTCGTCTACAAATTTCATGGTGTGGTTTTAGCGTGGGTTGAGTGGAATATAACGTAAAGAGTGCAATGACGCGCAAAGAGCACCAAGGCGATTTGATTGATGCACTTTGTGCGCTTGGCGTTTCATGGCGATCTTTGCGTTATATGAAACCTGATCAGCCGCCAAAACGTAAAAAGCCCCGTCATCTGACGAGGCTTTCGAGTGGCGGAACCGGGTCGGGTTTACTCGGCGACGACACTCACGAATTTACGGTTCTGCGGACCTTTGGTCTCGAACACCACCTTGCCGTCCGCCGTAGCGAACAGGGTGTGGTCTTTGCCGATACCCACGTTCACGCCTTTGTGGAACTGGGTGCCGCGCTGACGCACGATGATGTTGCCTGCCTTGACCGCCTGACCACCGAAGATCTTGACGCCCAAGCGTTTGGATTCTGAATCGCGGCCGTTACGAGTACTACCGCCTGCTTTTTTATGTGCCATCTCTGCTCTCTCCTCAGCCGCTGATGCCGGTGACCTGCAGCTCGGTGTACCACTGACGGTGGCCCTGACGCTTCAGGTGATGTTTGCGGCGACGGAACTTGACGATCTTAACCTTCTTGCCCCGACCGTGGGATTTCACGGTAGCCGTCACCTTGCCACCGTCCACATAGGGGGTACCAATCTTGACGTCGTCACCATTGGTGATCATCAGCACCTTGTCCAGCTCGACGGATGCACCCTCGTCAGCGGTCAGCATTTCGACCCTGATGGTGTCGCCTTCAGAAACGCGATACTGTTTGCCGCCGGATTGAATTACCGCATACATTGCTTTAGCCCCGAAATATACCGTTATCCACCCGCCGGAGTCCCGGCGAGGTAAAGAGGCGGAATTCTACCCACTGCCTCCAGTCGGGTCAATAGCCTTAGTGCATGCACCCGCCACGGGAAGTCACCCCACCACAGATCGGCAATCCAGACCAATCCGCGCCTCTGGCCGCCCGTAAAAATACACACAAGTTACTGATAAATAATATATTGCCGATGCGAGCATCAAGCAGCCGAAGGCTCTGACAGACTTCCACCGTCCGAACCGCACCACAGCCGTCCCACTCCAGCGTCCTGTTGTGAATACGTCACATCCCCCCGCGCTGTCAGGCCGGCAAGCGCGCTGAGCGCTTTTCCGCCTCGATGAAGATCCTTTTGACCTGGGGAAAGCGCTGCTTGATCGACTTGTCCATCTCGCCGATCGCCGACTCGATCTGACCGGCCGTCGCCTGGTCGGCAAAATCGACGCTCAGGTTGACCAGAATGAAGTCGGGCCCCATGTGCATGGTCAGCACCTCATTGACGTGTTCCACCAGCACCTGCGCCCCGACCATGCTGCGGATGCCCTCCACCACGTTGCGACCTGCACTCTCGCCGATCAAGAGCCCCTTGGTTTCATAGGCGAGCCAGATCGCGGTGCCGACCAGGATCAGTCCGATGATGATCGATGCGATACCGTCGAACCAGAGATTGCCTGTGAGCTGGGTCAGCGTGATGCCGGCGAAGGCCACCATCAGGCCGAGCATGGCGGCGGTATCCTCGAATAGGACCACGAAGATAGAGGGATCCTTGGCCCGCTGGATCGCCTCCACATAGCCCCATTTGCCTTTGGCCCGTGTGAACTCGCGGAAGGCGAAGAGCCAGGCCGCGCCTTCGAACAGCATCGCCAAGCCAAGCACCAGGTAGTTGATCAACGGGTTCTGGATCGGTTCCGGGTGTTCGATATGTTTGATCCCTTCATAGATGGAGATGCCACCTCCCAGGGCGAAGATCAGAATCGCCACGATAAAACTCCAGAAGTAGATCTCCTTGCCATGACCGAAGGGGAACTCGTCATCGGCCGGGCGCTTAGAGCGGGCAATACCGTAGAGCAGCAATCCCTGATTACCGGTATCGACCAGTGAATGTATCCCCTCCGACAGCATGGCCGAGCTGCCGGTAAAGAAGGCCGCCACGAACTTGGTCACAGCGATCAGTGTATTCCCCGCAAGGGCGGCGAAGATCACCTTTTTCGATCCGGATGCCATGGATTCTCCTGATACCTGTCTTCCTCAACGCCACGGGCATCTACTTGCACGGCCCGATCGAACGCCATTATCCCCCGAGTCGGAGAATGAAAACAGGGCAGGATGTCTGCCCCCTCACTCCGGGGGCAAACGGCCCACCTTAGTTGAACTTTGGAGTAGACTGTGCGCAAGCATCGCTTGCGCAACCAGGCTGCAGACAAACAACTCCGGGGACGACCTACAGGCCCAGTCTCAACAACAACAGGCCACCACTCGGACAGACAGCGCAAAGCTCGGGGAAAGGGTCCACCCGACCCGTCTTCCCATCCTGGCAGATCAACGGCAGAGACCACCTACATCAAGGACTGCCACAACAGCAACAACAATGCCGTATCGCCTTGCAACCTAAGGAGCCCGCATGAAATCCCAACGTATCGCCTTTCTGCTATGGCTTGTGCTTCTCCCTTTCCACGCCGCCGATGCCGCCACAGGCGACCTGCCTCCGGTCAGCACCAGCGGCGAATGGCATCCCGGCAAGTTTGTCTGGGCTGATCTGATTACGGATGACATCGATACCGCAAAGCGGTTTTACGCTGACCTGCTGGGCTGGGAATTCCGGCAGGCGAATGTGCCGGGGCGCAGCTACCTGATCGCATTCAACGGGGAGCGTCCGATCAGCGGTCTTCTGCAAGCACCACAGAAACAGGCTTCAAAGGGGCGGCCTCGGTGGATCAGCTACCTCTCCGTGACCGAAGTGGGGCAGGCCCTGCAATCGGTGGTGATCAATGGCGGCAAGGTCCTGCTGGCACCGAAGCGTCTGCCTGAACGGGGTGAACAGGCCATCGTCAGGGATGCGGAGGGCGCCGTCTTCGGCGTCATGAAAACCAGCAAAGGTGATCCACAGGACTATCTGGCCGAACCGGGCGACTGGATATGGGAACAGCTGCTCAGCCTTGACGCCGAACGCGCAGGCGGGTTTTACCAGACCCTGGCGGACTACACAGTCATCAAGGATCCGAAGAGCCGGCTCCCCGACACCCTGATACTGATCGCCCACGGCCATGCCAGAGCCACGGTGACGACCATCCCCGCAGATCGCCCGTCACTGCAACCCACCTGGTTGCCGTTCGTTCGGGTCGCGGACATCCGAGACGCCGTTGCACGCACGGACACCCTGGGTGGTCGGGTACTGTTAGCGCCCAGAGCGGATCTGTTGGAGGGACGACTAGCCGTGATAGCCGATCCGAGCGGCGCGGCGCTCGGCCTGATCGAGTGGGACTACACCCAAACCGGGGAGGAGAAGTGATCATGATCGACTTCAACGTCATTCGCACGCTACTCCTCGGCTTGTTCATCGCGGCTCTTGTTGGCGGTTGCTCCAGCACGGGTGGTTCGGTCAGTGGCGGCGCCTACTACGGCACCGGCTGGTACGATCCCTGGTACTACGGTCGGCCCTACTACGGCAACGACGTCATCATCGTCAATCCTCCGCCTCGCCCCGAGCCTCCGGAACGCCCCACGAGACCGGAGAAACCGATCACACCACGACCCCCCGTCAAACCACTTCCGTCGCCGCGACCGATGCCGTCGATACCGACCCGGCCTCGACCCTCACCCCGCCCCATGTTGCGGCGGTGAACCTGGCGGGTTACCGCAGGTCAGCGCGCCGGATGGCAGCCATCCTGGCGCATTTAGCCGTGTAATCCGCTAGGATTACGGGCATAAAACAATAAGTAAGGTCTTCTGTCATGACATCAAAGGAAGCAACGACCACTCATGCCGCCTCCGCCGACCTGATGAACACCCTCATCAGGTTCACCCTCCTCGCCCTCATCGCCATCCTCAGTTACCGCATCTTCGCCCCGTTCGAAGGCATGATGCTGTGGGGACTGATTCTGGCGGTCGCGCTCTACCCCCTGCATCAGGGCCTGGCCAAGCGCATGGGACAGAAACAGGGCCGGGCGGCAACCCTCATCGTCGTCATCGGCTTGCTGATCATCGGATTGCCGACCGGTTTCGTGGCGACATCGTTCGTCAACGAGATACTCGGCGTGCGTGACACCCTGTCCAGCGGCAGCGTGAGCATCCCGCAGCCCGATCCGTCCGTGGCCGGCTGGCCGCTGGTGGGCGAAAAGCTGCATGCCGCCTGGCAGCTGGCCGCCAGCGATTTCCCCGCCTTCGTCCAGCAGTACGCGCCCTGGATCAAGGAGACCACCAAATCGGCCCTGAAGCTGCTACAGAGCGGTGCGGGCGGCATCTTCCTCTTCCTGGCCTCGCTCATCGTGGCCGGCATCATGATGGCCTACGGCGAATCGGGCAGCGGGGCCATGCAGCGGATCTACGACCGCCTGGCAGGGCCTGAGAGGGGCCCCCGGCTGTTCCGGCTCACTGTGGCCACCATACGCTCGGTGGCCGCCGGCGTGGTCGGCGTGGCCTTCATTCAGGCGCTGCTGCTCGGCGTCGGCTTCGTGCTGGCCGGGATTCCGGGAGCCGGCATCCTGGCGTTGATCGTGCTGTTGATCGGCATCGTCCAGCTGCCCGCCCTTCTCATCACCCTGCCGGTCATCGCCTACCTCTGGTGGGCGGGCGACGCTTCCACCCTGGCCAGTGTGTTCTACACCGTCTACCTGCTGGTGGCGGGCGCGGCCGACGGCTTTCTCAAGCCCATACTGCTCGGACGCGGGGTCGATGCCCCCATGCCGGTGATCCTGCTCGGCGCCCTCGGCGGCATGGTCTCCGCCGGTATCATCGGGCTCTTTATCGGCGCGGTGATCCTGGCCGTCAGCTACGAGGTCTTCATGGCCTGGGTGAATCTGGACGCGGAGACCTCAGCCCCCCTCCCCGACCAGCTCCCCGGGGGTGACACGAGCAGCGAGTAATCCGTTCATGCGTGCCGCCCTTTTACCCTGGATACCACGCACACTGCTCCTGCTGCTGGTGTTACTGCAGAGCGCCTGCACCACGCTCGGACCTGACCACCAGGAGCCGAAGGTGGCATGGCTGGAAAGCTGGAAGAGCAGCCTCTACGGACAGGCCATCACTCCCGCTGAGCGCAACGATGCGGATCTGCGTTTCTGGTGGCGGCTGTTCAACGACGAGACCCTCAACCGGCTGATTGAAACACTCCGGCAGGAGAATCTCTCCCTGCGCATCGCCGGGCTGCGCATCCTGGAGAGCCGTGCCCAACTCGGTATCGCCGACAGCACCCGTTATCCGCAATTACAACAGCTCGGCGGTGCCGTCACCTACGTCAACAGTCGGGACCGGGGAGGCGCCCTGCCCAACAGCAGGCAGAGTTTCGTCAGCTATCAGGCGGGTTTCAACCTGGCCTGGGAACTCGATTTCTGGGGCCGCTTCCGGCGTGGCATCGAGTCGGCCGACGCCGCCTATTTCGCCTCCATCAGCAACCAACAGGAGGTGCAGGTTCTGCTCGTGGCCCTGACCGCCGACCTCTACTTCACCTATCTGACCACCCGGCACCGCATCGACATCGCACGCAAGAACGCGCAGATCCAGAAGCGCAGTCTCGACATCACCGAACAGCTGTTCAACCAGGGCCAGGGTTCCGAACTCGATCTGCAACAGGCCAAGACCCAGTACCTGGCCACCCTCGCCACCATCCCTGACCTGGAGGTGGCCCTGGCCAAGACGCGCAATGCCCTGGCCACCCTGCTGGGGCGTCCGCCCGGCGAGCTGCCCGAGCTGCAATCCGACACACGCGAGCTGCCGCAGCTGGACAGCCTGCTGATCGAGACCATCCCCTCGCGCCGGCTGTTGCAGCGTCCGGACGTGCGCACGGCAGCCTGGCAGGTGGCGGTGCAGTCGGCTCAGATCGGCATCGCCGAGGCCGACTTCTATCCCAGCATCAACCTCCTGGGCAGTCTCGGCTGGTCCGGCAACTCAATCAACGGATCGGCGGACAACACCCTGCTCAGCCTCGGTCCATCCCTGACCTGGAACCTATTCGACCACGGGCGCATCGGCAACAACGTACGGGTTCAGGACGCCCGCCTGCAACAGCTCATCGAGCAGTATCAGGAGACGGTGCTGCAGGCGGCGCGCGAGATCGACGACGCGGCCTACACGGTCGTCAAAACGAAACAGCAGCAGCAGTTGCTGCGGGCCTCGGTCGTCGCCGCCGAGCGCTCCCTCGAAATCGCCAACACCCGCTACCGCGAGGGCTACTCAAGTTTTCAGCGCGTGCTCGACGCCCAGAGGGCGGTGGCGACCCAGGCCGATCGCGAACTGGCCAACCAGGGCGGCCATCTCAGCGCGGTGATCGCCCTCTACAAGGCCCTGGGCGGCGGCTGGCTGGAGACCCCCATCGGTGACCTGATACCGGCCTCGGTTCGCAACACTATGCAGCGGCGCAGCGATTGGGGCGACCTGTTGAGCGCTCCCTTGCCCACCCGACAGACTTCCGCCACGGAGCCGACACCGTATGAATGAAACGGTCACACCCGATGAAACGCAATCCGTAGAGAGCGACACCGCCCCGGCGAAAAAGGCGCTCAACAAGGGCGCTCTCGTCATTCTCATCCTCATCGTATCGAGCCTGGTCTGGTACCTGTTGGCCGACCGTTTCACCCCCTATACCACCCAGGCCAGGGTCCAGGGTTATGTGGTCGGCGTGGCACCCAAGGTGGCGGGGGCGGTGACCCAGGTCTGGGTGAAGAACAATCAGGAGGTGGAGGCAGGCGATCCCCTGTTCGAGATCGATCCCTCCCAATACACCATCGCCCTCAACAGCGCCCGTTCCGAACTCGAGAACGCCCAGCGTCAGGTCGGTGCCGGCTCAGCCGGGGTCGAATCGGCGCAGGCCAAACTGCGCGGCGCGCTGGCCAACGAACTGAAAGCGGAGAAGGACTATCGACGCCTGCAGCGACTGTTCAAGGAGGACCCGGGCACCATCTCGGTACGTCGCCTGGAGGTCTCGCAGGCCTCCCTCGAGCAGGCCCGCGCCAGTGTCACCGCCGCCGAGGCCGAAATCCAGCGCGCCATCGAACAGAAGGGCGGCGACGAGGAGGCCAATAACTCCATTCTGAAAGCGGCGCAGAACGCCGTCGACAAGGCCGAGCTGGATCTGAGCAACACCGTGGTCCGCGCCTCCACCCGCGGCGTGATCACCGACCTGCGGGCCGAAGTCGGACAGTATGCCGGCACCGGCAGCCCGGTCCTTACCCTGGTCTCCATTCATGATGTCTGGATCAACGCGGAGTTCACCGAGAACAACCTGGGCCATCTCGAACCGGGCAGCCCGGTGGAGATCATCTTCGACGCCCTGCCCGGCCGAGTGCTCGTGGGCGAGGTGCGCAGCATCGGCGTCGGTGTAGACACCGGTCAGAGCCAGAAGCCGGGCACCCTGCCGAGCGTGCAGAACAGCCGTGACTGGCTGCGTCAGGCCCAGCGCTTCCCGGTCATCGTCGGTTTCGATGTGGACCAGCAGGAGATATTGAGCCGGCAGCTGCGTGTCGGCGGTCAGGCCTCGGTCATCGCCTATACCGAGGGTCACGGCGTGTTGAAGCTGCTGGGCAAGCTCTACATCCGCCTTATGAGCCTGCTCTCCTATGCCTACTGAGGCCGTCCAAGGCGTGCCCGTTGCCGCCAGACGCGCCTTTCGCCTCAGCCTGACGACCGCGCTCGCCCTGGTCATCGCTTATGCGATGCAGCTTCCTCTGCCTTTCCTGGCGCCTTTGTTTGCCATTTTGCTCACACTCAAACCGGCACCCCCCATGGGCTTGAAGGGATTGCTGAAAGTCATTCTGGTGGTGATGCTCACCTTGAGCAGCGGTCTCCTGTTGACCCCACTCCTGAACTATTACGCCGCCCTCGGCATCGGGATCGTCGCCCTCGGCATCTACTTCAGCACCTACTTGACAGTCGCGCGGGAAAACGCCGCCATCATCGGCACCCTGCTGACCCTCGGCATCACGCTAATCTCGGCCGCCGGAGCAGCCAGCTCCGCCCTCTCGCTAGCGGTTATCCAGGGCATCGCGATCGGCATCGCGATAGCGACGTTCAGCCAATGGCTGGTCTATCCCCTCTTCCCCGAACCCGTGCCCCCGCCCGGCAGGCAGGCCCAAGCCAAGCGCACCGCCGGCGATTTCAACTGGATCGCCCTGCGCTCTACCCTGATCGTGATGCCGGTCTACCTGCTGGTACTGATCAATCCGGCGTCCTACATGCCGCTGATGATGAAATCGACCGTGCTGGCACAGCAGGTATCGCTCGCTGACGCGAAGACCGCGGGCCGGGAACTCCTCGGGGCCACCCTGCTTGCCGGCCTGCTGGCGGTGCTGATCTGGTTCGGCCTCAAAATAGCGGTCAATCTGTGGATGTTCTTTCTCTGGATGACCCTGTTCGGTCTCTACATCGCCGGCAAGTTCTACCGCGTCCTGCCCAGCCGGCACGGCCCCGGTTTCTGGCAGGATGTGTTCGTCACCCTGCTGATCATTATCGGTCCGGCGGTACAGGACAGCGCCAACGGCAAGGACGTCACTACCGCCTTCCTGGTTCGCATGGGACTGTTCCTGGCCTTGACCCTCTACGCCGGACTGGCGGTCTACACCCTGGAACTGTTGCGGGAGTGGCGGCGACCGTCCGTTACGCCACCCACAGCTCATGAGGAGTACACCTGATGCTGTTGAACCTCATCCTCGGCCTCTCCACCATGGTCCTGTGTCTGTTGTTGCAGTCAGTGTTGCTGATCCTGGTGCTCAGGTATTACGCCGGCCAGAAAAACAGGATCGATGAACCCGGCTTCTGGTCCAACCTAATGGTCATCAAAAGCGTCATGCTGTTGCTGGTTCTCGGCAACCTGGGACAGGTCGCCGTGTGGGCGCTCCTGTTCCAGCTCCTCGGCGAATTCGAACGGTTCAGAGAGGCCTTCTATCACTCCGCAGTCAACTTCGCGACCCTGGGTTATGGCGATATCGTCATGTCGGGTCAATATCGACTGCTGGGGCCGCTGGAATCGATCAACGGGGTACTCATGATCGGCGTTTCCACGGCGGCACTGATGGCGGCATTTCAGGACATCACGAAGCGGCGGCCACGAAACGACACGACCTGAACAGCATTTCCAATGCCTTCGTCTGGCCGCCTCGGGCAAGGTCATCGATCACTACTCAACATGCCTTACTGGACGGAAAAGACATCCCGGTTTGCAGTGCCCGGCTCCGACTCTGGAGACCACTGCAGAAGACAGGGTGCTGGCTCACTCATAATGACTCGCAGCCACCGCGGCACCCGTTGGTAGGGCGAGGTTGTTTGACATGCTGAGGGACCGCCGGCGGGGACTGATGATTATCACTGGATGTGGCGTGACCGGCGAGGATGCCGATCGGCTTTGCTGCCACCTCACCCATGAGTGCTCCATTGACCCACAAGAGAAGAAAGCCGGCTCACATTGCGTGAACCTTAAAATGAACTGGCGACCTGAGGATACTTAAATCCACAGATCGCCAGATTCACTCGGATCAAGTTACTAAGGACTGATCACTAATCCTGCACAGTACCGCTAATGCCGCCTTGGACCTCAATACGTGTCGGTGCCGAAACGGTGTTGTTGGTGACTGTGATGTTTGACGTATTCCTTAGCTGTATGCCCGTCTTGATCGCTTGAATGTCGTTTCCATCGATGATGTGGCCGCTGCGACCGGAGGACACCATGCCCAGGGTCGTATCGCGAATGATATTGTCGTAAACCCGTGCATCATAGGCGTCGTCGTGGACGACAAACGCCTCACCCGGGCTGGAACTCGTCGGCCGGAATCCTTCCATGTAGACACCGGATACAACCACATCGTGCGAATCTTTGATGTCCACACCATTTTCACGGTTGTGGTGGAAGTAGCCGCCTCCGATATAGACTCTCGAAGCCGATCCCCGGCTTGCATCACCAACCTGGATGGAGTCACCACTGCAATCATAGATTTCGGCTTCCAGCACCCAGACATCGTCACTCATGACTTTCATGCCATGGAAATCTTGTTCGGCCGCGTCCACTCTGTTGTCACCGAAACCGTGAATGCTGCCGCCGATCCAGACGCTATAGGAACTCATGCGGACTGCGGACGAATGACCGGTATCGACCCCAGGGCCGGACACCTCGACATCACGAATCACGCAATTGCTGCAGCTCGCGGTAAAATGCGGGCCATCGGTGCCAGGCGCGTTGACCTTTCCGCCTTGCAGAACCACATATGATCCTGACAGTGTCAGCGAATCGAATGTCGCCCCTGATGCATCAATCAAGCAGGGATTCGATGCCGTACCGGTACAACTCAGCGTCTTCGACCCTTGCGAGCCGGTGACTGTTTCACTTACGGGATAGTTGCCTCTGACATCAAAGCCCAGGGCGGCGGACGGATCCGGAATGCCGCGGTATTCGGAATCTTGTGCGATCTGTGGCGGTGCCACGGTTACGCCACCCTGGATTGAAAGCAGAGGTGGGTTCGGCGGTGCAGCCTGTGCTAATGCGGGTACCGCAAACAGAAGAAATAGTGCTATATGGTGCTTCATCGTTAATCTCCGTCGACGGTGCGTTTAAATTGCCCAGCAATCTCAGCAACCAGCCGGATGGTCCTATTTTGGAGCTTCCTGAAAACGGCCAGTGGGAAACCTTCTCATTCCCATCAGCAAGCTTCTGACAGCTCCGCTATCTATGGTAACGCCCTTAAAGCCCATGTTTAACCACTGTTCTTCAGAGAGTTACCGCTCTTGATGCCTTAATATTTGATTAATCTTTCGTAACTTGCAAGAGACCCAGTTCGCGTAGTCCGGCGAAGTTGGATTATGATCCTAATTCTGTGAGCCGCATACCTGGGTTAATGTGACCCGCTCATCACTGAACAGTTGCGCGGAGTGGCTCAAAAGCACTTGCCCATTTCAGCGTGGCGCGGATCCATTGTCGAAAATAGACCCAGAGTTCCACATCGGTCATCCAGAAACAGCCCAATCCCGGCTAACCAGGACCGTAACGAATCCTTGTCCCAACGTCCCAAGGCTACCAAACCAGCCTCGATTACTCTCTCGGCAGCCCCCAGAATAAATTGACGACCTGGATCACACAAATGGCAAGCCGTTTGCTTCAGGAAGGGTAGACGCAGCCTGAAGATGCGGGCCGGCGGGGACTTCATGGTGTCCATCCAGCCGGAAAATGGCATAGCCGGTACAGTGGACAGCCGCTTATGTTCCGCCTGCCGTCAGCACCGTTTTCAACCCGCAACCGCGAATACCCCATAACAATACTGGCTAATTTACGCTGGGGAGAAACCTGGGGGGAAACAAAATGTTCTATACGTCCATGTCTTATATGAATATTTGGAGCCGGCGAGAGGATTCGAACCCCCGACCAGCTGATTACAAATCAGCTGCTCTACCAGCTGAGCTACGCCGGCTTGAAGCAGTGAATTCTATGCATTTAGGCCGGGTCTGGCAAACTCATTGGCAGGGGGACTCATTAAGCTCAAGCTGAGGATTTTCCTCGCTGAGTTCCTGCCAACGATCCTCGGTGAGCGGGCTTTCCTCGGTGTATTGGAAATTAAGCCAGTAGCTTGTCTTCTCCCGATATCTGGGCTGGACCTCGGGCTCGAAACCCATTGCCGCAATCTTGTCGCGACGGGCCTGAGCGCGTTCCTGGTCCCTAAACAATCCCAATGAGATGGCGTGTGCGAGCTTGCCGCTGGTAAATCGCCAAATGTCATCCACACCTGCCGCCTCAAGCTGCTTGGCTATCTTGATCGCCGTCTCACGATCAGGTTGGGGCGGGATCAGCACCCAGAAACCGGCCTGTTCGTTTGTAGCCTCGGAGGCGATTTCGGTCTTAACCCCCTGCGCCAGTAATCTGACCGAGAGCAACTCGGCCTGGGATCGCTTGCTGAAGGCGCCGACGCTGGCACAGATCGGCTCGCTGGGCGGTTCCGGCGGCTCGGGTGGCGGTGTCTCCTCCGCAAGCGCCGGCTCGTCGGCTTCGGCTACAGCCGGCAGTTGCGGCGACTCGGCCGGCTGACTTGGCTCTGGGGTGCCGGAAGCACCCGCTTCGGTGACAGGCGGGAGGGGCAGGATCTCCGGAGGAGCGTCCTGAGTGGCACCATTCGCGTCGCCAGCGGATTCGTCCACCAGACGCAGCTGACCCACGTCAGCCGGAGACGAACCGCGTGAGGCCACACCATCCTGCTGTGGGAAGAGCCAGATGAACATCCCCAGATTGGCGACCAGTAGAATGTAGAAAAGCCACTTCATTGTCTCTCGATTTGCCTTGCCTGAAGTCTCAGTCCTTGAAGAATTAGATGGGGTACCAAACGATAGGTCGAGGTAAGGTGATCCGCCACTAGGTTGGCAAAGCCTCCCGTCAGGAGGCAGTCGACGTCCCCGCCGCTCACCTCACGTAACCGCTCCCGCATGGTCTCGATGGACGATGTGGTCGCCAGCATAGCACCGGAGGCGATCCCTGCTGCGGTGTCGGTCGCAAATCCATCGATATCGTCACTGTCTTCCCAATCCGGCAGATCGGTATGCGCACGAAGACAGCGACTAAAGAGCGCCAACCCGGGCAGAATGGCGCCGCCCAGGTGGCGACCCTCTCCATTCATGCCGTCAAGCGTCGTTGCGGTGCCACAGTCTACGACAAGCAAGGGACGCTTTGAAATGGCGCGCCCCGCCAACAGTCCCAGCCAGCGGTCGACACCCAGCTGTTCGGGGATGCGATAACCGTTGACCACGCCCAGCTCGGCGTCGCGGGTGCGAGCGAAGGCGGGGGTGATCTGCCAGTACGACGCCATCCAGGCTTGGAGGTCACTCAAGCGCTCGGGCTGCAGCACCGTAGCAATATGGACCTGGGCAGGCCGCCTCGATCCCTGCAGCCGAGGGATCAATGTGGCTGCGGGATCCCCTGAAGGGCAACTGTGGGTGACACCCTGTGCCAGCTCTTCACCGCTTGCCCACTTTACTGAGCTGTTGCCGAAATCCATGTACAGCTCCATCGGCTTACTCCGTATCGCGGCGCAAACTGACCTCGCCGGCATGAAACAGCCGTTGCTTACCATCGATGCGCAACTTCAGCGCACCGGAGGCGTCGATACCGAGATGCTCGCCGCGATGACACTGACTGGGACTGCGCACCTCCACCTGTTGTCCGATCATCAGGTCATGACGCTGCCACTCATCGAGAAAGCCGCTCAATCCCGACGACTGATAGTCCCTGGCCACCCGTCTCAGCTCCGTGATCAGGCGTGCAGCCAGTTGACTTCGACTGTGCGGTTCCACATGGGGTATGGAGCTGAGATCGATCCATGGCTGATCGATGGCATTTCCCGCCGCGCCCAACCAGGTGTTGAGACCGACACCGATCACCACCTGTGATGGCCCACCGGCTTCTCCAGAAACCTCCAGCAGAAGACCGGCCAGCTTTTTCTGCTGCCACAGAATATCATTGGGCCACTTCAGGCCCGCATCCACGCAGCCGAAGGCGTGTAGCGCACGCAGAACCCCGACAGCCGCTGCCAGACTGAGACCGGCGACTTCCATCGGCGGCATCTCGAAGCGCCAGAGCATGGAGAGATAGACATTACGCCCGAAAGGCGAGACCCATTGCCGGCCATGGCGCCCCCTGCCGGCCAGCTGGTACTCAGCCAGGCAGACGGCACCAGAGGATTCGCCCAGGGCACCCTGCTGCATCATCCAGGTATTGGTGGATTCGAGCACAGGATGGAGGTGCAGTCGCTCGAGTTCCGCACGTTCGGCCTCAGGAATATGGGCCAACACCTCCTCCCGGTCGAAAAGGTCCAGTGGTTCGCGCAGGCGATAACCCCGTCCCTTGACCGCATCGACCTCGAGGCCGAAATCACGCTTCAACGGTTGCAGCCGCTTCCAGACACCGGCACGGCTGATACCAAGCAGTCGCCCCAACTCCTCACCCGAATGGAAGCTCCCGTCAGCCAGGGTACGTATGAGGTCAAGCTCGCTTTGCATGGCCCTGTAACCAGCCGTTTTGTAACCGGCTCTGTTTATCATCGAGCTCCGGATTGAGATAAAAGGAGCAGGTATCCGGCGGTGCCGGCAACGGCTTCAGCTCGAAGGCCATCAGCTCGTCACGGCGAAAAAGATGGACAGAAACCCGGCTCTCGGCCACCTGCTGGGACAGATAGCTTTCCAAACCCTTGGCGTCCATACGCAGACCATCAACGGCAATGATGAGATCCCCTGCCGACAGGCCGGCCGCCTGTGCTGCGCCCCTATCGAAAACCTGTAACAAGAGAACACCATCGGGCTGCTGCTCGAAACGGGCGCCCAACACCGGTTTGCCCTGTTCCGCTTCAGGCCGCTTGTCCGCCACACCGCCCAGATCGGCGGCGCTCTTCGCCGGTAGCAGATGGAGCTCGATACCGAATTCCCGCAGGGTCTCGCTCAGCGTGAGCTCCTCGGTGGAGCGAACCCAGCGATCGAAATCGTCCTTGAAATCGATTCCTGTCACCTCTTCCACCAAACGTTCGAACGCACCCTCCCGCAGGCCCACACCAGGCTTGCCGTACTGCTGCCAAAGCGCCCGCATGACATGGTCTAGGGACATATCGCCATCGGTGCGCATGCGTATGCTCAGGTCCAGCATCATCGCCACCAGCGCTCCCTTGGCATAGTAACTGACGATGGCATTGGGGGCGTTCTCATCCTGCTTGTAAAACTTGGTCCAGGCATCGAAGGAGGATTCCTCGAGAGTTTGCTTGGTTCGACCGCTGCCGCGCATCACCCGCGTCACACCCTCGGCCACCATTTCGAAATAGTCCTTGATCTCGATGACGCCACTGCGCAACAGCAGCAATTCATCGTAATAAGAGGTGATGCCCTCGAAGATCCAGAGCTGGCGTGTATAGACCTCGTTTGCCGTTCCCTCCTGCTGAAAGACCTCGGGTGTTATGCGCTTTACATTCCAGAGATGAAAGTACTCATGACTGCAGAGACCCAGCAGGCGTCGGTAGCCCGGTGTCATCTCCGTCGCAGTTGGGAGCGGCAGGCTGTCGCGACCAATCATCAGGCTGGTGGAATTCTTGTGCTCCAGTCCGCCATAGCCGCTTCCCACCACCCAGAGCAGGAACAGATACTCCTCGACCGGCAGTTCGCCGAACAGCGCGGCCTCCGCTTCACAGATCCTGCCGAGATCCCGGCAGATGCGATCGAGGTCGGCAGCCTGCCGCCCGCAGATCACAAACCGGTGTGGCACCTCCCGTACCTGGAATGTACCTTGGGTGAAATCGCTCATCTCCACCGGGTGGTCGAGCAGGGTCTCGTAATCGGACACCCGATAGCGCCCGAAGCCCATGTGATCGGTCTCGAGCGGCGGCATCGAAACAGCCAATCTCCAGTCGGCGAAGCGCTCTCCGTCCGGCTTCAGGATCTCGACTTCGCACGGCTCCGCTTCACGCCCCTGGATACCCAGAAAGAGGCAGGGACCGTTGAAATACGCATGCGTGGTGTCCACATGAGCACCGCGCACGGAGAGGTCCCAGGCGTAGACCCGATAGGTCAGTGTTAATGCCTTATCGAGGGCATCACCGATATACCAGGTCTGCTTATCCAGCTTTATCAGCTGGACGGGCCGTTGGTCGCACTCCGCATCTATGGCAACAACATGGCGAGCGAAATCGCGCACCATATAACTGCCGCGGATCCAGGCAGGTAGATAGAGTGTGACAGGACCAGAGCCGGGATCAGGGACCACAAGTCGCACCTCGAGCAGATGCGCTTCAGGGTGAATCGGCTTGACGCTGTAACGAATCATTGACGGCTCCACTCCAGCACCGCTTTTTGTGCGGGCGCGTTCAGGGGACGTGCGACCAGCCCGGAGATGGAGGCCGTTACCACATATTCGGCTCCAGGCACCGCCGGCATATAGACGGAGCTGCCAAATACACTGTCGATGAGACCGATATGGTCGGTAATGGAAGAGATGATTTCATCAGTCCAGGCCAGTGTGGATGCCAAATTGTGACGATTCATGACTGCCCGGCCTGATGCGGTCACACCCCTCTCTTCGAGTCGCTCGAGCCTGACGATTGGTTCCTTTCCGAACAGCGACATCCAGGGTTTCCATTTTACGAAACGGGCGTCGAGTCGCCACTGGGTCGTCTGGATGAAGAAGGTGTCGGCATGTCCGGTATAAACCAGACGCAGCGGCAGGCCTTGGTCGGTAGGTTGTCCGATATGGACCTCAGCCAGTGTGACTTCGTGCGTGAGCTGCTGATAGGTTTGAAGATTCAACAGCAACAGGCTGAAAAAGCCGCCGACCAGAAGAAATGGAAGACCGATAAAGCCGTTGACGCTGGCCGCCATCAAGCGTCTGCGGCGAAACAGAAGAAAGAAGGCGTAGCCCGCAAACAGCAGGCCTATCGACAACAGAAGTAATGTGACAACCATGCGCTGAGTTTAAAGAATCTCCGGGAGAAAAAAACCCGATTTACGCTCAATGAGAAAAAAGCGCGAATTGCAAGCATAAAAAAACCCCGAATTCACAGGAATTCGGGGTTTTGGGATAAAAACCTGGCAGTGTCCTACTTTCGCATGGGGAGGCCCCACACTATCATCGGCGCTAAGTCGTTTCACTTCCGAGTTCGGGATGGGATCGGGTGGTTCCAACACGCTATGGCCGCCAGGCAAACTGGTGGAGTCGCTTCAGATGAAACGACTCGGCATTCGGTAAGATCGCATTTGGGTTGTTTGTTGCGTTCGCTTGAACCTGACCCAAAACTCTTGGGTGTTATATGGTCAAGCCTCACGGGCAATTAGTACTGGTTAGCTTCATACATTGCTGCACTTCCACACCCAGCCTATCAACGTTGTAGTCTTCAACGGCCCTACAGGGACCTCAAGGGTCCAGTGAGATCTTATCTTGGGAGGGGCTTCCCGCTTAGATGCTTTCAGCGGTTATCCTGTCCGTATATAGCTACCCGGCAGTGCCACTGGCGTGACAACCGGAACACCAGAGATACGTCCACTCCGGTCCTCTCGTACTAGGAGCAGCTTCCCTCAAATCTCAAACGCCCACGGCAGATAGGGACCGAACTGTCTCACGA
>JARROA010000020.1:0-44273 GCA_037384425.1 Candidatus Thiodiazotropha sp. | reverse complement strand
GTTGCCACCCGACGGACAGGGCGTGCAACAAGCGATTTCGGTAAGGTTTTAACGTCTCCGCCCCGAACGTGCTTCAACGCGATCCTATGAGATATGACGCCTGAAAAGCTGGACGCACAGGCACGGCTCCAGTCAGACGGCACCCTACCGGGTATTAAGCGGCGAGTGCGTAGTTGTCGTCGTTGGCAACTATAAGTTTGCAGCTGGATTTACGAGGTCCTCTGCCCCTCGGCATGCACTTTAGGTTTTGCAACCCCCGTCGAAGCCTACGTCGCCCCCATGACGGTTAGTGAATAGACATTATAAGTGAGGGATTAGTTCCTGGCTATTGTGTAGAACCCAGGGCGAATATCCGATGGTGTGGCAGGCTGGCTGTTTTCGAGTATCCAGCTCAGCCGTGCTTGAACAGCCGCTCTTTCTCCCGCTTCCAGTCCCGATCCTTCTCGCTGGCCCGCTTGTCGTGCTGTTTCTTGCCGCGGGCCAGGCCGATCTCCAGTTTGGCCATGCCTTTTTTCCAGTACATGGCGGTGGGTACCAGGGTGTAGCCCTTTCTCTCCACCAGGCCGATCAGTTTGTTCAGCTCGCTCCGGTGCAGCAGCAGCTTGCGCGTGCGCGTGGGGTCGGGATGGATATGGGTGGAGGCGGTGGACAAGGGGACGATATGGGCGCCGAAGAGGTAGGCCTCGCCCTCCTTGATGGTGATATAGCTCTCCTTGATCTGCACCCTGCCTTCGCGCAGGCTCTTGACCTCCCAGCCCTGCAGCGCGATGCCGGCCTCGTAACGCTCTTCGATGAAAAAGTCGTGTCCGGCTTTTTTGTTGAGGGCGATGGTGGCTCCGCCCGGGCCTTTTTTCTTCGGTTTCTTTGCCATCGGGCTATTCTAATCGCGGCACTGGTTTCGCTCCAGCATCACTTGGAAAACATGCGACGTGGCGGCAGAGGAAGGTCGGTGTGTCTTGCCCCGGCTTGTGCATCCTGACCTTTTTACGCAGAATGAAGCAGTTTCATTTCATACAGTTAGGCACGCAAAGGCGGGGTGTAATGGCGGAGAGAGAATCCATCCACGGTCAGTGGTCGTCGAGGCTGGTCTTCATTCTGGCGGCAACCGGATCGGCCGTTGGACTGGGTAATATCTGGAAGTTTCCCTATATCACGGGTGAAAACGGCGGCGGCGCCTTCGTGCTGATCTATCTGGTCTGTATCGCGGTGGTGGGTGTTCCAATCATGATGGCGGAGATCATGCTCGGGCGGCGCGGACGGCAGAGCCCGATCAACACCATGGCGAGTCTGAGTAGGGAGGAGGGGCGAAACGGCGGTTGGTCCCTGATCGGCTGGAGCGGTGTACTGGCGGGATTCTTCATCCTCTCCTACTACAGTGTGATCGCGGGCTGGGCGCTGGCCTACGTGGTGAGGGCGGGCGCCAACGCCTTCAGCGGCGTCGACGCCGCCGGTGTGGAGGCCATGTTCAACGGCCTGGTCGGTGATCCGGAGCGGGTGCTGGCCTGGCACACCCTGTTCATGCTGATGAGCATGTTCGTGGTCGCCAAGGGGGTCAAGGCCGGCCTCGAAAAGGCGGTGACCTATCTGATGCCGGCCCTCTTTGTGCTGTTGCTGGTACTGGTGGGATACGCCTTCAATACGGGGTATTTCACCCAAGGTCTGGAGTTCCTCTTTACCCCCGATTTCCACAAGCTCTTCTACCACTGTGAAGTGGTGGCGGGGATCGAGCAGTGCGAGGTGAGCGGCAGTCCGGTGCTGGTGGCACTGGGGCACGCCTTTTTCACCCTCAGTCTGGGCATGGGTGCCATCATGGTCTACGGCTCTTACATGCCCAAGAAGACCTCCATCGCCGGTTCCGCCATATTGATCGCCTCGCTCGACACCCTGGTGGCGCTGGTGGCGGGCATGGCAATCTTTCCCATCGTCTTCGCCAACGGCCTGCAACCGGCGGCCGGTCCGGGTTTGATCTTTCAGACCCTGCCCATCGCCTTCGGTGCCATGCCGGGCGGCCACCTGTTCGGCACCCTGTTCTTCATCCTGCTTGTCTTCGCCGCTTGGAGTTCGGCCATCTCGCTGATCGAGCCGGCAGTGGCCTGGCTGGTGGAGAACCGCAACATGACGCGCATCCGTGCCTCCGCCTGGATCGGTGTCACCACCTGGGTGCTTGGACTCGGCAGTGTCTTCTCATTCAATATCTGGTCTGGAGAGGAGTTCCAGCTCTTCGGCAAGACCTTCTTCGATCTGCTCGACTACCTGGCCGCCAACATCATGTTACCCCTGGGTGGTCTGCTGATTGCCATTTTCAGCGGCTGGATCATGAAGAGCGCCTCGAGCCGCGACGAGTTCGCCATGGGTGAGGGGGGCTATAAGCTGTGGTGGAACGTGATCCGTTATATCTCGCCGCTGGCGGTGGTTGTGGTGTTCCTGCACGCGATCGGACTGGTCTGACCCATGCCTGTGGTCAGTAAGAGCGCCCTGGTGCACCATTCGGCCGCAGCGATGTACCAACTGGTATGCGATTTCGAGGCCTATCCCGAGTTCCTGCCCTGGTGCAGCGACAGCCGTCTGATCTCCAGAAGCACAGAGCAGATCTGCGGTGAACTGGAGGTCTCCAGAGTCGGCATCCGTCAGCGCTTCTCGACCTGCAACCGCCTGGTGGAGAATGAGCGGATGGATATCGTCCTGCGTGACGGACCGTTCAGAAAACTGGAGGGGGGGTGGCGCTTCCACGCCCTGCGGTCGGATGCCTGCAAGGTCGAACTGATGCTCGATTTCGAGTTTGCCGGCCGCTTGATCGATGCGGCTTTCGGCAGAGTGTTCAATCAGATTGCCAACAACTTGGTGGACGCCTTCTGCAAACGCGCCGACGAAGTCTACGGCAAGGGTGCAAAATGAAATTCGAAGTGGCATACGGCAGGATGGAGGAGCAGGCGGTGGTAACGGTCGAGTCGGAGACCCCGTTGACCGTGTCGCAGGCGATTGAGCAATCCGGCATCGTCGAGCGTTTCCCGGAGATCGATCTCGCCGAAAACAAGGTCGGGGTCTACGGCAAGGCGGCCAAACTCGATACGCCGTTGATGGACGGTGATCGGGTGGAGATCTATCGGCCGTTGATCGCCGATCCCAAGGAGGCGCGCAAGAAGCGTGCGGCCGAGGGCAAGGTCATGCGTAAGGGCGGCGGTTGATCAGGGCTCCTCGCCAAAGCCGAGTGAGCGCCAGAAGCGATCCAGAATGCCCATGTCGCCTTCGTAGTCCGGTACGCTGACCAGAATTTCCTTTTTTTCCTGAGCGGTCTCCACATTCTTCGCGGGTTCGATGTCACCCTCGTAGCGGCTGAGCCTGTCGCCTTTGAAATAGACGCTGAACTGCTTGATATCCAGGGGTTCGTTGCGTCGTTTGATCGACAGCGTGTAGTCCCAGCGTTCATCGTGGAACACATCGACCAACATGGGACTGCCCAGCGCGAAGCGAACCTGTCGCTTGGTCATGCCCGGTTCCAGCAGTGCCACCATCTCCGGGGTGATGATATTTCCCTGTTCGATATCCGGCACGTGCACCAGGGAAAAGTTCTCCCAGCTGCTGCAGCCGCTTGAAAGGATGAAAAAAGGCAGGAATATGGAGATGAGAATCTTTTTCATTCTGAGTACAATCTAATGCTGGCGGACAATCTTACCTCATTCAAACCAACAGCGACATATTGAACGGAGGGCGGGGGATGGATAATCAGGAGATCAGAAAAGCAGGACTCAAGGTCACCCTGCCGCGCGTGAAGATTCTCGAGCTGCTGGAGGACAGTGACCAGCGCCATGTCAGTGCCGAGGATGTCTACAAGATGCTGCTCGACAAAGGGGAGGAGATCGGCCTGGCCACTGTCTATCGGGTCCTGACCCAGTTCGAGGCGGCCGGACTGGTGACCCGGCACAATTTCGAGGGCGGTCATGCGGTCTTCGAGCTGGATCGGGGGGAGCACCACGACCATATCGTCTGCATCGTCTGCGGCAAGGTAGCGGAGTTCATGGACAGCACCATCGAAGAGCGACAACGCCAGATCGCCAAGGAACACGGTTTCGAGATGGCGGACCACTCACTGATTATCTACGGCCGCTGCAAGGAGCATTCAGATGATGCTGACGGCAGGCACTAGTGTGCCCTGATCAGCCAGCTCCCACTCAGCCACAGGATCAGTGTTGAACAGCGGTTTTGAGTGTTGAGTTTTTAGTTTTGAGTGGATGAGTTCGCTGCGCTTACAGGTTTATATCCCCCCTCTCCCTGGCCCTCTCCCCTTGCGGGAGAGGGCCAGGGAGAGGGGGGGCGCCAACCCCTGAGCGCAACGAACACCTCAAGCAGGCTACTGGGCAGCCGCCAGGCCCACCATCTCTCTGGCATGAGCCAGCGTCTGTTGCGTGATTTTGACCCCTCCCAGCATGCGGGCGATCTCTTCGATCCTGGCCTCCGCCTCCAATTGCGAGATGGTGGTTCGAGTCTCTTTGCGCGATGACTGCTTGGTGACCTGCAGGTGGTGCATGGCCTGTGCCGCCACCTGGGGCAGGTGGGTAACGCAGAGTATCTGACGCGTGCTGCCAAGGGTGCGCAGCATCTGACCCACGATCTCGGCCACGCCGCCGCCTATGCCCACATCCACCTCGTCGAAGACCAGGGTGGGGGTCTCTCCATAGCGGATGGTGCTGACCTGAATGGCCAGGCTGATGCGGGAGAGTTCACCGCCCGAGGCCACCCGGCTGAGCGGCTGCAGCGGCATGCCCGGGTTGGCCGAGACCTGGAACTCCACCGTTTCCAGGCCACTGGCTGCGGCCTTCTCCTGCGGCAGTGGATCTAGGGCGACAGCGAAGACACCGCCCTTCATGCCCAGTTTCTGCATGGCCTGACTGATCTCATCACTCAGCCGCTTGGCGGCCTGTTGTCGTGTCTGACTGAGCCGCCCGGCCGACTGCCGATAGGCATCCTGCTGGGCGGCCACCTGCTGCTCCAAGGATGCCAGTTCGATATCGGCGTGCTCCAGCTGCTGGAGCTCCCGCTCGATCTCTGACAGCCGCTGTGGCAGCGTCTCCGGCGTCACGCGGTATTTGCGTGCGGCATCGTGGATCGCTTCCAGCCGCTCCTCCACCTGCTGCAGGGCGGCGGGGTCGAGTTCCAGCTCGCTCAGATAGCCGTGCAGGAAGGCGAGGCTCTCGTCGACCTGGATCAGTGCGGTTTCGAGCATCTGTTTCGGTTCGTTCAGGGTCTCGTCGAGACGCTGCAACTCCTCCAGCCGGTCGCCGTAGCGGGCCAGCAGCGTGCGCACCGAGGGCTCGCTCTCGTCCAGGGCGTCGACGATCTCGCTGCACTGCAGGCGCAGCTGGTCGAGATGACTCAGACGGCGGTGCTCCTGGTCGATTGTCTCCAGCTCCTCTGCGGAAAGGTTTAGTGTGGTGAGTTCGTTGCACTGATACTGCAGCAGGTCGAGTCGGGAGGCCCGGTCGGAGGCGGCGGAGGCGAGTTCCGTCAGCTGTTTGACACTCTGCTGATAGGCTTTGTGGCGGCGTGCGGTCTCCTGCGCCAGTTCCAGGTGACCGCCGTAGGCATCCAGCAGATGGCGTTGGTGGCTGTTCTTGAGCAGCGATTGATGGGCATGCTGGCCATGTATCTCGACCAGCAGGTTGCCCAGGGTCTGCAGCTGTTGCAGCGGCACGGTGCGTCCGTTGATGAAGGCGCGGGAGCGCCCCTCCCGATTGAGACTGCGGCGCAGGATGCATTCGCCCGCTTCATCCAGATCCGCCGCCTTGAGCCAGGCGTCGACGCCGGGATTGTCGCGGATCTCGAAAGCGGCGGTGACCTCCGCCCGATCGCAGCCGGCCCGGATCATGGCGTTGTCTGCCCGCTCGCCAAGGGCCAGTCCCAGGGCGTCGATCAGGATCGATTTGCCGGCGCCGGTCTCGCCGGTAAGCGCGCTGAGGCCGGCATGCAGCTCCAGTTCCAGGCTGTCGACGATCGCCAGATCGCGAATCTGCAGGTGTGTCAGCATCGTTGTTTTTTCGGGTTTTCGCTCCAACCCAACTTGGCCCGCAGGATACTGTAGTAGTCATAGCCTTCCGGGTGGATCAGCTTGACCTGGTGCTCGGCCTTGCGGATGCGTACCGATTCGCCCGGCATCAGCGGCAGGGTCGCCTGGCCGTCGCAGGTGATCTGCACGTCCTCGGCATGGGCCTTGTTGAGCCGGATCTCGATTTCGCTGTCGCCGTCCACCACGATCGGCCGGTTACTCAGGGTGTGGGGGCAGATCGGCACCATGACGATGGCGTTCAGCGAAGGATGCAGCAGGGGGCCGCCACCCGACAGGGCGTAGGCAGTGGAGCCGGTGGGGGTGGAGACGATGAGGCCGTCAGAGCGCTGGTCGTTGACCAGCTGACCATCCACATAGGTCTCGAATTCGATCATACGTGCGATGTTCCACTTGTGCAGCACCACATCGTTGAAGGCGAGGATGGACTGCTCATCGCTCGATTCGTCCCCCATGCTCACCTCGAGCAGGAATCGGTGCTCCTGTTCGTAGTGCCCGTTCAGGATCGCTTCCAGGTGCGGCAGCATCTTGTCGGGTGAGATGTCCACCAGGAAACCCAGGCGGCCGAGATTGATGCCGAGCAGGGGAGCGTTGCGTCGTGCCAGCACCCGGGCGGAGTGGAGCAGGGTGCCGTCGCCGCCCACCACGATCACCAGATCGCTGTGATTCGACAGATCGATCTCCGGCAGGCTCGGCAGGGGGGCGCCGTCAAGCAGCTTTTGCGTCGTCTCTTCGAGTATGACCTCGCAGCCTTCGCCTTCCAGATAGTCGCAGAGACGGCGCAGGGTCTCCTTCACGCTGGGATCCCCGTGCTTGCCGATCAGTCCTATTTTTTGGAAGGGTCTTGCCATGCATCAGCCGGTATGGGCAATCCTGCGTCGAATCCGCGATAACTGCTGAGATTGGGGAAACTTAGCATGCTGCCTGCACCAATCCAAGCATCCCGACCGTGCTTGACTCACTCTGGCCATGTTGCTAATTTCCCAGATTGGCACTCATCCTTAATGAGTGCTAACAACGTGAGTCTGGAGATCCCCTTGGCAAGCAAACCCCCGGTCAACG
This sequence comes from Candidatus Thiodiazotropha sp., assembly GCA_037384425.1. Lineage (GTDB taxonomy): Bacteria > Pseudomonadota > Gammaproteobacteria > Chromatiales > Chromatiaceae > Thiodiazotropha. The sequence goes on along the minus strand of JARROA010000020.1, from coordinate 37,153 downwards.
AAGCCGTCGTCAGTGAGCGTGCGCAGCGCTTTCTCAAGGTGTTGATCGAACGCTACATCCGTGAGGGTCAGCCGGTGGGTTCCCGTACCCTGGCCAAGGATACCGGTCTTGATCTGAGTCCGGCCACAGTGCGCAACGTGATGGCCGATCTGGAAGATCTGGGGCTGGTCTCCTCGCCCCATACCTCGGCCGGACGCATACCGACCATCACCGGATTCCGCATGTTCATCGACTCCCTGCTGACGGTGCAAAACCTGAAGGAGCGGGAGGTCTCGCAGATCCGGTCGGAGTTGCTGAGTGGCGGCAGCGAGAGTGCTCAGCTGCTGACCTCCGCCTCGCATCTGCTTTCCGGTATCACCCACATGGCCGGCGTGGTGACCCTGCCGCGCCATGAGCGGACCACCTTTCGCCAGATGGAGTTCCTGCCCCTGTCCGAGCGCAGGGTACTGGCGATTCTGGTCACCAATGCCGGCGAGGTCCACAACCGGATCCTGCATACCCATCGGGATTTCGACCGCTCGGAGCTGGACCAGGCGGCCAATTTTCTCAACAAGTCCTTCGCCGGGCAGGACATGGAGAGCGTGCGTGAGCGGGTGCTGAAGGAACTCAACGATGCCCGGGCCCATTTCGATCAGCGCATGTCCCAGGCCCTGGAAATGGCAGGACAGGTGGTCAGTGTCAGCGAAACCAAGGAGGATTGTGTCATCGCTGGCCAGACCAATCTCATGGAGTTTGCCGAGCTGGCCAGTCTGGAACAGCTGCGCAAGTTGTTCGACGCCTTCACGGAGAAGCGCGAGATCCTCCACCTGCTCGACCAGTTTCAGCACGCCGACGGGGTACAGATCTTTATCGGCGAGGAGTCGGGTTATCAGCTGCTGAATGGCTGTTCGGTGGTGACCGCACCCTACCAGGTGAACGAGAAGATGGTCGGTGTCCTGGGGGTCATCGGCCCGACCCGCATGGACTACCAACGGGTCATCCCGGTGGTCGACGTGACCGCGAAAATTCTCGGCGCCGCCTTGAAAAAATAGTAATCGAACCAAATCTTATGCGGGATTTCGCCGGCTCGCGCCGGCATTCCATGCAGACGTACAGCAGAGGTTTTTGAGTGATGCAAAAGGATCAGCCGGAACAGACGGCAGAGACAAACGACGAGCTGGAGAACGAGGCCATCGAGGCTGCCACCGAGGACGACCAGGCGCCAACTGAAGCGCCGGAGGCGGAGGTTGGCGATGAAGGTGAACTCACCCAGCTGCTTGAGGATGCCCGCAACAAGGCCGACGAACACTGGGATCAGCTGGTGCGTACCCGCGCCGAGCTGGACAACCTGCGCAAGCGCAATCAGCGGGATCTGGAAAACGCCCACAAGTTCGCGCTGGAGCGTTTCTCACAGGAGCTGTTGCAGGTCTGGGACAGCCTGGAGCTGGGGCATCAGGCCGCTCAGGACGAGCAGGCTGACGTGCATAAGCTGCGCGAAGGCACAGAACTGACCCTCAAGCTGCTCGGTGACGTGATGAGCAAGCACGGTGTGGAACAGATCAATCCCCAGGGCGAACCCTTCAACCCGGAGTTCCATCAGGCGATGACCCTGCAGGAGCGGGACGACGTACCGCCCAACACCGTGGTGAGCGTGATACAGAAAGGCTATCTGCTCAACGGCCGCTTGCTGCGACCGGCCATGGTGATGGTGTCGAAGGCGTCCTCGGCGCCCTCGGTCGATGAAAAGGCTTGAATATACCGGGGTTGGCCCCACATAAAGGTCAGCCAGTAAAAAATTTCATTCAATTGAATACGTTTTTGGAGAATTAATCGTTATGGGCAAGATCATTGGTATCGACCTGGGAACCACCAACTCCTGCGTGGCAGTGATGGAAGGCAGTTCCACCAAGGTCATCGAAAACAGTGAGGGTGACCGCACCACTCCGTCCATCATCGCCTATACCAATGATGGGGAGATTCTGGTCGGCCAGTCGGCCAAGCGTCAGGCGGTCACCAATCCCCACAACACCCTGTTCGCCATCAAGCGCCTGATCGGTCGCATGTTCAAGGACGACGTGGTGCAGCGCGACGTGGGCATGGTGCCCTACAAGATCGTGCAGGCCGACAACGGCGACGCCTGGGTCGAGGTCAACGGCAAGAAAATGGCGCCGCCGGAAATCTCCGCCAAGATCCTGCAGAAGATGAAGAAGACCGCCGAGGATTACCTGGGCGAGACCGTCACCGAGGCGGTCATCACCGTACCGGCCTACTTCAACGACTCCCAGCGCCAGGCGACCAAGGACGCCGGTCGCATCGCCGGTCTCGAAGTCAAGCGCATCATCAACGAGCCGACCGCGGCGGCCCTGGCCTATGGCATGGACAAGAAGCGCGGCGACCAGACCCTGGCGGTCTACGATCTGGGTGGCGGCACCTTCGACATCTCCATCATCGAAATCGCCGAGATCGACGGCGAGCACCAGTTCGAGGTGCTCTCCACCAACGGCGACACCTTCCTCGGCGGTGAAGACTTCGACATGCGCATCATCGATCACCTGGTCGAGGAGTTCAAAAAGGATCAGGGTTTCGACCTGCGCAACGACCCGCTGGCCCTGCAGCGGCTGAAAGAGGCGGCCGAGAAGGCCAAGATCGAGCTCTCCTCGAGCCAGCAGACCGACATCAATCTGCCCTACATCACGGCGGACGCCAGCGGTCCCAAGCATCTGAACCTCAAACTAACCCGCTCCAAGCTGGAGTCCCTGGTGGAGGATCTGGTGAGCCGCACCATCGAGCCCTGCAAGCAGGCGCTGAAAGACGCCGGCGTCGCCGCCTCCAAGATCGACGAGGTGATCCTGGTCGGCGGTCAGACCCGCATGCCCAAGGTGCAGGAGGCGGTGAAGGGATTCTTCGGCAAGGAGCCGCGCAAGGACGTCAACCCGGACGAGGCCGTGGCCATCGGTGCCGCCATCCAGGGTGGCGTGCTGGGCGGTGAGGTGAAGGACGTACTGCTGCTCGACGTCACCCCGCTGTCGCTGGGTATCGAGACCCTGGGCGGGGTGATGACCAAGCTGATCGAGAAGAACACCACCATCCCGACCAGCGCCTCCCAAGTCTTCTCCACCGCGGACGACAATCAGACCGCGGTGACCGTCCACGTGCTGCAGGGTGAGCGCGAGCAGGCGACGGGCAACAAGTCTCTGGGTCGTTTCGACCTCAGCGACATTCCGCCGGCGCCCCGCGGGGTACCGCAAATCGAGGTCAGCTTCGACATCGACGCCAACGGTATTCTGAATGTCTCCGCCAAGGACAAGGCGACCGGCAAGGAGCAGTCGATCGTGATCAAGGCCTCCTCCGGTCTCAGCGACGACGAGGTCGATCGCATGGTGAAGGATGCCGAGGCGCACGCCGACGAGGACCGCAAGTTCCACGAGCTGGTGGGCGCCCGCAACCAGGCCGACACCATGATCCACGCTACCCGCAAATCGATGGAAGAGCTGGGTGACGACAAACTGGAGGCCGGTGAGAAGGAGTCGATCGAGAGCGCCATCAAGGAGCTGGAAGAGGTCATGAAGGGCGATGACAAGGAGGCCATCGAGGCCAAGACCAAGACCCTGGCCGAGGCCTCCGGCAAGATGGCCGAGCGGCTCTACGCCCAGAAGGGCGCCGAGGGTAGCGCGGCCGAAGAGGCGGCAGCGGGGGCGCAGGAGAGCTCTGGCGGCAAGGCCGACGACGACGTAGTCGACGCCGAGTTCGAAGAGGTCAAGGACAACAAGAACTGACCGTCCACGCCTGGCCCGAGAACCGTGCACCGGCATCAGCCGGTGTACGGTTTTTGGCGTTAAGCGGATTCGGCAGTTTGCGGCAAGGAGCAACCCGTCGCCAACCGAAGAACATTGGGTTGGCGCCGAGTTCGGCCAAATTGTGGTGGGGCAGGGCCCCACCCTATCTTGGGTCCGGAGTGCAGGGTGGGGCCCTGCCCCACCAGTGGATGTCGGGAGTCGACCCGGATTTGTCGACTGGGTGACACTCTGGTCAGAATCGATAACGGCGGCGCAGTCGTCGCACAAAAGAAGTACAGAAAACAGACATGGCAAAACGCGATTATTACGAAGTGCTGGGCGTCAACAAGAATGCCAGCGAGGCTGAGATCAAGAAGGCCTACCGGCGGCTTGCCATGAAATATCACCCGGACCGCAATGCCGGGGATGCCGCAGCCAATGCGGAAAAGAGCTTCAAAGAGGCCAAGGAGGCCTATGAAATCCTCTCCGATCCCCAGAAGCGCTCCGCCTACGATCAGTTCGGACATGCCGGTGTCGATCCCAGCATGGGCGCAGGACCGGGCGGTTTCGGCGGCGCCGGCGGCGCCAGCTTCTCCGACATCTTCGGCGATGTCTTCGGCGACATCTTCGGCGGCGGCCGGGGTGGCGGCGGCAGTCGGGTCCATCGCGGCGCCGATCTGCGTTACAACCTGCAGCTGTCGCTGGAGGACGCGGTTACCGGTACCACGGTGAAAATACGCGTGCCGACCCTCGTGGTCTGCGACACCTGCGGTGGTACCGGCGCGAAGAAGGGCTCCAAGCCGAAGACCTGCGACACCTGCGCCGGACACGGTCAGGTGCGTATGCAACAGGGTTTCTTTTCGGTACAACAGACCTGTCCGCGTTGCCATGGCAAGGGCACGGTGATCGACGATCCCTGTGGCACCTGTCACGGCCAGGGCCGGGTACAGGAGCACAAGACCCTCTCGGTCAAGGTGCCGCCGGGCGTCGATTCCGGCGATCGCATCCGCCTGGCCGGCGAGGGCGAGGCGGGGGAGAACGGCGGACCGCCGGGCGATCTCTATGTCCAGGTGGCGGTCAAGCCCCACGACATCTTCACCCGTGAGGACAGTCATCTCTTCTGTGAGGTCCCGATCAGTTTTGTCGCCGCGGCCCTGGGCGGAGAGCTGGAGGTGCCGACGCTCAACGGCAAGGTGATGCTGAAGATCCCGCCGGGTACCCAGACCGGCCGCATGTTCCGCATGCGCGGTAAAGGCGTGAAGCCGGTGCGCGGCGGACCGGTTGGCGACCTGTTGTGCCGTGTGCTGGTGGAGACGCCGGTCAAATTGACATCAGAGCAGGAGGATCTGCTGCGTAAGTTCGACGAGACCATGAAGAAGGGCGGCGCCAAACACAGTCCCCACTCCACCACCTGGGTGGACGGGGTGAAGAAATTCTTCGAGAACATGGGGTTCTGAAGCAGCTCGGTGCGGCAAGCCGCACCCTACACTTCCTATTCATGTAGGGTGTGGCTTGCCGCACCGTCACAGTCTCAACTGTTTTCTGAGGTGTCTGGTGATTACCTCGTGTTATCAAGATCTTGCCATGTCTATCTGGACATGGGGGTATAAGCTCAAGAGGCCATAATCATGACAAGAATCGCAATCGTTGGCGGAGGTGGACGCATGGGTCGTTCCCTGGTGCAGGCGGTCACCGAGGCCGAAGGGCTGACCCTGGGCGCCGTCACTGAGCGGGCCGGCAGCCCACTGCTCGGCCGTGACGCCGGAGAGTTGGCCGGAACGGAACCGCTGGGTGTGTCGGTGGTGGACGATCTGGCATCGGTCACCGGTGATTTCGACGTGTTGATCGATTTCACCGCCCCGGCTGCAACCCTGAATCACCTCCGTATCTGCCGTGAGGCGGGCAAGCGGATGGTCATCGGTACCACCGGCTTCAGCGAGGCGGAGAAGCAACAGCTGGTGCAGGCGGCGGAGGAGATCGCCATCGTCTTTGCGCCCAACATGAGTGTCGGCGTCAATCTCTGCTTCAAGCTGCTGGAACTGACGGCGAAGGTGCTCGGTGATGCGGCCGATGTGGAGATCATCGAAGCGCACCATCGCCATAAAGTCGATGCTCCCTCGGGCACCGCGCTGCGCATGGGCGAGGTGGTGGCCGGGGCGCTGGGCCGGGATCTTGGCGATTGCGCCGTCTATGGCCGGGAAGGACAGACCGGACCGCGCGAGCGTCAGACCATCGGTTTCGAGACCATTCGCGCCGGCGACGTGGTGGGCGAGCATAGCGTCTGGTTCGCGATGGAGGGGGAGCGTGTCGAGATCGCGCACAAGGCTTCCAGTCGCATGACCTTCGCCCATGGCGCGGCGAGGGCCGCAGGCTGGATCGCCGGTCGTGAAAAAGGCTTGTTCGACATGCAGGATGTGCTCGATCTGAGGTAGCCCGATGAATTCGTCACCTCGCAATGCCGGTCGTATAACGCCCGCTCGGTTTCCAGCGATGCTCTCCGGCAGGGTCGTCAGCTGGCTGTGCCTGGTGACAATGGCGCTGTGCCTGGGAGCTTGCGACGGCGAGCCGCCCTCAGCCGAGGCACAGCTTAGAGCCCTGCTGGCGGCGGGGGAGGCCGAGGTGGAAGCCCGCGACCTGGCAGCCGTCATGGAGCGGATCGATCCCGCCTACCGGGACAATCACCAGCGCGACTGGCGTCAGTTGCGTGCGCTGCTGGCCGGCTACTTCTTCCGCCACCCCTCCATCTTTGTCCTCTCGCGGATCGACCGTATCGAGATCGAGCAGCCGGATCGGGCCAGGGTGGTACTGATCGCCGGACTGGCGGGTTCCGCTCAGGAGGCGGCCGGCCCGCTGGAGGGTTGGCGCGGCAATCTGCTGCGACTCGATCTCGAGTTCAAGCAGCACGAGGAAGGGGACTGGCGGTTGATACAGGCAGACTGGCGTCAGGCCCGGCGCGAGGATTTCACCCCTTAGACCCGATCCCGATCGAACCTGCCGCAGCCAGCCCAGGTTCGTACCTGCACCCTCTCGAGTGCGATTGGCCCGGATTCTGCATTTTTTCAGGGCGAGATCACCAATTAAATGGGTTCAGCCTATGTCTCAATTCGCCACCATGATTCCGCTTCAGAGCGTTGCACCAGACCTCAAAGCACCAAATGCAGCTTCTGCGCAGGCCCTGCAAACAAGCCTGACGGGGGAGGGCCAGAGTTTGGAGTCCACTCAGACCCTGCAGGATCTCTCGGCGTCGAATCCCTACGCTGCCGCGCTGCTGATGGCGCTTCAGCAAGCCGGGGTGTTGTCGGGGGATGCGGTTACCCTGCAAACCGGCGGCAGCCCCCTGCCGCCCGTGACCGCGATGGCCGGCAAAGCCTTGCCGCCGGCTGCGATACAGTCGGCTCAGCTCGACAGTCTGCCGGCATTGCAGTCCGACGATACTTTGTCCGCCTTGGAGCCGATTCAGCTTCAGCGACTACTGGGACAGGGTCAGCCGAGCAACACACAGCAGACGTTCACCCAGCTGGTTCAGTCCGGATTGGCGGGCGAGGGCGTCCAGGGCCTGGAATCCCGCGGACTCGGGGATGTTACCAGTCCGCTGCAGGGGCTGGGCGCTCAACTTCACAGTGCCCACACGGTCACCGGTCAACGTCCCACGATCATCCTCCCGGTGCAGGTGCCGGTCGGTCAGCCGGGGTGGGATAGCGCCATGGGCGAGCGTATTCAATGGATGATGGGGCGTCATGTACAGCAGGCCGAGATCAAGTTGTCACCCCCGGAACTGGGTCCTGTGGAGATCAAGATTTCACTCCAAAACGACCAGACGAGTGTCCATTTCATTGCCAACCACAGCGCCACCCGCGACGCCCTGGAAGCGGCCATTCCGCGATTGAGGGAGCTGTTCGGTGACATCAACCTCAATCTTGCCAATGTGGACGTCAACCAGCGTCAGGCCGGGGATGCCGGGACTCAGCATGGCTCGGCGGGTGGAACGGGAAATGGTGCAGGGGAGGAAGGATTTTCTCCGCTGCAGGACAACCCGGATGGCGTCGTGCGCCTGCAGAGTCAGGGCTTGCTCGATACCTACGTCTGATAACGATCTGTTCGCCACGGGCCAGGCATGCTGCATTTGCCTGGCTCGTGCAGGCCCCCGCACGGGTCCGCCTATTTCAAACTCGTCCTGAGTAAGCGAGAATGGCCTACTTAAGTAGATCAACCACAGGACGACCGATGCGGATCATCAAACTCATTCTGCTCATGCTGATTGTGATGCTGGGCGCGGTGTTTGCCGTGTTGAATGCCGAGCCGGTTCAGTTCAACTACTATTTCGGCAGTCGTGAGCTCCCACTCTCTCTCATCATGACCCTGGCGCTGGGGGCCGGCGCCTTGCTTGGAATCCTCGCCTGTATGGGCTTGATGTTCGGCATGAAGCGGGAAAACATCCAACTCAGACGCAAGAGCCAGCTTGCCAGTCAGGAGGTGAACAACCTGAGGGCCCTGCCGTTGAAGGATCGCTGAGCATTCTATGGCTTCATCCCTTTACTTACTGCGTTCAGCCCAGACTCACGGATTACCGTTGATACCCTGCGCCCTGGGGGATGGGTAACCCGATGATAGAGTTTCTGATTCTGCTGCTTCCCGTCGCCGCGGCTTCCGGTTGGTTTGCCGCCCGGCGCAGTTTTGCCGCCAAACAACAGAAGCAGCCGCAGGAGATCTCTCCGGTCTATTTCAAGGGCTTGAACTATCTGCTCAACGAGCAGCCCGACAAGGCCATTGATCTCTTTATCAAGCTGCTCGATGTGGACAGGGATACGGTGGAGACCCATCTGGCCCTGGGTAATCTCTTCCGCCGTCGCGGTGAGGTCGATCGGGCGATTCGTATTCACCAGAATCTGATCGCTCGCCCGAGCCTTAATCGGGAGCAGCGCGCCCAAGCCCTGCTGGAACTGGGTCAGGACTACATGCGGGCCGGTCTCTTCGACCGGGCGGAAAACCTGTTCGTGGAACTGACCGAAATGCGCTTGTTCAACGAGCAGGCCTATCTCAATCTGCTGGAAATCTATCAGCAGGAGAAGGATTGGCAACGTAGCCTGGAGGTGGCGGCCAAAATCAACACCCTGCGTGATCCTTCGCTGAACAACGCGGTCGCCCACTTCTACTGCGAGCTGGCCGAGGGTCAGCTGCGACAGCAGAATACGGGCGCGGCCGAGAACTTCCTCAAGCGGGCGCAGCAGGTGGTCCGCAACCATGTTCGTGCCACTATTCTGCAGGGCCAGATCGAGATGGCGCGAGGGGATTGCAAAGGGGTGATCCGGCTGCTCAGACGGATCGAGGAGCAGGAGCCGGCCTATCTTTCGGAGATTCTGCCGACCATCGTCAGTTGCTATCGCAAGATGGGCCAGCAGAAAGAGCTGCACGACTATCTCGAGGACCTCTATGCGCGTCACCAATGCACCGAGGCGATGCTCTATCTGACCGACATCCTGGTCGAGAACGAGGGCGCTGCAGTGGCGGTCGAGCGGGTGCTCGCCCATCTGTCCAGTCACCCCGATCTGAAAGGCCTGGAGCGACTGGTCAGACTCAATCTGCAACGTAGCGAGGAGAGTCCGCGCGAGACCCTTGAGGTGCTGCTGCAATCGGTCACACAGTTACTGGATCGTCAGCCCGCCTTCCAGTGCGAGCAGTGCGGCTTTACCGCCAAGAAACTGCATTGGCACTGCCCGAGCTGCAAAACCTGGGGCAGCATCAAACCGACTCAGGGGTTGGCCAGGGGTAACCAGGCGCTGCCCACCCAGTGAGGCGGACACGCAACACCAGCTTCGCAGCCGATCCAACACACTCAAGACACAGAATCAGCGAAAGAGAGGTAATCGAGACTATGCAGCACACTGAGCCAAGGGTGATCGTCGCCCTCGACTTCCCCGAACAGGCACGGGCGATGCAACTGGTGGAGCGGCTCGACCCCGCCCTTTGTCGCTTGAAGGTGGGTAAGGAGATGTTCACCCGCTTCGGACCGCCCTTGGTCGAAGCGCTCAGAAAGCGGGGATTCGAGATCTTTCTGGACCTCAAGTTTCACGACATTCCGAACACGGTGGCGGCAGCCTGTGACGCGGCGGCGGATCTGGATGTGTGGATGATGAACCTGCACGCCTCCGGCGGTCGGCGCATGATGGAAGCGGCCCGCGAACGACTGGCTCAGCGGCCCAATCCCCCCCTGCTGGTGGCGGTGACCATCCTCACCAGTCTGGCGGCCGAGGACATCGCCGAGGTCGGTTATTCGGGGGAGCCAGCTGAGAATGTGCTGAGGCTGGCACAGCTGACCCGTGAGGCCGGACTCGATGGTGTGGTCTGCTCGCCCCGGGAGGCGGTGGAGATCAGAGGTCGGATCGGTGATGACTTTCTGCTGGTGACACCTGGCGTGCGCCCGAAACAGGCGGCGGCGGATGATCAGCGACGGGTGATGACCCCGGGCGAGGCCATAGCCGCCGGCGCCAGCTATCTGGTGGTGGGGCGGCCGATCACCGGCGCCGAGGATCCGGTCGTGGCCCTCAGGCAGATCAATGCGGAGATTCTTGCTTCAGTCTAAGCTGTTGCGTTGACAGCAGAATTTTGCCCCCATACCCTAAAACAAGATTTCAAGACTGTTCAGGAGACATAATGAGTAAAAAGATCAGAAAGGCGGTCTTTCCCGTGGCCGGTCTGGGCACGCGTTTTCTGCCCGCCACCAAGGCCAATCCCAAAGAGATGCTGCCGGTGGTGGACAAGCCCTTGATACAGTACGCAGCCGAAGAGGCTGAAGAGGCGGGGGTCGATGCTCTGGTCTTTGTCACCGGTCGCAATAAGCGTTCGATTCCAGACCATTTCGATAAGGCCTATGAGCTGGAGGCGGAGTTGAAAGAGGCCGGCAAGACGGAATTGCTGAAGAAGGTACAGAACGTTCTTCCGGAAGACGTCACCTGCATCTACCTGCGTCAGGCCGAGGCGCTCGGACTCGGGCATGCAGTGCTCTGTGCCGAGCCGGTGGTCGGTGACGAGCCTTTCGCCGTGATCCTGGCCGACGATCTGATCAAGGGCGATGGCGGCGTCGGCGCCATTGCCCAGATGAGCAAGATCTACGAGCGCTACCAGTGCAGTGTGATCCTGGTCGAGGAGGTGCCTCCTGAGGAGACTCAGAAATACGGTATCGTGGAGGTTGAGGATGACGACGGGGAGACGGCGATCATCACCTCCATCGTGGAGAAACCCAAGCCGCAAGATGCACCCTCCAACCTGGGCGTGGTCGGGCGCTACATCCTGACCCCGCGCATCTTCGATCTGATCAAGAAGACCGGTCGGGGTGCGGGCGGCGAGATACAGCTCACCGACGCCATCGCCGAGCTGCTCAAGTACGAGAAGGTGCGCGCCTACCGGGTCAAGGGCAAACGCTACGATTGCGGCAGCAAGCTGGGCTATCTGGAAGCCTCGGTGGAGTATGGACTCGCCCATCCGGAACTGGGGGCGGGTTTCAAAGAGTACCTCAAGGGGCTGACGGAAAAGCTGTGAGAGGCACGAGCCGAGGCATCGGAAAAAACAAAGGCCGCATAATCTGCGGCCTTTGTTTTGCTGTGACTGGTACTCCCTAGGGGAATCGAACCCCTGTTACCGGCGTGAGAGGCCGGCGTCCTAACCGCTAGACGAAGGGAGCAGTTTCTCGCGAAAGGCGGTATTATACTGACTTGTTCGCCAGGTACAATTACCTGGTCCACTTTTTTCGTCTCCTTCGTGGTCTGATCTTTGAAACTAGCAGTGAGTCTTTCTCTTCATCAATCGCGCACCATTCAGCAGGGATTCGCCGCGCCTTGTCCCGCTCTGCTGGGACGGCACCGAGTGGTACTGAAGCGATGAAAAGATACACCGGTTGGTTGAAAAAGAAGTTGAGTGGCATCGTTGGCGCCGCGGGTGCGGAAGCCGTGCCATGGCAAGAGTCCCTGCCGCAACCCTTGACCGTACCCCGGGACGAGCACAACATCTCCCGCTCCAATATCAGCCGCAATGCGGTCAAGGTGCTCTACCGACTCAACGGCGCCGGTTATCAGGCCTATCTGGTCGGCGGTGGGGTGAGGGATCTGCTGCTGGGCCGCGAGCCCAAGGACTTCGACGTGGCCACCGATGCCCGTCCGGAGCAAGTCAAGGCGGTCTTCTCCAATTGTCGATTGATCGGTCGCCGTTTTCGCCTGGCGCATGTCCACTTTGGTCGTGAGATCATTGAAGTGGCCACCTTCCGCAGCAATCGGGACGCCGGGGACGAGGGCGATCGTCAGCTCGAGAACGGCATGCTGCTCAGTGACAACGTCTACGGCACTCTGGAAGAGGACGCGCAACGGCGGGATTTCACCATCAATGCCCTCTACTACAGTGTCGAGGACTTCTCAGTCATCGATTTCGCCGGGGGGATCGAGGATCTGCGAAAGGGCGTGATTCGCCTCCTGGGCAATCCTGAGAGCCGTTTTCGCGAGGATCCGGTGCGTCTGCTGCGGGCGGTGCGCTTCGCCGCCAAACTCGGTTTCGTGGTCGAACCCGAGACCGAACGACCCATGGCCGAGCTGGCGCCGTTGTTGCGGGATATACCGGCCGCACGCCTGTTCGAGGAGGTGCTGAAACTCTTCCTTGCCGGCAGCGCGCTGGAGACCTTCGAGAAGCTGCGTCACTACCAGCTCTTCGGCCAGTTGTTTCCCGCCACCGAGGAGGCGTTGACCCACCAGGATCACGAATTCCCCATCACCTTCGTCAACCGCGGCCTGCTGAACACCGATCGGCGGATTCAGGAGGACAAGCCGGTCACGCCGGCCTTCCTCTTCGCCGTGCTGCTGTGGGAGCCGGTGCGCCTGCGTGCCGAGGCCCTGCAGGGCAGCGGCATGCATCCCTACGAAGCGCTGCAGACCGCGGCCACCGAAGTGCTCGCGGGACAGACGCGGCATGTCTCGATACCGAAAAGATTCAGCTATCCGATGCGTGAGATCTGGCAGCTGCAACATCGTTTTTTTCAACGCAATGGCAAACGGCCGCAGCGGCTGATGACCCATCCCCGTTTCCGTGCCGCTTACGACTTCTTCGTGCTGCGTGCCGAAGCCGGAGAGGTCGACCAGGCCGACGCCGACTGGTGGATAGGTTTCGTGGAACAACCCGGGGAGTCATCGTCGGGGCAACAGCAGCAAGCCACGTCAGAGAAACCGACCAAACGCCGCCGTCGGCGTCGTCGCCGCCCGAAGAAGACCACCAGCGACAATGAGTGAATCCTCGCCGGTGCTTGCCTATGTCGCTCTGGGCAGTAATCTGGAACAACCGCGTGTACAGGTCTCCGAAGCCCTCAAGGAGCTGACGCTGCTGCCCGAGACCCGGGTGAGCGCATGCTCGTCACTCTATCGTACGCGCCCTCTGGGCCCCGCCGGGCAACCGGACTACATCAATGCGGTGGCGGCACTGTCCACCCGGCTTGCAGCGGAATCCCTGCTCGACGCCTTGCAAGGTCTGGAGCAACGTCACGGGCGGGTACGTACGGGCGAACGCTGGGGACCGAGAACGCTTGACCTGGATCTGCTGCTCTACGCCGATTGCCGGATCTCCACGGTCCGTCTGCAGGTACCCCATCCGCGGATCGGCGAGCGTGCGTTCGTCCTCGTGCCGCTGGCGGAGATCGCCCCGCAAGACCTGCTGATCCCCGATCAGGGCCTGCTGCGGGACCTGCTTGCCCAAGTCTCGGAGGCCGATGTTGAACGGCTGGCCTGAGATGATGAAACCACCGGGATTTCTGGTCATCGAGGGGCCGATCGGTGTCGGCAAGACCAGTCTGGTGCAGCGTCTGGCCCTCCATTTCGGTGGCGAAACCCTGCTCGAAGGGGCGGAGAAGAACCCGTTTCTGCAGCGCTTCTACGACAATCCCCGCGAAGCGGCTTTTCCGGCGCAACTCTACTTCCTTTTTCAACGCAGCCGACAGATGAACGAACTCCAGCAGCAGGACCTGTTTCGCCAGCGGCTGATCGCCGATTTCATGCTGGAAAAGGATCGCCTGTTCGCCCGTATCAATCTCGATCAGGAGGAGTTGAAACTCTATGAGCAGGTCTATGAGCGGATGACATTGGAGGCGCCGGCTCCGGATCTGGTGGTCTATCTGCAGGCTCCTGTCGACGTGCTGATGGCTCGTATCCGCAAGCGCGCCCGACCTCAGGAGCGGACCATGGATCGGGCCTATCTGCAGCGTCTGTGCGAAGCCTACACCGAGTTTTTCTACCACTACGACCGCTCGCCGCTGTTGATCATCAACGCTGCCGAGATCAATCCGCTCGAGAATGAGGCCGACTTCAAGCTGTTGGTCGATCACATCTGCGCCGAGGGGCCGCAACGCCGTTACCTCAACCCCATGCCATTGCTGCTGTGACCGCAGCCGCACGATCAATCGCAAAACCGGGTCGTGCTATGATTGCCCCCATGTCGAATCACCCGCAGAAAGAACCGAGATGAGCGCCGCTTCGATTACCACCCGACACCTGAGGGAGATGAAATCCGAAGGGCGCAAGATCAGCGTGCTGACCAGCTACGATGCCAGCATGACGCGCCTGCTCGAGGAAGCGGGCGTCGAGGTGCTGCTGGTGGGCGACTCGTTGGGTAACGTGATTCAGGGTCATGAGAGCACCCTGCCGGTTACTGTCGACGAGATGGTCTACCACACCCGCAACGTGGCCCGGGCCAGACAGCGGGCGTTGCTGGTCGCCGACATGCCGTTCATGAGTTACCGCACGCCGGAGCTGGCGTTGGAATCGGCCGGACGCCTGATGAAGGAGGGAGGCGCCCACATGGTCAAGCTCGAAGGCGGCGCCCCCCAACTCGATGTCATCAGACGCATCACCGACCAGGGCATACCGGTATGCGGACATCTGGGTCTGATTCCGCAATCGGTACACAAGCTGGGCGGCTATCGGGTACAGGGCAGAGAGGCCGAGCGGGCCGAGGCCATGCTGGAAGATGCGCGGGCTCTGCAGCAGGCGGGCATCGATATGCTGGTGCTGGAGTGTGTGCCCTCCCGTCTGGCAGCGGAGATCACACAGGCCCTGGAGGTGCCGGTGATCGGCATCGGGGCGGGCGTGGCCTGTGACGGTCAGGTGCTGGTGGTCTACGACATGCTCGGCATGAATCCACGGCCTCCCCGCTTCGTGAAGGATTTTCTTGCTGAGGGGGGCTCTATCCTGCAGGCATTCAAGGATTATGTTGCCGCCGTCCGTGAGAGTCGTTTTCCCACCGGGCAAGAAAGTTTCGAGTGACCTCTGCGATGCTGACACAGACTCAGTTGGATGCACTGAGGGCCGCCATCGGGCAGTGGAGAAAGGAAGGCGAGCGTATTGCCTTCGTGCCGACCATGGGCAACCTACACGCCGGTCACCTCGACCTGGTGCAGGAGGCCGCCCGGCAGGCTGATCGCGTGGTGGTCAGCATCTTCGTCAATCCACTGCAGTTCGGTGAAGGGGAGGACTTCGACGCCTATCCGCGCACCCTGGATGAAGACAAGCAGAAACTGATGGAACTGGGGGCCGACCTGCTCTTTGCACCGACGGTTGATACGCTCTATCCGTCGGGGCAGGAGGCGCAGACCCGGGTCGAGGTGCCCGCGCTTTCAGACATCCTGTGCGGCGCCAGCCGACCGGGTCACTTCGTTGGGGTCGCCACGGTGGTGTGTAAACTCTTCAACATGGTGCAGCCCGACCTGGCCGTGTTCGGGGAGAAGGACTATCAGCAGCTGATGGTGATACGCCGTATGGTGGCCGATCTGGCCATGCCCATACGAATAGTAGGGAAATCGACCGTGCGGGAACCGGACGGCTTGGCCATGAGTTCGCGCAATGGCTATCTCTCTGCCGATCAGCGTGGTGCCGCACCCTTGCTCTATCGTACCCTGCAGTCCACGGCTGAGGCACTGAGGGGTGGCGACAGGGACTACACCGGGCTGGAGACTGCAGCCCGCGAGGTTTTGCAGGAAGCGGGGTTTCGTCCCGATTACTACGTCATCCGGCGGGCCGGGGATCTGGCGCCACCCGGGCAATCCGAGGATAATCTGGTGGTGCTTGCGGCGGCCTATTTGGGAACCACGCGACTGATCGACAATCTAATTGTTGCATAGCAGCAATTTTTCTGTTGATACTCACATAAAGATCATCGATAATCTCCCGTTCATTCATCCACAAGGGCGTGTCATTCATGCAGTTGACAGTACTCAAGTGCAAGCTACACCGAGCATGTGTCACTCATTCCGAGTTGGATTACGAGGGTTCATGCGCCATCGATGTCGACCTGATGAAGCTCGCGGGTATTCATGAATACGAGCAGATTCAGATCTACAACGTGACCAACGGTGAGCGGTTCACCACCTATGCCATCCAGGCGGAAGCCGGTTCGCGGGTGATTTCGGTGAACGGCGCGGCTGCACACAAGGCGAGGCCCGGCGATCGGGTCATCATTTGCGCCTATGCGGGACTCGATGCGGATGAGATGAAACAGTTCAAACCGACGCTGGTCTACCTCGACGAGGAGAACAGGGTCATCCGTACCGGGAACACGATTCCGACCCAGGTAGCCTGATACGGCCACGACGCGTTCGTGACCTGAGCTGATTCTTCGCTCACCCCCCATCACGTTTTAAAACAGTCCTGATGTGCCTGACGGTAGGCCGTTCGCCTGATCGTCCGGCGCTGTGCGCCGTTTACAAGCCTGGTTCTTCCAAGGCGGTGCGATAGACCTCGAGGTAGTGCTGGGCGCTGGCCTCCCAGCTGAAATCCTGACGCATGCCGGTGCTGGCGAGAATCTCCCAATCGGTATCGGATCGACGATAGAAGTGGATCGCATGTTCCAGGGCTCCCCACAGACTGGCGGCATCGGGTTCGTCGAATACGAAACCGGTCGCCGTACCGTTGGTGAGTGTGGTCAGGTTGACGTCGACCACGGTGTCGGCGAGACCACCGGTACGGCGTACGATCGGCACCGTGCCATAGCGCAGGCTGTACATCTGGTTCAGTCCGCAGGGTTCGAAACGGGAGGGCATGATGAAGCAGTCGCAGCCCGCTTCGATACGGTGGGAGAGTCCCTCGTCATAACCGATCTTCACGCCCACTCGGCTGTGATAGCGGCTGTTGATGCGCTCCAGGGCATGCTCCAGGTCCTTGTTGCCCGAGCCGAGCATCACCACCTGTACTCCCGAATCCATCAACCCGGGCAGGGTCTGTAGGATGAGATCGACCCCTTTCTGATCGACCAGGCGACCAATATAGCCGAAAATCTGGATCCTCTCGTCTTCGGGCAGGCCGAATTCACGCTGCAGGGCGAGTTTGTTGAGTTGCTTGCCGTGCAAGTCGTCGGCGCTGAACGGGTGGGGGATATGGGGGTCGCTCTCCGGATCCCACTGATGATAGTCGATGCCATTCAGGATACCGCTGAAGTGACTCCCCCGGTACTTGAGTAATCCCTCCAGACCGTATCCGAATTCCGCGGTCTTGATCTCCTCGGCATAGGTGGGGCTGACCGTGTTGACCCGATCAGAAAGCGCGATTCCGCCTTTGATGAAAGAGAGCTGGTGGTGAAATTCCAGCGCCTCGTAGGACCAGAGTCTGGACGGCAGGTTGAGACGCTCGAAGGTGGCGAAATCGAACAGCCCTTGATAGGCCAGATTGTGGATAGTGAAAAGCGTGGCGGGCCGGTCGGTTGTGCCTTGCAGCAACGGGGCGATCAGTCCACTCTGCCAGTCGTTGGCGTGCACCAGGTCAGGCTGCCAGTCGAGCCCGGCCTGATTCAGCGCCACTGCCGCCACGGCGCGGCAGAAGCAGGCGAAACGTTGCGGGTTGTCCTCCCAGTCATGACCATCATGGGCGACGTAGGGATTGCCGGGGCGGTCAAACCACTGTGGGGCATCAACCACGTAGAGGGGCACCCGGTGAGGAGGGCTGGTACCGGCGAGCAGCCGGACCGGTGCGGTTTCACCGCTGAGTCGGAGTTGCGCCACCGGAGTGAGGTCATCCGCCCGTTGCAATACATCCGGATAACCGGGAAGAATGAGACGACAATCCTGGCCAATGTGGCTCAGGGCCACCGGCAAGCTGCCCGCCACATCGGCCAGTCCCCCGGTCTTGATCAAGGGAGTGGCTTCGCTGGCAGCGAAGAGTATGTTCATCGTTTGTTCAGTCCTGCCATCGAACGGCTTATCGTTTTTCTGGGCGAGGTCGGTAACCTCACTAACCTACGTTGTGCTAGTGTACCTTGTCGTTGCACCGGTGGCACTGGGTTCAAGCGGATCTCGATGGGTAGGATCTTTTGCATCAACCGCTTATGTTCGGATGATCTTGGCTCTAGCTTGAAACGCCCTGATTATCTTCATAGCATTTGCCGCGGGGAAAAAATACCCTTCTAATTGCACTGTCTAGGGCCTGTTAACACTAATAGCAAAGAAACAAAGCATGACTGAAATCAATCAGACCCCGGAGTGGGCGGCTCTGGAAGCGCATTGGCCGGAGATGGACACTTTGCAGATGCGCGACCTGTTCCGTGAAAATCCGGAGCGTTCCGGGCAGATGTCGATCAGACAGTGCGGAATCCTGCTCGACTACTCCAAGAATCTCGTGACCCCCAAGACCATGAATCTGCTGCTCGGTTTGGCCAATGCCGCCGATGTGGACGGGTGGCGACGCCGAATGTTTTCCGGCGATCGCATCAATATCACCGAGGACCGGGCAGTGCTGCATGTGGCGCTGCGCAACCGCAGCAACCGCCCTATCTGGTTCGACGGAGAGGACGTGATGCCGAGCGTCAATGCCGTGTTGGAGAAGATGGAAGGCTTCTCCGAGCATGTCCGTTCGGGGGACTGGAAGGGCTATACCGGTAAGCGGATCACCGATGTGGTGAATATCGGCATTGGGGGTTCCAACCTTGGCCCGCTGATGGTGTGCGAAGCGTTGAAGCATTATCAGCGGCCCGATCTGCGACCCCACTTCGTCTCCAACGTGGACGCGACCCATCTGTTGGAGACACTCAAGGGGCTCGATCCGGAGACCACCCTCTTCATCGTCGCCTCCAAGACCTTCACCACGCAGGAGACGTTGACCAATGCGCGCACCGCCCGCGCCTGGTTGCTGGACACGCTGACTGACGAGGCCGCAGTGGCGAAACACTTCGTTGCCGTCTCGACCAATGCAGACAAAGTGTCCGAGTTCGGCATCGACACCGAGAACATGTTCGAGTTCTGGGATTGGGTAGGCGGACGATACTCGCTGTGGTCGGCCATCGGCCTGCCGATCGCCATCGCCATCGGCATGCCGGCCTTCTACGATATGCTGCAGGGCGCCCACGAGATGGACGAGCACTTCCTGCACGCGGACCTGTCGGAGAACATGCCGGTAATCATGGCGTTGCTCGGCATCTGGTATGTGGATTTCGCCCGTGCGCGCACCCAGGCCATCCTGCCCTACGATCAGTACCTGCGTTACCTGCCCGACTATCTGCAGCAGGCCGACATGGAGAGCAACGGCAAACGGGTGACCCGCTTCGGTCGTCCGGTGGAGTATCTCACCGGACCGGTGATCTGGGGTACCGCCGGTACCGATGGTCAGCACGCCTTCTATCAGCTGATACATCAGGGTACGCAGATGATCCCCTGCGATTTTCTGGTGCCGGTCAACAGTCACAACGAGTCGGGGGACCATCACCACAAGCTGTTCGCCAATTGTCTGGCCCAGACCGAGGCGCTGATGAGGGGCAAGACCCGCAAGGAGGCGCGCGAGGAGATGGAGGCGGCGGGCATGGAGCCGGAACGGATCGTCGACCTGCTGCCGCACAGAATCTTCCCCGGTAACCGGCCAACCAATACCTTGATCATCGACCGCATCACACCGAGCCGGCTCGGTTCGCTGATAGCGCTCTATGAGCACAAGATCTTCGTGCAGGGGGTGATCTGGCGCGTCAACTCCTTTGATCAGTGGGGTGTGGAACTGGGCAAGCAGCTGGCTGGCGTGATCCTTGAAGAGCTGCTCGACGAGGCTTCAAAACACGACCACGACAGTTCTACCCAGGGGCTGATCAGCTATTTTCACCACCATCGGCAGGACTGACCAGCGCTCAAGATCGCTCGATCAATGAGCCTGGCCGGATGAAGGGCTGAGTCTGAGTCAACCACAGATGGGGCAGGGCCCCACCCTACGGTTTAATGACGGGTAGGGTGCGGCTTTGCTGCACCGGTTCAGGGGCAAAAAAGCGCATAAAAGTCACTTCGGTTGGCTTAAGTCAGAGCCATTCTTAACAGACTCTAGACCCTCTCCAACAGGATCGCGCCCAGTGGCGGCAGCGTCAGACTGATCGACTGATCACGTCCCATCCAGGCGATCGCCTCCGATGTGATCGGCATGCCATTGCCCAGATTGCTGCCTTCGTAGAATTCGGAATCCGAATTGAAGATCTCCCGATACTCTCCAGGCAGGTTGACACCGATGCGATAGCCATCCCGGGGTACCGGTGTGAAATTGAGTACCACCAGCACTTCGCGGCCGTCCCGGTCCTTGCGCAGGTAGCTGAGGATCGACTGGGAGCTGTCGTGGCAGTCGATCCACTCGAAACCTCCGAATTCGAAATCGATCTGATGCAAGGGTTTGAGGTCCCGATAGAGTCGGTTGAGGTCGGTGAGCAGGGAGCAGATGCCTTTGTGGTAAGGCTTGTCCCAGAGATGCCACTCCAGCTCCTCGCCGTCGTTCCACTCCCGCCCCTGTGCGAATTCGTTGCCCATGAACAGCAGCTTTTTACCGGGATAGGTGAACATGTAGGTGTAGAGCAGGCGCAGGTTGGCGAATTTCTGCCAGCCGTCTCCCGGCATCTTGTCGATCATCGAACCCTTGCCGTGCACCACCTCGTCATGGGAGAAGGGCAACACGAAGTTTTCGGTGAAGGCGTAGAGCAGGCCGAAGGTCAGCAGGTCGTGATGGTAGTGGCGATAGACCGGGTCCTTTGACATATAGGAGAGCGTGTCGTGCATCCAGCCCATATTCCATTTCATGCTGAAACCGAGACCGCCCAGCCAGGTGGGACGTGAGACCTGGGGCCAGGCCGTCGACTCCTCGGCGACCATCAACGTACCGGGATGCAGGTCGTGGCTGACGCTGTTGAGTTCGCGCAGGAAATCGACGGCCTCCAGGTTTTCCCGGCCACCATACTGATTGGGTATCCAGTCGCCGGGATCGCGGGAGTAGTCGAGATAGAGCATGGAGGCCACCGCGTCCACGCGCAGGCCATCGATATGGAACTCTTCCAGCCAGTAGATGGCACTGGAGATGAGGAAGTTGCGTACTTCGTTGCGACCGAAGTTGAAGATCAGGGTACCCCACTCCCGGTGTTCCCCCTTGCGCGGATCCTCGTGTTCATACAGGGCGGTGCCGTCGAAGCGGGCCAGTGCGTGGCGATCGCGGGGGAAGTGGGCCGGCACCCAGTCGAGCAGCACACCGATGTCGTGCTGATGCAACAGGTCGACGAAGTAACGGAAATCATCGGGGGTGCCGAAACGGCTGGTGGGGGCGAAGTAGCCGGTGGTCTGGTAGCCCCAGGAACCGTCCAGAGGATGCTCGGTGACCGGTAACAGCTCGATATGGGTGAAGCCGGTATTCTTCACGTGTTCACACAGCCGCCGCGCCAGCTCCCGGTAGTTGAGGAACTCACCGTTCTCGTCCCGCTGCCAGGAACCGAGGTGAACCTCGTAGACCGACATCGGTTCCTGTTGCCAGTCGGTATTCTTGCGTTTGCTCAACCAGGGGTGGTCGCTCCATTCGAAGCCGCTTTCGGGGACGACGATACTGGCGTTGTCGGGGCGGTTTTGAAAATGGTTCCCATAGGGGTCGGTGCGCAGCGTGATATCGCCATGGGGCGTGCGCAGCTCGAACTTATAGATAGAGCCGCTACCGATATCGGGGATGAAGAGTTCCCACACCCCCGATCCGCCCCTGGATCGCATCGGGTGGCAGCGGCCGTCCCACTGATTGAAGTCGCCCACCACGGAGGCTCGCGCGGCATTGGGGGCCCAGACGGCGAACAGCACTCCCTCCACCCCTTCTTCCGTGCTGTGCATGTGCGCACCGAAGAAGCGATAGGCGTGACGGTGTTTGCCTTCGTTGAACAGATGGATGTCGAAGTCGGGCAGCTGGGGTGGGAAACCATAGGGATCGTGAGTGATATGCGTGGTTCCGAGCTTGTCCGTCCATTCAAGTCGAAAGGGTGGGGCAGGACTGTCATCACTCAGCACGAGCTCGAAAAAATCGGATCCTTCGATACGCTGCAAGGGCTCTTGGCTGCCGGCCAGAACAACCCGTTCCGCCAGCGGCATGAACACCCGCAACAGGGTCCTGTCCCCCTCGGTCTGGCGCCCGAGCACGGAGAAGGGATCGTGATGCCTGGCTTCGGCGATCTGCAAAAGCGGGTCTGGCGGTACGGGTTTGGTTGCTTTGTTCATGTTTCGAGACTCTGTTTCTTCGGCTACGACTCGAAGGGTACATGATGTTACCATAGCAGGCACTAAGCCGAACCCAGTTCAGATGCTGATTGGGGGAGTTCCTGGGAGACTCTCCGAGGAGATGCCGAGAAGCCCGAGGCAATACTATCGCCTGCTCGCGGGTTGTTGTAGCGATGTGACGGCTGCTTGCCACGGAGCTTCATCTGTATGCTGCAACAGACTGGTTCAGCTTCGACTTAGCGATAAAATCAGCGGTATTTATGGCCCCGCCCAGGCCATGGAGGTAGCAATGATAAACGACCAGAATCCACGCTTCGTCAGCCGACTGACCCGCAATACGCTCGCGCTGATATTGGCTGGTGGAAGAGGTTCGCGTCTCAAGCACTTGACCAAATGGCGTTCCAAGCCCGCAGTACCATTCGGCGGTAAATTCAGGATCGTTGACTTTCCTCTCTCCAATTGCATCAACTCGGGTATCCGAAGGGTCGGGGTACTGACCCAGTACAAGGCTCACTCCTTACTCCTCCATATTCAGCGCGGCTGGGGATTCCTGCGTGGCGAGTTCGGCGAGTTCATCGAACTGCTGCCGGCTCAGCAGCGTATCGAAAGCAGTTGGTACGAGGGCACCGCGGACGCGGTCTATCAGAATCTGGATATTCTGCGCAGCCACAATCCCGACTATGTGTTGATTCTGGCCGGTGACCATATCTATAAGATGGACTACGGCACCATGATCGCCGAGCATGTGGAATCGGGCGCCGACATGACGGTCGGCTGTATCACGGTCGATCTGGCGACGGCCAAAGAGTTCGGTGTCATGGGTGTGGATGAAAACAACCGCGTCATCGATTTCCAGGAAAAGCCCGACAATCCACGACCGATCCCCGGTCGCAGCGATGTTGCCCTGGCCTCCATGGGCATCTACGTCTTCAATCGCAAGTTTCTCTTCGAGCAGTTGATCCGGGACGCCGACACTCCCGACTCCTCTCACGATTTTGGCAAGGACATCATTCCCCGGGTCATCAACAAATACCGGGTTCAAGCCTACCCCTTTACCGACACCACCAGTGGCAAGCAGGCCTACTGGCGGGACGTGGGTACCATCGACGCCTTCTGGACCGCCAACATCGAGCTGATCGGTGTGACCCCACCGTTGAACCTGTATGACCGAAGCTGGCCCATCTGGACCTACCAGGAGCAGCTGCCACCGGCCAAATTCGTCTTTGACGACGACGAACGCCGTGGCATGGCGGTCGACTCCATGGTTTCCGGTGGTTGCGTCATTTCCGGCGCCAAGGTGAAGGATTCCCTGCTGTTCTCCAATGTACGCGTCAACTCCTACAGCGAGGTCGACCAAACGGTGGTACTGCCTGACGTCAATATCGGTCGCAACTGCCGTATCACACGCGCCGTCATCGACCGGGGTTGCGACATTCCCGAAGGCACTGTGATCGGCGAGGATCCGGAGGCCGATGCCGAGCGTTTCTATGTCAGCGAGCAGGGGATCGTCCTGGTGACACCGGAAATGTTGGGACAGGTCATACACCATGTCCGCTAGCCTGCCGCCGCAGCTGCAGGTCGTATTCTGCTGGCATATGCACCAGCCCTACTACAAAGGCCCAGGTAAAAGCGACTATCAACTTCCCTGGGTCTACCTGCATGGGATCAAGGATTATGCCGACATGGCGGCGCACCTGGAGAATAATCCGGATGCAAAGGCCGTGGTCAATTTTGCGCCGGTCTTGCTGGAACAGCTCGATGACTATGTTCAACAACTGGAGGCCTGGCTCGATCGCGGCAATCTGATCCGAGATCCCCTGCTGGCGGCGTTGGCCGGACCCGGATTGCCGGTGGACACGGTTTCGCGACGGGAGATCATTCACGCCTGTCTGCGGGCCAACGAGCATCGGCTGATCCACCGCTTCAGGCATTTCGAAGAGCTGGCAAAAATGGCCAGACACGCATTGGAGCATCCGGTTACCTTACCCTACCTCAACGACCAGTTCCTGGTCGATCTGCTGGTCTGGTACCACCTCGCCTGGATGGGTGAGTGCACACGCATCAACGATTTGCGGATACGCTCGCTGCAAGCCAAGGGAAATGGCTTCGACAACGACGACCGCCGGCGGCTCATCGAATTGACTTGGGAGTTGCTCAGTACCCTCACGCCTCGCTATACCGCGCTGGCGAAAAGGGGTCAGGTCGAGCTCTCGGTGACGCCCTATGCCCATCCGATCATCCCCTTGATGATCGACATGCAGAGCGCCAAGGAGGCACTGCCCTCCATCGGTATGCCGGAGCTTGAGATCTATCCGGGAGGTGAAGCCCGCTCGCGCTGGCATATCCGCAAGGGCATCGAGGTGTTTGAGAAGCACTTCGGCTTTCGGCCCCGCGGTTGCTGGCCTGCGGAGGGTGGCGTCAGCGAGCCTACCGTGAAGATGCTGGAGGAGGAGGGCTTCAAGTGGGCGGCCTCCGGGCAACAGGTATTGAGCAACAGCCTGATGGCGTCAAACAAGGAGGGGCATCTGTCAGAGAACTGGGTGCACACTCCCTATCGCTTGCAGGAGGGCAGACTCAATCTCTTTTTTCGTGACGACGGGCTGTCGGACCTGATCGGATTCACTTACGGCGAGTGGCATGCGGACGATGCGGTGGGCGATCTGATCAACCACTTGGTGAATATCGCGGAAGCCAGCAAAGACAACCCGCAGGCGGTGGTTTCAGTCATCATGGACGGCGAGAACGCATGGGAATATTACCCGAATAACGGAAGCTATTTCCTGGATGCCATGTATGAAAGAATCGCGGAGCACCCACGGCTGAAACTCACCACTTTTTCCGAAGCCCAGAAGCGATCGCGACGTCTTGCGCCCAAGCTGAATCGGCTGGTGGCTGGCAGCTGGGTCTATGGTACGTTCACCACCTGGATCGGTGACAAAGACAAGAATCGCGCCTGGGATCTGCTGGGGCAGGCAAAAAAAGATTATGATCAGGCCTTGGCGACACACAACTACAGCGTGGAAAAATTGGAGGTACTCGAACGGCAGTTGGCAATCTGTGAAGGTTCGGACTGGTTCTGGTGGTTTGGCGACTACAATCCCGGAGCCACCGTGAGCGACTTCGAAAAACTCTTCAGACATCAGCTGTCATACCTCTACGAACTGCTGGAAATACCCAAACCCGAGCATCTCTCGCATGTATTTGCCGTCGGCAGCGGAGATCCCTCATTGGGTGGCGTAATGATAAAAAATGATTGAGTAACGACTACCCATGGACTCAGTTTTGCGAGCCCCGCTTTTCCAGCCGACGGTATCTGTCGATGTCTGAATCGACCACAGAATCCACCCATCAACTGCTGACCCGACGTCGGGCCGGTATTTTGCTGCATATCACCTCGCTCCCGGGGCCGGGGGTCGTCGGTGACCTGGGAAGCCACGCCTACCGATTTGTCGATTTTCTGGCCTCGGCAGGGATGAGTGTCTGGCAGATCCTACCCATTGGTCCGACCATGCATGACAATTCGCCCTACCAGAGCAGTTCGATGTATGCGGGTAATCCCAGGCTGATCAGTCTCGAACTGCCGCTGGAGAAGGGGTGGCTGGACGAACTTCCAGTTACGAAGGAACCGCTCACCGATCTGGCCAAGACGTCCTGCATCAAATTGGCCTGGGAGGGGTTCAAAGGGCGGGCCAGCGATGAGGAACAGGCCGATCTGCAGCGCTTTATCGCGGAGCAGGGATGGTGGCTGGAGGAT
Source organism: Candidatus Thiodiazotropha sp. (assembly GCA_037384425.1). Classification (GTDB taxonomy): domain Bacteria; phylum Pseudomonadota; class Gammaproteobacteria; order Chromatiales; family Chromatiaceae; genus Thiodiazotropha. Next base: position 11,154 of record JARROA010000020.1, on the reverse strand, counting down.
TATGCCCTGTTCCAGGCATTGCGAACCGAGGAGAAGCGCTGTTGGTGGGACTGGCACCGGACCCTGCGTGACCGGGAGCCCCAGGCTCTCGCCATGGCACGTGCCAGGCTCCAGTCGCTGATCGAGGAGACCAAGTTCGAGCAGTACCTCTTCTACATTCAGTGGATGCACCTCAAGCGCTACGCAAACGAACGGGGTGTGTTGCTGTTCGGTGACGTCCCGATCTTCGTCGCCCATGACAGCGCCGAGGTCTGGGCTCATCGGGAGTTTTTCGACCTGCTCGAGGACGGTCATCCCCGGGTGGTGGCCGGTGTGCCTCCCGACTACTTTTCCGAGACTGGCCAACGTTGGGGCAACCCACTCTATCGATGGGATGTCATGGAGGCGGACGGCTTCAGTTTCTGGATCAACCGCCTGAAGGTCCAGTCGATGCTGTTCGATTTCCTGCGCATTGATCACTTCCGCGGCTTCGAGGCCTACTGGGAGATCCCGGCGACCGAGGAGACGGCCATCAACGGGCACTGGGTGAAGGCACCCGGGGAGCGCTTGTTCGGCAGACTCTACAAAGCGCTGCCTCATCTGGAACTGGTGGCCGAGGACCTGGGTATCATCACACCGGAAGTGGATGCGATGCGCAAGGCGCATGGATTGCCGGGCATGAAGATCCTGCAGTTTGCATTTTCAGGGGGCTCAAGCAATCCCTACCTGCCGTTTCATCATACGCGGGATTCCGTGGTCTATACCGGCACTCACGACAACGACACCACGCTGGGCTGGTACACCAGTCTCGACGATGCCACGAGAGAACATGTCGATGACTATCTGGGGCATTCCCGGGAGGTCATGCCCTGGCCCATGATTCGCTGTGCGTTGGCCTCACGCGCCAGTCTGGCGATCCTACCGATGCAGGATGCGCTGGGTTTGGATGGCGCACATCGAATGAACACGCCCGGCACCAGCCAGGACAATTGGGGGTGGCGCTTTCGCTGGGCGGATATCGAACCGGATACGGCAGAGCGGTTACTGCATCGGGTCAGTGTGTACGGTCGCTGTTAGGGCCTGTTAACACTAATCCGATACGCCCCGCTGGAGCCGTTTTTGCGCCCAGCAAGGCAGAATGAGCGTGGTGTAGCCCGGCTACATGAGCGAATGATAACGCCGCTGGGCGCAAAAACAGCCTCAGCCCTTCGGGTAACGCCCCGAGAGGCGGAGGAGGGGCCCCACGCAGTGGGGATCCGACCCTCGGCGGGGCGTAAGTCGTTCGCCTCCGAAGCGGGGCGTTTGGCCGACCACCGGCGGTCGCATCCCGCTACGCGGGGGGCTGCTCCGCGCCTCAGACGGCGCCCCGAGAGGCGGAGGAGGGGCCCCACGCAGTGGGGATCCGACCCTCGGCGGGGCGTAAGCCGTTCGCCTCCGAAGCGGGGCGTTTGGCCGACCACCGGCGGTCGCATCCCGCTACGCGGGGGCCCTGCTCCGCGCCTCAGACGGCCTCTGAAAAAGCGCCACTCGGCGTTGCTCGTCATTCATTTGAAATGACCAAACTTCTCTCCTCGCGCCCCGAAGGAAGTGCCCTTGGGGTGCGCCTTGATTTGCGCTTTTTCAGACGCAACAGGGCGTATCGGATTAGTGTTAACAGGCCCTAGGACTTGATATATCAGGCAAAAAAATACCGCTTCGGAAGTAGGGCCGAAGCGGTTTATACCAAAGGAGGATGGAGGAGATAAGTCAAAGGAAAAACTGCTTCCGTCTGACTTGGTGACTATTCAACCAGCACTCGGCGTTGCCGGCATTGAGAAAAGTCAATCCAAAGCCACTTTTGTGAATTCAAGAAGTAAATTCATCCTACTCGTCGTCATCATCTTCCGTCCTGTCCATCGAGGCGGAATCCTGGGTCCCGCCGGCGAGAAACAACGCAGCAACACCCAGCCCCAGCAGCAATAGCAGTGAAAGCACGATCAAGGCACTGTACAACATCTCGTATGCTCACCATGAGGTTGATACTCAGGCCATATTAACCGACATCGGGCAGGGGGCCGATCTGATCAACGCCGGGCGATCAGGATCGATCCGCCGCATTCTTGCAGAGTGGACCGAGTTCACGTTTCCGTGCCCATGGCTTGCCAAGCTGGATCAATGAGTCTAAGTTGCGCATTGACGCGTTCGCGTCATTTTCGGAAGACAATGCAAAGAGGAACTTTGTTATGTTACTAAAAGGATTTAGTCGATCCCTCTATACCTATTCCCTAATTACCGTCCTCGGGCTCGCTTCAGCGCCGGCCTTCTCGGCATCGGCCTGCAAAGGCCTGGATGAGGCGAGTTGCAAACAGAACTCATCCTGCAGCTGGATATCGAGTTACACCACAAAGAACGGTAATACGATTTCAGCCTACTGCCGGAGTACGGGCAGCAAGCCGAAACAGGGCCTGAATCTGAAGGAGGAGAAAGGCCGGTCACCAAGCGCCGACGCAGGTGCCACCCCCCTAACGAGAATCTTGGAGGAGAGAAACGGCTGATGCCGTGCTTGGGGTGACCGGTAGGGCTGCTCCCCTCGCCGGTCCCCCCTTTTTCATCCTCTCGCCCGCCCGCCCCGTCTGTCATCACCGATCTTCCTGTTTCAGACATCAACTCCCTGTCATTTTTCGAGTATCATTGGCGTTTTATTCCGCAGGACAAAGGCCGAACGATGCTGATTCTCCGTGGCGCCCCCGCGCTCTCCGATTTCCGTCTGCAGAAACTTACACATCGCCTGACACAACAATTGAATGCCAGGGTCGAGATCGCGGCTGAATACGTTCACTTCGCGGATGTGGAACAGGCCCTGGATGCAGATGAAATGGCCGTACTCGAGCAACTCCTGCGGTACGGACCGGCGTTGACCACCAGTGAACCCGAGGGCAGCCTGCTGCTGGTGGTGCCGAGACCCGGCACCCTCTCACCCTGGTCCAGCAAGGCCACCGATATTGCTCATCACTGCGGCCTCAACCGGGTCTTGCGACTGGAACGTGGCCTGGCCTACTCGGTGAAGGCGAATGGCGAGCTGCTGAACGACGCCCAGTTCAATCAGGCCGCAGCGCTGTTACACGATCGCATGACACAGGCGGTACTGGTCGATCTTGAAGATGCCAGTTGCCTGTTCAGTCATGCCGAGCCCAAACCCTATCGCCAGGTCGACGTCCTGGGAGGTGGCCGTCCTGCGTTGGCGGTGGCCAACACAGAGTTGGGTCTGGCCCTGTCCGAGGATGAGATCGACTACCTGGTGGAGAGTTTCCAGGCCCTACGGCGAAATCCCACGGACGTGGAGCTGATGATGTTTGCCCAGGCCAACTCAGAACATTGTCGCCATAAGATCTTCAACGCGGACTGGATCATCGACGGCGAGCCCCAGTCCCACTCACTGTTCAAAATGATCCGCAACACCACCGACTGTTCCCCTGACAGCGTGCTTTCCGCCTACAAGGACAATGCGGCGGTGATCAGCGGCCATCGTGCCGAACGTTTCGTGCTCGACCCGCACACACGCAGTTATGGTTTCGGACGCGAGGATGTGCACATCCTGATGAAGGTGGAGACCCACAACCATCCCACCGCCATCTCACCCGATCCCGGTGCCGCCACCGGCTCCGGGGGCGAGATTCGGGATGAAGGGGCCACCGGCAAGGGCTCCAAGCCGAAGGCAGGGCTGTGCGGCTTCTCCGTCTCCAACCTGAAGCTGCCGGAGGCTCTCCAGCCCTGGGAGGTCGACTACGGTAAGCCGAACCGTATCGTCACCGCCCTCGACATCATGCTGGAAGGTCCGATCGGTGCCGCCGCCTTCAACAACGAATTCGGTCGCCCCAATCTGTGCGGTTACTTCCGCACCTTCGAGGCGATGGTGCCGGGCGCCGACGGCGAGGAGCTGAGGGGCTACCACAAGCCGATCATGCTGGCCGGAGGCCTCGGCAATATCCGTGAGGAGCATATCGAGAAGAGCGGCTTTCCCAGCGGTTCGCCGCTGGTGGTACTGGGTGGTCCCGCCATGCTCATCGGTCTCGGCGGAGGCGCCGCCTCGAGCATGGCCAGCGGCACTTCGGCGGAAGATCTCGACTTCGCTTCGGTGCAGCGATCAAACCCGGAGATGCAGCGCCGCTGTCAGGAGGTGATCGACGCCTGCTGGGCCCAGGGGGAGGAGAACCCCATCCTGTTCATCCATGACGTGGGGGCCGGCGGACTCTCCAACGCCCTGCCGGAGCTGGTTCACGACGCCGCCCTGGGCGGGCGCTTCGAACTGCGCGCGGTACCTAACGATGACCCCGGCATGTCACCGATGGAGATCTGGTGCAACGAGTCCCAGGAGCGTTACGTGATGGCGATCGACGCCGCCAAGCTCGACGCCTTCAAGGCGATCTGCGAGCGTGAACGCTGCCCCTATGCGGTGGTGGGCGAGGCGACCGGAGAGGAACAGCTGGTGCTCGGTGACGGCCATTTCGACAACAATCCGATCGACATCCCCATGAACCTGCTGTTCGGCAAACCGCCGCGCATGTTGCGGGATGTGCACCACCGCACATTCAAAAAGCCCGATCTCGATTTCGGCGGGATCGATATCAAAGAGGCGGCTCTGCGGGTGCTGCAACTGCCGACCGTGGCGGACAAGACCTTCCTCGTCACCATCGGTGACCGCTCCATTACCGGCATGGTCACCCGGGACCAGATGGTCGGCCCCTGGCAGGTGCCGGTGGCCGATCTGGCGGTTACGTCTTCCGGACTCATGGGTTACACCGGCGAGGCCATGGCCATGGGCGAGCGCACCCCGCTGGCGCTGATCGGCGCCCCCGCCTCCGGGCGCATGGCCATCGGCGAGGCGATCACCAATATCGCCGCCGCCTGTATCGAGAAGCTCGGCGATATCAAGCTGTCCGCCAACTGGATGGCCGCCGCCGGACACCCGGGCGAGGATGCCTGTCTCTACGATACGGTGCGCGCGGTGGGTATGGAACTCTGCCCCGAACTCGGCATCGCCATCCCGGTGGGCAAGGACTCCATGTCGATGAAGACGGTGTGGGAACAGGAGGGTGAACAGCGGGAGATGGCCGCGCCTCTGTCGCTGATCGTCTCCGCTTTCGCGCCGGTCACTGATGTGCGGCGCACGCTGACACCGCAGCTGCGCAGCGATCTGGGCGATACCGACCTGATCCTGATCGACCTGGGCAAGGGACAGAACCGGCTTGGCGCTTCCGCCCTGGCGCAGGTCTACGGCCAGGTCGGCCACTACGGCGCCGACCTGAACGATCCCGACAGCCTGAAGCGCTTTTTCGCCGCCATCCAGGAGCTCAACCAGAGCGGTCTGCTGCTGGCCTACCACGACCGTTCCGATGGCGGGCTCTTCGCGCTGCTGTGCGAGATGGCCTTCGCCGGCCGCTGCGGTCTCAGCATCGACGTGGACGACCTGGGCGAGGATGATCTGGCCGTACTCTTCAGCGAGGAGCTGGGTGCGGTGGTGCAGGTGCGTCACACGGATACGGACGATGTATTGAAGACCTTGCATGATGCCGGCCTGGGCCGCAACAGCCACGTGCTGGGAACCCTCACCAGCGATGACATCATCGCCTTCCGGCGTGCCGGCAAACCGGTGCTGCAGGGCAGCCGGGTCGAGTTCCAACAAGCCTGGTCTCAGACCAGCCGGCAGATGCAGGCCCTGCGCGACAACCCCGCCTGCGCCGAAGAGGAGTTTGCACGCATCGCCGGGCAGGACCCGGGAATCCAGGTCGAACTCGGCTTCGACCCGAATGATGACGTGGCCGGTCCGATGATCGCCAGCGGCGTCCGTCCGCGCATGGCGATCCTGCGCGAACAAGGGGTGAACGGTCAGCTCGAGATGGCCGCCGCCTTCCACCGTGCCGGTTTCGAGGCGATCGATGTCCACATGTCGGATATTCTCGAGGGCCGCCTCAGCCTGGACCAGTTCAAGGGCCTGGTGGCCTGCGGCGGGTTCTCCTATGGTGATGTGCTCGGCGCCGGTGAGGGTTGGGCCAAGTCGATCCTCTTCAACCCCAGGGCAAGGGAGACCTTCGAGGCCTTCTTCAGGCGCAGCGACAGCTTCGCCCTGGGTGTCTGCAACGGCTGCCAGATGCTCTCCAACCTGCATCAATTGATACCCGGCGCCGACCACTGGCCCCACTTCGTGCGTAACCGTTCCGAGCAGTTCGAGGCACGGCTGGTCAGCGTGGCGATCAGCGATACCCCCTCCATCCTGCTTGACGGTATGGCCGGCTCACGCCTGCCGATCGTGGTGGCCCACGGTGAAGGGCGTGCCGAGTTCCGTGATGAGACCCATCTGTCGTCGGCCCGCGCCTTGACTGCCTTGCGCTATGTAGAGAACAGCGGCGAGGTGGCAACACGATATCCGGCCAATCCCAACGGATCTCCAGAGGGCATTGCGGGTCTCACTACCGAGGATGGCCGCGTCACCATCATGATGCCCCATCCGGAACGGGTCACCCGCAGCGTGCAGTACTCCTGGCGCCCTGACGGGTGGGACGAGGACGGACCCTGGCTACGGCTGTTCCGCAACGCTCGGGCCTGGGTGAACTGAGAGATGAAAAGGTAATTCACGATGAGTAAAGCGGTGTTGAGATTGGTTCTGGCTTTGTTCGCCATTTCGTTTTTTTCCGCGCTTCCCGCCCAGGAGTCCGGCAGCAGCTTCGGCTCGGCGGCCGATAAGGCCTGGCAGGGGGTGAAGTCGGGGTCGAAGGAGGCCTGGGACGGCGTCTCCGAGGGCGGCAAAGAGGCCTGGGAAGCCACCAAGGAGGGTACCGGTGAAGCCTGGGAAGCCACCAAGGAGGGCAGTGGCGAGGTCTGGGAGGCGACCAAGGAGGGCGTCGGCAAGGTGGGCAAGTCCATCAGCGACACGGTCTCCAGTGAGTGAGACCTGATCGCCAGACGAGCTGAGAATCGACGGATCAGCAATGATTGAGTGACCACAAGGAGAAAGCAACAGATGGAGTCCTATCAGACCGACGTTCTGGTCATCGGAGCCGGTCCCGCTGGGACCACTGCCGCGGCCCTGATCAAGCAGGCCGGCCATGACGTCCTGATTGTCGAAAAGGAGTTGTTTCCCCGATTCGTCATCGGCGAAAGTCTGCTGCCCCGATGCATGGACCTGCTGAGCGAGGCCGGGATGCTGGATGCGGTCAAATCCCATGGCTTCATGGTCAAGGATGGGGCGGTCTTTAAACGCGGTAACGAAAGCTGCACCTTCAAGTTCTCTCAACAGTTCACTCAGGGGTGGTCCTTCACCTACCAGGTGCCGCGTGATGAGTTCGATCAGGTCCTGGCGCGCAGCGTAGAGGCGCAGGGGATTCCCATCCTCTGGCAGCACGCCGTCGAATCCGTGACCTTCGATGGACAGGGCCATTCCCGCAGCATCCTGCGCGGGCCCGAGGGGCAGGAGATCGCGGTCTCCGCCCGTTTCATTCTCGACGGCAGCGGCTATGGGCGGGTCTTGCCCCGTCTGCTCGATCTGGATCAGGCGTCGAGCTTGCCGTTGCGCCACTCCTATTTCACCCATGTGACCGGGGATAAACGGCCTGAGGGAGAGGGCGAAGGGCGGATCTGGATCTGTTCCCTGGACGACCCCGACAACGCCTGGATGTGGATCATCCCCTTTGCCAACGGCAGGACCTCCATCGGTGTGGTGGCCAAACCCGATTACCTGGCAGGCTACCCTGAAGACCCGGACCAAAAGCTGCGTGCCATCGTGGATGCCCATCCCACCATTCGGGAGCGCCTGGGCGCGGCGGAGTTCTGTTTTCCGGTACGCCGCATCAGCGGGTACTCCATTTCGGTCAAGCAGCTGTTCGGTCCGGGTTACGCCTTGATGGGCAACGCCACCGAGTTTCTCGACCCGGTCTTCTCATCCGGTGTCACACTGGCCCTGGAGTCGGCCAACCGGGCGGCGAAGACGGCGATCCGCCAGCTCAGGGGCGAGGCCCCGGATTGGCAGCGGGAGTACGTGGATCACCTGATGATGGGGGTGGAGACTTTCCGCACCTTCGTCAGCGCCTGGTACGATGGGCGTTTGCCGACCATCTTCTACAGCCCCCTGAAACCCGAAACGTTTCAGAATCAGATCTGCTCGGTGCTGGCCGGCTATGTGTGGGATCAGGAAAATCCCTGTGTGCGGCAGCACCAGCGGGTGGTGAACGCCATCGCCGAAGCCTGCCGTTCGCTGCAGGAGTCAGAACGGTAGCTGGATTCCCAGCAGAAACTTCCCCGAGTTGAGTGGATCATTGGGTTCGTCGATGCCGCCGTTGGAAACATGGTGGAAACGGTATTCCAGATTCAGCGAAGCCGCCTCCAGAACGAGTTTCAGACCTGCGCCGGCCTGATAGGAACCCTTGAGTCTGGAACTGGTGCCCGGAATCTCCGCCCGGGTATAGAGCGGCCCGCCACCGACGAACAGATAGGGCTGATAGCGGGGATGGGCCAGGAAGGTCCAGCAGCTGTTGAAATAGATGCCGAACATGGGCGGTTCCGAAGGTTGCTGCAACAGGTGCAGCGGCAGCTCGATCATCAGGGAGTGCCGGTTGTGGTACCAGCCTTCACCGCGGGTGAAAGTCTGTTCCCGAACCTGGCGCAGGATGAGATCCCGTGTCTCCACCCGTTCGCGGGTATCGCCCCATCCGGGGTGGGATTCGCCATAGCCGAGCAACAGTTCCCAACGCTTGTCCGAATCTTCTGCCGCCAGGCAGGAGAGGCTCAGAAGGTTCAGCGCCAGCAACGGATAGATCAGTCTTTTCAATCTCATGTCACGCGATCCAGCATGCGCTGACTGTGAATCAATCGGGCCCAGCGTTTTCCCGTTCTGAACCAAAGGATGTACCAGGCTTCCATCAGCAGCCTGGGCAATTGCCGCCAGCTGAACAGGTAGCGGCTCTCCGCGGCGCACAGTTGATGGTGAATGCCGAGGCTCACCGCCATGGTTCCGATCCGCGCCAGATGATACCGGTTACTGATCAGGGCTACGGGCTCGTCGCTCAAACCGCGTAGAAGATCCCGCGCATGTCGCAGATTTTCCAGTGTGTTCTGCGACTGTTCTTCACGCACAAGTGCCTGCTGAGGGACTCCCTGCTCAAGCATGAAGCGTTCGCCGGCCGCCGATTCGCTGAGCTGATCCGCGGCTACTGAGCCGCCCAGCAGCAACAGCCGTCTGTCTGGGCAATCCCGCATCAGTTCCACGGCTTTCAGCAGACGCCAGCGGTAGTCGTCGTCGATCTGCTGCTTTCGCAGCTGCTTTCCGAACACCAGTAGCTGGCGCGCCGTCGTGGTGGCGCGGGCCGACCTGGCGGTACGCAGAACCAAGCGCAGGGTCATCAGCAGCGGGATGCCCAGGGTCACGGACAGTAGCAGAAGGGTCAACAGGAAGGTGAAGAATCCGTCCCAGTCGACAGCGCCCCGCTCGGGATCGAATTGCATGGTGAGTGAAACACCAGGTCCCGTCGGTGGGCGGTCGATGCAGCCCACCGGCGGGTATGAGACCTGGAAACGTTCTGATTATGAACTCAGAGCATGCTCAAGCGAGCCTGAATCGCACGATCGAGGTTCTGGATCCAGCCGTTATAGTTACCGTGGATATTGGTCCCGTCGTACTTCAGCTCGGTGCTGTCTTTGTAGGTGATGCTGTAGCTCTCGGTGCTGTAGGGAATGTCGACCACGGCGGAGTGCTTGCGCAGGAACAGGCTGCCCACGATATGGCCGGGCTCGACCTCCTTCATCTGCCAGCCGAGACCGGCGCCGGCCGAGAGGATGGCCTTCTTCACGTCTTCCGCGGTCGCCTTTTCCGAGGCGTTTATCGGTGCGTCGGTGACGTTGTAGACCGGTGCGGTGCGACAGCCGATAAGCGCCATGGTGAACACGATCATGGCGACGAATGCAATTTTCCTGAAGGTTGTTTTTTTCATGGAGAAGTCCCCTTTTCAATGGATGAAGCGAGTGTGAAAACTGGATGGGTACAGCGGTTGGCAGGATTCCATTCTGGATTGGTGTTATTGCGTCCGTTTGTCCCGTGGATCCGCCCACAAGCCGAGGCTTCCGAGCAGACCCTGCAGATAGAGCCCCCGCCGCAGCAGGCGTCCGGCGATCATGCGCACGATGCGCCAGGTGTCCGTCCAGGGCAGGTAGTGACTGTCGCGGCCCCCTTTTCGATAGATCGATTTAACCGCGATCGGCCTACTATAAAAGTTGCTGCTGGCGGCTTCAATGAGTATTTCGCTCTCGAAAACGAAGCCTTTCTCTGGAGGCGTATCGAGTCGGATCGCGCGCAGCAGGGAGGCCGGATAGAGCCGGAACCCCGACTGGGAATCGATCACCGGATAACCGGCCGCCCAGGAGACCCAGAAGTCGGCGAAGCGGTTGGCGAACCGGCGTAGCCAGGGTGCCTGCTCACGCTGTTTGAGGCGGGCGGCGATGATCAGCGTGTCGGGGTGATCGGTGGCGGCCTGCAGCAACCGGGGTATCTCGTCAGGGTCGTGCTGACCGTCACCATCGAGGGTGACGACCCAGTCGGCACCCGACTCCAGTGCCTCGTGAAAACCCCTCTGCAGCGAGGCCGCCTTGCCCAGATTGGCGGGGTGACGGATGGATACGACATCTAGGTCAGCCAGTTGCTCCAGCGTGGCATCGGTCGAACCGTCATCGACCACGATGACACGATCGACATGAGGCATGCAGCCGCTCACCACTTGCCGGATGGTGCCGGCTTCGTTGAAAGCGGGGATGACGACGACTCGGTTCATCAGCGTCTCAGGCCATGGCCCCGTTGATGGAGATCTGCTGACCCGAGATGTAGGCGGCTTCCCCGGAGGCCAGGAAGTTGACCAGAGAGGCGACCTCTTGCGCGGTGCCGGCCCGCTGCATGGGGACCAGCTGTTTGATCGCTTGCTTGTCGAAGACGCCGTCGGTCATCTGTCCCGCGATGATGCCGGGAGCCACGCTGTTGGCGGTGACGCCGCGTGAAGCCAGCTCGATGGCCAGCGACTTGATGGCGCCATGCAGGCCCGCCTTGGCGGCCGCGTAGTTGGCCTGCCCCCGGTTGCCCATGATGCCGGCGATGGAGGAGATGGCGATCACCCGCCCCCAGCGGGTGGCCATCATCGGCAGCAGCAGGGGTTGGGATAC
>JARROA010000019.1:5373-64005 GCA_037384425.1 Candidatus Thiodiazotropha sp. | reverse complement strand
CAGGATCGTCCGAATGATCCTCAGAGGCCGGAACCGCGGATGCCGGTGAACTCGGGGTAGGCCTCCAGCCCACACTCGCCGAGGTCGACACCCTCGTACTCCTCCTCTTCGCTGACACGAATCCCCATCACCGCCTTGATGATCAGCCAGACGATAAAGCTGGCGATGAAGGTCCAGGCGAGGATCACGACCAGACCCAGCAGCTGGGCGCTGAAGGTCGCATCGGCATTGGAGAGAGGCACCGCAATCAGGCCCCACATGCCGACCACGCCGTGCACAGAGATGGCACCGACAGGATCGTCGATCTTGACCTTGTCCATGGTGATGATGGCGAAGACCACCAGGATACCGCCGATGGCGCCGACGATGGTCGCCCACAGCGGGGTCGGAGCCAACGGCTCGGCGGTGATCGCCACCAGTCCGGCCAGGGCGCCGTTGAGGGCCATGGTCAGATCAGCCTTGCCGAACAGGGCACGGGCGGTGATCAGTGCCGCCACCACACCACCGGCTGCAGCCGCGTTGGTGTTGACGAAGACGGCGGCGACGGCGTTGGCCTCGTCGATGTTGGAGACAATCAGCTCCGAGCCGCCGTTGAAGCCGAACCAACCCAGCCAGAGGATGAAGGTACCCAGGGTAGCCAGCGGCATGTTGGCACCGGGGATGGCGTTGACCTTGCCGTCGGCGGTGTACTTGCCCTTACGTGCGCCGAGCAGGATGACACCGGCCAGCGCTGCGGAGGCACCGCACAGATGCACCACGCCGGAACCGGCGAAGTCGTTGAAACCGGCCGCATCCAGGAAACCGCCGCCCCACTTCCAGTAACCCTGCATCGGGTAGATGACACCGGTCATCACCACGGCGAAGATCAGGAACGACCAGAGTTTCATGCGCTCCGCCACGGCACCGGAGACGATGGACATGGCGGTGGCGACGAAGACCACCTGGAAGAAGAAGTCGGACATGCCGGAATAGTAGATGTCGCCGTTGCTGGCAAGCACTTCCTCGACGCTGTTGTCGCCGCCGAACATGAAGGCAAGGTCGAGCGCGGGGATGTAGCCGTTGCCGTCGGCGGGGTACATGATGTTGTAGCCCATCAGCATGTACATGATACAGGCGATGGCATACAAGGCGACGTTCTTGGTCAGGATTTCAGCAGTGTTCTTGGCCCTGACCAAGCCGGCCTCGAGCATGGCGAAACCTGCCGCCATCCACATGACGAGCGCACCGGTTACCAAAAAGTAGAAGGTATCCAGTGCGTAACTAAGTTGTGTACTAAGTTGTGTAATCGCTTCCACGATAATCTCCCATGAGTCTTGCTTGTGGGTTACAACGCTTCGGAACCGGTCTCGCCGGTACGCACACGGATAACCTGTTCAACGGGGGTGACGAAGATCTTGCCGTCACCGATCTTGCCGGTCTTGGCGGCGTTGGTGATGGCCTCGACCACCTGATCGACAACGGCATCGTCGACGGCGATCTCAACCTTGATCTTGGGCAGGAAATCGACCACATACTCGGCACCGCGATAGAGTTCGGTGTGACCTTTCTGTCGGCCAAATCCCTTTACCTCGGTGACCGTGATGCCGGCGACGCCTACGTCGGAAAGCGCTTCACGGACATCATCAAGCTTGAACGGCTTGATGATTGCAGAAACCATTTTCATGCTAATACTCCTCAATCGCTCGGCCCGCCCGAGGGCGGGCCAGAGATTTTGCTAGATGTCGTTAGGCCAGAATCAGAAGGTTTTCGACCAGGAGACAAAGAAACGCGGATCGCTGTCGCCACCGGCATTCGGATCCACATCGTCGATATCGGTATCCGACAAGCTCAGGGTCACATCACCGAAATCGCCGGCGCTCTTGGTCAGGTCGACCTGGTAGTGGGTGTAGTCCAGCTCAGCGCCACCGACACCGTCGTCTTCGAAGGTCTGACGACCGATGGTCAGCGCCACAGAGTAGTCCTGCTGCAGGTCGAAGCTGGCGCCTACGTAGTAGTAGAGATCACCTTCGATGAAAGGCTCGGCGGCAGGGGTGTCGTTCACATCACTGGTGACAACGTACGCAAGACCGAAAGAGAGGAAGTTCCAGCTGCCGTTACCGTAGAGTTCGGCATAGTCGGCATCCAGGTCGGAAGGGTAGGTGTAATAGACCAGACCCACGTCATAGCCGAAGCCGGCGGCTTCGCCGCCATAGCCGCCGTACAGATCCAGCTCATAGTCGTTGGAACCTGCCAGGTTCGAGGCCCAGGTGCCTGCATACAGGCCGCTGTCCGCGCTCCAGTCGAAGCCGCCGGAGATGGCTGCAGAATCGCCCGACAGCGTCACGCCACGAAAAACGTAGTTGCTGGTTGCGCCGATGTTCATGCTCACTTCGGCAGCCGCAACAGTAGAGAGGCCGAGCATCGCAACACCGCAGGCCAGGGCAAGTTTGTTCATCTTCATGGTTTTAAAGTCCTCTACACTTCAAGAAAGATTACAGGTTTGAAATTTCTCTAGCCGGCATCCTGTTGCGCCGACAGTACCAGCCTGTATTCAGACTTCATGCCAGAAATAAAAAATTGTTTATAAACAGATGGATATGTGGTCGCATCCCCGTATTAACCCATCTCGAAAAAGTTCCACGCCTCGTTTCGGATCAGAGAAACGCACCACGCACTCACTTGGTGCACTCTTTTGGTGCAAGTCGGCTCAGATGTGAAATGGAGCACACCCGCATGAACAGGCTTTACAACACCCGTTCAACTGTTGCCTGAATGACACAATCGAAGGGCGTTAACCACAGAGGCTGGACAAGGTCTGGGATGCTGGCTATTGTCAGGCCGATGATCGATCCCAAACTGATTGACGAACTGTCACAACACCTCTCGGCCAGCCTGCCGGACGGCATCCGCAGCCTGCAGGCGGACCTGTCGAAGAATTTCCGCTCCAGCCTGGAGGCCGGTCTGGCCAAACTCGATCTGGTGACCCGCGAAGAGTTCGAGGTGCAAAGCGCCGTGCTGGCACGCACCCGCGAGAAACTCACCCGCCTGGAGCGACAGGTCGCGGAGCTTGAAGCCCAGCGCAACCAAGTCTCAGACTAGGATCTCCCCCTGCCAGGACGCGGCTTACGCGCCCCCATAGCGGCCTACAGCCATCCAGAGATCCGGCTTGATCCGAGCCGTCCAGCCACCCTAAACTCTCAGCACACCGGCCTGAATGCCGGCATGCAAATAGCCACAACAGGAAAGGACTCCATGTCTCTGGCCATACTCTACAGCCGCGCCCAAGCCGGCATCGATGCCCCCCTGGTCACCGTCGAGGTGCACCTCGCCAACGGCTTGCCCGGCCTCTCCATCGTCGGCTTGCCCGAGCTGGCAGTGAGAGAAAGCAAGGACCGGGTACGCGGCGCGCTGACCAACAGCCAGTTCGAATTCCCCACCCGACGCATCACCATCAACCTGGCACCGGCCGATCTGCCGAAGGAGGGTGGACGATTCGATCTGCCGATCGCGCTCGGCATCCTCGCCGCCTCGGGGCAGATTCCCCTAGCGGCATTGGCCAGCCATGAATTCACCGGGGAGCTGGCGCTCTCGGGCGAGTTGCGCCCGGTGAGTGGCGTGCTGCCCGCAGCATTGGCCGCCAGGACGGCCGGCAGGACACTGATCGTCCCGCAGCAAAACGCACAGGAGGCGGCCCTGGTCAGCGACTTAAAAAGTCATGCCGCTTCGCACCTGTTGGCGGTCTGTCGCCATCTCAACGGCATGGAGCCGCTGGAACTGTTACAAAAAAACAACACTCAGATCCATGCAGAGGCCCAGCCGGACCTGGCTGATGTCAAAGGCCAACACCAGGCACGGCGTGCACTGGAAGTGGCCGCGTCGGGCGGGCATGCACTGCTCTTCATCGGTCCGCCCGGCACCGGTAAATCGATGCTGGCCAGCCGTCTACCCGGAATCCTGCCACCCCTGACCGAGGAAGAGGGACTCGAGAGCGCCGCCATCGCCTCCATCGCACAACAGCCATTCGATCCGATGCGCTGGCGCCAACGGCCGTTTCGCGCTCCCCACCATACGGCGTCGGCGGTGGCACTGGTGGGGGGCGGGGGAAGACCCCGCCCGGGTGAGATCTCCCTGGCGCACAACGGCGTCCTGTTCCTGGACGAGCTGCCCGAGTTCGACCGTGCCGTGCTCGAGGTGCTGCGCGAGCCCATGGAGAGTGGCTCGATCACCATTTCACGGGCCGCCCAGCAGGCCGAGTTTCCGGCCCGTTTCCAACTCGTCGCAGCCATGAACCCCTGTGCCTGCGGCTACCTGGGAGATGGCACCGCACGCTGTCGCTGTACCGCCGAACAGGTGGCGCGCTACCGCAACCGCCTGTCGGGACCGCTGCTCGACCGCATCGATATGCATGTGGAGGTACCCAGGCAGTCGGTTTCGATGCAAGCAGGAACCACCCTCGCCGCCGAGTCGAGCCGCAGCGTCGCCCAGCGAGTGGCTCGCGCCATCGAACGACAACTGGAGCGCCAGGGCGTACGTAACCATGCGCTCGAGGTGAGGGCGTTGGAGCGACATACCCGGCTCGACGGGGCGGAACACCAGCTGCTGCATCAGGCGATAGAGCGTCTCGGACTCTCCATGCGCGCCTATCACCGTATCCTCAAACTTGCCCGCACTATCGCCGATCTGGAAGCCTCTGCCCGGATTTCCACCACCCACCTGAGCGAGGCCATCGGCTATCGGCGTCTCGATCGACACTGAATACCGCTCGACAGGGCAGTCAGATCCATGGCATCGCCCCTCGGCTTCGGGCACACTCGATGTCAGAACATCACGAGCAAACCCTCCCTAAGACCGAGGCCACCGCATGAACTGGAAGACCGACTACCGCTCTTTCTACTACGAGGGAGCGCCCGAACCCGAAGCGATCCACATCCTTCCCGCCGAAACCGCACTGTTGGTGATCGATATCCAGAACACCTACATGCAGACACCGGAGGACCCGCAACAAGCCGCGCGCTGGCAGCCCTTCCTGGAACGCATGCGCCAGATCGTCATCCCCAACACCGCCGATCTGATCGCGACCTGCCGGGCAAGCGCTATCGAACCCCTGTTTGCCCGCATCGCCTGCCTGACCCAGGATGGGCGCGACCGCTCCCTGAGTCAGAAGAAACCGGGCTGGAACTACCTGCTGCTGCCGAAGGAGAGCGAGCCCTCCCAGCTGGTGCCCGAACTGACCCCCGGAGAGGATGAGATCACCGTGCTCAAGACCACCGACAGCGCGCTGACCGGCACCAATCTGCGGCTGATCCTGCACAATCTGGGCATCAAGCGGGTGATCGTGGCCGGCATCTTCACCGATCAGTGCGTCTCCTCCACCGTGCGCAGCCTGGCCGACGAGAGCTATGACGTGATCGTGGTGGAAGACTGCTGCGCCGCCGGCACCGATGAGTTGCATCGGCGTGAGCTGGAGATCATCAACATGATCTACTGCCAGGTGATGCAGCTTGCTGAGCTCAAGGCATGCCTGGCAGTTTCGTTCGACTGATCGCAAATACAACGTAGGGTGCGGCTTGCCGCACCATCATCTCTATTAGGAATACGAGCAGAGATCGGGGTTGGAGATTAGGCCAGGAGCAACCTCACCAGAATTCGGTGCGGCAAGCCGCACCCTACCCGTCAGGAACGATCATTGATCGAATAACCATTTGCGTCCATTTGCGGACGATTTTTCTGCTCAACACTCCAGCCGCAACCCGATGGCTGTTACACTCCCGCCCCATGCTGCGATTCGATCATCTTGCCCTGCGCCGCGGTCCGCGGCTGCTCTTCGAGCGGGCCGACTTCACCCTGCATGCCGGCTGGAAGGTGGGCATCACCGGCGGCAACGGCACCGGTAAGTCGAGCCTGTTCAGCCTGATCCTGGGTGATCTGCACGCCGACGAGGGCTCGCTCGATCTGCCTCCCAGACTGGAAATCGCCCACGTGGCCCAAGAGATGCCGGCAATGGAGACTCCCGCCATCGAGTTCGTCATCGACGGTGACCGGGAACTGCGCCGCATCGAGCGGGAGCTTGCAAACGCCCAGGCCGACAACGACGGCGAACGCCAGGCCCGCCTGCACGAAGCCCTGCTGCACGCCGATGGTTACAGCGCCAGGGCCCGCGCCGGTGAACTGATGCACGGCCTGGGTTTTGCCATTGGCGACGAGGAACGGGCGGTCAGCCACTTTTCCGGCGGCTGGCGCATGCGCTTGAACCTGGCCCAGGCCCTGATGTGCCGCTCCGATCTGCTGTTGCTCGACGAGCCCACCAACCACCTCGACCTGGATGCGGTGATCTGGCTCGAGGACTGGTTGCGCAACTACCCGGGCACCCTGCTGCTGATCTCGCACGACCGCGACTTCCTCGACCGTATCAGCGACCACATCGTCCACCTGGAGCAACAGCGGGCCACCCTCTACAGCGGTAACTACTCAGGCTTCGAGCAGATCCGCGCCGCCCGCCTGGCCAATCAGCAGGTGGAGTACGAGAAACAGCAGCGGGAGATCGCCCACATCCACAGCTATGTCGACCGTTTCCGCGCCAAGGCGACCAAGGCGCGGCAGGCCCAGAGCCGACTCAAGGCGCTGCAACGCATGGAGCTGATCACGCCGGCTCACGTGGACTCCCCCTTTCATTTCGCCTTCCTGGCTCCCGACAAGAACCCTCACCCCCTGTTGCAGTTGCGTCAGGCCAGCGCAGGCTATGATCGGAACCCGATTCTGCAGGCTGTCGACATGACCATCGAACCGGGCGACCGCATCGGCCTGCTGGGCCCCAACGGGGCCGGCAAGTCGACCCTGATCAAACTGTTGGCGGATGAGCTGGCCCCGCTGCAGGGCGAACGACTTCCGGCGCAGGATCTGCGCATCGGCTATTTCGCTCAACACCAGTTGGAGCAACTCGACCCGCAGGCCTGCGCTCTGCTGCACCTGCAACGCCTGGATGCCCGGACCAGCGAACAGGAGCTGCGTAACTTCCTCGGCGGCTTCGGTTTCCAGGGCGACCGGGTACTGGAGCCGGTGGCACCCTTTTCAGGCGGAGAGAAGGCCCGTCTGGTGCTTGCCCTGCTGGTCTATCAGCGACCCAACCTGCTCTTGCTCGACGAACCGACCAACCATCTGGATCTGGAAATGCGCCATGCCGTTGCGCTTGCCCTGCAGGCCTACGAGGGAGCAATGCTGATCGTTTCCCATGATCGCCACCTGCTGCGCGTCACTACCGACAGGCTATGTCTGGTGCACGCGGGCCGGGTCGATGATTTTCAAGGTGATCTCGATGACTACCCCGGCTGGCTCGCCGAGCAACGTCGCAATCAGACTGATGAGCCGCAATCTGTCCCGCAGGGCGAGCATACCGCCAGTGCCCGCAAGGAGCGCAAACGCCTGCAGGCAGAACAACGCCGCCGACTGCAACCGCTGAAGGAGGAACAACAAAAGGTGGAGCGGGAGATGAGCGGCCTGCAGCAGCGGCAGCGGGAGTTTGAACAGCAGCTCTCGGACCGCACGCTTTATGAAGCCGGGCGCAAAACGGAACTCAAAGCCCTGCTGGCGGACAAAACCGAGGTGGATCGTCTACTCGAGACCGCGGAGATGCGCTGGCTCGAAATTGGCGAACAAATAGAGGCTGCAGAATCGGAGGAAACGTACTAAAGTGCCCACACAGGGAGCGGAACATGCCAGCTCCTGTAGAATGCTGCAGCCCTGAAGGTGAATAGAGACCCGATCGCTGCAGCTGCGCCGCCACGGACCGGTAGGCTGTTGCGACGCACGGTTAGACCCTTTGCACAGTTCGAGAGTTGACGATGAAAATCTACGTAGGAAACCTGCCCTGGAGCATCAAGGACGACCAGCTGCGTGACCTGTTCACGTCTTACGGCGACGTCTCCAGCGCTACTGTCATCATGGATAAATTCTCCGGCCGATCAAAAGGATTCGGCTTTGTAGAGATGGCCAGCGACGCCGATGCGGAGACGGCCATGAAGGCATTGAATGAAAAAGAGGTCGGCGGCCGAAATCTGCGGGTCAATGAGGCGAGACCCCGGGAAGACCGCCCAAACCGCAGGCCCCGGCACTGAGCCTCAGCCGACTGCCGCACTCGGGAAATCAACCACGCTGCGGAATCGGATAGCGACACCGCCGGAGTCCTGCACGTAGTTATGAAGTAGATAGATGAAGGCATTCGCTTCCCTGTTGTTGCTCTGTATCCTGGCGTTTCTGATCTGGCCCTACACCGCGGTCTATCGGCTCGACCGGGCGCTGACTCTGCATCATCGGCAAACCCTTGCCGAGATGATCGATATCGAATCGGTACGCGAGCAGATCAAGCGCAAGCTGAACAAGAACCTGGAGAGTTCGATCGGCAATGTCTCCAACAGTTTTATCGACTGGCTACAGGAGGGCATCCAGAAGCTGGGCGCCGACGCCGTCGACCAGATGGTCGATACGGAGTGGGTGGCCGCTCAGCTGCGCTCCCATAACACCAATCCCAGCGAGGGCGGCTTCTACAGGCATCTCAGCTACGCCTTCTTCGACGGTCCCGACCGACTGCTGCTGCGCATCGGCGATCTGGATGACAATCCGGTGCATGCCCACCTCAAACTGCAGGGCGCCGAATGGCGCATCACCGCCGTCTACAACTGACCTGCGGTCTGTCTACCTACCTCTAAAGATTCATCGATCGCGGCCGCTTATTGTGTCTGAGGAGCGGCTCTGCTCCAGCCGGGCCCGCCGTGCCAAGAAAAACATGGCCCGTGGTGGCCACTGCGCTGTTTAGGGAGAGAATCGAAACATGGCCAAAATCCAATTCAATCAGGCCCTCTATGAAGCCTGCCCCACAGGGATGCTGGCAATCGACGACCAGATCTGCATCCGCTGGATCAATCCGGCCCTGGAAACGATGTTGAATCTGGACCGTGATGAGCTGGTCGGAAAGGACAAAACCACCTTGCCGGAGGGCCTGCACGCCCTCTTCGATGAAACCGACATCCTCCATCTCTCGCTCAACGGGGATGGGGAGCGCTGGCTCCATCGTGAAGTAAAAGAGGTCGCAGACGGCGCCAACACCCAGTTGCGCATCCATTTCTATCAGGACATCAGCTCCCAGGTACAAGCCCAGCAGGAGAACGACCTGCTGCGACGCCAGGTGGAGGATCTGACCATCACCGACGCCCTGACCGGTATGGCCAATCGCAGGGCCACCCTGCAGGCACTCGAGGCCCAAGTCACCCGCAGCCGTCGCTACGGCAATCTGTTGACACTCGGCGCCATGCGCCTCACCCACCCGGACCTGCCCGATGTGGGTCTGCCCGACGGTTCGATCCTGGCCCTCGCCCACTACCTGCGCGAGCGGCTGCGCTGGGCCGACATCATCGGCCGCTTCGAGGACGAGCTGTTTCTGCTGCTGATGCCCGAAACCAGTGTCGAGGATGCCCGTCGGTTGCTGGAACAGATCATTGACGAGTGCAAGGAAGGCGCATTGAGCGACCTCGGCGATAATCCCCTGCCGCAACTGGCCTTCGGTGTGGCCGCCTGGGAGAAAGGTGACGATCCAAAACGACTGATTCAGCGCACTCTGGCTACGCTCTGAGACAGGTGCGTCCATGCCTGTCTCACAACGGATCAGTTTTGACGAGGGCATCAGCCGCAAGGACCTGAACACCATTCGCCAGCGCTTCCAGCGCCTGCATCGGGAGCGGCTACTACGCATCCGCGAGGAGTTGAGACCGAGTCAGCAGGAGTTTCTCGACCTGCTGCCACTGCTGTTTCATATCAACCACCCGATGCTGCCCGGCTACGTCAACAGCGAAACGCCGATCGGCATTCCCGACTTCAGCCCCCACCGACGGGCCCTGGACGCTGCCAAGAAACTGAGCCGCAGCTTCGAGTACAAGAAGCGGGCCCAACGCCAGTACCATATTCACGGCGTCTATCTGATGGGCAGCACCGGCACCATCGGCCAATCCTCCAGCAGCGACTTCGACCTTTGGCTCTGCCATGATCCGGCCCTCAACGACGCCCAGCGCCAGCTGCTGCAGCAGAAGAGTGCCCAGATCGAGAGCAGTGCCGCCGAACTCGATCTGGAGCTGCATATCTTTCTCATCGATCCGGTCCGCTTTCGCCAGGGTCAGAAGGCCAAACTGTCGCGGGAGAGTACAGGCTCAACCCAGCACAGCCTGCTGCTGGAAGAGTTCTACCGCAGCGCGGTACTGCTGGCCGGGCGCTATCCACTGTGGTGGCTGGTACCCCCAGAGTACGAGGAGGTCTACCAGGAGTACGCCGACAGTCTGCTGTTCCACCGCTTTGTCAAGCGCAGCGACGTGCTTGACCTGGGCGGTCTCGACAATGTGCCGGCCCAGGAGTTTTTCGGCGCCGCCCTGTGGCAGCTGTACAAGGGCATCGATTCGCCCTACAAGTCGATCCTGAAGATCTTTCTCATGGAGGCCTACAGCCGCGACTACCCGTCGCCGCGCTGGCTCGCCCAACAGGCAAAGGAGTCGGTCTTCAGCGGAGAGAA
Source organism: Candidatus Thiodiazotropha sp. (assembly GCA_037384425.1). Classification (GTDB taxonomy): domain Bacteria; phylum Pseudomonadota; class Gammaproteobacteria; order Chromatiales; family Chromatiaceae; genus Thiodiazotropha. The sequence goes on along the minus strand of JARROA010000019.1, from coordinate 53,477 downwards.
GGATATCGACAAGCTCGACGCCTACATCCTGCTCTATCAGCGGGTCGAGGAGTACCTCAAACAGAGTGGTGACGAGACGCGCCTGGACCTGGCCCGCCGCTGCTTCTATTTCAAGGTCGGCGAGCATCTGAGCCAGACCCGCCAGCAGGACAACTGGCGTATCCAGACCATGCTGGAACTGACCCGCCGTTGGGGTTGGGGCCAGACCCAGCTGCAGATGCTCGACACCCGCTCGGCCTGGAAGATCGATCGCGTGATCCAGGAGCGCAACGCGCTGGTCGGCGTGCTCACCCGCAGCTATCGCCTGCTGACCGACTTCGCCCGCAAATATGCCGAGATCAGCCCCATCGACCCGCAGGAGCTGAATCTGCTGGGGCGTAAGCTCTACACCGCACTGGATCACCGGCCGGGCAAGATCGACCACATCAACCCCGGCATCTCGCGCAATCTCTCAGAACCTGAGCTCTCACTCCACCACCGCCCGACCCGCGACGGCAATCTCGCCTGGATGCTCTATCGCGGCCGGCTGGAAGAGGAGGTGCTGATCGACCAGAAGCCGATCAAGATCTCCACCAATCTGATTGAGATCCTGCTCTGGAGCCACATCAACCAGGTTTGGGACAGCGACACCCTGATCAGCCTCCACCCGGGCGAGACCGGGGTCAGTCGCAGTGAACTACTCTCACTGCACCATGCCATCGAGCAGCTCTACCCCCACTACATGCCCCCCTCCGCCGGCATGCAGACCCTGGCCAAGCCGGCCACGGCGATACAGATGGCGCTCTTCATCAATATCGGCACCGATCCCTTGGAGCATCTGACCAAAGAGGGCAAACAGCTGACCAGTGAACGTCACGATCCACTCAGCTTCGCCGCCAATCGAGCCAATCTGGCGATCCATCACGAGTCGATCGTACAGACCAGCTGGGGTGAGCTGCTGGTGAACCGCCACCAGGGTCCGGATGGTCTGCTCGACTCTCTCTGCAGTCTGTTGCACATGCAACCCGGGGACGATGACCCGGAACCCCGGCTGCAGGCCTTCAGCTTCTCCAGTGTGCGCGGCCGGCAGATCGCACAGCGCGTGATCGAATTGTTCGCCCATATTCTCAGACGCTTCCGCAGCGGCGCCCTCGATAATGGCCGCTATGCCTTCCGCATGGGCAAGGCGTTTTTCATCGTGCAGCAGGAGGAGAGACGCTACAGCTGGCGCAGCCTGGATTCGTTCGACAGCCTGCTGGAAGAGCTGCAGCAGCCGCAGCGGGTCTTCCGCACTCTGGAGTTCGACCCGGAGATCATGGCCAACAGCCCCTATCCCGTGATCTTCAAGAGCGGCCGCCCCGATGTGATCCAGCTCTTCTTCGAGATCAAGGCCCAAGAGACCGAGATCCATATCCTCGACGAACAGGGCGCACTCTTTCGCCAGACCCTGCAGGCCGACAGTCCCCGCTTTCTGATGCTGCAGCAGAGACGTTTTCTGAACAGTCTGCAGCAGCTCCACAACCTGCTACCGGGTGACAGCGGCGACCTGCTGGCGGAGCCGGAGTTCTATGAACTGATCCGATCCCGCAGTGGCGAGTACCGATGCGAACGCCGACGCGTGCCACTGGTACGCGCCGATGACTACATGGAGCTGACCCTGGTCAGCGAATCGGCCGAGCGGGGCGCCCGTCCTGTCTCACTCATCTGCGGAGACCAGGAGTTCACCCGCCTGGAATACGGTAACGAGCTCTACGACGTCACTGCCGAATACATCCACTCCCTGCGCCGTAGCAATGAGCGTTATCCCATCTATATCACCTCGCTTCGTCTGAGCGGATTCCAACCGATCGAGCCGCCCACCACCGTCGAACTGTTGATGCTCAAACGCATGGTCGAGGAGCGGCTGAACGCCTTCTGACCGCTCTCTTCAAGGTCGGGCCGTATGAACCCCCTACCGGCGGGACCAAAATCGGCACGCAAATGATCTCGCTCGCGGTAGGGCAGGACCCTGCCAATCCCGTTTCATCAGCCCCGGCGGCAATATGCGATATACTGCCAGCACCCCGGCAACCACGGAACCGCGCCCATGCCCTGCTGGCCTCGCACCTTGCTCTGGCTCCTCATCGCCCTCCTCGGCAGCATCAACCTGCTCACGGCCTGTGGCCAGAAGGGGCCGCTCTATCTGCCCCCCGCCGAGGAGTCGGCTCCCAGTGAACAGGGCGCACAACAATGACGCTGCGCTTTACCAAAATGCACGGCCTCGGCAATGATTTTGTGGTCTTCGACGCCATCAACCAGACCGTTCAGCTCAGTGAGAGTGACTACCGCCATCTTGCCGACCGGCGTTTCGGTATCGGTTGCGATCAGATCCTGCTGGTGGAACCGCCACGACTGCCCGCCACAGACTTCCACTACCGCATCATCAACGCCGACGGCTCCGAGGTCGAGGCCTGCGGCAACGGTGCCCGCTGTTTCGCCCGCTTCGTGCGCGAGAAGGGGCTGTCTGACAAGGAGGTGATACCGGTAGGCACCGCTGCCGGACCCATCACGCTCAAACATCTGCCTGGAGACCAGGTGGAAGTCAACATGGGGGTACCGGTGCTGGAGCCGTCACGCATTCCCTTCGAGGCCGAAGAGCGAGCCCTCACCTATCCATTGGAGGTCGACGGCATCACGCACGAGATCTGTGCCGTCTCCATGGGCAATCCCCATGCCGTGCTGCTGGTCCCCGACCTGGACGGGACACCGGTGACGCAGATCGGCCCGCGTATCGAAAACCATCCCCGTTTCCCCAACCGGGTCAATGCCGGGTTCATGCAGATCGAAGACCGCGGCCATATCCGACTGCGCGTCTACGAGCGTGGCACAGGCGAGACCCTCGCCTGCGGCTCGGGTGCCTGCGCCGCCGTGGTCGCCGGCCGCCTCCTGGGACGCCTCGATCCGGCGGTGACCGTGAAGCTCACTGGGGGTGAACTTGTGATAGAGTGGCAGTCAGAAGGCCAACCCGTACTCATGCGCGGCACGGCGGTGACCGTGTTCGAAGGAACCATCGAGCTATGAATCACAACGCCTCCAATCCGGAAAGCCAGAGCGACGACTTAGATCGCCAGGTGGCCGAGTACCTGAGCGAACATCCCGACTTCTTCCTGCGTCACCCCGACCTGCTCGGCGCGATCGAGATTCCACACGAAAGCGGCGCCGCCGTATCGCTGATCGAACGCCAGGTGGAGTCGCTGCGCAAGCAGCTGAATGAGACTCGGGACCAACTCAACGATGTGATGGATATTGCGGCCCACAACCATTCACTGCAGGAGCGCATGCATCACCTGACCCTGGAGCTGATCGACGCCGCCACCTTCGACGAAGTGCTCAACGCCCTGGAGGACGAACTCCACGACGATTTCAAGGCCGACGCTATGGAGTTGCGTCTGTTCTCCTCCAGCCGCATCGATGAGCACCTGGAGGAGACCCTCAATGAAAAGGCTGCCACTTTCCAGCAGTTCTTCACGCAGAACAAACCGATCTGCGGCCGGCTCGACGCCGAGCAGCTCAGCTATATCTTCGGCGCCGAGAGCGATCGCATCGCCTCCACCGCCCTGATACCGCTGAAGAGCGAAGGGGTGTTGGGCCTGTTGGCGATCGGCAGCGTCGATCCCAAACGCTTCGCTCCCCATCACGGCACCGAATTCCTCACCCGCCTGGGCGAGATCATCAGCCGCACCCTGCAGGCGGTCTCCCTGCCGGGGATCTGAACCCGGAGGGACGGCGCATGCCCGGCGGACCGTCCGCATCGATGACCGAGTGGCTTCAGCGGTTTCTGCGCCATCTGACCGATGAGCGTCGGCTCTCGCCGCGTACCGTGGAGAGCTACCGTCGGGACCTGCAGGCGATGCTGCCCTGGCTCGAGGCGCAGAACATCCGCGACTGGCGCCAACTGAGTCCGCTTCAGGTGCGTCACTACCTGGCCGAGCGTCACCGCAAGGGGCGCTCCGCCAAGAGCCTGCACCGGGAACTCTCCAGCCTGCGCAGTCTCTACCGCTATCTGATGCGCGAATACGCCGCCGACGCCAACCCCGCCCTCGGCGTGCGCGCACCCAAAATCCGGCGCAAACTGCCCGCCACCCTCGACGTGGACCAACTGGCGCAGATCCTCGAGTTCGACGACAGCTCACCGGTGGGGCTGCGCGACCGGGCGATGATGGAACTCTTCTACTCCTCCGGCCTGCGTCTGGCCGAACTGGTCGGCCTCAACCCGGGCGACATCGACTTCGATGAAGCTATGGTGGAGGTCACAGGCAAAGGCGCAAAGACCCGCCGGGTACCGGTGGGCCGTATGGCCAGAGAGGCGCTGCAACAATGGTTGGCGGTACGCGGGAACCTGGCAGCAGCGGACGAACCGGCGCTGTTCGTTGGTGTGCGTGGACGACGCATCAGCCGCACCACGGTGCAAAAGCAGCTCAACCAACGGGCGCTGGAGCAGGGGGCGCCGCGCCGCATCCATCCCCACCTGCTGCGACACTCCTTTGCCAGCCACCTGCTGGAGTCCTCCGGCGACCTGCGTGCGGTGCAGGAGCTGTTGGGTCACGCCAACATCAGCACCACCCAGATCTACACCCACCTCGATTTCCAGCATCTGGCCGAGGTCTACGACAAGGCCCATCCCCGGGCGCGCAAGAAAAAGGAGTGAGACGTTAGTCCGCAACCTGCCCGGTCTGCGCCGAACTTTGCTTGAATATCTCGATGAAACGCCGCTGATAGGTGAGCAGGTACTTATCGCGGCGATAACCGATCTTGGTCACCTCCCAGGGGAAGAGATGCTTCAAATCCCGCATCGCGAGATCGCTGTCTTTGTCCCTTTCGTAGGCCAGCTCGGCGATGATGCCGATGCCCATGCCCTCGCGCACATAGGTCTTGATCACGTCGGTGTCGGTGGCACTCAACACCACATGGGGCGTCAGTCCCTCCCGGCGGAAGGTCTCATTGATATGGCCGCGACCGGTAAATCCGGCCACGTAGGTGATCAGGGGATAGCGACACAGGGCCTTCAGCGAAACAGTCTCCTCAACAAGCACCGGATGCGCCTTGGGGGCGATCAGGCACCGGTTCCAGCGGTTGCAGTCGATGGATGAGAGTTCCGGGTGGCGACCCAGTGCTTCCGTGCAGATGGCGAAGTCGACTTTATCCTCGATCGCCATGTCGATCAGCTCACGGGGATTGCCTTCGTGGATCTGCAGTTCGACGGCGGGGTAGCTCTCGCTGAAGTGGCGCAGGATCGGCGGCAGGACATAGCGGGCCTGGGTGTGAGTGGTGCCCAGTCGCAGCACCCCCCCTTCTTCGGCCAGGTGCTCCTGACCCACGGCCTGGATGTTCTGGGCGTCGGAGAGGATCTTACGCGCATAGTGGAGCACCTGCTCCCCCGCCTCGGTCAGCCCGGTCAGGCGCTTTCCGTTGCGCCGGAAAAGACTCACCCCAAGCTCCTCCTCCAGCTGTTTCAAATGCTGGGAGACCGCCGGCTGTACCAGATGCAGGCGCTGGGCCGCCCGGCTTACGCTGTAGTCGTTCTCCACCAGGGCGGCGAGGGAGTTGAGTTGGCGGAATTCCATATCAAACCATGTTATATCGATTGCACTTCTATCAATTTACATGATTTTTAGGTGCGGCGGGAGTACAGATGCGATTCGGTGCGGCAAGCCGCACCCTACACCTTGACTGACCGTAGGGTGCGGCTTGCCGCACCGTAATCTACCATCAACCATTGTGTTTGAGGCCCCAATTGCAGCGTCTTCGAGATGACTGATCCCAACCCTGGTTCTGAAACACGAACCGCGGCCTCAGCCAGAGCACCATCAGCGGCAGCACCAGCAGGGCGATGAAGACATCCATGATCAGCGCCTCGGAGATGTAGAGACTGACCGACCAGAGATTGGCCAGTTCCGTATTCATCAGGGGGATGAAGCTGCTGAGCAGGACCACCATGGAGATGAGGATGGCCGAACCGGTGGAGCCGAGCGTGTTGCGCAAGGCCTGGTTCCAACGACCCCGGCTGGACTCATACTCCTCGCGCAGTCGGGACACCATATAGACGCCGTAGTCGACTCCAAGGCCCATGGCGATGCTCAGGGCTACCTGCACATGGAAGGCGAGGTTGGCCGACCACTCTTTGATCGAGGACATATAGGCACCCAGCCCATACTGGGTCATCAGTGTGATGAAGCAGAGGCTGATGAGGATGAAGGCGACCATCCAGGAGCGGAACATCAGCAGAGTCATGATGAAGACCGTGACCGAGGTGGCAATGGGGGCGTTGAGCCACTCCTTGAAGGCCACGTCGCGGGTCGCCTCGGTGACACCGAGGAAACCACCGACGGCGGTGCGACCATGGATCACATCCCGGGTGGTGATCTGCTTGCCCGTCTCGCCGGGCATGGCGATGGTTTCGCCCCCCTCGACGCCGATACGCACCTTGTCCATGCCGGGATCGTTGCGGTGTTCCTCGATGTAGTGCTGGATGTCGAGAATGGTGCGGTGGGTCTCTACCGGGTCCATGGTGTTGACGAAGCCGACGATGATCCCCTCGTCCCAGTTACGGGTGTTGACGAAGCTGTCGAGCTCACCCGCACCCGCGCCGGCGGCCAGCATGCCATTATAGAGCTGTACGGTGGCATCGGGGTCAGGCAGGAAACCGACCCGCCCTTTGCCGCGATAGGCATAAGAAAAGAGCTGCATATGGGCCCGGGTCGGGATGGCATAGAGATACATGTGCGCCAGCGGGGGATCCAGGGGCGGGGCATTGAGGACCAGATTCAGGGTGCGCACGAACTGCACGTAGGAGATGGTGTAGCCGATATTGGGATGGGCGCGCAGCCAGTCCTCGAAGCGGGCTAGCGCATCCAGAACCTCCGCATCGTTGAAAATCCCCTGGGGGGGATCCTCCTGCTCGTCGTAGCAGCGGTCGGGGCCGATTATCCGGCGCCCCATATCGTCCCAGGCCTGCATACCGCAGGGGGGCAGGGTGCCCGCCTTGGAACGGATCAGGATATTGGCGGTGATGGTGCCGGGCATCAGCCGTGAGAGAGCCTCCAGATCGGCGATCGGCCGCACCTCGCCGCCGCCCCCCAGCAGCTCACCTAGCAGATAGTGGTCCTTGAAGGCGGCCCGTGGGTAATGGATGCCTTTCTCGACCCCCGGCATGATGTCGAACTCGTCCTGGATGCGAGCCACCTCGGGATCGTCGCGTCCCGCTTCACCCACCATCAACGCAGAAAAGCCGCGTCCGACCTCGGCATAGTAGGCGGAGACCAGCCAGACCAGAATCACTCCCATCACAGGCACCCACTTGAGTCGCCCGGTCAGCAAGTGGGTGATGGCGCTCGCCAGCCGCCGCTCCCATCCCCGCTCATGTTCGCGGTGATGGATGGTCGGTGGAAAGATCATCAGCAGCAGGGGGATCAAGGTGGTGGTGGTCAGAATCAGAGTCGACATGCCGAAGATGCCGAAGTAGGCATAGGCCTTGTAGAAGGAGATATCGACGAAGGAGATGGCGAAGAAGCCGTGCAGGTCGGTGCCGATGGAGAGCGCCGCCGGCACGATGGTATGGCGGATAGATTCCAGTGCGGCCTGCTCCGCATCGCCGCTTTCGTGCAGCTCCTGCATGAAGCGGCGGGTGATCTGCATCGAATGACCGATGCCGATGGCCAGCAGCAGCATCGGCGTCAACGCCATCATGGTGGTCAGCTTGAACTGGGTATAGCCCATCAGACCGAGCGTCAGGACGATGGTCATGCTCACCCCCAGCAGGGGCAGCACGGCGCAGCTCCAGTGACGGAATTCGTACCACAGGATGAGCAGAATGATCAGCAGCGAGACGCCGAACAGCCACGCCTTGTCCTCCAGCTCCTGCACCATGGAGGCGAGAAAGTAGGGCTCGCCGGAGATGCGGAACTCGACCCGGTCGCCGTAGCGCGCCTCGTATTTCGCCATCAACGCCTTCATCTCGGCGATCCACTCAAGATGGTGCTGCTTCAGTTCGTTGCTGAAGTCGCCGATGATGAAGGTCCCCTTGGGGATGCAGGTCTGATGCAGACGCGCCAGCCCCGCACTGCTGATGAGCCCGTCCGGCCCCAGCAGATCGCACTTGTTGCCGGCCGCGTCCTCGTAATAGAGCAACAGGGCCTGCAGCACCAGATGGCGCTGCAGGCCATCGCGCAGATAGGCCAGCTGGTGTTGCTGTTCCACCGGGTTGTCCGACAGGCCATTGGAGGGCAGCAGGCGGTTGAAATCGAGATTGCCCCCCCGATCGACACCGATGTTTCGCAGCTTCGAGGAGGGCAGGCCGACGAAGTTGTTGCTGTTGGCGAACGGCATGCTGCTGACATCAGCATAGAAGTCCTGCACCATGTCGATGAACCAGGGCTGATAGATGTCCCCCTGTTTTACCGTCATACCCCAGACCATCAGGTTGCCCATGCCGTAGGTCTGTTCGGTGTAGAGATTGGTGGCGATATAGGGATTGGTGAGCGGCAGCAGGGAGTCGGGGTCGTTGCGCAGATTCACCTTGTCGACATAGAACAGCGCCGAAAGCGTGGAGAGAAAACAGATCGCAATCACCACCCAACGGTAACGCAATACGAAACGGGCATAGCGCTCGGCGTAGTCGCGCTTAGCCATGAGCGCAACTGTCTTTGCGAGGCGGGGTCTTCTCTCGCCTGAATGCGATCGCTACCCGATTGGATCGGATTATGCGCTGAGGGCAGTGGGTCGTTTGCGAAATTTCAGGATCCTCCTGCTGGAGCCTATCGACGTAGGGGTATTCTTATTGACCTGGAAAAAGTAAGCACCGTATTGCTAAAGACTTGCCCTGACTGGACGAGAACGTGCTCCCTCCGGGCTCAAGATTATAGAACTGGCAAGTGACCAAAAAATGGACAATTCTCAATCAGACCCCGTAACACATAGCACCCTCCCGGGCTTTCAGGGTTTCTTGATGCGGTCGTAGTTCTGCAGCGTCTCTTCCGACCAGAAGGTGTCAGGCAGGTCCACGTTCAATGCTATGGTGCTGCGCGGAACATAGACCAGGCTGTCCTTGCCGTCTTCATGGGTGACCGCATAAATGTACCGCGGATAGGCGACGCGAGGATCAGGCTGATCGAGCGATTGCCAGTCGATATAGACCGTCTTCACCGGCTTGCCATTTTTGTAGTACACCGTGCGGTAGAGGGCAAAGGTCTCTTTGTCGATGTCGCTGATATGGTAGTCGTACCACCAGTTGACGAATTTGGTGGTGCTTTTGAGCCGATAGACCCCTTTGCCTTTGTGACCGCACTGGGGCCCGGGCAGATTGCGCGTGTAGCGGGTGATTTCCGAGGGCGCGAGCTCCATTACCGCCAGACACTCCTCCATCACCCCTTCACCCAGCAATTCGTGCCTTTCGTCCTCGGGACGCCGCAGCACCAGCTCCCCGTAGGTAAGATTGGTGCCGAACCAGACATCCTCGTGGGCCGGTTCGTTGATGCGTCGTACCTTGCGCAGGGCGGGCAGCCACATGGCGATGGTCGAACGCCGGCCGTCATCATTGTAGCTGGTGAACAGCACACCGGTGCCACGAGCCTTGCCGGAGGTGAGGATCGCCATCTGCTGCGACTGCAACGCCGGATCCTGCGGGTGGTTGTTGACGTAGGTATCGAAGGTCTGCACGGTAGGCTTGCGGCCGCTGTCGCGCATCTGCAGCGGCGCCCGATTCACCACCAGCGCCACATCGTTACGCACTCTGCGGCTGATGGCGTTGTCCACCAGGCCGCCGTGGGCGGTCCTGTAGACCTCACGGGCGATCTGCTCCCCCGTCAGGCGATCCGCCGCTGAGTGCTTGGCCGCGGCCCCTCCCACCAGGCCGGCACTTAAACAGCATATCAGAAGGAACTTATTGATATTAAAGGGCATTGGCATACCAGAACTGTGCCATGGATGCTGATTTCTGACAAGAAAGTGAAAACCCTTATTCCCGCGTTTCCAGCCCCTTCGCTGGGACAAACCCTCAGCAGGATTCCGGTGCGGCGAGCCGCACCCACGGCTTGATCGTGTGTAGGGTGCGGCTCGCCGCACCGAATCACTGGCAAAGAACGTATAAAACACATTACCACCGCTTTATGCGAGTGCCATTCGGGTCGGAGTCGACTTGGTGACTCCGATCCCGGTCCTGGTCGATCAGGTATTGAAAAACCATTGTCCCGCCACCATTTCTCTGCCTATTGCGGGTCGGGTACAATCGGCTCCTTCATCAGCACAAGGCAGGCTTTGCGTGGAAAACTTCAGAGGCACGACCATTCTCTCGGTACGCCGTAACGGCAAGGTGGTGATCGGCGGCGACGGCCAGGTCTCCCTCGGTAACACGGTGATGAAGGGCAACGCCCGCAAGGTGCGGCAACTCTACAAGGGCAACGTGATCGCCGGTTTCGCCGGTGCCACCGCCGATGCCTTCACCCTCTTCGAACGCTTCGAGGGCAAGCTGGAAAAACACCATGGCCACCTCACCCGGGCCGCGGTCGAGATGGCCAAGGACTGGCGCACCGACCGCGCCCTGCGCCGTCTCGAAGCCCTGCTCTGCGTAGCCGACGCCAAGGCCTCGCTGATCATCTCCGGCACCGGCGACGTGATCGAGCCCGAACACAACCTGATGGCGATCGGCTCCGGCGGCGCCTTCGCCCAGTCCGCCGCCCGCGCCCTGCTGGAAAACACGGAATTTAGCGCCCGCGAGATCGTCGAAAAGGGCCTCGGCATCGCCGCCGACATCTGCATCTACACCAACCACAACCTCGTGCTCGAAGAACTCGACAGCGAGCTTTGAAGCTGAAGTCCACTACCCATGCCTGAAATTACCCCGCAACAGATCGTTGCCGAGCTGAACAAGCACATCATCGGCCAGGCCGACGCCAAGCGCGCCGTGGCCATCGCCTTGCGAAACCGCTGGCGTCGCGCCCAGGTGCCCGAGGCCCTGCGCAACGAGATCACACCCAAGAATATCCTCATGATCGGCCCCACCGGTGTCGGTAAGACCGAGATCGCCCGTCGCCTGGCGAAGCTGGCAAACGCCCCCTTTCTCAAGGTGGAGGCGACCAAATTCACCGAAGTGGGCTATGTCGGGCGAGAAGTTGACTCGATCATTCGCGAACTTGCGGATTCCGCGGTAAAAATGGTGCGCGAGGAGGAAATGGCGAAGGTGGCCGACGAGGCCAGCCAGGCCGCCGAAGAGCGCATCCTCGACGCCCTGCTGCCGGCCCCGAAGCCTACGGGCTGGGACGACACCACCACCTCCACGGGCGTCTCCTCGGCCACCCGCGAGAAGTTTCGCGACAAGGTCCGCCTCGGCGAACTGGACGAGAAGGAGATCGAGATCGAGGTCAGCGCCACCCCCGTGGGCGTGGAGATCATGGCCCCGCCCGGGATGGAGGAGATGACCAGCCAGCTGCAGGGGATGTTCCAGAACCTGGGGTCCGGGCGTACCCGCCGCCGCAAACTGAGGATCCGGGATGCCTTCAAGCTGCTACGGGATGAAGAGGCGAGCAAGCGCATCAACGAAGAGGACCTCAAGCTGCGTGCGCTGGAGATGGTGGAACAGCACGGCATCGTCTTCATCGACGAGATCGACAAGGTCACCAGCCGCGCCGAGACCAGCGGCGCCGACGTCTCCCGCGAAGGGGTGCAACGCGACCTGCTGCCCCTGGTCGAAGGCTGCACCATCTCCACCAAGCACGGCATGGTGAAGACCGACCATATCCTCTTCATCGCCTCCGGCGCCTTCCACCTGGCCAAGCCCTCCGACCTGATCCCGGAGCTGCAGGGCCGACTGCCGATCCGCGTCGAGCTGAGCGCCCTGACGGTGGAGGATTTCACCCGTATCCTGACCGAGCCGGACGCCTCTCTCACCGAACAGTACCAGGCCCTGCTGGCCACCGAGCAGGTCGGCCTCCAGTTCACCAAGGACGGCATTCGGCGTATCGCCGAAACCGCCTGGCAGGTCAACGAGAGCACCGAGAATATCGGCGCCCGCCGTCTGCATACCGTGATGGAGCGGCTGCTGGAGACCATCTCCTTCGAGGCCTCCGAGCATGCCGGGGAGAGTGTCACCATCGATGGCGCCTATGTGGACGAACATCTGTCGAAACTGGCGGCGGACGAGGATCTGAGTCAGTACATCCTCTAGGCTGTTGCGAATCATGAAAGGGCGGATCGGTGAGGCAGGGCCCCACCCTACCCGGTCATTGTAGGGTGGGGCCCTGCCCCACCGACCTTGCCTGTTAGCACGCGATAGTGAAACCGAGTTCACTTTTTGCGCGCCAGGTTTTCGCTCTGTCATAGGAGGTACAATACCGACTATGGCATTGCAACCTGAAGAGACGGTGCGGCTTGCCACACCGAACAATCCAACCCGCAATAAAACCAGGTCTATCGATTGCGCATTGATATAGAGTACCGGCAACGACCGGTCCCAAGAGGTAACCCCATGTCACATCCCAATCCGACCGAAATCCATCTGCACAAACAGTCCCGTGTGCTGGAGATCAGCTTCGACGACGGCAGCAAGTTCAGCTATCCCGCCGAATATCTTCGAGTCTTCTCTCCCTCCGCTGAAGTCCAGGGCCACGGCCCCGGCCAGGAGGTCCTGCAAGTCGGCAAGGAGGAGGTCAACATCGCCCACATCGATCCGGTGGGCAACTATGCCATCTGCCTTCATTTCGACGACGAGCACAACACCGGAATCTACTCCTGGGACACCCTCTACCAGCTGGGTCTCAATTTCGAACGCAACTGGCAGGACTATCTCAGCCGCCTGAAAGCCGCCGGCTACGAGCGCAAAGCGCCATCGGCATAGGTTCAGCAGTCAATTGATGTATCATGGTGGGGCAGGGCCCCACCCTACGCCCTGTCTAGGTAGGGTCGGGCCCTGCCCCACCAAACACCAGCCTGATGGCTGCGAACCAGACTTGCGGTAACAGACTATGCCAGACGAGAAGACCACCCACTTCGGCTATGAGACCGTCGCCACCGAGGAGAAGGCGGGGCGGGTGCGCCAGGTCTTCGACTCGGTCGCCAACAAGTACGACCTGATGAACGACCTGATGTCGTTCGGTGTCCATCGCCTCTGGAAGCGGCAGGCGATTGAACTCTCAGGCGTACGCCGGGGTCAGCGGGTACTCGACTTGGCTGCCGGCACCGGCGACCTGTCGGCCCGTTTCAGCGGCCTGGTGGGCGCTGACGGCCTGGTCGTCTTCTCCGACATCAATGCCGCCATGTTGACCCGCGGCCGTGACCGCATGGCCGACGAGGGCCACGTGGGCAATGTCGAGTACGTGCAGGCCGACGCCCAGCACCTGCCCTTTCCCGAGGACCATTTCGACTGCGTCACCATCGGCTTCGGACTGCGCAACGTCACCGACAAACAACTGGCGCTCGACGCCATCTTTCGCGTCATCCGGCCCGGTGGCAGGCTGCTGATTCTGGAGTTCTCCAAGCCGACCAGCAAGCCGCTGGAGAAGGCCTACGATCTCTACTCATTCTCCCTGCTGCCGAAGATCGGCAAGCTGGTCACCAAAGACGAAGCCAGCTACCGCTACCTCGCCGAATCGATCCGTATGCATCCGGATCAGGAGACCCTCAAGGCGATGATGGAGCAGGCCGGCTTCGAACGCTGCGACTACTTCAACCTGACCGGCGGGGTGGTGGCGATACACCGGGGCTACAAGCTCTGAAATCCCCTGTATCGGTGCGGCAAGCCGCACCCTGCAAACTAGCCAAGCACGTAGGGTGCGGCTTGCCGCAGCGTCATCCGCCTCACTCGTCCCACTCCCCCTTACCTCGATTTATAACCGCATAGCGACCTGAGGTATGATAGCGCCTGCATGCGCTCACCGTACGCATCACGACAAGCATCGACAACCGACACGGACCCCGGAAACAGTTTCAATCCATGACCGTCAACGCCGCCGCCTTCGCCACACTGGAGCAACTGCTCAACCAGGCCATCCGCCTCGATCCGGAGAGCCCCCGACGCCTGGGTCCCATGCATGGACGAGTGATCGAATTCCAGCTGGAGGGGCTCGGCATCACCCTCTATATGATCCCCGAACCCAACGGCATCCAACTGCTCAGCCAGTTTGAAGGAACCGCCGATTGCACGCTGCGCGGCAGCCCTTTCAGTCTGGCCCATATGCGCGACAACCGGGAGAGCGCCGACCAGCTCTTCGGCGGCTCGGTGGAGATCTCGGGCGACAGCCACCTGGCGCAACAGTTCGGCGATTTCCTGTCCGGCCTCGACATCGATTGGGAGGAGCAGCTGTCGAAACTGACCGGCGACGTCATCGCCCACGAAGTCGGCAGCGCCACCCGAAACCTGCTCGGCTGGGGACGCCGGCAGGGGCGGACGCTGGCGCAGAACCTACAGGAATATCTGCAGGAAGAGTTGCGGGTGACGCCGTCCCGACTGGAGATCGAGCCATTTCTCAATGACGTGGACAGACTGCGTGATGACGTCGAGCGGCTGGAGGCGCGACTCAACAGGCTGCAGTCTTCGGACAGTCAGAAGGACAAGTCGCCGTGATCAACCCCTCCCAGGCCCTGCGCCTGATCCACATCAACCTGGTGTTGCTCAGGCACGGACTCGACGAGGTGATCCTCGCCACCCATCTGTTCCGCCCCATCCGCTTTCTGATCTACCTCTCGCCCTGGTACTGGTTCAGGCGCGACCGCTCCGCCTATCCGGTGCGTATCCGTCGCACGCTGGAAGACCTCGGACCCATCTTCGTCAAATTCGGCCAGATCCTCTCCACCCGGCGCGACCTGCTGCCGGACGACCTGGCCCGCGAGCTGGCCAAACTGCAGGACCGTGTGCCCCCATTTCCCGGCACACACGCCCGCGCCATCATCGAGAAGGCCTACGGCAAACCCGTGGAGGAGCTGCTGGAGGAGTTCGACGAGACGCCGCTCGCCTCCGCCTCCATCGCCCAGGTCCACACCGCCCGCCTCAAGGACGGCAAAAAGGTGGTGGTCAAGGTGCTGCGCCCCGGCATCGAAAAGACCATCCGCCGCGACGTCGACCTGCTCTTCACCATCGCCAGGCTGGCGGAAAAGTACTGGAAGGATGGCCGCCGCCTGCACCCCGTCGAGGTGGTCAGGGAGTACGAAAAGACCATCTTCGACGAACTGGACCTGATGCGCGAGGCGGCCAACGCCTCCCAGCTGCGCCGTAATTTTCTCAACAGTGAAGCTCTCTATGTACCGGAGATCTACTGGGACCTGACACGCAAGAACGTGCTGGTCATGGAGCGCATCAGCGGCACCCCGGTGGGCGACACCGACGCCCTGCGCCGACAGGGCATCAGCATGAAACTGCTGGGGGAGCGGGGCGTGGAGATCTTCTTCACCCAGGTCTTCAAGTACAACTTCTTCCACGCCGACATGCACCCGGGCAATATCTTCGTGGAGCCCAATGGGCGCTACATCGCGGTGGATTTCGGCATCATGGGCACCCTCACCGAAGCCGACAAACGCTACCTGGCCGAGAACCTGCTGGCCTTCTTCAACCGGGACTACCGCCGTGTGGCCCAGCTCCATGTCGAATCTGGCTGGGTTCCCAAAGAGACCCGGGTGGAAGAGTTTGAATCTGCGATCCGCACCGTCAGCGAGCCGATTTTCGAGAAACCGCTCAGTGAGATATCCTTCGGTCACTTCCTGCTGCGGCTGTTTCAGACCGCGCGCCGTTTCGACATGGAAGTGCAACCTCAGCTGGTGCTGTTACAGAAAACCCTGCTCAATATCGAAGGGCTGGGGCGGCAGCTCTATCCTCAACTCGACCTCTGGACTACCGCCAAGCCCTTCCTCGAGCGGTGGATGAGCGAGCAGATCGGGAGGCGGGCCTTCATCAACAAACTCAAAACCAATCTGCCGGGGATGACCGAGCACCTGCCCGACCTGCCGGTGAAGCTCAACAAGATCATCGATGAAGCCTCCATGGGGCGGCTGGAGATACAGTGGAAGTCGGAGGAGCTGTTAAAATTGCGCAAGGAGATCAAGAGCAACCACCGCAACACCCTTACCGTTATCAGCGGTGGCTCACTGCTGATCAGCGGCACATTGTTGCTGGTTTTCGGTGCTTCCGCCCTCGTCCCCGCCACCGCCGCAAGTTTCATCGGCAGTGGACTAGGCATCGGCGGCGGGTTGATCCTAGTACGCTCGTTTCTGGCTTCTTTTGATAAAAATATATGAATGCATCCGCTTAGACGGACAATTCGCGCTCCCTCTCTTTCACCTTCTCCCTAAACATAGCAATAAACATCACAAGCAATCCCATCGCGACCGCAATCGTAATCGAGATCAGCACCAGTTTAAGCTTCGAGAGGCCGGACATCTTGAGCGAGGGCACGGCCGATGAAACCACTCTTGTTTCACCGAAATTGTCTAATTTCATCTTCAGATCACTCACCAGATTCTCTTGTTTGGTGATCTCATTTTCATGCTCAAGTTTTATCTTTTTGAGTGACAAATTGGCTTCATCCACCGCCAGCTTCTGTTGCTCCCTCATAAACTTATTGTCAACTAGCAACCGATCGTACTTTTCATTCAACAGGTTAATATTTTCTTTCGAAGCCGCCAGTTCAAGCCTGGCATCCTCGATTTCCCTAAGCAGCGCAGCCTTTTCGTTTTCCAGGTCAACGTAATACCGCTCTTCCATTGTAAGTAAGCGTTGTTGATTTTGTTGTATCTCGTTATCGATCAACATCTGCGACATTGCGCTTAATTCATTAGCTGTTGTGTCAGCCTTTCTTCTGTTCTTTATCGATTCATCTATCTGCGTCGATATAGAACTGATATTTTCCTGCAGTATTTCCCTGTTTTTTTCTTTACGGGACAGCTGATCAAGAAGATTCTTTATCGAATCCTCAAGCCTTTTCTGGTTATGCTGTTCTTCCAAAATTCTATTTTGGAATTCAGCCTTTTCTACGCCGAAATATCGCTCGTCTTCAAGCTTTGTCAGCTTGATGGATTCTTGATCCAGAACCACTTGGCCTACTTTCAATTTATGCTCTAACGTTATCGGATTTTTTAATTTTTCCAATTCCAGCTGAGCCAGTTTCAATTCTGAATCAGCGCTGGACTTTAACGAATTGATCATCCGCTTATGATCATCTTGAATTATTGATACCAGGCCTTTCTGGTATTCGGATACAAGGTCGATATCGGCTTCATAGACACTGTTTGAAATCAGAATGATATCTGTCTTTTTAGGATTTGTTGTGATTGTATCCAGGTTGTCATCGAACCCCTTTTCGAGTTTCCACTCGTGTGTGTACTTTGGCAAAATGGAATTATCGATCTTCGATAACAGTGAACTCGGTGCCTCGATGGGGACTATATCGTTGTCAACCTCGACTGTACCTATTTGTAATGTTGTCACAAGATCCAGTTTCGGTTTATAGATGAAGAGACCGTAGATTAGCGAAACCAGCATAATGCTGACAAAAACGACATAAAATTGCTTTTTGTATTTGGCGAGCGATATCCACAAATCGACCAGATTTGCCTCATCTTCTCTAACCATGTAAACACGCGCAGTCGAATTATCACGCATGTATAACTGCTCTTTATGACCGGCCATTTCTGATGCTGCTCTTTTCAAGTTAGTCACAAAATCAACCAATATAATCTAAAACTTGTAATTTACACCTTAGCGCCGAATAACAGAACCGCAATTCCTCCATATCTTCACCGTTTAGACGAATTTCGCTTGCCGTCAGGAATTCGCATGGCAGTCGAACTCTCTATATGCCGTGTCACTATCCTCGGCTCTGCCATCAGACCTCCATACAGATCATCAATCTCAATTACCGTTTTATCGGACCAATACACAGCGGCGGGCATCATCCCCATGATCATAAATATGTTTTATGTGCCTCTAGAGAGAGGAGCGGATTTCGAATAAGACTCTCACTCAACAGCAGGTACGCCGTTCGGAACGCCACAGCCAACTGACGGTCAACGCGCCACTTGGGGTCACACCCAAAGATGGTGTATAAGCGGGTATTTAATAACCTTTAAATACAACCTGTTATGAGAATCCGACATAATCTTGGCACTGACCTGGAGGAAAATTCACCACACCAGATCGAACGCCAAAAAATCCCCGTAACGTAGAGGGGGCAAATTCGATACCGATCAGCCTGACAGGCAACAATATTCAGTGTGTATGGTATCATGTGCAGCTTGGTCTTCATTTTGATCTAGGGCATTTGCGAATCATTGTGCAAGAAGAACCTAATAAATGACTAGGTACATCGTGACCGGCGGCGCCGGATTTATTGGATCAGCCGTAATACGGCGCTTGTTGTCCTTGACCAATTATCAAGTTCTCAATCTTGATAAGCTCACATATGCAGGAAATCTGGAATCACTCGCCGGCGCCCATGCGAAGCCGAATTACAAATTCGTCCAGGGCGATATCTGCGATAGAGCGTTACTGAATCGTATTTTCCATGAGTTCAAGCCCGATGTGGTCATGCATCTTGCAGCCGAATCTCATGTCGATCGCTCAATTGATGGTCCAGATGATTTCATTGAAACAAATATTGTCGGTACCTATACGCTACTCCAGGCGGCGCGAGACTACTGGGACAAATTACCCCCTTCCAGGAAATCAGATTTCAGATTCCATCATATTTCCACAGACGAGGTATACGGGGATCTAGGTAGGGACGAGCCTCCCTTTACTGAGCAGCACCCTTATGAGCCCAGTTCACCCTATTCAGCAAGTAAAGCCTCAAGCGACCATTTAGTCAGAGCCTGGTATCGAACCTATGGCATGCCAGTCCTGATCTCCAATTGCTCAAATAACTACGGACCATACCAATTTCCAGAGAAACTCATTCCACTCATGGTCCTCAATGCCCTACACAACAGACCTCTACCCGTTTATGGCAAAGGTGACAACATTCGAGACTGGCTCTACGTGGAAGACCATGCACACGCACTTTGTAAAATTGCCTGCGACGGTAGACCTGGTGAAACCTACAATATCGGCGGTCGCGCAGAGCGTACCAATTTACAAGTGGTGAACACTATTTGTACCCACTTGGATAATCTGCAACCCCGCTCCACAGGATCTTACAGCCAGCTAATCACTTTTGTCAGAGATCGTCCGGGACATGACCAACGATACGCTATAAACGACAGAAAAATACATGACGAGCTTGGCTGGCGACCACAGGAAAACTTCGAGACGGGACTTCGCAAGACTGTAATGTGGTATTTGAACAATCGCGAGTGGGTAAACCATGTTAACAGCGGTGAGTATCGTGATTGGCTAAAGGTAAATTACGAAAACCGGCCAAAATTAACGGGCAAATCACAGTCATCATAATATTGATACGTATGTACAAAACCAAGCATTCAAAGCGAGTTTGATTCTACTTGCACATCCGGAACATCTTGTGATTCACGCAACAACCACAACGCCCCAAAACAAACTATTTACGATTCGTTGGCCAACTCGTTAGTGCGAACTCTAAAGGATACTTGATGTCAGCAAAAGGTATTATTCTTGCCGGTGGAAGCGGGACAAGGTTACACCCTATAACGAAGGGGATATCCAAACAGCTATTGCCCGTTTACGACAAGCCCATGATTTACTATCCCCTATCAGTACTCATGTTAGCCGGTATCAGGGATATCCTCGTTATCACTTCACCTGAACATCTTGAAAACTACAGGCAATTACTTGGGGATGGGTCCCAGTTTGGCATTAGTCTTTGTTATGAAATCCAAAAGAGTCCTGACGGACTGGCTCAGGCTTTCATAATAGGTAGAAACTTTATCAGTAGCGACAATGTCAGCCTTATTTTGGGTGATAATATCTTTTACGGACAGGGATTCACACCAAAACTTCAGCATGCAATTGATAAAAAGCATGGTGCAACAATTTTTGGCTATCAGGTCAAAGACCCCGAGCGTTTTGGCGTGGTTGAATTTGACAAGGACAAACAGGCGATTTCCATCGAGGAGAAACCCATAAGTCCACGCTCGCACTATGCAGTCACCGGACTGTATTTTTATGATAATGATGTTGTTGAAATAGCCAAGCAGATAAAGCCATCCGCGCGCGGAGAATTGGAAATAACATCGATAAATCAGATATATCTAGAACGCGGTATGTTGAATGTTGAGCAGCTCGGCCGTGGATTTGCCTGGCTGGACACAGGCACACATGAAAGTCTGTTGGAGGCGGCACAGTTTGTTGAAACGATAGAGAAACGTCAAGGATACAAAATTGCTTGCCTGGAGGAAATCGCCTGGCGATATGGCTGGCTGACTACAGAGGAGTTAAGGGTAGCCGGTACAAATCTGTCGAACACGAGTTATGGTGAATATTTGATTTCACTCCTAGAAGACGAATAAGTTGCGTAGCAACCATTCTCCACACCAATGCAATCATGATTCCTGTAACGAAACCTTATTTGCCAAACCGCGCAAAGCTCAATAGATATCTAGATGGGATATACGAGCGACAGTGGTTAACAAACAATGGGCCTCTCACCAAAGAGCTGAAAGGCAGACTTGAAGAATACTTGGGTGTCAGCAATCTTCTTCTCGTCTCCAATGGCACTCTTGCCTTACAAGTGGCATATCGTTCTGTTGGAATTTCTTCACATCGAGAGGGGGTCTCAACAGAAGCCATCACTTCGCCCTTCACATTCATTGCAACCGCAAGCTCACTGAAATGGGAGGGTATCGAACCGGTTTTTTCAGATATCGACCCTCACACTTGGTGCCTTTCACCCGGCGTGTTGGAATCTGCAATAACGCCCATTACGCGCGGAATTATACCTGTGCATATTTACGGTAATGCTTGTGACGTCGATAGCTTCACAAATATTGCGAATCAGCATCGCCTACATGTTATATACGATGCATCGCACGCATTTGGCATCAAGCATCAGGGGAAAAGCATTCTTAGCTATGGTGATGCATCGACGCTCAGCTTCCATGCTACGAAGCTGTTCCATACTGTTGAGGGTGGCGCCATCGTTTTCAAAGACCGGCAAACATACGAACGTGCAGAACAGATTATCAACTTTGGCATATCAGGTCCTGATGAGATTTCTGAGTTGGGCATCAATGCAAAAATGAACGAGATTCAGGCTGCCATAGGCTTGTGTGTTCTTGATGACATCGAATCAATTATTCAAAAAAGATCGGATATTTGGCATCTATATGCCTCTAAATTACACGATATTTGCCAACTCCAGCATCGTACAGACGAAGATCAAAATAACTATTCATACTTTCCTATACTTTTACCCAGCGAAAGCAAGGCTAAAGAGATTCTACGTTCACTATCGAATCACAATATCTCAGCTAGAAGGTATTTTTATCCATCACTTAATACCGTTGGCGCACTCCAGTTGAAGCACCCATCTTCAAAAACAACTATATCAATGGACATCTCTAGCCGGATTCTTTGCCTTCCTATGTACCATGACCTGAGCAGTAAAAGTATTCAGAAAATTATTGATATTGTAATTGCAGAGCTCTCATCATGAAACTCGCAGTAATGCAACCTTATCTTTTTCCTTACATTGGATATTTTCAGCTGGTTAACTGCGTAGATCTTTTCATACTGTATGACGATGTCAATTATATTCAACGGGGTTATATCAATAGAAACTCGATTCTACTCAACAGAAGTGCACACCGTTTTACAGTACCTGTTATCAATGCCTCTCAAAACAGGAAAATATCTGAATTATCATTCTCTAATGAGATCGATAAAACACTAAAGTCAATAAGTCACGCTTATTCAAAGGCACCATTTTTTAATGAAATTTACTTGCTTATCTCCGATGTATTGACATCATCAAACCGCGACATTTCGTTCATGTGTGAACTCGCCATTTCACGTATTTTCAATTATCTCGATCTACCCGTTAAAACCATTCATGCAAGCACGATTGACTACGATAGGGATCTCTCCGCACAGGATCGCTTGATCAGCCTTTGTAATATGTTTGGCGCCAAGGAATATGTGAACAGTATCGGCGGTAAGTCACTTTATAAAAAGGAAGACTTCCTTCGAAATGGAATTACTTTACACTTCATTGAAACTCAAGTTCTGAGTTACAACCAACGAACAGACAACTTCATACCTAATTTATCTATCATTGACACATTGATGTGGTGCTCTATAGACAAAGTGCACCATCTACTTAATATGTACAGGTTGTCTTGAAATGTCAGATACTAAACGAACAGCTAGTTTTATACGCAATAACGATCTTGAACGCCTTCTCAGCGAACTCAACAACTTGCTGAGTACAGTCAATTTAAAAGCTTGTGATGATTTCAGTGAAAGACACACCAAAATATTTATTGTTGGTGCTTTACGCTCTGGCACGACACTTTTCACACAATGGTTGGCTTCAACAGGCGCAGTCGCCTACCCCACTAATCTTTTATCCCGTTTTTACGGCGCCCCTCTAATCGGAGCAAAAATACAACAATTACTCACTGACCAACGATACAATTACCGAAATGAAATCCTAGATTTCAATTCAAATATTTCCTTTGAATCTGAAAACGGGAAGACCAGAGGCGCTCTTGCGCCCAATGAATTTTGGTATTTCTGGCGACGTTTTTTACCGTTTAGTGATTTGGACTATCTACCAGATGATGAACTCATCCAACAAGGGGACATGGATGGCTTGCACAATGAGCTCAATGGAATATCCAACATTTTTGAAAAGCCGTTTGCGCTCAAAGCAATGATCATGAATCAAAACCTCCTTGTGCTGGATCAACTGTTCAAAAACAGTTTATTCATTTGGATAAAACGTGATCCTGTCTACAATATTCAATCTGTTTTGAATGCGAGACAACGTCAGTATGGCGACATAAACACATGGTATTCTTTCAAGATACGGGAGTATGAAGACCTAAAGGAGCGTCCCCCACTAGAATCCGCTGTTGGTCAGGTGTTGTCTATCAACAATTCCATACAAACTGCTATGTCCGAACTCGACGAATACAAAAAACTTTTCATTCCTTATGAAGACTTTTGTGACCGTCCTCGGCAGTACTATCAAACAGTTATTGAAAAACTTACTAGGCTTAATCCAGCATATACACTGAGCAGTGAATATCAAGGCCCTCAACGGTTCGAGAATACAAATAAATGGACATGCAAGGATTTCACGGAATCCGATGTCAGAACCTATCTTCAAAGTACGAATATCACAGCATAATCAACTATGAAAAAGATATTTCTCATCGGTTCTGAGCGGTCCGGAACCAATTTGTTACGAGCACTGTTAGGTAACCACAGCGCTATATCGGCACCACCTCCAATACATCTTTGTGATCTTCTGTATCACCGCAAGCACCTTTGGAATATTAACGAAACCACCCACTTACATAAGCTTGTAGAACAGCTCAATCAGTACGTAAATCACGAATTCAGCAACTGGGACTTATCTATCGATGCTAAACAGTTCATCGAAAAATATTCTCCAACTTCTATCCTTGATCTATTCAATGGAATTTACTCAGAAAAAGCCACTGCTGACGGAAAAAGTGCATACTTTTGTAAAGACAACCATATTCAAAAATATGCTTGTGGCATCCGGAATAGATTCTCGGACGCTAAATTTATCTACATCTACAGGGATCCAAGGGACCAGGCTGCTTCTTGGATGAAAAATACATTTTTCATAAGGACGCCCTATGCTGCTGCCAGAAAGTGGGTAGTCGATCAACATGAATGCCTGGCTTTGCCATCTTTTTATGGCATCGAGGTCTTACCGGTAAAATACGAGGATCTTATAACATCACCTGACGCAGTAATGTCCAATCTACTCATTTCTCTGGATTTGAATGTAGACTCCGCTTGTTTTCAAACCACTGGAAATAATAAAGAGGCAGACAATTACAAACTTTGGGAAAACATAAACAAGCCGATTATGAGAACAAACAAAAAGAAATATCTTTCTGTTTTATCGCAACAAGACATTAAAATTGTCGAGACAGTGTGTCGTGATCACATGGATGAATTGGGTTACGCAATGGATACAACTGCCAATTATGACTTTGGTAATATGTATATTTGGAGACTTCGTGACTTTGTCAAAGGTCGCCTGAAAAAGCGTTCGGGAGATATCAAAGTAATCTCTAACCGTAACAAATTTATATCTGATGTCTTTTCCAAATAAACGTGTATATACCATAGTTTCAGCATTCTATATATGCACCAATTAAGTCATCATATATTCAGAGGCACATTGTGGAATCTGGCAGGCATTTCCTTAAGCCGCGGTGCCTCAATACTCTTCACTCTCTTTCTTGCAAATTTTCTTGCCCCCGAAGCTTTTGGCTTGATTGCAATGGTCATGATCGTATTCGACCTGGCAGGAGTTTTTGTTCAATCAGGTTTAGGTCAGGCCCTTATCCAAACCAAAACCATCGATTCCAAAGACATCAATACCGTCTTTATAACAAATATATGTTTTAGCCTCATTGCCTACGCAGCCTTATATGCCACAGCACCTATAGTCGCGTCATTTTATAGTCAAGATGAACTCACTTCTCTAATTCGCGCTATGGGGATAGTTGTATTTATCAATGCTGCCAAGACAGTGCACATTGCGATGCTGAGTCGTGAGATGAATTTCAAGCACCAGATGAAGGCGAATACCATAGGAGTATTAGTATCAGGCATTGCTGCTGTGATTGCAGCTTATCTGCATGCTGGCGTGTGGAGCCTAGTACTGCAAATTATACTGTCATCACTCGTTTCCACATCTGTCCTGTGGTTTTCGACCAAGTGGAAGCCATCCAATGAATTCAGCTACACATCGTTTTCCAGGCTCTTTCGGTTCGGTGCAAACTTGATGGCCGAAGGCATAATAACAGTTCTTTATCAAAACTCTTACATTCTTGTCGTTGGTAGATTTTTCGGTGTCGATGTCACCGGACTCTATTTCTTTGCAAAAAAACTTAGCAATTTCGCGTCACAGCAACTTACTGTCGCTGTTCAGCAGGCAGCATTTCCTGCACTATCCTCATTACAGGACAACGACGAATTCCTGCGTCATAAATATCGCCAAATAATTCAACTAACCATGTTCGCTATTGCGCCGGTCATGCTCATTCTTGCTGGTCTTGCACGGCATTTTTTTGAACTTCTTCTTGATGAAAAATGGTTAGACGCCATACCCTATTTTCAGCTTTTGTGTTTGGTTGGTATGTTGTTCCCGTTACACGCCATGAGCCTGAATATTATGAGCGTCAAAGGCCGCTCAGACCTGGTGCTGACTACCGGCATTATAAAAAAGTCTATAAATATAGTACTTCTAATATCCGCTATACCATTCGGTGTGATCGGTATAGTTACGAGTCAGGTAATAGGTTCATTCATCGCACTAATCCCAAATACATACTATTCTACCAAACTGATCAATTACGACATCAAGACGCAAGTATATGATGCCTCTAAACCGATTTTATCCGCAGTTATCTCTGCAATTTCGGTATGGGCAATCGCACATAATTATTCAGAGTCGACACTTCTTCTACTAGTAGTCATGATTCTTGTCGCAATAATTATATACTTACTCATGTGTTTCCTTTTTAAGGTTGAGGGTTTCAATCTCCTCGCCACACAAATCATGAAAAAATTCCATCTCACCATGAAAAATACTGGCGGCAACCCATAGAAGTTTCACATATTTGTATATAATACTTGCCCTTGATGCATAACATCGCCACATTGCTCTGCCTGGCCAAGTGCAGACATACATTCACTATATGCAACTATCTCGAGACGGATTGCAGAACCTCTAAACTTCAATGACTGCAGAACACGACCTGAAACATTTTAGAAGCAGATCCCTCCCAAGCGAAACGGACATCATGGCCACTTGGAAAGGTAATCTTGCTACGCCTCTCGTAAGTATACTTTGCCATTCATACAACCACTTGAACTACATTGACGATGCGATTCGCGGCTTTTTAATCCAAGAAACCGGCTTTCCATTTGAGATAATTCTTCATGACGATGCTTCAACAGATGGAACAGAAAAGATCATCAAACAGTACCAGAAAGCTTATCCCACATTGATCAAGGCTGTCATACAAACGGAAAATCAGTACAGTAAAGGTAGAAAACCATCGCTCTTAAGCTTTTCCCACGCATCAGGGCAGTATATGGCTTTTTGCGAAGCGGATGATTTCTGGATAGATAGTCATAAACTTCAACGACAAATTGATGCATTTATGCAATGGAGTGAGTGTCGATTATGTTGTCATGGTGCATACAGGTTATTTCCAGATGGTAAGATAAAAGCATACAACAGTATAAACTCTGCTAACATTTGGTACATCAACGATTTTATCGAAAACGGAGGCGGCGCCGTCCCAACCGCATCATTGATGATGCACCGCTCTGTTTTCGAAATTTTACCTCTATGGTTCGAGGACGCGCCAGTTGGCGACTATTTTTTACAAGTACTTGGGGCGCACGCTGGTGGCGATAAGGCGATATACATTCATGAGCCCATGTCAGTTTATAGGGTCTCTGCAACCGGCAGTTGGAGTAATACATTGAAGCCAGGGTACGATGAGCATTTCAATAAAATGCTCGTTTATATTGAAAAGCTGAACAGTCATCTTTCTCACAGATACAGACACTCCTTTTCAGTGTTTCAAAGCAAAACCTTATACACACATTCACGTTATTTACTTCAAAACTCTCGTTTTAACGAGGCATTCAAACATGCTGTAAAGAGTATTCTGAAGTCAAGAAGTATTCTTCTAAAAAAACTTATTGTTTTAATATCAGCGTTATTCCACTTCAGACTAAATGTAAGCTGACAACACGGAAATGACACTAATCTATTTTCTACCCTTAGTTGTTCTGTCACTTTTCAGAGTGGTTTTTTTCCAAGGCCATTTTGCACCACATCGACGCTCCGGTGATTTCATTCTGTCACTGTACTTAGCAACATTTATCTTCGGTATCTTTTTCCATCTTTTCTATCCCGAGCAATCCAGATTTCCACCAAGCTCAACCGCAATGCTTTTTCTCTCACTCTGTTTAGTCATCTATTTTTTGCCCATTTTGCAATTTCAAAACCGGCAACTTCAACAGATCGAAATCGGCAATATTTTAGTAATTAGAGCCCTCACCATTATTTTATTGATAGGCTCCATCTACTCAATCTTGATGTTCATCTCAAAGGTCAGTGCTGCATTTAGTGGTGACATCAACACTTATCGATTAGCTGTAAATACTGGCGAGATAAATGTAGGCTCAACAACCATATTTGAAACCATCGCTGTAGGTTTTTCCACATTCTTTGGTATTGTTCAGCTTCTCGGATTCGTTTGTCTGTTCAGCAAGCTATTTGGCAAGTATTCCAAAATTATCGGCACTTTATTACTCGCTTCGAGCTTATCCTATGTGTTGAACTCATTTTCATATGCTGGCAGGGACGGAGTGGTCTTCTGGTTATTCTCAATACTATTCAATTTTTTACTTTTCAGAAGTTGGTTTGGGGTTAATCTGATTAAAGGACTCAAGCACTTAATAATAATTACAGGCATTCTTATCACAATCTTTTTTATGATAATTTCCTACTCTAGATTTTCACTTGACACCTTCTACTACCTGTTTTCATATATTTCACAACAAATGGTCGTATTCAATGACGTATATTTACTTGATCCGCCTCTTTATCATGGTGACAAGAGTTTCCACGACATAAAATCACTCTTTGTGTCATCTGAAAATCTCCTGGATAGATCTCAATACTTTCAATACTACATATCAAACGATATCGAACCCTGGCGCTTCAAATATTTTGTAGGAACTTTTCTGATGGATTTTGGCCCTCTCGGAACGCTAACACTGATAGCGATAACAGCAGCATTTATCCTGTTTCTCCTGTTCAGCAAAACGGTAAATTCGACGAATAACAGAACAATAAAGATCGATACGCTGTTTTTGTATTATCTCTACTGCCAAATCGGGTTTATGGGCGTGTTTTATTTCAAACATTCAGCACTCAATAATTTTCTGCTAGCGGTTTTCATACTGGCGATCTTCTTACGCGTAATTATATTCATACCCAGACTAAAGGTTTTCTTGGTCAACAGATCAGGAGAAATTCCTCATACCAGCTAGCACGACAATCCATACATCAATAAGCCACTTAGCTCAGGCCTGGAGGAACGATTCGAGGCGGCGTAGCGATCAGCCTAACCTGCATGTGCATCCGCTTCCTGAAACCGCTTCATTTCAATCACCCTTCAGTGATCGCAATCAGTTGCACAGCCAAAAAGGTCAAAGCAGGGGTAAATCCTCACTTACAGGCAGACTCCCCCTTACCCCCATTGTTGATCAACGTGCCGGGGCAGCACTCCACCGGGATATCCCGGTTTGAACCGCGACGCCACCTGGAAAAAGAGCGCCTGATAGGGGTAGTCACTGGAGAGCAGGAAACGGATCCGTCGCGTATTACGCAGGATGACCGCCCCGATCTTAAACAGTTTGAGCCGGATCGTCGTCATCTGTGCACGCGCCAGTTCCGAGCCTTTCAGCGCCAATCGCCGGATGCCCTCCATCAGCACATAAGCCAGACTGGACAGAAGTAGACGAAACTGATTGGCCCACCAGTGATGCGCGCTGGTGCAGTCGGCAAACAGCCCCAGTTGCTGCTCTTTGATGCGGTTCTCCATGTCCCCACGGGCGCAGTAGAGTTCGTCGTAAAGGTGCTGTTTGTCACCGGCCAGGTTGGTGACGATGAAGCGCGGGTTCTGCCCCTTGTCGGTGACCTCCAGTTTGGCGATTACCTTGCGGCGCGTCTTCCAGGTGCCGGCGGCATAGTAAAACTCAATGAATTCCCGCATCTTCATGCCGGTTCGCTCCGCCAGTTCCTCAACCCACTGCATGGGCTTGCGAATACACCGCAGTAAGGCGTCATTCTTGGCGATGCCCACGATATAGTTCACTTGGCGGTGTTCACACCAAGTGAGCATGTGGTGACGACAGAAGCCGCTATCGCCCCGCAAGATGATACGCACTTCGGGCCAAGCCCGGCGCAGGCCTTTGACCAACAGCGCCAGAATCGCCCAGGCATGTTTAGCACCATCGATCCGGCTGGGCCGCAGATAGCCCACCAGCAGTTGATCGCCACAAAAGACATACAGGGGCAGAAAACAGTAGTTATCGTAGTAGCCGTGAAAGGAGCGGCCTTCCTGGCGGCCATGCACCGGATCATCCGTGGCGTCGAAATCCAGGATCAGCTCATCGGGTGGCTCATCATACGAGGCAATGAACTGCACGAGCAGTATCGCTTGGATACCAATGCCAACCCGGCGATCAATCCGGTTCTCCAGGCAACAAAGTGTGGACTGGCTACCCAGTACCTCATCGCGTACGTTCAAGGTCTGTAGGGGCGGGTCGATGCGTAGCGTCTGATGATCGTTGAGATCTGCATAACCCAGGCAGATCCCATAGACTCGCTGGCGCAACAAACTCAGCTGGCTGTGCTCGATGTTGCGGGGGTCTCGCGGGTCGGGGATGGCTTCATCAACCGCCTCGGGCAATCCAAGGCGCCTGTCGATCTCGCGCAGCAACAATACGCCGCCGTCGAGGTGATGTCGCCACCGGAAAACTCGGCTTGTACCTTACGGCGTTTTAGGGCTGGAAAATCAAAGGCAGTCTGGGTACAGTTTGTCACAGGCAAAACCTTGTTCGAATTCAACTTAAGCAACTGAATTATATCGAACTATCAGGGTTTTGCCTTTTTAATGCGTGAAATATTTGGGTTAATTCACTCCGGCAACACTTCCATCCAGCTCTCTACAGCTCCTTCTCCCCAGGTCCATAAGGGACACCCAGGACCTCATGGTACAAACCTGCACCACATCTCTAGAAGCAAAATCATCACAAAATTGGCTCAAATACAGTTCACGACTATTGATCTACACCCATGTTAGGGCGAAGATACAACATTAGTATATTTCCTATCTATTAATTATAATTATACGTATAATCAATAGGTTAAAAATTCTTTCTTTTATAAAATTTAGCATAAGCTATTTATTATTTGGTGTTATTCTTAATGTGCGGAATAGCGGGCATTATAGGTGATCTACAACCACAGCATCTAAACCGCATAGACAACATGGTTGATGCGCTGCAGCATCGCGGACCAGATGCAAGGGGTGTCTGGATATCATCAAACAGGCAGGTGGCATTTGGACATCGCCGCCTCTCCATTCAGGATCTTTCAGAAGCTGGCGCGCAGCCGATGTTCGACCCTGACTCCAGTGTATGTCTAGTTTTCAATGGTGAAATTTATAATTTCAAAACTCTACGTGCGACCCTTGAATCCAGAGGTGCTGTTTTTTCTAGTGGATCTGATACTGAAGTCCTTCTACGTGCATACTGCGAGTATGGATCAGACTGTCTTCACCATATAGAAGGAATGTTTTCCTTTGCCTTCTACGATGCAAAGAAAGGCACAATATTTCTCGCTCGCGACAGATCCGGTCAAAAACCTCTCTATTTCATGCACGGCAACGGGACTTTTGCATTTGCCTCCGAGATCAAGGCTCTACTACAACTCGATCTCGTCTCCCCTCAAATCAACAAGAACGGACTCGAGGATTATCTCACCTACGGATATACCACTGGAAAACACACCCTAATAAAAGATATTTACAAACTACACCCCGGTGAGTGTTTAACTTTCGATATTGCGACAGACTCTGTCAAACACGAAAAATACTGGTCGATTCCTGTACTTAATCCGGACAATATCGAAACAGCCTCCATCGACACTGACCTTGAATCCATTCTGTCAGCCGCAGTGAAAAGGCATCTCGTGGCAGATGTGCCTGTAGGGATACTGCTCAGTGGTGGACTCGACTCTTCGTTGATTACCGCTCTTGCTGCGCGCGAATCAATATCCTCTGTAAGGACGTTTACAGCAATTTTTCCAGGCCAAGGCCAGTTCGATGAATCACCATTCGCACGTCTTGTCGCGGACCACTTCGGGACTGTACATACCGAAATAGAAGTCGAACAGGCTTCGCCAGATATTCTCG
This sequence comes from Candidatus Thiodiazotropha sp., assembly GCA_037384425.1. Lineage (GTDB taxonomy): Bacteria > Pseudomonadota > Gammaproteobacteria > Chromatiales > Chromatiaceae > Thiodiazotropha. The sequence goes on along the minus strand of JARROA010000019.1, from coordinate 22,355 downwards.
AACACTTAGCGTATCAATTCGACGACTTAATAGCCGACAACGCCATCGTTCCCATGTATCTATTGGCCCGCGCCATAAGAGAGCACGCAACGGTTGCGCTCGGTGGCGATGGTGGAGATGAACTTTTTGCCGGATACCCTCATCACTTTCTGATCCAGAAACAACAAAAATTGAGATCCAGGATACCGTCATCCATCCGTTCCCTAATCGCATCTGGGGCAGATTACATACTTCCTCCAGGAACCAGAGGACGAAATCATCTTATCGGACTGAGAGGAGACATCGGAGAAGCCATTGCGCACATCAATATGTATTTTGACGCACAAACACGTGCGAAATTGTTAGGTCGTGATCATGCCAACAAGTCGCCAGAACTCACGCGTGCCAAGATTGCAGCCGATGAAGACGATTCTCTACAACGTGCTATGCTCGTCGATTACTACACAACACTCCCTGAGGGTTATCTAGCCAAGACAGATAGAGCAAGCATGCTGACATCACTGGAAATGCGTGCTCCCTTTCTCGATGACCAGCTTGTTGATTTCGCATGGCGTCGCATACCCATCACCCACAAGGCATCTGCCACTACAGGTAAACTACCACTTCGCAGGTTGGCGAAAACACTTCTACCATCTTCTTTGGATATAAACCGCAAACGTGGTATGACGATGCCACTTGCTTCCTGGTTCAGCGGGGCTTGGGGAGAGTATATAAAGGACATCCTTTTGAGCTCCAAACAAAATTTCATTTCACATGCCGAAATAGCTCGATTGATCAAATTACAGCAGCGTGGATATGCCAATCAAAACCGACTTTTTGCTTTAACTATGTTGACCTTGTGGCAGCAGGAGCACAAAGTCTCCACTCTTTGAAAGAACTACGGCATATATCAATCCACTATGACAACCTCTCTCAACAACCATAATCATCAAACCAGATTACTTTTAGTTGGGCCTCTCCCACCGCCTGAAACCGGACAATCTGTCTCATTCGAAATGCTTTGTCATGAGGTTGTAAATAGAGGAGTTTCAGAAGATATCGTTGATTTGAGCAGAAACTCTGAGTCGACTAAACCCGGATTTTCCACGCGTCGTCTTGTAGAAATGCTCATAATACTTTCTTATTTCTTTGTTGCGCTATTACGCCGTCCTGACAATGTCTACATCACGATTGCTCAATCAAAAAGCGGCTTCATGCGTGATGCGGTAATGATCTGGTTGTGCAAACTGCTCAAAGCACGCGTTGTAGTGCACCTCAAGGGTGGCAATTACAACGGTTTCTATGCCAAGCAAAACCCTCGATTACAATCCTTCATTCGTCTTACACTAAAACAGGTCGACAAGATTCTGGTTCTCGGCGAAGGTCTCAAGGCCATGTATGATTTCGAGCCCGGACTGTCCACCAAGCTCAGTGTGGTGCCAAATGGTTTACCCATTGATCTTGAACCGATGAAAAAGTCGATTCCGGCTCAGATGTCCCATGAACCTATTCGATTGCTTTTTCTCTCCAATCTCATACAAACAAAGGGTTATCTACACATCCTTGAAGCCTTACATATCCTCAACAACGCTCACAGCAGAAGATTCCACTGTACTTTCGCAGGACGCTTTCTTCCGAGTGCTGACGATGAAATCCCACTGTCACAAGTAGAGGCAAAGCAACATTTTTTTAAGACCGTAGATCGACTACAACTCAACGATATCGTGGACTATGTAGGTCCTGTTTCGGGAAAATGCAAGTGGGATCTACTAGAGAAGGCGCATATCTTTCTCTTACCCACGAAATATGTCAATGAAGGCCAACCTGTCTCCATCATTGAAGCAATGGCGCATGGCTGTCCTTGTATAACGACAAATTTCAGGGCAATTCCAGATCTTGTCGTAGATGGAGTTACTGGCTCTCTTATCGACTATGGAGAGCCGAATCAAATCGCCGAATCAATAGCTAATCTTACAAGCGATAACGCGAAATTCAACACCATGAGCACAGCCGTCATCGATAGATATCAACGCCTATTCACACGCACTGCACACTTAGAGCGCATTCTTCCACTTCTTTTGGGAACAGAAGAGAATGCCGTACTCGAATCAGACACGGGGATTAAAAATTGAACTCACAAAAGAATTCGGTACTGATAACTGGTGGAACCGGTTCTTTCGGAAAGACCATGGTCAATCATCTGCTCAAACACGGTTATGAAGAAATTCGCATTCTAAGCCGCGATGAAGCAAAGCAAGAGGACATGAGAATCTCCTATGGCCGACCTGAGTTGAAATTTTATATTGGTGATATTCGCGACCCACAGTCCGTGAATAACGCTATGCATGGCGTAGATCTTGTTTTTCATGCCGCAGCACTCAAGCAAGTACCCTCATGCGAGTTTTTTCCTTTGGAGGCCGTCAAGACAAACATCCTTGGTAGCCAGAATGTCATTGACTCCGCAATCGCCAATAATGTGAAAAGAGTTGTCTGTCTTAGTACTGACAAAGCGGTCATGCCAATAAACTCAATGGGCATGTCCAAGGCAATCATGGAAAAAGTCGTTCAAGCCGCAAGCAGACAGTTGACTGAGCGTGACACAACAATTTCGTGCGTTCGTTACGGCAATGTCATGCATTCACGGGGATCCGTCATCCCTCTCTTCATTAAGCAGATAACGGAAAATCAACCTTTAACAATAACGGAACCATGCATGACCCGGTTCATGCTCTCCCTACCCGACGCCATAGATCTTGTAAACTTTGCATTTGCTCATGCAACACAGGGTGATATTTTCATAAAAAAGGCTCCTGCTTGCACCGTACAGCTTCTTGCCGAGACTTTACTGGAATTATTCAAAGCAGATAATGATATTAAGATTATTGGCATGCGCCATGGAGAAAAAATCTATGAAACCCTGGCTACCGCTGAAGAACTGCGCCGCTCAGAAGACATGGGTGATTATTATCGAGTAAAACTCGATGATCGCGACCTTAATTACAACAAATATTTTACTGAAGGAGATCTCGGTGAGTCGGTCATCGAGGACTACCACTCACATAACACCTATCAATTGAACAAATCAGAGCTCAGGAAGTTGCTTCTCACTCTTCCCGAAATACAAGGTGCATTGTCTTCTTGGAAATAATTATAATAGGCAGAATCCATGAAAATCGTCATTACCGGCTCAGCAGGTCTGATAGGACAACATATACAATATCGTCTGTTCAGTAAAGCAGATTTCGAATGCCAAATCATCGGCATAACTCACGAGCTTTTCAATGACAAGGATCATTTGACTGAGATTCTGGAACATACCGATGTCCTCATTCATTGTGCAGGCATAAACCGTGATTCTGATGAAGAACTGGAAACCGGTAACAAACTACTCGCTAAAAATCTAGTCAATGCTCTACTGAAAAGCAGTGCAACACCACATCTTTTTTATACAAACAGTATTCATACTGACAGTAATACTGCCTACGGTCGCGGCAAACAGCTAGCACATGACATTTTCACAGCTTGGGCTGAAGACAACTCTGCGAATTATACAGAACTGGTTTTGCCGCATATTTTCGGCGAAGGTGGACGCCCTTTCTACAATTCAGTCGTACATACGTTTTGTTATCAGCTTACAAAAAGCGAACCACTAAAAATCGACAGTGGCGGTCAGTTGGAACTCATTCATGCACAGGCGATACCCATAGCAATAATTGATGCCATACACAAAAGGCATCATGGGCAACTGCGCTTAATAGGGAAAAGAATTAGCGTTGCTGAGGTGGCGGGTAAACTCATTAGTATGCATCGAGAATATACTAGCGGCATTGTTCCAGATTTGCGTAATCATTTTGAACTAGACCTGTTTAATACTCTCCGCTCATACATGTATCCGGACTTCTATCCACGATTACTCGACCTCCATACCGATGAAAGAGGCTCCCTATTCGAAGCAATCAAAAACCTGAATGGAGGTCAGGTTTTTCTTTCAACAACCAAACCCGGCATAACCCGCGGCAATCATTACCACTTACACAAAGTTGAACGTTTTCTTGTGGTGCGTGGCAGCGCGATAATTCGCATTAGAAGGCTTTTCGAGGAAAGCGTACTCGAATTTAATGTATGCGGAGACACTCCCTGTTATATAGACATGCCCACCTTCCATACACACAGTATAACCAATACCGGGACTGACGAGTTGTTGACGCTGTTCTGGAGTCACGAAATATTTGACCCCAACGATTCTGATACATTCTATGAACCCGTGCTATCACACACATAAGGTCTTTTTGAGAATGTCACTATGAAAGTCATTACAATTTTGGGAACCAGGCCGGAGATAATCCGTTTATCTCGTGTAATCGCAGCTCTCGATGAATTTGTTGAGGAACTTGGCGTACGCCGTCCAGATCACTTTCTCAACGTTGACACGTCGTCCCTCGGCAAAAGCCTAGGCGAAATTTTGATAAAAACCGAGGAGGTGCTTTTAGCGGAAAAGCCTGATGCCGTATTGGTTCTTGGTGATACCAACAGCGCCACGTGCGTACTCATGGCTAAGAGAATGAAAATTCCCACCTATCACATGGAGGCCGGGAATCGTTCATTCGACAAGAATGTCCCCGAGGAAACGAACCGAAAAATGGTAGACCATCTGGCTGACTTCAATCTTGTCTATACAGAGCATGCCAGGCGTCATTTGATCAGTGAAGGTCTCCCGCATCGATTCATATACTTGACAGGTTCACCGATGCGTGAAGTATTGGATCACATGCTGCCAAAGATAAACGGTTCAAAGGTACTGGAAAAACTGGACCTGATTCGTGGCAAGTATTTCATAGTCAGCGCACACAGGGAAGAAAACGTCGATAGTAAAGAACGACTGCTCAAAGTCATCGAATGCCTTCACTCACTCTACGAAAAATACCGTTTTCCAATTATAGTCTCGACCCATCCAAGAACGAGAGATCGTCTGACAAAGCTCGGAAATATCAATTTTGAGGGCAATATTCGTTTTTTAAAGCCTTTCGGATTCATTGATTACAATAATCTGCAAATGCATGCCTACTGCGCTATTTCCGATAGCGGAACCATCAGCGAGGAATCATCGATACTCGCATTCCCTGCTGTAACTCTACGCAGCTCAATTGAACGGCCTGAGGCACTGGACACTGGAGCGATCGCTTTGACTGGCCTTGATCCACAAACCCTGCTCAAGGGAATAGAAATTGCAACCGCATCGAGGGATCGCTTTTCAAATTCAAAACGTGAAATTCCAGTAGAATACAAAATCACAAACACGTCAGAACGTGTAATACGACTGATAACCGGCACCGCAAAACTGGCATCTCAATGGCAAAATATAAGCGATTTCAGCCGCTATGACTGGGAATGACGCATCTTCCTCCAGCCATAGTGTCCAGCTAAGGATTTTGGCAGTACATCGATATTTCTGGCCCGACTCGCCTCCCTATGCCTCGATGCTAAGGGCTATCGTCAATCGTTGGAAAGAAAATGGTCATGAGATTGATGTTCTCTCATCACAGCCTTCGTATAAAACCTCTACAAGAAACGAGAAATTTCCCAAGAGACAAATGCTCGACGGCATCAATGTCATTCGACTCAATCTCCCGCACGAATCCGGACGGCCAATTGTACGCGTGTTCAATGCCATCAAACTCGCTTTCGCCGTTCTAACCAATGCCCTCATTAAACGTTACGATGTAATCATGATTTCCACTGCCCCACCCGTAGTTGGCGGGCTTTCTGCTGCATTGGCAACAAAAATTACCGGCGCGAGATTCATTTACCACTGCATGGACCTGCACCCTGAAGTTGGTAACATCTCAGGCGAATTTTCCAATCCCTATATATACAGATTGCTACTGGCGCTCGACAGCTGGTCGTGTAAGCGCGCAAATCCCGTAGTTGTTCTCTCAAGCGATATGGAAAATACACTACGACGGCGTTCTGGCGGACAGAAATTCAAAATCCGAATCATCAATAATTTCAGTCTCCCGTCAGACGTGACAATACCTGATCAACCCTCATTCGATTTACCACACAATGGGCTTAACATTTTATTTGCCGGTAACATCGGTCGTTTTCAAGGACTCGAATCCTGTATCGATGCTATGGGCCTGATACGAAATCGTCACGATATTCGGTTAATATTAATGGGTGATGGGTTTGCTAAGACCAATTTGCAGAAAAGGGCCAAAGATAAAGGTGCCAATGTCATCTTCATAGGCCACCAGCCCATTGAAATCGCCAAATCTGCCATGCGTCATTCAGACCTCGGTCTCGTCAGCCTGATGCCTGGTGTCTACCGCTACGCTTATCCCAGCAAAACCATGTCCTATCTCGAGCAAGGCTGCCCTCTTGTCCTATTGATCGAACCAGAGAGTGAACTCGCACAGGACGTAGTTTCTGGTGAATATGGCTTTTGTGTACCTGTTGGGGACAGCCAGTCTCTAGCGAAGCTACTCACCCGTATTGCCGATGATCGTTCCTGGCAAAAGAAGATGCGTGAACGCGCTTATGAAAAAGCCAAAAACGAATTCAGCGAACCCGTCGTTTTGGGCAAGTGGTGTGATTTGATTAACCTGCAATCTGATCTGAACGGATGAAACACAATAATATAATTATCATTGGCGCTCCTCGATCTGGCACTAACATGCTTAGGGATGTGTTATGCAGACTCGACAACGTTGCGACATGGCCATGTGACGAAATCAACTACATTTGGAGACATGGCAACATTCGCTATCCCTCAGACGAATTCTCATTGGAAATGGCAACACCAGAAATTGCTTCATTTATCCGCAAACAGTTCGATTGGGTAGCACAACAATATCATGCCAATACAGTAATTGAAAAAACCTGCGCAAATTCCCTGCGAGTACCCTTTGTCAATTCCGTAGTACCTGATGCCAAATATATCTTCATACATCGTGACGGCCTTGATGTCGTTGGCTCTGCATTAAAGCGATGGAAAGCCCCGCTCGACATGCCTTATCTCATTAAAAAAGCCAGATTCGTGCCGCTGTCTGACTTACCATACTATGCAAGTAAATACCTGTTTAACCGAATTTACCGCCTTATATCCAAGGAAAACCGGCTGGCGTTTTGGGGACCAAGACTCAGCAACATGGATGAATTACTCATAAACCACAATCTGGAAGAGATCTGCGCCTTGCAATGGCAAGCCTGTGTCGAAAAGTCTATTGATGCGCTCGAACAACTCCCATCCGAGCAATGGATAAAAGTTGGCTATGAAGACCTTGTCACCCAACCGGAATCGGTATTTAGTCGTATCGCCGATTTTTTACAGCTGTCTCTTTCCCAAGACCAACTTAAGTCGGCAACACAAAATATACGAGCTGACAGTGTTGGCAAAGGTCGCGCCATGCTGAGCCAATCCCAACTCGAGCACCTTTCCAGCATGGTTTCGAATACCATGATCCGGCTTGATTATTAATATGGGCCTCAATCTTCAGCAAGCAGCTATGAAACGCAGTTTCGATTTACTATTTGCCATCATCGGACTCTCTCTCACCTGGTGGATCATTGTTTTTGCCTGGATCGCTGCGACGATCGATACGAGGCAAAACGGCTTCTTCATGCAGCCACGAGTCGGCTTACATGGACGCTTGTTCAAGGTCATAAAAATACGCACGATGCGCAACCACTCTGATATCGTAACAACGGTAACGACACGCGATGACCCTCGCATAACGCCACTCGGCAGGCTATTCAGGAAAACCAAGATTGATGAGCTTCCCCAACTCATCAATGTCTTGCTGGGGCAGATGAGTTTTGTCGGTCCCCGTCCCGATGTCCCTGGATTTGCTGACAAACTGCAGGGCGAAGAGAGGGAAATTCTTACTCTGCGCCCTGGAATCACCGGGCCCGCAACCATTAAATATCGCAACGAGGAAGATATTCTGCAGAAGCAAAACGATCCGGAAACATATAACACAAACGTGATTTACCCGGACAAGGTAAAGATAAACCTGGCCTATATCAAAAATTGGAAACTGGCTATGGACATAAAATATATTTGGGCCACCATCAAAAGCTCATGAGATCTCATGTCAAATAACGAATTCTCACCCTGGCCTTCCTATACTATGGAAGAAGCAGAAGCCGTAAAAAACGTTTTACTCTCCAATCGCGTAAACTATTGGACCGGCCCCCTGTGCCGCGAGTTTGAGAGCGAATTCGCAGCCTACTGTGGGACCCAGTACGCCATTGCCCTGGCAAACGGAACCGTGGCCCTTGAAATCGCATTGAGTGCGTTGGGTGTTCAGCAGGGCGATGAAGTCATCGTCACTCCACGGACATTTATTGCAAGTGCTTCCTCAATTGTAACTATCGGCGCAACCCCTGTTTTCGTTGATGTCGATATGGATTCCGGGAATATTCCGGAAAAAAGCATAGAAATGGCCATAACGCCTCGGACAAAAGCCATCATTTGCGTACATCTCGCCGGCTGGCCATGTGAAATGGATTCCATAATGGATCTGTCGACCAAGTATAATCTGTGGGTGATCGAGGATTGCGCTCAGGCACATGGCGCAAGCTACAAAGGTGCCAAGGTCGGATCGATCGGGCATATCGGCACCTGGTCCTTTTGTCAGGACAAAATAATGACCACCGGCGGTGAGGGCGGAATGGTCACAACCGGCGATCATGACCTCTGGTCGAAGATGTGGTCGCTGAAGGATCACGGAAAATCCTACACGTCGGTCTATTCTCGCCACCATCCACCAGGTTTTCGCTGGCTGCATGAAAGTTTCGGATCCAATTTTCGTATGACGGAGATGCAAGCTGCGATTGGCAGAATACAACTCAAGCGGATGTCGGACTGGCATCGCTCACGCATTGACAATGCCTGCCGAATATGGGAAGCAGCCAAAGCCCTACCCGGCTTGCGGGTACCACAGCCCGCTGCGCACATCGAGCATGCTGCCTACAGGTGCTATGTTTATGTAAACCCGGTAGCTCTAAGGGCAGGTTGGAGCAGAGACCGGATTATTAATGACATAACCAATCGGGGTGTCCCTTGTTTTTCCGGTTCATGTTCAGAGGTTTACCTTGAAAAAGCGTTCGTAAACGCCGGCATACAGCCCGCAGCGCCTCTAACAAACGCAAAGGAACTTGGAGAAACAAGCTTAGCCTTTTTAGTACATCCGACTCTCACTGAAGACGAGATTGATAAAACCTGCAGAGTACTTGCCGATGTCATGCACACGGCCTGCATTCAGAACCATTGATATCACCTATAGTACAAGACATGCATGTAACCTTTCACCCCACGGATTCCTAAGAGTAAGATCCATAAACCCACCAAAAGACACGCCAAAGATGATCAGTCGAAAATTCCAACTACCAAGCAGTTTTAGATCCCAGTGGGCTGCTTTTATCCATGATCTGATTATGATTCCAAGCGCGTGGTTTCTATCATATTGGCTTAGGGTTGAGCATTTTCCGACGAGTGCCTACGAAAACCTGCTCGTCAGCCTCATCATCATTCTTCCTGTCCAGGTTGCGAGCTTTTTGACCTTTGGCCTTTACAGGGGTATCTGGCGATTCGCATCGATACCAGACATCTACAGAATCTTAAAGTCAGTCGTCGTTGGCGTGGCAATCAGTATGGCGCTGCTCTTCTTGGCGACACGCGGCGTGGGCATCCCTCGGTCCGTACCTATAATCTACGCTATTCTCCTCACAGCATTCCTGAGTGGACCTCGCCTTCTGTATCGCTGGATAAAGGACTACCACCTCTACCACAAACCTAATCAGCGCGTTCTGATCGTCGGTGGAGGGAAAGCAGGAGAGATGCTGGCCAGAGATATCCTAAGAAACAGGGCAGATTCATACATCACTGTTGCATTCGCAGATGACGATGCGCAGCGCAAGGGGCGTGAAATTCAAGGCATTCCCATCGTCGGAACCACGTCTCAAATACCCGAAATCGTCGACTCCTATCATATCGACATCATCATGCTTGCGATCCCATCCGCCTCTTCGAAGCAGATGAGAAGAATCGTGGAGATTTGCGAGTCCACCGGCCTTCCATTCCGATCCGTGCCTCAACTGAAAGACTTGATGCGGGGCAATGTTCAGATCAATGAGGTACGCGATGTCTCCATTGAGGACCTTCTTGGTCGCGAACCCATTTCACTCGATTGGCCCGCCATCTCCCAGTCGCTCAGAGATAAAAATGTTTTGGTCACCGGGGGTGGAGGTTCTATCGGTTCCGAACTCTGTAGACAGATCGCACAACTTAATCCAACTCGCTTGATTATCCTCGAAAGCAGTGAATTCAACTTGTACAGCATACAGATGGAACTGCTGCGAGAGTTCCCTGATGTGGAAATCGAGTGTCATCTCGGCGACATTACTGACTATCCATTCGTACAAGACATCTTCTTGCGCCATAAGCCAAACATCATTTTCCATGCCGCTGCTTATAAACATGTCCCCCTGCTCGAACCTCATATACGTCAGGCGCTTAAAAACAACGTATTGGGCACTCGCACCATAGCCGAGGCGGCGAACCGGCATAATGTTGAGGTATTCGTCCTCGTATCGACGGACAAAGCGGTCAACCCGGCAAATGTCATGGGTGCCAGCAAGCGTGTTGCCGAAATCTTTTGTCAAAATCTCAATACACATTCAAAAACCAGATACATAACGGTTCGCTTCGGTAATGTCTTAGGTTCCGCCGGCAGCGTCATACCCCTGTTTCGCAAGCAGATTGAACTCGGAGGGCCGGTCACGGTAACCGACCCCCGCATGGAACGATATTTCATGACCATTCCGGAGGCCTGCCAATTGATCATGCAAACAGTCGCTCTCGGAAAAGGTGGTGAGATTTTCGTCCTTGATATGGGGGACCCTGTAAAGATCAGCTATCTGGCCGAGCAGATGATCCGCCTGTCGGGACGTATACCCAACGAGGACATCGCTATCGAATATATCGGTCTGCGCCCCGGTGAAAAGCTCTACGAGGAGCTTTTCCATGAAAAAGAGCACTTGGAGGAAACCACCAACAGCAAAGTTTTTCTTGCTCAGCATCGTAGGGTAGATTGGCCACTGCTCAACAAAAGCCTTGATCAGATCGAAGTGGCCTGTAAATCGTTTGATACGGCCAAGCTCAAGGAGCTGCTCGACAGCCTGGTACCCGAACATCGCTCTACTGTCGACAACGGCAATGAAAGGAGCCAGAAGGCACAAGTGGTTGAGTTCAAGCCAAGCGCCTGAAGCACAACCAGTGAAACCACGACATGTCCGAGTAGCCAGAAGCAGCTCCTCTCACAATCAGCGCACCAGTGCGGTCTCGACTTCTGTCCGCTTCGCTTTTCCTACCAACAGCTCAACCAGTTCCAGTGCAAAGTCCATCGCCGTTCCCGGCCCACGCGAGGTCACCACTTTGTCATCCCTGACCACGCGTTCGAGCTGCAGGTACACCCGCGGCAGGTCCATACCCGCCAAAGCCCCCGGATAACTGGTCGCCTTGCGCCCATCGAGCAAGCCTGCCGTGGCCAGGACTCGGGGCGCGGCGCAGATCGCCGCCGTGTACCGCCCCTCCGCAGTGAGGCGCTTGAGCAGTCTGTGTATTCGAGGGTCATCGTTCAGATGATCGGCCCCGGGCAGGCCGCCCGGAAGCACCATCATGTCGAACTCCTGGTCCATCACCTCGTCAAGGGTGGTATCAGGTACCAGGGTCATACCGCGTGAGGCCTTCACGGGACGATCGTCGAGTCCGGCAGTGATCACTTCGATGCCGCCACGGGTCAACAGATCGGTGATGGTGACGGCTTCTAGTTCTTCGCAGCCTTGGGCAAGAGGGACGAGGACGCGTGCCATAATGCTCTCCCCGGGTTGGTAAGGGCCGACGCGGGTACCAGCTCGATACCCTCGACCTGCAGTTTGGGCAGCTCTTGCATCAGCACCGCAATGGTCTCCGGATAGGGGTGGCCGATTCCGATGGCGCTGCCGTCCCGCCGTGCCGTGGCAACCAGGGCAGCCAGTTGCTTACGCACGATCTCTCTATCCTGAATGTAGTCGAGAAATACGTGACGTCGAGCGGAAGCAACCAGATTCTCTTGCGCCACCCGCTCGGCCACGGTGGCATCGGTGGTGCGGCTATCGATGAAAAAGAGATCGGCCTCCCGCAGGCTGCCCATCACCCAACGCATCGCAGTCGGGTCCCGCGTCAACAGGCTGCCCATATGGTTATTCACGCCGGCGACATAGGGGATGGAATCGAGGTCCCGTTTGAGCACGGAGAGAAACTCTTCACGCGGCATCGATAGGGTGAGCGCACCGGCACCCAGCGGATTGCCGAGATCGGACTCCATCGGTAGATGCAGCATGACCTCGCGCTCGAGTTCATGTGCCCGGATCGCCTGCTTCCAGGCGAAGGGGGTGTGCGGCAGAAAGGAGTAGGTGATCTTTCCTGGGAGCGCCAGGGCCTGTTCCCCGGCATCCTGGCGATAGCCCATGTCGTCGATGATCAGGGCGATCCGAACGGGCGACTCGCTGGCAACCGCTGTTTCGGCCAGACACCACCAGGGTGTCAGCAGAAACGTGATCAGTAATCCGACCAGCAGCCCCGTTCGTCGCATCTATACCCTCATCTTCATTCCGCCTTCGCGCGTGCACCCAGAATGGCCAAGCCCTTGAGCAGGTTCAGGGCCTCACCCAGTTGATAGTCCTTATCGGCCAGTGACTCATTCTCTGAATCCGCGCCTTTCGTATCCGTCCCCGAACCCTTCGCATCCCCGTTCTCCAGATGGCCGGAAAGATCCGCCTCCTTGATGGGCTTCACGCCGTCGCCTTCGACCTTGGAGACCTTGACCTCCTCCAACTCGATATCGGGCTTGATGCCCTCGGCCTGTATCGAACGCCCCGAGGGGGTGTAGTAGCGCGCCGTGGTCAGTTTCACCGCCGCCGTGTCGCTGATCGGTATGATGGTCTGCACCGAGCCCTTGCCGAAGGTCCGGGTACCCATGATCACCGCCCGTTTCTGATCCTGCAGGGCACCGGCGACGATCTCCGAGGCGGAGGCGGAGCCTTCGTTCACCAGCACCACGATGGGTGCCCCGTTGAGCACATCGTCAGGCGCCGCTTCGAAGCGGAGCTGGGAGTCAGTCTCACGCCCCTGGGTGTAGACGATCAGACCCGACTGAAGAAAGGCATCGCTGACCGAAACCGCCGCGTTCAGCACCCCGCCCGGATTGTTGCGCAGGTCGAGAATCATGCCGTGAAGCGGCTCTCCCGCCTCCTTCTCCAGGCGTTTCAGCATCTTCAGCAGATCGCTGGTGGTGTGGGACTGGAACTGAGAGATGCGCAGATAGGCATAGTGTTTGTCGAGCAGCCGCCCCTTGACGCTGGCCACCTTGATGATGTCGCGTACGACGGTGATCTTCAGCGGCTTCTCTTCACCCTTGCGGATGATGGTGAGCTCGATGCTGGTGCCCGGCTTGCCGCGCATCAGCTTGACCGCGTCGCCCAGGGACAGCCCCTTGACCGGTGTGTCGTCGAGCCTGACGATGAGATCACCGCTCTGCACGCCCGCGCGCTGTGCCGGCGTATCGTCGATCGGCGCGATCACCTTGACGAAGCCATCCTCCATGCCGACCTCGATACCGAGTCCGCCGAACTCCCCCTTGGTCCCGACCTGCAGATCCTTGTAGTCTTCCGCGTCGAGATAGTTGGAGTGGGGATCGAGTCCGGAGACCATGCCGCGGATGGCGTTCTCCAGCAGCACTTTGTCCTCCACCGGTTCCACGTAGTTGGCCTTGATGCGTCCGAAGATGTCGGCAAAGGTCCGCAACTGCTCCAGCGGCAACGGTTCGGGCGTCTCCTCGGTCTGGGCTGAGACCATGACCGGAGCCAGCATCAGGCCCATCAGGATTATCAGGCCGGTGTTCCGGCGTATTCTCTCAACTGCGTGCTTCATTCGGTTTTCCTGTCAATTCGCCGCCATGCGGCCATCATGCTCAAGACGCTTCAGCGCTCGTTCCCTCACCCCTGGCCGTTGCCCGTGCCAGAGGCTCGATGGAGCGCTGCGGACGCTTGGCCGTGTGGACGCTCGTAATCGGTAATCGTGCGTCCTTTGGTTCGCTTGCACCACTGTTTCGGATTCTGCGGTTGACCATTATGCCTGATGCCAAAGTAGATGCCGGACTGGGTGCGGCCTCCGCTGCTGCCGACCTGGGCCACAACCTCACCCGGTTCGACCCATTCACCGGTCTCTTTGAACAGGCTCTGGTTATGGCCATAAAGACTCATGTAGCCATCACCGTGATCGATAATCAATAGCAGACCGAAGCCGCGCAACCAATCTGCAAAGGCCACACGCCCATGATGGATGGCGCGCACTTCGCGTCCCTCCGGCGCCGAGATCATGACCCCGTCCCAGGTCAGCTTGCCCACTTCGCGCCGAGTCCCGAAGCTGGCGACCAGTTGTCCCCTCGCCGGCCAGGGCAACTTGCCTTTGCGGCTGCGAAACGGGTCGTGAGCGGCGGGATCCAGGGGCAGATCGGAGAGTGCCTGCTGGATATTGGAGATCAGCGATGAGAGCTGGCTCTCGTCATCCTTGAGCTCGCTCAACTCCTGGCCCTGATCCTTCAACCGGCGGTTGAGTGTGGCGATGATCTCCATCCTCCCCCGCTTGGCCGTCTCCAGTTGCAGACGCTCGTTGTTGTTCTTCTCCTGCAGCTGCTGCAGACGTCGCTCCTCTTGGGCAATCTCGTGTTCGATGCGGTTCAGCTCGTGCAGACTCTCCTCGATCCGCTCCATCTGCGATAAACGCGCCGCATTGAAATAATCGTAATACACCATGACCCGGCTGACTACGGCAGGATCTTCTTGATTCAGTAGGATTTTCACCTTTTCCTGCCGACCCATGGCATAGGCGGCCCGGATTTGCCGTTCGAGGGAGGAGCGGTGGCTGTCGAGTCTCAGGCGGGCATCGGCCCGATCCGCCTCCAGTTCCGCAAGCTGGCGCTGCTGGCGCTGCAGGCTCAGATCGGTAACCCGGATGCGACGGGCGATGGAACCAATCTTCTGCTCCGTCTCCCGCAAAGCCCGGCTCTGCTGATCACGCTGGCCTTCGGTGGAGCGCAAGGCCTGGTTCAGTGACTCGATTCGACTCTTGACCTGCTCCAACTGCCGGGTCTTTGACGTCAGCTCCTCATCCTCGGCGGCCAGGCCCAGGGGGAACAGGCAGGCTGTCAGCAACAGCGCCACCAGGCCCTGCCGTAGGTTCATGAATCAGGCGTCCTCCACAAACCGGATCAGTGGTCGGCCCTGCATCTCGGTCGGCTGCTCCAGACCCATGATACGCAGCAGCGTGGGAGAGATATCGCACAGGGCGCCACCATCTTCCAATTGGGCATGCCGACCCACGTAGATCAGCGGCACCGGATTCACCGTGTGCGCGGTGTGGGGTTGATGGTTGACATGATCCTCCATCTGCTCCGAATTGCCGTGGTCGGCGGTGATCAGCATTTCGCCGCCGGCCAGGTGGATCGACTTCAGGACCCGGCCGAGACAGTGGTCGAGGGTCTCCACCGCATGCATGGCGGCATCCAGCTTGCCGGTGTGTCCCACCATGTCGCTGTTGGCATAGTTGCAGATGATGGTGTCGTACTTGCCACCCTCGATCGCCTCCACCAGGTGATCGGTCACCTCCTCGGCGCTCATCTCCGGTTTCAGATCGTAGGTCGCCACCTTGGGCGACGGCACCAGAATCCGGTCCTCGCCCTCGAATGGGGTCTCGCGCCCACCGTTGAAGAAGAAGGTGACATGGGCGTACTTCTCCGTCTCCGCCAACCGCAACTGTCTCAGGCCCTGATGCGAGATGTATTCGCCGAAGCCGTTGCGCAGCTTTTCCGGCGGGAAGGCCACCGGAATGTCGAAACGTTTGTGATAGCGGGTCAGGCTGACGAATTCGCCGAGCTTGGGACGGCGGGCGCGCTCGAAGCCGTCGAAGTCGTCCTCGACGAAGGCACTGGTCAGTTGACGGGCGCGATCGGCCCGGTAGTTGAGAAAGAAGAGCACGTCACCATCCTCGATGGTCACCGGCCGCCCCCCTTCCGGCACCACCACGGTCGGCGTCACGAACTCGTCGGTCTCACCCCGATCATAAGCAGCCTGGAGTCCTGCGCAGGCACTCTTCACCTGATGTTCGGCCTTGGCATCGACCAGCAGATCGTAGGCCAGCTGGGTGCGATCCCAGCGATGATCCCGGTCCATGGCGTAGTAGCGCCCCACGATGGTGGCAATACGACCCCGGCCCAGCTCGTCAAACAATTCGTTGAGCGCCACGAAAGAGGGCTCGGCGCTCTTCGGGGGGGTGTCACGTCCATCCAGAAAGGCGTGCACATAGACCTTCTCCGCACCCCGCTCCACCGCCAGCTTGACCATGGCATGAACGTGCTCTTCGTGGCTGTGCACGCCGCCGGGCGAGAGCAGGCCGAGCAGATGGACCGCCTTGCCGCCGGCCACCGCCTTGTCCACCGCCTCGGTGAGGGTCTCATTGGTGAAGAACGAGCCGGTACGGATGGAACGGCTGACCCGGGTGAACTCCTGGTAGACGACCCGTCCGGCGCCCAGATTGAGATGGCCGACCTCCGAGTTGCCCATCTGCCCCCCCGGCAACCCGACGGCGGCTCCCGAAGTGTTGATCAGACTGTGGGGGTACTCACGCCAGAGGCGATCCCAGACGGGGGTGCGGGCCATGGCGATGGCATTGTTATCCGGATCCTCGCTGTAACCCCAGCCATCCAGAATGATCAGGACGACCGGTTTGGGTCTATCGGTCATGACAGGTCTCTGCTTTACAACTCAAATGGGCGAAAAAGGCACGAAAAAATATTGATCTGGATCAAAATCGCATTAAATCACCAATCCCCACCCCAGACCAGACGATCCACCCCCGTTATGGACAGGGAAACCACAAAAAATGCTCAGGAAAACCCAAGCAA
>JARROA010000019.1:0-5357 GCA_037384425.1 Candidatus Thiodiazotropha sp. | reverse complement strand
CATCCGACCATAATACAGCGTATTATTGTATTAGTTACTAGTAAAAGGCTGCGTTTATGGAAAACAAATTCGGCAAGAGCACCCAACCCCTGACCCTGGATGAATCCGATGGTATGGACAACCTGTTCGCCAGCGACGACGACGTGGATCGCGCATCCAGGTCGCTCAAGGCCATGTCTCATCCTCTGAGACTGAAGATTCTCTGCACCCTGGGGGCCCAGGAGGTCAGCGTACAGGATATCGTCGAACAGGTTGGCACCTCCCAAAGCAACATTTCGCAGCATCTGGCCATCCTGCGCGACAAAGGCATTCTCGCCTCGCGCAAGGACGCCAACCGGGTCTACTACCGGGTCAGCGACTTCCGCACGCTCAAACTGATCGGCATGATGCGCGAGGTCTTCTGCACCCACGCCTGACGATCGATCGCCAAAGATCCCCTCGGGCCGGTTGTAGGCGTACAGTCACCGGCCGTCCTTGACGTTGCGAGTCAGCACCAGAGATTCCGATCGCCCCTTAACCCACCCTGCCTCCTGGTATACACTCTCCCCCTGCTGAAAATCACCCTTCCCAAGAGGCACCGAATGCAACAACTCATCGAATTCACGATGAACCACTGGATCCTCGTGACCGCCTTCGTGCTGGTCGCCGGTTACCTGATCTTCACTCTCCTGCAGGGCGACAAGGGCAGCGTCGACCCGCAGGCGGCGACCGACCTGATCAATCATCAGCAGGCCGTGGTGGTCGATGTGCGCCCCTCCGCCGACTTTCACAAGGGCCACATCATCAACGCCATCAGTATCCCCAACAATGGCTTCGCCAGTCAGATCAACACCCTGAACAAACACAAGGACAAACCCATCATCGTCAGCTGCCGCTCCGGCGCTCAGTCCTCCAGCGCCTGTCATCAGCTGCGCAAGGCGGGCTTCGAGCAGGTCTTCAACCTCAAAGGCGGCATCCTGGCCTGGCAGAGCGCAAATCTGCCCATCACCCGTAAAAAATAGTCACGCTCCAAGGAACCACCATGACCGAAACAAAGCAAGACGCCCCCAATCGCGAATTCGCCCTGCAGCGGGTCTACGTCAAGGACGTCTCATTCGAGACCCCGAAAACCCCCGGTATCTTTCAACAGGAGTGGAAGCCCGACACCAAGGTCAACCTCAACACCGAGGTGCAAACTCTCGGCGAGGGCGTCTACGAAGTCTGTCTCACCGTCACCGTCACCACCACGCTGGGCGAAGACACTGCCTACCTGGCGGAAGCCAAGCAGGCCGGTATCTTCACCATCAACGGTTTCAACGACCAGGAGCGGGGCCCGCTGCTGGGCGCCTATTGCCCGAGCCAGCTCTTCCCTTACGTGCGCGAAGTCCTCTCCGACCTGATAATGAAAGGCAGTTTTCCGCAGATGGTGCTGCAACCGGTCAACTTTGACGCCCTCTACGCACAGCATCAGCAACAGGTCGCCCAGCAACAGGCCGAAAGCGCAAGCGAAGCCAAGCACTAGTGGCGGCAAGAGACTCCATCGCGGTACTCGGTGCCGGTTCCTGGGGCACCGCACTGGCCATCCTGCTGGGCAAGAACGGGCTCAACGTCCGGCTTTGGGGCCACCTGGAGGCAGAGGTCGAGGCACTCAACCGCGACAGAGAAAACAAGACCTTCCTGCCCGGGGTACCGTTGCCGGAAACGGTCCGACCGGAAGCCGATCTCCGACGCGCACTGGAGGCTGTCGATGAAGTGTTGATCGTGGTTCCCAGCCACGCCTTTCGTGCCGTCTGCGAGCGCCTCGCTCCCCTCATCGACGACCGCCCCGGCATTACCTGGGCCACCAAGGGTTTTGAGCCCGGTAGCCAGCAGCTGCTCTCCGAGGTAGCGGGCGAACTTCTGCCGAACAGGGACCTCGCAGTGATTTCCGGACCCACCTTTGCCGGTGAGGTGGCCCGCGGCCTGCCCACCGCCATCACGGTCGCTGCCACCAGCCAACGGCATGCCACGCGCATGGCCGAGCTGCTGCACGCGCCCTGGTTCCGCGCCTACACCAGCGATGATCTGATCGGCGTGCAGGTGGGGGGCGCGAGCAAGAACGTGCTCGCCATCGCCGCCGGCATCGCCGACGGCCTCGGCTTCGGCGCCAACACCCGGGCGGCGCTGATCACCCGCGGCCTTACCGAAATCATGCGCCTGGGTATCGAATTGGGAGGCAGGCAGGAGACCTTCATGGGACTGGCCGGCCTCGGCGACCTGGTGCTCACCTGCACCGACAACCAGTCACGCAACCGGCGTATGGGTCTGGCGCTGGCCGAGGGCCTCAGCATCGCGCAGGCGAAGCAGCGTATCGGCCAGGAGGTGGAAGGCGTACACACGGCACAGGAGGTCTACAAGCTGTCGCAGCGCCATGGTGTGGAGATGCCCATCTCGGAGCAGGTCCATGCCGTGCTGTACGAGGCGCTCAGGCCGGAAACGGCGGTGCACAATCTGCTCGAGCGCAGCCAGAAACCGGAAGGGCTTTAGCCCGAACCTTCCCCCATCTGCTCAGCCCTGAATGGTGCGGCAAGCCGCACCCTACGGCTTGATCACAGGTAGGGGGCGGCTTGCCGCACCGATACAGCAGCCTAGAAACAGCATACGGGTCAGGGTCGATAAGCAGTGCCGACGGCCCCTGTAAATCCCTGCTGGCGCCAAGCCTCATAAACCATCAATGCCGCCGCATTCGACAGGTTGAGACTGCGACTGTTGGGTAGCATGGGAATGCGTAAGCAGTGTTCCGCCGGCAGCCGATCGAGCAGCGCCTGCGGCAACCCCCTCGTCTCCGGCCCGAACAGCAGCGCGTCTTCCGGCCGATAGTCGACCTCGGCGTAGCAGCGATGCCCCCGCGTCGTGCAGGCAAACAACCGCTGCGGTTTGACGGCTTCCTCGAAGGCCTCCAGCGATGCGTGTTCCCTGACCTCGGCCCACTCGTGATAGTCGAGCCCGGCCCGGCGCAGGCGTTTGTCGTCCAATCGGAACCCGAGGGGGTGAATCAGATGCAATTTGCTGCCACTATTGGCGCATAGGCGTATGATATTCCCCGTATTGGGGGGGATCTCCGGTTCGTAAAGCACGACATGAAACAACGCTTCACCCCTGTCAGGAGAAAAATGAAAAATTCATGAGCAGCAGCATCCCGTCTCCTCTGCGTACCGAATTTTGCGGTATGTCGTTCAACACCCCGATCGTGCTCCTCTCCGGTTGTGTCGGTTTCGGCGAAGAGTACACACGGGTCAACGGCTTTAGCAACCGCGACACCGGTGCCGTCTGCCTCAAGGGTACCACCCTGGAACCACGCCTGGGCAATCGCCCGCATCGGGTCTACGAGACACCGGACGGCATGCTCAACGCCATCGGCCTGCAAAATCCCGGCATCGACAAGGTGGTCAACGACATCCTGCCTACCCTCGATTTCAGCGAGACCCGCTTCATCGCCAATGTCTCGGGCTCCACGGTCGAAGAGTACTACGAGGTCACCCGCCGCTTCGACGACTCCCCTATCGACGCCATCGAGATCAACATCTCCTGCCCCAACGTGAAGGAGGGCGGTGTCGCCTTCGGTAACGACCCCGCCATGTCGGCACGCGTGGTCGAGACCTGCCGTAAGGCCACCAACAAACCGCTGATCACCAAGCTTTCGCCCAATCAGACCGACATCGCCGCCAATGCCCGTGGCTGCATCGAGGCCGGCAGCGATGCCTTTTCGGTCATCAACACCCTGATGGGCATGGCTATCGATATCGAAAGCCGGGTGCCGGTGATCGGCAACAACCAGGGCGGCCTCTCCGGACCGGCGATCAAGCCGGTGGCCCTGCTCAAGGTGCATCAGGTCCATCAGGTCTGCCGCGAGCATGACATCCCGATCATCGGCCAGGGCGGCATCACCACGGCGGAAGATGCGCTAGAGTTCATTATTGCAGGCGCCAGCGCGGTCGGCGTCGGAACCGCGCTATTCTACGACCCGCTGGTGTGTAAAAAGATCAATCAAGGGATCATGGATTATCTGCGTCGACACCAACTTCCAAGTGTCGACCGTCTGGTCGGCACCCTGCAACTGCATCAACCCTCACCGGTACGTTGCGGCTGCTGAGAATCAGGACGTCCATAATGAACGAACAACTCAGGCACCCTACACCGGAGACGCTGAAGGCCTATCATCCACTCGACCGGCTGGATGATATCCAGCGCGAGCTGCTGGCCCGCTCATTGCAAATCCAATCCGCCGGCAAGGGAACGACCCTGATCGAGGAGGGCGACACCTCCCGCTTCAGTCTCTATCTGCTGCAGGGAAGCCTGCGCCTGACCTCGGCCGACGGCAGGGTCACCGAGATCGACAGCGGCAGCTCACAGTTCCACTCTCCTGTCGCCAATCTGATCCCACGTCGCTACACCGTGGAGGCGATCACCACGGTCGACTACCTGATGATCGATGGCGAACTGCTGGATGGTCTCATGAGCAGTGAGGGTGAAGGTATCACTGCCACCGAGATACCCTCGGAAACCGGTCCCTACGACCAGACCTTGACGGAAAACAATCTCTCCAATGCACTGCTGCAGGACCTGGAGAGTGATCAGCTGATTCTGCCCAGTCTGCCCGACGTCGCCGTGCGGCTCGGTCGGGCCATGCGTGACGAGAACACCAACGCGCGAAAACTGGCCAATGTCATCCAGACCGATCCGGTGATCACCGCCAAACTGATCCGCGCCGCCAACAGCCCTCTCTACGCCGGGGTCACCCCCGTCGACTCCTGCGCCGCCGCGATTATTCGCCTCGGAGCGGACACCACCCACAAGCTGGTACTGACCTTCGCCCTGCGGGAGCTTTTCAAAACCCGCTCCTCGGTGCTGAGGCAACAGATGCAGAAGCTTTGGGAGCACAGCGTACAGGTGAGCGCGGTCAGTTATGTGCTGGCCAAGATCACCGGGGAGTTCAATCCGGAGCATGCGCTGCTGGCCGGCTTGCTGCACGACATCGGCAATGTGGCTATCCTCAGTTATGCCGAGCGCTTCCCGGAAGTGGCCAATGACGACGAAAAACTCGATCAGGCGATGATGGACATGCGCGGTCGTATCGGCAGTGCCATTCTACGCAACTGGGGATTTATCGAGGACCTGATCCTGGTGGCCGAAGAGGCGGAGAATTGGCTGCGGGTGCACGAGGGCAAGGCGGATTACGCAGACCTGGTGATCATCGCCCAGCTGCATACCTTCATCGGCAAGCCGGAGATGGCTCACCTGCCGACCCTGGATCAGGTACCCGCATTGAAGAAGTTCGACATCGGTGAACTCACCCCCAAACTGAGCCTCAAGATCCTCGACAAGGCGGAAGAGAAGAT
>JARROA010000018.1:0-44854 GCA_037384425.1 Candidatus Thiodiazotropha sp. | reverse complement strand
CTCACCGATTTCTACTCGGCCAGTTATGCCTCGGGAATCGACACCCTGCTCCCCGGATCGTCCTACTCGACACTGGTCGGCAGCGGCCTGCTGCCCCAGCTGGCCCTGTTCAGCAACGCGACGCCGGTGACAGGCAACGCCGCCCTGGACGCTATGCTGGCGGTACCGTCGGATCCCCTGTTCGCGGCCGGTTTCGGCGATCCCTACCTGATCAACAACAGCGTACGCGTCGCCTACGCCATGGATGCGGCCGCCAACCCGGATGGATTTGTCCCGACACCGGTCAGCGGCGTCCCGGTCGCCGCCGCTTCCTCCTACGGATTACGGGATGACTTACGCATCAACGACATGCGCTACGACGAGACCTTTTCCCCGGCCTCACCAACCCTGCTGTGTGGCGGTAGCGAGGATCCGAGCGTCTACTTCATGAACGCACAGGCCATGCAGGCATTCTGGCAACCATTCAGTCTGCCCGCCGGTCTGCTGACGGTCCTCGATCTGGAGACGGGACTGGGTGCGGGCGACCCCTATGCACCGCTTGAAACCGCTTTTGCCAATGCCAAAAGTCAGCTTGCCGCCGATGCGGTTACTGCCGGCGCCACTGACGGTGGCGCCATGGCCGTCGCCCAAGCCTACCATGGCAGTTTGGTGCCACCGTTCTGCATGGCGGCTGCGCAGGGCTTTTTTGCCAGTTTCTAGGCAAAAAAAGCGGATCAGAGTTGATTTTCTCTGACCCGGACAACACATACATCAATATCACTTTTGGTGGGGCAGAGCCCCACCTTACTATTTGACTTACCGGTAGGGTGGGGCCCTGCCCCACCTATCCCGGTTAAGCACACGGCAAAGCGACCGCTATGCCCACACATGCACCACCCGCTCTGACTCCATGTCACAGAGCCCAAGCCACCCCTATCGTCGGAGGAGCCTCACAGTGAACGATCATGCCAAGGGGATAGAGACGCTGAAAAAGCTTATCGGTGAGGAGCATGCCGACAAGGTTGTCGGTCGCTTCAAGCAGCTGAGCCCCGCTTTCGAGCACGAAGCCATCTCTGTCGTGTTTGGCCGCACCTGGTCACGGGAGGCCATCGATCCGAAGACCCGCTCGCTCTGCAGTATCGGTATCCTGGCCGCACTTGGGCGTCATGGCGCGCTCAGAATCGTCTTCGGAATCGCACTGAGCAACGGCGCCACGGTGGAAGAGATCACGGAAGCGTTATTGCAGGTCGCCATCTATGCGGGCTACCCGGCCGCGTTCGACGCGCTTCCCGTGCTGCAGGAGGTGCTTCAGGAGAAGGGGATTGCGCAGGAAGGCATCAATCAGGAATTAAAGGACCAGGCGTGAGATCATAGCCTCATCCACTAACAATCATCGGCACTCGACTGATGGAGATCGGAACCACAGACAAAGGGATTTGCTATGCGCAGACTCTCGGCATTCGTCCTCTCGCTGCTGACCGTCGTCGGCGGCCACATTCTCAACCGGCGGCCCGACAAGGCGCTGCTCTTCTTCAGCCTGCTGTTGCTCTTCGCGTTGCTCAGCTTCTTCATCTATCCGCTGCTCGCGTTGGCGGCGGGCCTGATCCCGGCACTGAGGCAGGTAAGCTATCTGGATCTCATGCCTATCCTGGTCGTCGCCAGTCTGGCGTTCGTCACCCTGCTCAGTGCCTACGTCAGTTACCTCGACGCCGGTAAGCCGGCCCGGGAGACCGCCGTCACGGCCTCCGCCATCGCCGGCGGGGTGCTCTCTCTTCTCATCAGTCTGATCGTCGTCGGCTATATGGCCACATTCGTTTCGATCAACATCAAACTCAACGAGCGAGTCGACGCATCCGACAGTCGTGTTGACGATGATGAAAGCTTGCCGACTATCCGATCCGACGACAGCGGACTCGACCGCCTGTACGCCTCGAATAGCCACTTCTGGCACAACCTGCGCTACAGCTTCGAGTGGATTTCCGAGGAGGGTCTCTCACCATTACCACAAGGCGAGTCCTATCTGGCCGGTCGCGTGCGATACAACAACGCACCCGCCGCCGGTGTTACCCTGGTCGGTATCTTCAACGACCGTTTCCGTTCCGATGAGATCACCACCGACAGCGACGGTGAGTTCGTCTTCAGGGTCCCGGCGGGGGAGTGGCGGCTCAATCGCATCAATACAACGGAGTGGTCGAACAAACCCGCAGACAAATCGTTCACCGTCGTCGGCTCCGCCAACTCCACGCTATCCGAAGATTTCTATCACGAGGGACCCGATTGGGGGGTTGAAGGGCTCGTGCTGACCGCGAACAGCGAACCGGTGGTCGACGCCAGGCTCGAGATCGCAATACGGGACAGCATCACCCTCGATTGGCCCGACAGGACGAATCTCCCGGCCGACCTGACAGACGACAGTATCCGCTGGCGAGCCGTGGCCGCGGCCTCCCGCTACCAGATCATGCTGCAGCATGTCACGCGAGCGGGCGCCACCACGACCTACACTCCGGTCTACTGGAAGAACACCGAGGCCACCGCGCTGCCGCTGGCTGAGATCCAAACCACCAAGGCCGCCGGGGAGGCCGTCAACGAATACCAGGTGGTGGTCCGCGCATTCGATGAAGCGGGCCATCTATTGACCGCTACGCCTGAACACTTCGCAATACGCTCCATCGCGCTCGAAGGACGGCAGATCCCTTCGTTTCAGACCTTTCCCGCGCTCCAGGCGGACACCCCCGCTTTCTCAGAGCAGGAGATCGAACAGATGCAGGAGGAGAGGAAGTTGATCGACGCGGCCATGGTGCTGGCGGAGGCCGACATGCCGGCGGCGGCGAGGGAGTTGATCGCCAAACGCCCCTCCAACCACCTGGAGGAGCGCGGCGACACCCTGGAGGGTTTGATCCTGACCGCCGAGGGCCGATGCGAAGAGGCCCGCCTGCACTTCGAGTCCACCAACCGGAAATGGAACCGGGAGTGTCTGCCGGAGTTCTACCAGTCGCGCTGCCTGGCGCCCTGATGGCGAAAGTGGAAAGCGGTCTCAACGGAATGGCACCTACTAAAGGCAATGGCGTAAATTTTGTGCGCTATGTGATTCGTGACTCGGTGCGGCAAGCCGCACCCTACCCGAAGTTAATCGTAGAGTGCGGCTTGCCGCACCGAAACACAGGCTTAAGTCAGTGCCAATCCGGTCTGAACGGATTCGGCAATCCAGCGCCACGCTGACCGTCAGGCCGACGACATCGAAACCCTTCGACTACGGTGCCGGATTGGTATAGCGCCGGTGCAGCGCCTCGATCTCCTCCTGAACAGACTCCGACAACGGCTCCTCCCAGGCATCGATGTCCTCTGACAGCTGCGCCATGCTGGTGGCGCCGATGATGGTGCTGGTGACGAACCATCGGTGGTAGACGAAGGCGAGCGCCAGTCGCGCCGGGCTGATGCCGTGTCGGTGCGCAAGATCCGCGTAGGCGCTCACCGCCGGTTCCACATAGGGTTTCTGGTAGCGCTGGGCGAAACCCTTGAACTCGGTAACGCGTCCCTTAGCGTCGCCACCCGGCAGGTACTTGCCACTCAGGAAACCGAAGGCCAGTGGGGAGTAGGCCAGCAGGCCGACCCGCTCGCGATAACTGATCTCCGACAGGCCGTACTCGAAGGTGCGGTTGAGCAGGCTGTAGGCGTTCTGGATCGAGACCACCCGCGGCAGATCGTGCTCTTCGGCCAGCCGCAGGAAACGCATCACGCCCCACGGGGTCTCGTTGGAGAGGCCGATGGCGCGCACCTTGCCCTCCTTCATCAACTCGGAGAGGACCTCCAGCTGTGCGCGGATCGGCACCGCATCGGTTTCTTCGGCGGGATCGAACTGGTCGCCGCCGAACATCGGCACATTGCGCTCCGGCCAGTGCAACTGGTAGAGGTCGATGTAGTCGGTCTGCAGCCGCTCGAGCGAGCCTTCGATGGCACTCCGGATATTGGTTTCGTCCAGGGCGGCGGGACCGCCGCGTATCCATTGCATGCGACGGCGGGGACCGGAGACCTTGGTTGCCAAGACGATACGGTCGCGCGGCTGTTTCCTGAGCCATCTACCGACTATGCTCTCCGTGCGGGTGAAGGTCTCCGCCCGGGGCGGTATCGGATACATTTCGGCGGTGTCGATGAAGTTGACGCCCCGCTCCAGGGCATAGTCTAACTGGCTGTGCCCCTCCCTCTCATCGTTCTGCTGTCCATAGGTCATGGTGCCGAGACAGACGGCGGAGACGTTCAGTTCACTGTTGCCAAGCGTGCGATATTCCATAGGTTCGATTCGATCTTTAAGGGGTGGTATGGGTCAGTTGTTCGGTCACTGAGTATACCCGCTTCTGCCTGAGGAATATTGCCGCGGTGAAATCGTCAGTTGTCTTTGCCATCAAGTACATGCCAATCAACGCTGACTGAAATTCAGTCAACGCCGACACGCTTTCACCCGATGGCGGGGCTCGCTGACTCGGAGTTGGGTAACATTCAATCAATGGAGAATCCCGTCATCTCACGCTCGACGTCCTGAATATCACCCACGGCACTTCAAAACCTGCATATGAACGACAAGCGCAGACAATCCGTGATCACATCGCTTTTCATCTGCAGCACCGTCTCGCTCGCGCTCTCCTTGCTGCTGCCGCGCGTCATCGACTGGTCCAGCGACCTGGCGGGAGCGACCTCCGCCGCGCTGACCTTTCTCGCGTTCTACCTGCTTTCGTTCAGCCTCTCCGTCTATCTGCTGGGCCTCGTACTGGTCTCCCTGAAGCGGCTGAGCAAGCGGCAGCGGACGCTGGGCGTGGCGCCTTTTCTGCTGGTGGCGAGCGTCGGTCTGCTGTTTCTGGCACAGCTCTGATTCGATCCACGCGAAACGCAGCTCCCAGCTTCAAGCGGGAAGGGCGATTCATGCGTGGTCCCGCTCATGAACAGTTGTCTATTCAAGGGCTATATCACCATCGACCACCCAGCTCAGTCCCACTTCGTCGATTTCCAGGGTCATCCTAGCCTTCAGCTTCTCGCCGCCTTTGAGCACACCAGACTCGATGGCTTGATTGACCGCATTCTCGATTTCCCGTTGCGAGGTAACGCCCACCTTTTTCAGGAACTTGCGCAGCTCCATGTTGAATTTGTCTTCGTTCATCTGTCTCCTCCCAGTGGAAACTTTTGCCGAAACTGCTTTGATCATCTAGACCATGGAATGCGTGTATGGTTGTGATGATGGATTGACACACTCAGTGAGTGGAAATGATAGTGTGGTTTCAGCTCACTCCCGATTTGCCGGTTCTGGTGCTGCAAGCCGCACCCTGGACTCTGTAACCAGGATCATGGAACCCATGCCCTATCAGCTCTTCGCCAATCTGGTCCTGCTGCTTCACCTGGCGTTCGTTCTCTTCGTCCTCCTCGGTGGCCTGTTCGCCCTGCGCTGGCGCTGGATGCCCTGGCTGCATCTGCCCGCCGCCACCTGGGGCACGGCGGTCGAGCTGCTGGGAATGCCCTGCCCGCTGACGCCGCTGGAGAACCAGCTGCGTCGCGCCGCCGGCGACGCCGGCTATACGGGGGGATTCATCGATCACTATCTCCTCCCCCTGCTCTATCCCGTGGAATTGACACCGGAGGTTCAGTGGTTGTTGGCCGGCGTGGTGGTGGCTTTCAACCTGATCGTCTATCTGGTGATCCGGCGATATTGGATGCGTGGCCGTTCGAATCCGAAACCATCTTCCTCTCAACCCCGAAAGTTATGAACTAAGGTTTATCCAAAGCGACAATCCGATACACCACCCTCAACCAGGTGAAGGCGGGTTCCGCATAACTTCCTGGAGAGCGTCATGCGCTATCGACTCTATTACTGGCCGGGCATTCAGGGCAGGGGGGAATACGTACGTCTGGCGCTCGAGGAGGCGGCTGCGGACTATGTCGATGTGGCCCGCGAGAGCGGCCCGGGCATGGGCGTTGACGAAATGCTACGCCTGATGGAGGATCCCGAGCTTTCACGCCCGCCCTTCGCGCCCCCTTTTCTGCGCGCAGGGCGACAGGTGATCGCGCAGACGGCCAACATCCTGCATTTCCTCGGCCCGCGTCTGCGGCTGGCGCCCGACTCGGATGCGGGCCGTCTGTGGCTGCATCAACTGCAGTTGACGGTGGAGGATCTGGTAGTCGACATACACGACACCCACCACCCCATCGCCATGAGTCTCTACTACGAAGACCAGAAGCCCGAGTCGCTCCGCCGCGCCGACTATTTCATCCGCCAGAGGGCGCCCGAGCTGCTGGGCTATTTCGAAAACGCGTTGCAACGAAACGCCGGCGGCAGCGGATACATGGTCGGGCGCCGTCTCACCTATATCGATCTGTCTATGTTTCAGATCGTCGCCGGCTTGCGATACGCCTTTCCGAACATGATGGCGACGTTGGAAGCAAAGATTCCCGGCCTGGTGGCGCTGCATGATCGGGTGACCAGGCGTCCGAACATCGCGGCCTATCTCGCTTCGGAGCGGAGACTGCCATTCAACGAGGATGGAATCTTTCGCCACTATCCCGAACTGGACAAGCGGTGATCCGTACCTGAACACGGCACACCATCCGGTTGCATTGAATCGGCGGTTGCTCAGCTTGAAACGTGCATCAGCGCCCCCCCTATCCCCCAACAGGCAGATTCGGGCGCCTCGTCTATACTTCAGAAACCGCGCAGGAACCGTCTCTTCACCGTCAGGCGTACCCTCACGAGCACCGCCTGTGGCTTTCGGTTCCCGCGCTCGACAACCACACTCCGCCGGTCGCATCGTTTGACCGGCAACAACGCAGGTTCGATGCAACGACCGGACAGGGGGCGCTCCCGCATGAGTAGTATCCCGCACGTCAGCGTTCTGCGAATAGGGCAGTTTCCTAATCCATCCCCCCCTCCCGCTCCATTGCAAAACACGCCGCTTCGGCACCACAACAAGACCGTCTGTAGGTGAAAGACATTTCGTATTTAAGGGATTGATATTTCCGTACGAGAAACCAAGGAGAGCACCTCATGTCACTCAACAGACTGATCGATTCCGGCAAACCGCTGCCGGCGCCCGACGTACAGAACACCAGCTTCTCCGCCGACGGTCTGTCGCGCTTCACCTGCAACACCTGGGACGAGGTGATGGCGGTGGATGACGGCCGGCAATTCGATGTGGTGATCGTCGGCTCGGGCATGTACGGCGCCTATACCGCGGCCAAGCTGTTTGAACAGGGCCGGCGCATGGAGGACGAAACCCAGGCGCCGCGCATACTGGTGCTCGAGTCGGGTCCCTTCCTCATCAGCGAGCATATCCAGAACCTGACCCGCCGCAGCACGCCGCTGGGCGACCTGGTGGCCAGGGATCTGGTCGACCCGGGACAGTCCAACGAGTCTTCCGTTGTCAAACATGCCCGCTGCATCGGCGGCAAGTCCCTCTTCTGGGGCGGCTGGATTCCCCGCTATCAGCCCGCCGACATGCAGCGGCTCGACACCGACGGCGACCGGCTCTGGCCGCCGGAGATCGAGAGCTACCTGTTCCAGACGGGCCAGGCCGGCGGCTACGAATACGCCGAGCTGGAGACCGGCGTCTTCCCGGTACAGGATTTCATCAACGGCCCGCTCTACGACGCATTGAAGAGCCGCGCCGAGTCGGTGCTCGACAACCAGCTGGTGCCCAACCTGGACGCGGTGCTCCCACCTCCCATCGCGGTCCAGGGGGAAGCACCCGGATCGGGCCTGTTCAGCTTCGACAAGTTCAGCAGCCTGCCGCTGCTGCTCGACTCCATTCGCGAGGACTGCGAAATCGGCAGCGCCGGCGATCACCTGCGCAGGCTGTTCCTGGTACCCCATGCCGAAGTGCTGAAACTGGAAACCCGCAACGCACGCGTGCAGCAGGTGGTGGTGGCCCTGGCCGACGCTTCGGAGCCACACGACCGCAGCCGGGCGCGGGTGGTGCGGCTGACGCTCAAATCGAGTGCCCTGGTGATTCTGGCCGGCAACACCATCAACTCCACACGGCTGGCCCTAAACTCCTTTCCGCGGCCGCAGGCGATCAACCAGAACGGCGAGCTGATGGGGCGTAATCTGATGTACCATGCCCGCAGCAACTTCGTCTGGCGCGTCAAGCGCAGCGCGCTCGATCTGCCGCCGCCCGACCCGCTGCAGATCAAGACCGCGGCCCTGCAGATCAACGGCTCGGCGGCCACCGTCGGCAGCGGCATTGGCCAATTCCACTTTCAGTGTTACGCCGCCCCCAACATGGACGTACCCATGTTTCCCGGCGCCAGCCGCGACCCGGAGCGCTTTCTCTACCAGATGGCGCCCAACATCGAGGACTACGAATCGATGCTGGAGGCTCAACAGGGCCTGGGCAACGACCGGGTGGTGATCGGCATCCGCACGGTGGGGGAGACCTTCGGCGACCGTACCAGTCCCGTCGGCAGCAATCCCCAGGTCAGCTGGATGAACGTCAACCCCTTCGGCGGCAGTGGGGACGATCTCTATGATGAGGCCGGCCACGAACTGCGCATCCCCAAGGCCTACCTGCACCTGGCGAAGACTGACGACGACGACACGCTGTGGGCGGCACAGGACCAGGCGGCGTTCGCCTTCATCGACGCCCTGGTCGAACAGTCGGGCAGCGCGGGCGGCTCGGGTCCCGCGCCGGTGGGAGCGCTCGAGGTGCTCGCCCAGGTACCACTTGGCCAGATCCCCGACGGTAGCTACCACATGGAGAGCACCGCCAGCGGGCGCTTCTTCATCGGCCGCTTCAACGGGGAGTTCCGTGTCATCGACGGCACCTGCACTCATGAGAGCTGCTTCGTCAACTGGTCCGACGGGCAGGGCCGGTTCTCCTGCCCCTGCCACACCGCCAGCTTCGATGCGGAGGGCTCGGTCCTCTCCGGCCCTCCCCCCTCGCCCCTGTTCCGTCCCGACTTCCGCATCGAGAACGGCAACCTGGAGGTGATCCGCATCCAGGACAGCGCGCCGGTGGAATACCTGGGCGGCGGACCGGACGGCATCGGCACCACCTACCACGAGAGCGGCACCCTCTGGCTCGGCAGCGACTATCGCAAGTCGGTCACCGATCTGTTCGGACGCTTCCACCACGTCAGCAACGCCTACTGCGTCGACCAGTCGCTGTTTCCCACCGCCGGTTCCGCCAACCCGGTACTCACCGGTATCGCGCTGTCGCGCCGCATCGCCGAATCGATCATCGACCGCTATCGGTCACAGTCGCTGGCCGACGACAGCCCCGAGTTCGAAACCCTCTACAGCGGCGACATGGCGGCCGACGGCTGGGAAGTCGTCGCCAGCGGCAGCGGCAACTTCTTCGATGTCTTCAGCCTGGAGCATCCCATCCTGGGCGCCGGCGTGGACAACACAACGCCATCCCTGGGCGTGCTTCGCTACAGCCGTGAGATCTTCAGCGATTTCATACTGCGATTCGACTGGCGCGCTTTCGACATCCACGCCAACTCCGGCGTCTTCCTGCGTATGCCGGAACCCATCGTCCTCGATGCCGGATTCTACGACTCCAGCATCGAGGTGCAGATCGACGAAGGGGGATTCGACGGGATCCATGGCATCCACGGCTCACCGCTGCACAAGACCGGCGCGGTCTACGGCATCTTTCCCGCCCGCCTGTGGGCGGCCAAGGCGGTGCCGCCGAGGGACGCGGGACGCGCCCAGTTCTGGAACAGCTGCGAGATCGAAGCGCAGGGACGGGACATCGCAGTGAGAATCAACGGCTCACTCGTCTCGAGCGGCACGCTGTCCCCGCTGCTCACCTTCGATCAAGCGGCCGAAGGGACGACCAAACGCGAGCAGGGCTATATCGGACTGCAGTGCCATACCGAGGTGGTGCAGTTTCGCAACCTGCGCATCAAGCGGCTCTGAGCTGCGCCAACAGCGTCGCTTGCGCATGACCACGGAGAGTGTCGATGAAAAGAGATCTGCTGGCATCGCCGACCGCCCTGCTGCGGGAAGCGCTGGACCCGGTCGGTGACGAAACCCGGCTCGCCGAGTACGAACAGTGGTGGGAGCGTACCGGCAGCCCCATCTCCGCATCGATCGACCGGGCCGGCACGCCCTGGCTCAAGATGTTCGAGCGCAGCGGCGAGCGGATCGACCTGATTCAGTTCGAACCGGACTATGGGGTGCTGCTCAGACGCGGCTATCGCGAAGGCGTCGTCTGGCGCGTGTTCGCGGACAACGACCTGCTGCCCTTCTACCGTCTCGGTTATGTCGCCTCCTACTACGATCCCGGTCTCTACTGCCCCTACACCGTCTCCATGGCCACCGCGTTCTGCCTCTCGAAGTATGGCGACGAGCGGTTGCGCGAGGCCTTTCTCCCCCGGCTCTGTGCGCGGGACAACACGGTGTGGCAGGGCGCCACCTGGATGACCGAGATCGGCGGCGGCTCCGATCTGGGCCGCACGGTCGAGACCCGCGCCCGACAGGAGGGCGATCACTGGCGGCTCGACGGCGACAAATATTTCGCCAGCAACGTCGGCGCCGAGCTGGCCATCGCCGCCGCCCGCCCCGAGGGCGCGCCCGACGGGGTGCGCGGACTGGCTCTGTTTCTGGTCCCACGCCACCGCCTCGACGGCGGACTGAACTATCAGGTGCGGCGGTTGAAGAACAAGATCGCCACCCGCTCGGTGCCCACCGGTGAGGTCGAGTTACGCGGCGCGGAGGGTTATCTGCTCGGCTCGGCGGAGCAGGGCATCTACCTGATTCTGGAGAGCCTGAATCTCTCTCGCGTCGCCAACAGCGTGGCCTGCGTCGCCCTGGCGCAGCGGGCGCTGCATGAAGCGGAGCTCTTCGCCGGCCAGCGTGAAGTGTTCGGCCGGCCGCTGCTGCAACAGCCCCTGTTCCGAAGCCAGTTCGAGCAACGCATGAATGGGTTGCGCGCCAATCTGTCGCTGGCCTGGGAGTCGGTACGACTGCTGCGGGAGGTGTGGCAGCAGAAGCCCCCCTATTCGCCGCGCTACCACCTGTTCCGCCTGTTGGCCCACCTGGCGAAATACCAGACCGCCGAATTCGCCCTCGAGGTCAGCCAGTGGTCGATGCAGGCCCATGGCGCGCTCGGCATCCTGAGCGAATTTCCGGTCGAGCGCTGGTTCCGCGAGGCCATGATCCTGGCCATCTGGGAGGGCACCTCGCACCGGCAGATCCTGGACGGCATCGAGGTCATGCAACGCAAGCGGGCCCATGAACTGCTGTTCGAACACCTTGGCGATAGGGCCGATCGGGCCAGGGTCGAACACCTGCGTCAGCGGATCGATACGCTACTGGGACTCGAACAGGAGCAACAGGAAGCGGGGGCAGAGCGCTTGTTTCGCGAGCTGGCGGAATTCACATCACAAAAACTGCTTGGATTTCATTTGACGTAAATGAGATGATTTCATTGCTTGATTGAACCAGGGAGGTTTCCATGAATGTCCGTAACAGATCGCATTGGAGTGCACCCGCAAGCGTTATCTCGCTACTGCTTTTTCAATCCATTTCCTTCCCCGCCGCGGGCACGGAACTCTCCGGCGATGAGGTTTCAGAACTTATCAGTGGTAACACGGTGGAGGCCGTACACGCCATCAAGGGTTTTCCCATCATCACATTCTTCGCCACCGACGGCACCTTCCGACAGCTGAGGGACAGTCAACCCGAGCAAGGCACCTGGTCCATCGACAATAACGGTTATCTTTGCACCGATCGTGAGGGTTGGGGCGGGGAGTGTCGTCTCATCACGCACGAGGGAACGGTCTGGAAGGCTTATAGAATCCCCAAGAACCTGATGAAGCAGCGACGCCACAAGCGGACCTTCAACAAGATTCTGCCCGGCAATCCGTATCAGCTTTAGTCGGTCTGCCGTGCCTATGCGATAGGGATCCCACCCTGTGCGCCCGCGGCAGGGTTCATATCCATGTATTTGCATGATCCACACGAGTGACTTGTCTTGACCAGCCAGGATGGCCTGCGTCAACATCGAGCATCGTTTTTTATCACGCAGACCCGGGGCCAGTGCGCCTGAATCCACTTGAATCAACCCTTCTGGTGCGCTCCAATCCGCCTCGCGGATCAAGTATCGATCCCGTTGTACTACCCAGGAGAACTATATGAAAGGACTCACACCCGCGTTCCTCGCTGCGCTCATGTTTTTTCTGCACGGCTGCGGCGGTTCCTCATCCACCACCACTCCCCCCGTAAGCACGCCCGGCAACACACAACCCACCGAACTGGAAGGTTCGTGGCGCAAAGCATGCAGCCCGGCAGATCCGCTGGATCCGGACACCCACTACGACATCATCACACTCACTTTCGTCGGCGACGAGTTTTTTTCCGATATCGAAAACTACGATGATTCCGGTTGCACGATCCCCCTGGCCATCTCACCCAACCCAACCGCCAGCGGCACCTTTGTTCTCGGAGATCTGATCACGGCCACTGACGGAACAGAGGCCAGAGAGATCGACACCCATATCGACACCTACGACGGCGCCCCCTTCATCATCGATGACTATGTCATCTATCGCATCGATGCCGACACTCTCTATCTGGCCGACGAAAGCGGGAGCTACGACGGATCCATACCCCAGCTCAGACCGCAAACACTCGACTACACCCGTCCCTATATTCGTCAATAGCTGACGGCTCTGCCTGCAGTGGTCTGGTCTGCCCATGTCAGCCAGGCCCTACTGCTCGCACTTACCCCGGCACAGACAGCCTCGTCCGCAGCACCACTGGTTTGTGACCCATTTACCTTTTTGCATATCGAGATCATCGGAACGTCATGAAATCGGGATATATTTTCCCCGGACTTTACTGTATTCCACAATCAAAAAGGAGAAGTACGAAATGGCGTTTCCCACCTCCGTCAACAATCAGATCACCGATGCCGTGACCCAGGCCCACAGCGCAGGTGGCGAAGAGGCACTGACTATCATCACCGAGCTGATGACCGAGATTGCGAAGGGACTGCAGGGCGCCAAGCAAGGCCATACCAGCATCGAGGAGATCTCGGTCGCCTTTGAAAATGCCGAGATGGCCTTCCATGACCTGGTTGCCAAGCTTGCCTCGGACAAAAACTAGTCCAAGCCAAGGTCTGGGCGTCTGCTCGAAATCCGCTCATCGAGCCCTGCTCGCTCAAACCGGATCGGCCTGCGCAGCGCTAAGCTGTTACACCTTGATACGTGAACGGGTAGCCGCTACTCGGACCTGCGCCGACGGCAACTGGGAAACAACAACCAGACAAAGCCGACGACAAACAGCGGCAGTCCGATAATGGCACTGACACCACCGCCGACCAGACTGCTCACGGCCATCGCCACAACCCCGATCACGATCAGCACGCCAGGAATCAATCTACCCATCAAACGCGTCACGTCACTCTCCCGACTCGATGGCTGAGGAGCATTCAAACTAACGGATAGGGCTCCGGCCCGACATGCGAATCCGCAATAGTCACGTCCTCCAACTCCAGCCATCCGACAGCATGACGAATAGCGGTGATCCCTACGGCTGCCCGATTCATCAGTCCTGTTAAAGACCGTGACGGACAGCACCCCGGACGGCTTGCCATGACCGGAGACCCTGCCTAAACTCGTAATGAAACAAGTAGATAATCCCATAGGCAAAACACCACGTCCCGCCTGGTACAGCGCGCACGCCGCCAACCGCTCGGATGTACGGGATTGGACACGGAATTGCCCAACCCTCCGACGCAGGCCGCGTAAGATGGTCGAGACGCCGACAGCAACAACATTTCAGGGAGCAATATCGTGGACACGACCCCGGAATCCCTGGTTTCAGATATCGACAGACTCGTCTCCCTTCCTGAAGTCAGCATAAAGATCAACCACTTACTGACACAAGGCGACTACACCTCCGCCAGTCTCGCCGAACTGATCTCCCACGACGCCGATATTTCGGCCAGGCTGTTGCGGCTGGTCAACAGCTCCTTCTATGGCCTGCCCTCCAAGATCGACACCATCCAGCGCGCGGTGACCATCGCCGGCGCCAGGGAGATACGCAACCTGGTCATGGCCACTACCGCCATGCGGACTTTCACCGGCATCCCGGCCGATCTGGTGGATATGGCCGACTTCTGGCGCCATGCCGTCATCACCGGCGTGCTGGCCCAGGCCATTTCCGAACAGTGCGACACCCTGCATACCGATCGGCTCTTCGTGGCGGGCATGCTGCACGACCTCGGCCGACTGGTGATCTATCTCACACTGCCGGACAAGGCCAGGGACATCCTCTACATCACCGGCGGCGACGAATGGATCCTGGCCCAGACCGAGCAGGACGTTCTCGGCTTCAGCCATACGGATGTGGGCGCCGAACTGTTCAAGGCCTGGGGCTTGCCCGAAGGTCTGCAGAGCGTGGCGCTGTATCATCACCAGCCCCATCTGGCCAAGGATCATGAGCACGACGTGGCCATCGTCCATATCGCACTCGCCATCGCGCGAGGTCAACTGGCCGGCTACTCACTGGACGAGATGTTGTGGGCCATCGAGCGCACCGCCTGGATAACCACGGGTCTTCGCGCCGAGACACTGGCCCCCCACCTGCCCGGGATGCTGGAAAAGAGCGATGAGGCCATCATGATGTTCACTGCGCCCGGAGACCGCAAAACCGCCTGAGCACTGCAGCGACTGCCGACCGCCATCGAGGAACCGCCTGCGGGGCGGCCACTATGAGGGTCTATTCCCCTCCCCCTTGCCGTCACCATGCCGAGTGATGTAGCGCCCCCTCGCATCAGCCACCCAGAGCGAACCACGACAAGATAAACTTGACAACTTACTTGTCAACATCTATTTTGACAAGTAAGTTGTCATTGTATTCGGAATCCGCGCATGCCCATCACACAGACGAACGAACCCTATGAGATCATCTGGCTGATACGCAGACTCTTCCGGGCACTGAGCCAGAGATCGAACGAACTGCTCGAGGCGTCCGGTCTCTCCGCAGCCGACCGCGCCGTAATGGAGTTTCTCTACCCGGACCAGCGGTTGTCGGTGCCCGAAATCGCCGAGCGCTACAAGGTCTCGCGCCAGCATATCCAGATCACCATCAACGCCCTGTCGGAAAAATCACTGGTGGTCACACGAGCCAATCCACGGCACAAGCGCTCGCCGCTGTTCGCCCTCAGTAGAGCAGGCAGGACGCAGTTCAGTCGTATCCTGAAACGGGACCAGCAGGTCGTGACCGATCTCTTCTCGGACGTTTCGCAAAATCATGTCCGGATCACCCGGCAAACCCTGCAAACCCTGCTCGACGCACTCGACACAGGAGAGCCAACATGAACGCATATCTCAGAAAACACCACTTGCATGCCCTCGGTGTATTTCTGCTGGCCTCGGTGGTCGGCCTCTGGTCATGGAACACCCTGTCCGATCTGTTCGATCTTCCCCTCGCCCAGTACCGGCATATCCTGGCCTTGCTGTTTCTGGCGCTGTTCCTGAAGTGGTTCCTCTCCCCCCTTGGCTGCCGCCCGCAGGATGCCGTTGGAGCACGTCATGCTCAGCCGACTGATTGAGTTCAGGCCGCCGCGCATCGCCCAACTGCTGATCGCCGTCGCCGTGCTGTGGCAATGGCTATTCGGTACCGACGGGGAAGGCATGTCCGAACCCTATCTGGGTGTCGCGCTCGGCCTGGTCGGTTTTGCCATCATGCTCTGGGGTTGGGCCCTGTTCAAACGCTTCGACACCGCCATCTGCCCGACGGCGACGAACCGTCACCTGGTCACAATGGGCATCTACAGATTCAGCCGGAATCCGATGTATCTGGGCATCCTGCTCATGATGGGCTCGCTGGCGCTGATGGTCGGCAGCTTGCCGTTCTATCTGGCCGCCCTGGTCTATTTCCTCATCATCAACGGCGTCTTCTGTCCCTATGAGGAGCGCAAGCTTGAGGCCTGCTTCGGCGACCGCTATCTCGACTACAAACTGCGTGTCCGGCGCTGGCTGTGATGCGCGAGGTACTGCCATGACCGATCGCGAACTGACATTGACCTACCTGCGGTTGTTCGCTACCGGTGATATCGAGGGGCTGGGACGACTGCTCTCACCCGAGCTGCGCTTTCGGGGAACCCTGCACAGCTTCGACTCGGCGGCGGACTATCTCGAAAGCCTGCGCACCGATCCACCCGAACCGACGCCGTACCGGCTACTCAGCGTGACCGACGACAAGGATACAGTGGCCCTCTTCTACGAGTACCTCAAACCGGAGCGGCCCCTGCTCGTGGCTCAGCTGTTCAGGATTTCACAGCAGAGGATCAGCTCGATAGACCTGGCCTTCGACAGCTGCCGGTTCATGCAACAGGCTAAGGTAAGAAACACTGATGACAGCTGAAAGCCGGTGCGTCCGCTTGACCTTGAGTCTGTGTCGGCGTAGCTGTTATAAGATCCATGACCGCCGGCCGCGACACGGCGGGCGATGTTGAACCCGATCCAATCCTTGTCCGGCAGTTTCAGATGCTCCTTCTCACCGTTCTCCTGCTTGTTCCGCTCTCCCTGGCCCTGCTCTTCCCATTGGTGGTGCACCTGGTCTATCGCGCTCCCCGGGTGGAGGAACGCACCACACCACAGCGCTACGGCTTGCCCTTCACCCAGCATTGGCTGCCGGGCGTCGGCAACCGGCGTCTGTATGCCTGGTCGATACCGAAGCAGGAGAGCCGTGCCACACTGGTGGTGGTCCACGGCTGGGGCGCCAACGCGGAGATGATGCTGCCCCTGGCGCCCGCCTTTCACGCCGCGGAGATGGACCTGCTGCTCTACGATGCGCGTAGTCACGGCAGGAGCGACAGCGACAGCTTCTCCTCCCTGCCCCGCTTCGCGGAGGACCTGGAGACGGTACTGGACTGGGTCAAGCAACGTCATCCCGACCACCGCCTGGTGGTGTTCGGCCATTCGATCGGCGCCGCCGCAGCGATTCTCACCGCCTCCCGCAGGCACGATATCGATTGCGTGATCGGGCTCTCGGGCTTCGCCCACCCCAGGCTGGTGATGAATCGCCACCTGGACCGGCCCTGGCTACCCCGCTTCCTGCGGCCACTGATCATCAACTATATCCAGTGGGTGATCGGTTACCGCTTCGACGACATCGCGCCCATGAACCGCATCCCCCATGTCCGCTGCCCGGTGCTGCTCGCCCACGGCAGTGACGACAACGTGGTGCCGATCAGCGATATGCGTCTGATCGAGGCCAACGCCACACCGGGACAACCGGTCCGGGTGCTCGAGATCCCCGGCGCCCGGCACGCCTCGCTGGATCGGTTCAAACAGCAGGCGGACCGGCTGATCGAGTTCATCCACCAGGCGCCTGCGTCGACACCATCCCGGAAAGCGCGGGCCGGGGTGGACGCGGACACCTCCTGAACGGCTACAATTCGCCAAGAGACCCCGCCCAGCCTCCCTCCCGGAGACCCAATGGCCGGACACCCCATACACCATCAGCGAGCCGGAAGATGACAGTACATAGGACACCCCTTGGGGAGCTGGACGTTTTGATCATGGGCAAGGTGCTGCCGATACGCCGCGCTCCCGTCACCGAACAACGCGCCATCGCCGAGGCGCTGATCGAGCAGATGAACGCACGCATCAGCCGACGCTTCGGCTTTCAGCTCGAATTCAATGTCATCGAGATCCGGGACGGCTGCATTCGTGTGAAGTTCGCTCTGGCGCTCTGCGCAGATCCCGACACCGCCGCTACCGCCGTTGCCCGCTACCCCGAGTTCAAGGCCGCCGTCAAGGCACTGTGGGACGATGCCGACCTGATCGAGTACATGGCCTCGGGACGTGCCTGCAGCGCCCGTTTCACCGCCGAGGATCTTATCGATCGACTCTACGGACCTGTACCCGAAGGCCATTCACTGCCGCAGATCGCCGCCGAACTCGACTCCCGGGACGCCACCAGGGAGCAGCTGATGATCGCGCTCTTCAACGCCAACCGAGAGCAGTTCATCGATGACAATCTCAACCTGATCAGGGTGGGCAGCATATTGGTGATTCCCGACCCGGCGGCGATCAGCGCCATTTCCGTGCAGCGGGCGAACATGCAGGTGATGAAGCATCAACGCAGGTTCGAGACGCGACAGCGCAGCCAGGGTGATTCCGATCCCGCCTGATTGCGTAGCGACGCCCTCGCCTTTCGACCGCTGCCGCCGCGCCCCGGCCATGAATTCCCGTGATTAAAACGTGACAGTTCCGTAATCCCTGCGTTAGGGACCTCGACATACAATGGTACCCAGAGACGACCCATCACTACATACGGGAACGACCATGAACATCACGACCACAGCGACGACAAGCCTGATCCTGACTGTCGTTGGCGCCATCCTGCTGGGCCTAACCGGCCTGGCGACTCACTCGGCCGAGATGCCGGGCGGCGCCCGACAATCCGACCACCTCGACACCATCGTCCTCGGTATGGGCTGCTTCTGGGGCGCCGAGAAACGCATGTCGGCCCTGCCGGGTGTGGTCGATGTGGAGAGCGGCTACGCCAATGGCGAGGTGAAGGCGAGCTATCGGGAGATCCTGGCCCAGGAGTCGCGGCTGCGCCTGGGCATGAGCGAGAAGCGCAACCATGCCGAGGTGGTGAAGGTCACCTTCGACACCACGAAGACCGATCTGGAATCGGTGTTGATCGGCTTCTGGGAGAGCCACGATCCGACCCAGGGCGACCGCCAGGGCAATGATGTGGGCTCCAACTACCGCAGCGCCATCTATACCCACAATCCGGCCCAGCAAGCCGTTGCCTCGATGACCCGCGACCGCTATCAGCAGGCCCTGAGCCGTAACGGCTACGGAAAGATCACCACCGATATCGCCCCCCTCGACAACTACACCCCGGCCGAGGAGTATCACCAGGACTACCTGGTGAAGAACCCCAAAGGTTATTGCGGCCTGGGCGGCACCGGTGTCGACTATCCCGGAGACCAATCACCTGCCAAGAAGGAGTCCCCCATGTCCATGAAACTCGACCCTCAGGCCCTCGATCGACAGCGCCAGCTGATCGTCTTCGAAGCGGAGGAGTGCGCCTACTGCAAGCAGTTCAAGGCCGAGGTGCTCGACCATTGGCAGTCGCCGGTCGCGGTGGCACGCAGCCTGAGTCCACAGCCGCCGGAGGGCTGGAGCTTGGAGAAGCCGCTCTTCGCCACCCCCACCATCGTGCTTTTCGAGGAGGGCCGGGAGGTCACCCGCTATACCGGCTACAACGGTGACCAGGCCCGCTTCTGGCAGTGGCTGGGCTATCAGCTGCTGACCCCGGAGCAGCGGCGCATCGCCTTCGAACAGGGCACCGAGCGTCCGTATACCGGCTCTCACCTGGACGAGAAACGTGCCGGCACCTTCGTCGACCCGATCACCGGCGCCCCCCTGTTCCGCAGCGACACCAAATTCGAGAGCGGCAGCGGCTGGCCCAGTTTCTTCAATCCGGTGGAGGGCGCCCTCACCCTGCACGAGGACGACAGCCACGGCATGCATCGGGTGGAGGTGCGCAGCGCCAGCTCCGGCATCCACCTGGGACACGTCTTCGACGATGGCCCGCCGCCGTCCCACAAGCGCTACTGCATCAACGGCAATGTATTGAAGTTCGTGCCGGACGACGTTTAACACTCCTGTAGTAAAGCGGCAGGGGCGGATCCTTCACGCGTCGATTCGTAGCAGTTTTGAGTGTTGAGTTTTTTAGGTTTGAGTGTATGAGTTCGCTTCGCTCACTGTCCTTTTGGCATGTACCTTCTGACAGAAGGCGAAACATGCGCGCAACGAAACATCAGTGCAACTCCGACAACTCAACACTAAAAACTAAAAACTCAACACTCAGAACTCCTCCGCCGTTGTAGCTTCACGCACACGCTATTTCCCCCTAAACACACAGGAATAAGGCATCGAACGACACCCCCAAAGGCAGGGTCTGAGAGGGAGAACCCCCGAACAGCCGAGGTCCATCATGGGAGACACCATCGACAGACGGCGCCGACAACTGCTGCTGGGCGGCGCGGCCGGTCTACTGACGCTGCCTGCACTGGGCGCGAAGCGACTGCTGACCCCGAGGCAGACGGCCGGTCCCTTCTACCCCGACCTGCCCCTTCTCGACCGGGACAACGACCTGACCCGGGTGCAAGGCAGAGCGGGCGTCGCCGAGGGCCGGATCGCGGATCTTTCGGGACGGGTGCTGGATGCCTCGGGCAGGCCCCTCTCAGGTGTACGCGTGGAGATTTGGCAGTGCGACAACAACGGCCGCTACCGTCACAGCCGGGACGACCGCCAGGTGCCGATGGACGAGAACTTCCAGGGTTTCGGCCACAGCTACAGCGACAAGCAGGGCCGCTACCGCTTCCGCAGCATCCGCCCGGTGCCCTATCCGGGACGCACACCGCATATCCACGCCGCCGTATTACGTGAAGGCATGCCCCCCTTCGTGACCCAGATCTATGTGGCGGGGGAGCCGCGCAATAGCGAGGACTTCCTCTTCCGCCGCATTCCCACCGAACTTCGCCCCTTGGTGCTGGCTGACTTCAGACCCGTCACCGGACGGGAGGCGGAACTGGCCGCCCAATTTGATTTCGTGCTGGTGGAGGGAATCGCATAGGGCCAATAAGGTCACCCTTGAAACAGGGAGTGCTGTCGATCCTTCACGGCCTGAACTAGACTCAGGGAAGAATGGTGCTTATGCAAGTAGCTACTGAACTCTGAGCAAAACCGACCCGCGGAGCGCTTTGCGATGTCCGATAGAGACCGCTTCATCCAGGACTGCATCGACGCCGTAGCCGACGGACAAACCGCCATGCGCGAGGTGGTGGCTGCCGCCGTGAGCGAGCCGGCGCAAGTCGCCGCTTGGTTCGGCGAACCCACGCATGCCGGGATCGACACCCTCCACCGCTCCAGCCAGCTGACCATCATCAACTTCACCTGGGCGCCCTATATGAGCCTGCTGCCCCACAACCACAACATGTACGCCGTCATCGGCCTGTTCGCGGGGCGCGAGGACAACATCTTCTGGCGACGCACCGCGCACAGCATCGAGGCCGCCGGCGCCAGGAGCCTGGGCAGCGGCGAGGTGGTGACCCTCGGCCACGACATCATCCACTCGGTGCTCAATCCGACCCGCCGCATGACCCGGGCGCTGCACGTCTACGGCGGTGATTTCTTCGAGCCGGACGAACCGCGCATGGAGTGGGATCCGGAAACCTTGACCGAAAGGCCCTATGACGTGGAGCGGGCAAAGCGGCTCTTCCGGGAAGCGGAGGAGCGCTTCTTCAGCCACCCCTCGGCCGAATAGACCAGGCCACTCGGTCGCTTCTCCCCCTGAGCGAGTAACAGGGTTCCCAAATTTCGTAAAGCACCCGCCCATCTGTGTTATTTTCTCTGTGTTTTTACGGAAGAAATACGTTTGATGTCTGAACACGCAGTAGCTCGCCCGATCCCCTCCGTCGCCACATGCCCATGCCGCTCAGGCCG
Source organism: Candidatus Thiodiazotropha sp. (assembly GCA_037384425.1). Lineage (GTDB taxonomy): Bacteria > Pseudomonadota > Gammaproteobacteria > Chromatiales > Chromatiaceae > Thiodiazotropha. The sequence goes on along the minus strand of JARROA010000018.1, from coordinate 23,410 downwards.
CCTTTCCGGCCAGGCGCCAGCCAACCCGTTCCGGCGCTCAGGAGTGCGGTCATGATTTGTCCGAAGTGCGGACACGAGAACAGCCAGGATGTCAGCTGCACCCAGTGCGGCATCATCTTCGAGAAGTATGTCCAGTTCGAGCAGCGGCAGCGGGAGTTCGAACAGGCACAGTGGGAGCGTGAGGACCGTCGGAAAAAGCTGATACTCGTGAGTGGTGGCGGAATCCTGGCGGCCGCACTGCTGGTGGGGCTGTTTCTGCGCTCTCCCTCCGAGCCCGCGCCTGAGCCATCTCCTGCCCAGGCGCAATACCAGCGCCCCGCGGGATATGCTCCCTGGGAGCGTGGCAACACGCCCGGATACTGGGAACAGGATGGCACCCAACTGCGCTGGGTACCGACACCGGGGCAAACCGTGCTGACCGAACTGGGCGGTAAATTCATCACCCTGGGCAGCCGGCACAAGAGTGGGATCCTGATCTCGGACGACTGCCATGTGCTCTACAGCGGCGAACTGCCCCGCAACACCTCGTCCCGTGAAGTCGCCAACAAAAGAAACCTTCAGTTGGATTACGAGCTGGTGCAGGAGGATCTGGACAACGCCAAGCAGACATTCGAAGAGAAGCGCATCGACTTCGTCAATAGCTGTAAAGTCTGCGACGAGGAGACCTTCAGGCGGGCGCTATACAAACAGATCTCCAGGGTGGAGAAGCTTGAGGCGAAGCTGATCCGCGCCCGCGAAAAACTCGACGCCAGCGAGGAGCGACTGGCGAGCGATCGCCAACTTCGGGTCAGCGTCAACAACACTTCAGCCCTGGCCCGGGTCATTCAGGTCAGTCAAAAGTACCCCTTGACGCTGTTGTTGGTGGATAAGGGTGCCTGCGATGGCCTGAAGATCGGCGACGCCGACACCTTGAAAGAGGGTGATCCGGTATTCGCCTTCGCCGGCTTCGGAAAGGACAGGCTGATGGGCGGCAAATACACAGGCCGCAGCCGACGGCCCGAGCCGGAGGATTACCTGCTGCACGACATCGAGCTCAGCAAAGGGGATCAGGGCACTCCCCTGTTCGATCGGGAGGGCCGTGTGATCGGCATCACCGCCACGCCCTTCGACGGCAAACCGCGCGCGATCCCCATCGACCTCGCCCTGCGCGATCTCGATCTGTTGCTCTGATCCGTGCGTCCGATCACCCGCCTGCTGATCCTGCTGGGCCTGATCCTCGGCCTCAACGAATTCCTCTCGCTGGTGCGCTCGAACGACGCCATGCAGCAGGCGGCCATCGTCCAGGCCTACCAGTATGCCGTTCAACTGGCGCGAATGAACGAGGAGAGACGCCATCTGGGCCTGGGCGACCCGCCGCCCAATATCCCGCCCACCGCCGAAGCGCTCAAGGGCACAGCGATCCGCAGCCTGACCTATGAACGGGGTGGCGCCATGCACATCGAGCTAAATGCCCAGTCGGGTCGTGACGGGGGCGTCCTGGTCTATCTGCCGGTGATGAAAGACGGCGAGATCAGGGCCTGGACCTGCGTCACCCGGGACTACCCCGAGATCACCAGCATCCTGCCCGCCTGCGGCTACATGGAGTGAATGGCTGGCGGCGAATCAGCTCTGAATCGCCGACTCCACCCGCTGCAAGCGCTGTTTCACATCAGTGGCCAGCTCCGCCACCTCGGGCCGCTCGACCAGTTGCAGCACCGCCACCGGATCCATGAAGGCGACCGTGACATCGCCATCCTCTTCTTCCCGCAGCACCACATTGCAGGGAAGCAGCAGGCCGATATCGGGCTCGGCGTCGATCGCCTTGTGGGCCAGGGGAGGATTGCAGGCGCCAAGAATTTTGTAAGGGCGACGATCGATACCGAGCTTCGCCTTCAGGGTCGCCTGTACGTCGATCTCTGTGAGCACACCGAATCCCTCCGCTTTGAGGGCATCGACCACCCGTTCTTCGATGGCCTCCATGTTGCCCTTCAACCGGGTTGAAAAACTGTACATGGTTTTCTCCTCATGCGTTGTTTCGCTTGGACCTCGAGCATCATGAAAGATCCACAAGCGGTGTCGTCATGCTGCATGCAGGTGCAGCCAATCTATTACGTTAGTAGAAGCATACCCGAAGTGCATGCGCCATTATCCCTCGCCAATGCAGGCCATTTTACGGATACCCCGAAGCGGTTACGGAACTCCTCAAAGTAGTGCCACGACAGCACATATTGGTTATAAATAGAGGCAGTGTCCGTTACGACCGTCTGTTTTGCCGGCGGTATTGAGGTCCATCATGAAACCCGTAAGTGTGCGATTTTTCTCCCTGACGCCCTGGCTTCTGCTGGCCGGCATGCTCGTCTGCGAGCCTCTGCTGGCGAACAAATTCGAAACCATCGGCGGCGGTGTACAGGGGTCCACCCAGATCAAGACCGAATATCTGCAGGTGATCGCCTACATCACGGGAGGCATCTTCCTGGCGGCCGGCGTGCTGGCCATCCTGTTGCACGACAAGAATGCCCAGACACTCAACTACACCATGTGGAAACCCTCCTCAGCGCTCTTCTTTCTGCTGAGTATCGGCTGCTTCGTGGCGGCGGTGCTGATGCATTGAAGCCATCCGCTCAGCCGGTGGCAGGTGGCAGCACGTAGAAGAAGATGGAAAAGAAGTGCAGCAGGCTGCCGGCCATCACGAACAGGTGCCATACCGCGTGGTGGTAAGCCATTCGCTTCCAGACGTAGAAGATCACCCCCAGGGAGTAGCAGAGACCGCCGGCCAACAACAGGACCAGCCCGCCCGTCGCCACCGCCTCGAGCAGGGGTTGGATGGCGATGAGCACCAACCAGCCGAGTCCCAGGTAGAGGGTCAGCGAGAGCCATTTGATGCGTCGTTTGATCGCAGTCTCGAGCACCACGCCGAGAATGGCGAAACCCCACACCAGACCGAACAGGGTCCAACCCCATTCGCCCCGCAGGTTGACCAGGGTGAAGGGGGTATAGGTACCGGCGATGAGCAGAAAGATCGCCGCATGGTCAAGGCGCCTCAGTACCTGTTTTGCCGCGGGTTGCGGTATCCCATGGTAGAGGGTGGATGCGGTATAGAGCAGGATCAGGGTGGCGCCATAGATACTGCTGCTGGTGATATGCCAGGCGTTGCCGTAGAGGGAGGCGAAGGTGACCAACACCACCAGACCGGCGATGCTGAGCAGTGCGCCGATGCCGTGGGAGACCGCATGCGCGATCTCCTCGCCCAGGCTGTAACCGCTTTCGCTGAGTTGACTCTCCATCGGGCCTCTCCTGTAGGGCTATTCGGCGAAATCGAGACGATCCTGCACCTTCTCCAAAGCCTTGCGGGCACAGAGCTCGTCCCGGTCGCCACCCGGTGCACCACTGACACCGATGGCGCCCAGCTGGTAGCCGGCGGCCTCGATCGGCAGGCCACCCTGCAGCACCAGGACGCCTTCGACGTGGTTCATCTCCTGCTGGATATCCCGCCGGTTGTCCCGGAACTCGCCGGAGGCGATGCCGGAGAGGATCACCGCATTGGCCTTGTCGCGGGCGATCTGAATGGTGAAGCGACTGGCATGCACGTCACGCATCAGCGCCACTTCGGCGCCATCGCTGCCCACCACCACGGCGGTGACCTGATAGCCTTCGGCGCGGCAGGCTTCCACCGCCTGTTTGACCATCTCCAGGGCCAGATCGGGGCTGAGCCGTTTGACCGTGATGATATCCGCGGCCGTTGTCAGTAACGGTGTCGCCAGCAGACTGAAGAAGAGTGCGGCACAGGGGAATCGACGCATGTAGGCACCTCGTAACGGGAACGGTCAGTAGCTAGTGAGACGTGTCGGGAAGGTTTTCGTTCGGCTCAATGGGGGAATTTTCCTGCATACTTGTCGATCCATTCAAGCGCCGCTTCCTCCCCCGTCAGCTCCCTGCCTTCTTCCTCCAGCACACTCTGGCGATAATGCTCAATGTAACAGAGTTGCTCCACCATGCGCACGGCATAGGCGGTCTCCTCCTCGGTGAACTTGACGCCGACATAGAACTCGCCCGCCTCCTCGCGGCACCAGACCACCACACCGGAAGCGTGGAACTGGGGGGGCGTGATGGGTATGGCGAAGTGGATTTCGGTACCGGGTTCGACCCGCTGCCGGGCGATGAAACAAAGACCGCCCTCGCTGTAGTTGGTCAGCTTTTCGCGGCTGGTATCGGCGCGGCCGCCCAGCTGGTAATCAATAGGGACATCCGAGGGATGCCTGATATAGAGTCGCATACGCCCCAATCCAACGCGCTGGGAATCCCCTTCGGTTTCTTAAACAAAGCAAACCGGATCGGATTTTTCAAGTTACCGAATAACCCGGATTCAATGCAACCAAAGCAGATTGCGGTAGCCACCGTCGCGCAGCGAGAGTGCTCGGCTCAAGGCCTTCCCGGCATCCTCGGTGTCCAGGCGGAATACCCGCGCCTGTTCCTGGAGCGGAACGGCCTGCGCAGCCGCGTCCAGCAGACGCAGCCCGCGGGCGAGGTCATCGGCATGATCGGCGACGCGGGGCGGCACCAGCCGGCCGGCGCTGACGCGACGGCGCTGTTCGATCTGCAGTTGACGTTTGGCCTGTTCCATCTGGGGCGCCAGCGGCAAACTCAGATCGAAGATCAGCGCCGCCCGATGCGCATCCCCAGGCGCGACGGCCTCCGCTTCCAGCAGCGGAATCTCCAGCGGCACCTCACGCCAGACCAAGCGTTTGCCGCCCACCGGATCGTCGTCCCGCGGATCGGGCGGAAATTTGTAAAAACCCCAGCGCGCACCCAGGGCGCACTCGATCAACACCTTGTCCCCGTCGACCCGGCAGTCGCTCTGCTGACAGCGATCGGCGGGCAGCCAGGCACGGGAGTCGCGTTTCCAGGCCGCGATGTCACGCTGTGAAGGTTTGCCGTACTCCGCCTCCAACTCTCGCCAGGTGGTCATGAAATCCCGCCACTCGGCCTGGTAGACCGGGTTGCGGCGCAAGAACTCCCAGGCCCATTGAGCGGCCGTCAGGCGCTGTGTGAATTCATACTCTTGCGGGTTTCGCCAGTCGGGCATAGGTTGCATTCGGACAGATGACGGGTGGGGCAAGGCCCCATCCTACAGTAACCGGGTAGGGTGGGGCCCTGCCCCACCCATTCCCTATTGACCCGCAACATTGCTCAGGTAGGGTTAAAGTACCTTCATGAACGCCTGGTTGCGGAAATAGCAGTTGCCAATGCTGCTGCATGATCACAGAATCGAGCCATGAAGACACCCCCTTTTCTCGACATGCTGCACGCCCTTATCGCCGCCCCTTCAGTGAGCAGCGTCAATCCCGCCTGGGACATGGGCAACGCCAACGTCATCGAACTGCTCGAGGGCTGGCTCTCCGGGCTCGGCTTCAAAACCGAGGTGTTCGCCATCCCCGGCCACCCCGGAAAATCGAACCTGATCGCCAGCGCCGGCACGGGTGACCAGGGACTGGTGCTCTCCGGCCATACCGACACGGTGCCCTTCGACACGGACAAGTGGAGCAGCGACCCGTTGCGGTTGAGCGAGCGCAACGGCCGCCTGTACGGCATCGGCACCGCCGACATGAAGGGCTTCTTCGCCGTCGTCATCGAAGCGATCAAGATGTTGCCGCTGGATCACTTGAAACAGCCCCTGACCCTCCTCGCCACCGCCGATGAGGAGAGCAGCATGTGCGGGGCCAAGTCGCTCAGCGACCTGCACCGCCGACTGGGGCGCCATGCGGTGATCGGCGAGCCGACCAGCCTGAAACCGATCTACATGCACAAGGGCATCTCTATGGAGTCGATCCGACTCACCGGCAAGGCGGGCCACTCCAGCAATCCGGCTCTGGGCATCAACGCCCTCGACGGCATGTATCACGTACTCGGCGAGGTGATGCAATGGCGCGAGGAGCTGCAGCGCCGCTACCGCAACCCCGCCTTCGCGGTGGAGGTGCCGACCCTCAACCTGGGCCACATCCATGGCGGCGACAATCCCAACCGCATCTGCGGCCAGTGCGAGCTGCAGTTCGATCTGCGCCCGCTGCCCGGTATGGAGATCGAAACCCTGCGCGGCGAGCTGCACGAACGGCTCGACCGTCTGCTCGAGACCAGTGGCCTGCAGTGGGAGCTGGTACCGGTATTCGAAGGCATCCCGGCCATGGAGACCCCGCGTGACGCGGCCATCATCCAGGCCATGGAGCAGCTCACTGGGGTGGAGGCGGGGGCGGTCGCCTTCGGCACCGAGGGCCCCTATCTCAACGACCTCGGCCTGCAGACGGTGATCTGCGGCCCGGGCAACATCGACCAGGCCCACCAACCGGACGAATTTCTGCCGCTGGAACATATCCATCCGGGAATCAAACTGATACAGTCATTGGTCAAGCAATTCTGTTTATAACCAAACAGTTAGTAAGAAAGGGATGAGCAAGCGCAGCAACAGCATATCGGATAGCTTCGTCGACTGGTTCCGGGGATCCTCCCCCTACATCCACGCCCATCGCGGGCGCACCTTCGTCATCGCCTTCGGTGGCGAGGCGGTGGCCGATGAACGCTTCGCCAACCTGATTCACGACATCGCCCTGCTGCACGGCATCGGCATCCGTCTGGTGCTGGTCCACGGCGCACGTCCGCAGATCGAGGAGCGGCTCAATCAGCGTGGCGTGGAGATGCAGTACATCTATGGTCTGCGGGTCACCGACGATGCCGCGCTCACCTGCGTCAAGGAGGCAGCGGGCGCCGTGCGGGTGGAGATCGAGGCGCTGCTCTCGATGGGTCTGGCCAATTCCCCCATGGCCGGGGCGCGTATTCGGGTCGCCTCCGGCAACTTCGTCACCGCCCGCCCCATCGGTGTTCGCGACGGCGTCGACTACTGCCACACCGGCCAGGTGCGTCGGGTCGACTCAGCCGGCATCGAACAGCGTCTGGAGAGCGGCGCCATCGCCCTGGTGCCGCCGCTGGGGTACTCCCCCACCGGTGAGGTGTTCAACCTCAGCGCCGCCGACGTGGCCGCCTCGGTGGCCATCGCGCTGGGCGCCGACAAGCTGATCAGCATGGTCGAGGCCAAGGGGGTGACCGACTCGCGCAACCGGCTGATCCCCAACATGGTGCCGCGGGAGGTGGACGAACTGCTGGCCCGCCGCAGACAGCTGCCGGAGGACCTGGTACAGCACCTCAAGGGCGCGCTGAGCGCCTGCCGCAGCGGGGTCAAACGCATCCACCTAATCGACCGCCAGCAGGACGGCGCCCTGCTCAAGGAGCTCTTCACCCGGGACGGCATCGGCACCCTGATCACCGCCGAACCCTACGAGGAGACCCGTACCGCCCGCATCGACGACGTGGGCGGACTGCTGGAGCTGCTCGAACCGCTCGAGGAGAAGGGGGTGCTGGTGCGCCGCTCCCGCGAACTGCTGGAGACCGAGATCGACTGCTTCACCCTGATGGAGCGGGACGGCATGGTGATCGCCTGCGCCGCCTTCTACCCCTATCCCCAGGAGGCGATGGCGGAACTTGCCTGCGTGGTGGTGCACCCCGACTACAGGGGCGGCGACCGCGGGGACCGGCTGCTCGAACAGATGGAGGCTTCGGCCAAGGCGCAAGGTATCCAGCAGCTCTTCATCCTCACCACCCAGACCGCCCACTGGTTCCGCGAGCGCGGCTTCGTCCAGGCCGAGCTCAAGCAGCTGCCGATGCGCAAACGGGAGCTCTACAACTACCGGCGCAATTCGAAGGTTTTCATCAAAACCCTTGAATAGGCGTGCGCCTGCAGACCATCCTAGACGCCTCATCGAATGCCCAACCCTGAGGACCGTGACTTGAGCTGAGCGTCAGCGAAGCTCAACTTGACGCAAACTGTGCCGGACTGTTCCCCAGTCCAACCGACCGACTGTGTAGCCTGGATGGAGCGAAGCGCAATCCAGGGGATCGGGCGAACCCATTCACCGAACTCCAATTCACATGAGGATAAAAAATGTTGGGCCGTCTTGGTCCGACCCTGGTCCACTCCAATGGTGTGTCTGCGGGAACGCGTACGGAGCGTCGCACGTCCCCCCGTAGAACAAATGGCAAACCGGTGGAAAGCCTCGACCTCTTCAGGATATGGCCCCACAACAGCATTTGTTTTCTTTTTTTGATTGATAAGTTTAAAAACGCTTTGTTTTGAAGTTTATTTAATTCAGTTCCGTCAAAAATACATGGAAATATGGTGGCAGAATCTCTTCCTTTGTACATACTTCAAATGAGAAGAATCCGCGGAAAAGACTTGAGTCAGTCGTTCTGAATAACGCTTTCCGGATTTTCAAAAAATTGCGGAAAGCAACATTACGTTACCTCGTAATTCATGCGAACAAATTGACCCGATATGTGGTCACATTCCCTACTAACAAAGCGGCGGACTGTCTACCTGACAATCCGTCATGAATTGAGAAACGAGCCACCAGGGAGGGAGTGGAACAAACCCAATCAACTGAAACAGGAGCAGAACGTGGAGCACCGTTACTATCCTCGAATGCCGGTCTCTCTGGAGGTCGAACTCATTAAAAGAGATCAACCTCTGGGTCGTGTGCTGACAAAGGATGTAAGCCTTAGTGGCATGATGATTCAGGACAAACAAGCACTACTGAACCGAAATGATCTTATCTCTCTTCGTTTATGGCTGAACGGAGAGGAACAGACCATGCGCGGCTTGGTGATCTACACCAACCATCAATATGCCGGCATCATGCTGATCGACATGAAAAGGGAGGCCTCCATCGCTTTCTTCAGCTTTCTCAAAGAGCTGGACACGCCAAAGATTGAGCGTGCCTGAATCCATGCAGGCACACTCGGAGATCCGAGCGAGCATGAATCTATGGGGGTCGTCGTTTCATCCCTGATCCCCTTTTCAGAATCAGCAATGCTTACAGCAGCGCTCCGGCAGTTGTATGACCTTGATGGCGCGTAACGTATTTCAGGGAACCAGGCCTGTCATTTACCGGATTCCTGTTCGCTTCATCCGAACTACCTATTGAGCGACCGAAGCGGACTCGAAAGGGCGGGCTGCGGTACAGTGCAGTGTCTCAAAATACCATCGGTCTATAATCCCAGGAATTGTCCTAGCAGCAATACCCTGGACTACGTAGTTTTTCGGACTTACTTTTCCTTCTTATTGTGGCATGGTCGATTGACCACCGAATGTACCGCCTGAACAATTCGAGGACAGGGAATGACCGAATCCAAATCCGACTCTCGCTGGCGGTTGCGCTATGTCCTGATCGTGCTGGGTCTGCTGTTCCTGTTGATCAATCACGTCAGCGTGCTGTTGGACGACCCTTGGTTCATCCCCGACTTTCTGCGAGTCTACTGAAACCTTCCCTGCCGCGGAGTGCAGGCTGGACCCTGCCCTGACTCGATTGCATCGGAACGCTTAGCGGACTCGCATTTCGAGCGCCAATCAATCCTGACCCGGCTGCCGCTTCAGATTCAGCAGCGGCTCCACCAGATCCATCGGCAGCGGGAAGACCAAGGTATGGGTCTTGTCGCCGGCGATCTCGGTCAGGGTCTGCAGGTAACGCAACTGGATGGCCTGGGGTTGTCGGGCCAGGATCTCGGCCGCCTGCGATAACTTCTCTGCCGCCTGCTGCTCACCTTCGGCATGGATCACCTTGGCGCGACGGGCGCGCTCCGCCTCCGCCTGACGGGCGATGGCGCGGATCATGCTCTCGTCCAGATCCACATGCTTGATCTCCACGTTGGTGACCTTGATGCCCCAGGTATCGGTCTGCTGATCGAGGATCTTGCGCACATCGTCATTGAGGCGATCCCGCTCCGCCAACATCTCATCCAGCTCATGCTGTCCCAGCACCGAACGCAGGGTGGTCTGCGCCAGCTGACTGGTGGCCATCATGTAGTCCTCCACCTGAATGATTGCCCGTTCGGGATCGATCACCCGGTAGTAGACCACCGCGTTGACCTTGACCGAGACGTTGTCGCGGGAAATCACGTCCTGCGAGGGCACATCGTGCACGATGGTGCGCAAATCGACACGCACCATCTGCTGGATGATGGGGACGATGATGACCAGACCCGGGCCTTTGACTTTCCAGAAACGCCCCAGCAGGAACACCACACCCCGCTCATATTCGCGTAGGATGCGAAACGCGGAGACAAAGAAGGCAACGACGAGAAACGCCAGCGTTGCATAGAAATAGAGGGTCATGACGGTTCCTCCTCCTCATCGAGGGCCGCCACTACGAGCGTCAACCCCCTTCTGCCAGTGACAATGACTTTCTGCCCCTTGAGCAGGGGACTTTCGGAATGGGCCTGCCAGATCTCGCCATGCACCCGGACCTCGCCCTCGCGGCTGAAGTCGTCGATCACCTGCCCGACACTGGAGAGCAACTCCTCACGTCCGCTCACCACCGGTTTGCGATGGGACTTGATGGCCATGCCCATGACGAAAAAGAGCAGCAAGGCGCTGCTCACCGCCACCGCCGCGATCAACGGCAGCGAGATGCCGAACCCCGGCTGCTCGGTATCGATCAGAATCAGAGAGCCGATGACGAAGGCGATCACACCACCGATGCCCAGGGCACCGAAACTGGGGACGAAGGCCTCGGCCACCATCAGTGAGAGTCCCAGCAGGATCAGCCCGACCCCCGCATAGTTGATCGGCAACACTTGGAATGCGTAGAGCGCCAGCAGCAGGCAGATGGCGCCGACAGTACCCGGCACGATCGATCCCGGGTTGGCGAACTCGTAGATCAGCCCGTAGATACCGACCAGCATCAGGATGTAGGCCAGGTTGGGATTGCTGACGATGGAGAGCAGCCGGCTCTGCCAGTCGGGTTCGATGACTTCGAGGATGAGGCCCTGCGTATGCAGGGTTTCCGCCCCCTGTGGCAGCCTGACCTGACGTCCATCGAGCTTCTGTAACAACGTATCGAGGTCGCTGGCAATCAGATCGATCACCCCCTTCTCCAGCGCCTCTTCCGCGGAAAGGCTCGATGCCTTGCGCACCGCCTCTTCACCCCAGCTTGCATTACGGCCACGCAGCTTGGCGAGACTGCGTATATAGGCCGCGGCATCGTTGACCATCTTGCGCTCCTTGGCATCTGCCGGCATCGGTGCCTGCTCCTCCCCATCCTCGCTTTTGTCAGACTGTTGATCCGGGCTCTGCTTCGGCAAGCCGCCCAGGCTGATGGGTGTCGCCGCGCCCAGGTTGGTGGCCGGCGCCATGGCCGCCACATGGCTGGCGAAGAGGATATAGGTGCCCGCGCTGGCGGCGCGTGCACCGCCTGGGGCCACATAGGCGACCACCGGAATCTGCGCCGCGATGATGCGCTTGATGATGGCGCGCATGGAGGTGTCGAGCCCGCCGGGTGTGTCCATACGAATGATCAGAAACGCCCCACCCTCGGACTCCGCCTTGTCCAGGGCACGGGTGAGATAGTCGGCCGTGGCTGGGCCGATGGTCCCGTCGATATCGGCCAGATACCCCTTGCCCGCACCTTCATCGGCGGCCAGATCACCGCCGCCGCCGAAGCACAGCCCGAATGACAAGAGCAGCAATAGAAACCAAACCGGCACCTGGACTCTCCTTTGACCTTACTCGTTCATTGTAGTCACTGGCCATCAATCGGCTCAGTCACTTCACATGCACGGTAGGGAGCCGACAATCCGGTCGGTTCTATTCAGCCGACCACATGGTGCTTGCCGATCGTGTATACACTGCTGGCCTGTGGCCCCTCTTCCCCCATCTCTTCGACAAAACGTACCTCCATGCCTACTGCCAGCCGGTCGAAATCGCCATCGACCAGACTGTTGCGGTGGAAATAGATATCACGTCCGTCGGCACTGCTGATGCGACCGTAATCCTCGTCCTGCAACAGCTCGCTGATATGCCCGTGCAGTGAGGTGTCGTGGTGCTTCACGTGGTGGCGCTGGCGTCGCGCCAGCTCTTCCAGTTGGCGCCTCAACGAATCGAAGGCATCGCGTACGGCAACATAGGCATCCTCATAGGCCTGGTGTCGGGGTGATTCGTGGCCGGCCACCAGCTCATGCCCGGGCAGGGTGAGATCCACCCGCACGTGGTAGAGGTTGCCCTGGTGGTGATGGCGATGGTCCAACTCGACCACCACGCGGCAGCTGGTCAGGTTGTCGTGGTACTGCTCCAATTCACTCACCCGTTTGCGGATCTTGGCCTCCAGGGCGGGTGACGACTCCATATGGCGAAAGGTTATCTGCGGCTGGATTTGCATAGCGAGACTCCTGTTCGAGGATTCGCGCAATTGTTTGTGTCTCTATACTAAACATAGCAATGCGAAAGCCATTCGGCTGAACTCAAACGCGCCCTCCCGTCACGATTCACAATCCCTGTCGTGCAGCACCAGACCTTCCAGAAGGTAGTCGGCAACCAGCGGATGAGCCAGCAGATAGTGAGCCGGATCAGTGATATCGCGCATGGAGTCAGTCGCGGTGTCTATCGCCTCCGGCCACTCGCTGAGCAGAAAGTCCCCCCGCCCAAGCCACATCAGCGCCACCAGCTCGGCCTGCTGGTCGGGCTCCAAGTCAGCCACAGCCGCCATCACTTCCTGTACACAAGGGTCATCCACATGGTTTGCCAGCACCTGCCGAGCCCAGTCTTCGGAAGGGCTGACCGGTACCTCTGGTATCACAACCTGCTCCTTGGCCTGAAATTCTCTTGCCTTTGCAATGACATAGCAGACAGTTTCCGGATTAATGTTCAACATGGCCATTCCCTCCAGTCTATTTTTTTATAGTGAAACTCCAACGCCTCCCCTCACTACAAGTATGATCGGGTATACGCAAAGCATGCAGGTTTCAGGTGAAATTTCGTCCACCCTCGGTGCTTCACACCTCACGGCGCGCGAAACCCGACTGAGCCGTGTCGATACCTGCGGAACAATCCACCGACCACAGAACCCACATGGCGACGAATGTCGTGTAAGAGAGATGACAAATGTCGTATCAGGCACAGCCCCCCGATCGGGACAAATCTCTTAACACACTGACTTGAAAAGAAATTATTATTTGGCATATCGATTGCTAAAACAGAATCAAGTCGTTTTTTTCAGCGTTATGCAAATTAGATGCATAACGCCTACAAAGAGAGCGCCGGAACATTCCGACCGACTCACCTCCGTTACCTCGGGAGAGAAATGGCGCGATGAACAAAAGATCGACATTCGTCACCGCTGACCTGCGGTTGAGTGGCGACCGCGGCGGCGACATCACCGCCAAGCGCATCGATCTGCTGAAGACGATCGACAACCAGGGCTCCATCTCCGCCGCCGCCCGGCAGCTGGGTATCAGCTACCGCTCCGCCTGGGACGCGGTGGACGAGATGAACAACCTGTGGGAATCACCTTTGGTGGCCAAACAGCCCGGCGGCGCTCACGGCGGTGGTACCCGCCTGACCGAGGAGGGACAGCGACTGATCGACAGCTTCAAACTGTTGCAGGAGGAGTACCGGCGTTTCACCGAGGGACTCAGCCGCAAGCTGAATGACTTCGAGCATTTTCAACAGCGCATCAGGAGACTCACCATGCGTACCAGCGCGAGAAACCAGTTCCAGGGCAAGGTGGCGATGATCAGCGCCGGCCCCATCAACAGCGAGGTCAGCCTGGCCATCAACGAAAGGGACCGGCTCACGGCGATCATCACCAGCGAGTCGGTGGAGCAACTGGGGCTCAGTCTCGGCAGCGAGGCCTATGCCTTGATCAAGGCCTCCTTCATCATCCTGACGCCGGACGACGACCGCTGCATCAGCAGCGCCCGCAACCGTCTCTGCGGCACCCTGCGCGAACTGCGCCATGGGCCGGTCAGCAGCGAGGCGATCATTGAACTGGAAGGAGGCAAGACCCTCACCGCCATCATCACAGATGAGAGCGCCCAGGCGATGCAGCTCGACCGGGGCACCCGGGTCTGCGCACTGATCAAGGCCTCCCACGTCATCCTCGGCGTCAACTGAATCCAATGTCCCGTTAACCATTTCCACTCATGACCAGGAGTATCGTCATGCAACTATGCAAACCCATCGTTCTCACCACCTTGCTCGCAAACATCCTGTTGGCGACCCAGGCTCAGGCCGACGAGGTCAGGATCGCCGTGGCGGCCAATTTCACCGACGCCACCCGCGAGATCGCCCCCCTATTCGAAGCAGCCACCGGTCACACCACCAAGATCAGTTTCGGTTCCACAGGCAAACTCTATTCCCAGATCGAGCACGGCGCGCCCTTCGAGGTCTTCCTGGCCGCCGACACCAAGCGGCCGATCAAGGCTGAACGGGAAGGGCTGGCGGTCGAGGGCCACCGCTTCGTCTACGCCAAGGGCAAACTGGTGCTGTGGAGCGCCAAAGCCGATCGGTACACAGATGGCGAGCGCTTCCTCAAGGGTGGCGCATTCGACCACATCGCTCTGGCCAATCCCAAAACCGCCCCCTATGGCCTGGCAGCCGAACAGGTGATGGCACATCTGAGTGTGCTTTCGCAACTCACACCGAAACTGGTCAAAGGCGACTCCATCTCCCAGACCTTCCAGTTCGTCGCCACCGGCAATGCCGACGCCGGCTTCGTCGCCTTGGCCCAGATCAAAGGCTGGCAGGGAGAGGCGGGTACACTGTGGGAGATCCCGGAGAACTACTACGCCCCGATCGAACAGGCGGCGGTGTTGCTGAAGAATGGCGAGGACAACCCGGCCGCTATCGCCTATCTCGAATTCCTCAGGAGCGATGCCGCCCGCGAGGTGATCGAGCGATACGGGTATGCTGTGGAGTGACCGCAAGTGCCGATCGTGGAATGGGTGTTGTACTTGCCCGCCTGCGACCGGCTGGATGATTGAATTGTTAATTTTGAATGGTGAATTCAAAATTCAAAACCAAACAGGTCTGATCCCTGGCACGACACTCGGAGCAACCCATGACCTTCGACTGGCAACCCGTCTGGCTGACCCTCAAGCTGGCCGGCACCACCACCCTGATGCTGCTGCTCATAGGCACTCCCATCGCCTGGTGGCTGGCGCGCACCCGGGCCTGGTACAAGCAGGCGTTGGCGGCGGTAGTCGCCCTGCCGCTGGTGCTACCGCCCACCGTGCTCGGTTTCTATCTGCTGATCCTGATGGCGCCCGACGGACCGGTAGGCAGTCTGACCCAGGCCCTCGGACTCGGCACACTGCCCTTCACCTTTGAGGGCCTGGTGGTTGCCTCGGTGCTCTACTCTCTGCCCTTCACGGTGCAGCCACTGCAGAATGCCTTCGAGGCCCTTGGACCGCGCCCCATGGAGGTTGCCGCCACCCTGCGCGCCTCGCCCTGGGACCGCTTCATGACGGTGGCGATACCGTTGGCACGTCCCGGCTTCCTTACCGCCGCCGTGCTCTCCTTCGCGCACACCGTGGGCGAGTTCGGCGTGGTATTGATGATCGGCGGTAACATACCGGGCGAGACCAAGGTGCTGTCGGTGGCGATCTACGACTATGTGGAGACGCTGGAGTACGACCAGGCCCATCTGCTGGCCGCCGGTATGCTGGCCTTCTCTTTCCTGGTGCTGATGACCCTCTATCTGGTCAACGGCCGACTCAGCCGGAGCCACCAGCCATGAGCGGCATCGAGGTCAGACTGAAGAGCCGGCTCGGCGACTTCGACCTGAACGTCGAATTCAGCGCGCCGGCCCAGGGGGTCACCGCCCTGTTCGGCCGTTCCGGTTCCGGCAAGACCAGCGTACTGCGCGCCATCGCCGGCCTGGTGCGGACCTCGGAGGGACGGGTATGTATCCACGGCGAGGTCTGGCAGGACGCAAAAACCTTCGTGCCGGCACACCGCCGACCGCTCGGCTATGTGTTTCAGGAGGCGAGCCTGTTTCCCCATCTCTCGGTGCAGCGCAATCTGGAGTACGGCATGCGCCGGGTGCCGGAGTCCCTGCGGCAGATCCCCTTCCACGACGTGGTCGAGCTGCTCGGTATCGCGGCCCTGCTGAAACGGGCCACCCACCGACTCTCCGGCGGCGAGCGCCAGCGGGTGGCGATTGCCCGCGCCCTGCTCACCAGCCCCCGGCTGCTGTTGATGGACGAACCCCTCTCCGCCCTCGATCACGGCGCCAAACAGGCCATCCTGCCCTATCTGGAGAGCCTGCACGACGAATTCGGCATCCCTTCGCTCTATGTCTCCCACGACCCCAACGAGGTGGCCCGGCTGGCCGACCGCATGGTGGTGCTGGACCAGGGACGGGTGATCGCAGAGGGGGAGGCCGCCACCCTGCTGACCCGACTCGACCTGCCCCTGTCGGGTTACGACGACGCGGCGGCCCTGTTGGAAGGTACCGTCAGCTCCCACGACCACAGCTATCACCTGACCTGGATCTCCCTGCAGGGCAATCGCATCGCCGTCTCCCGCGAGGAGCTGGCGGTGGGCCACCACGCCCGGGTGCGCATCCAGGCCCGGGACGTCAGCCTCTCCATCCGCGCCCATGCCGACACCAGCATCCTCAACGTGCTGCCGGCCCGGGTCATCGACACCCATGACATCAGTCGCGCCACCACCCTGGTGCGCCTGGAACTGGAGGATGGGCAGACCCTGCTCTCACGCATCACGCGCCGCTCGGCCATGGGTATGGGTATCCACGAGGGGATGCAGCTCTATGCCCAGGTGAAGAGCGTGGCGTTGTTGTCCTAGGGCCTCTGTGCGACGGTGCGGCTCGCCGCACCGTATCTCTGCGCCTGAGCATGTGCAGAAGATCAGCGGATTCGATCAACCAATTGGTTGGGGCAGGGCACCACCATAAAAGCCTAGTCCGCGGTAACTACACCCGTCGCAGATCAACAGTACCGTTGATCAATCCCTCGCTGAGACTGCCGTAACCGGCCAGCAGGCCGCTCATGGTGTCGGGGCGGTCGGCCAGCACCAGGAACATGGCACCGAAATCGATGCTGGCGGCCGAGGATCCGGCGGCGGTGTAGTTCAGACGCAGATACCTCTCGTGATAGAAAGCGCCCTCGATGTCGAACTCGTAGTCTGTGTTGTCCCGAATCTCGAGCCTGCCCTTGATGGCGCGGCTACCCGCTTTGAGTGAAAGGCGAAAGACGATCTCCTGAGCCTCCCGTTTCTCGTTGGCCTGCTGATGGTAGACACCCTCCCAGTCCCCGCTGATGGCCTGGCGCCGGGTGCGCCCGATCTTCGGCAGATGAAGGTTTTCGAGACCGCGGTTGATGTAGAAGCCGGCGATGGAACCGACCAGGGTCAAGGTGACGGCAAAGGCAATTTCGATCGGTGACATGGATTCGGCCTCCCTTCCGGAGAATCACTGTTGCAAGTGGAAGGCCTTTAACGGCCGCTTGCGTGCCATCATCGCATCCTGAACCTCCTGTTTGAAGGCATAGAGCGATTACCGCCATCGGTGCGGCAAGCCGCACCCTACGCTCTGATCGCCTGTGGGGTGCGGCATGCTGCACCGTATTCTCGAATCGACATGATCTGACAGATCAACAGATCGATGGAGCGCTATGCTTCGCTGTCGGGCGCGAAGCCGCGCCTGAGGGTGTTCTCGGTCACGCAACGGGCGTGCAGGAACTGCAGCAGATAGTCGGGGCCGCCCGCCTTGAAGCCCATGCCGCTGAGCTTGAAGCCGCCGAAGGGCTGGCGCTGCACCAGGGCCCGGGTGGTCTTGCGGTTGAGATAGAGATTGCCGACCTGGAAGGCCTCGGAGGCCCGCTCCAGATGCGCGGGGGAACGGGAGTAGACACCGCCGGTGAGAGCATAGGCGGTGCCGTTCGCGATGCGCAGGGCGTCTTCGAAATCGGCGGCGCGCAGGATCGCCAGCACCGGCCCGAAGATCTCCTCCTGGGCCAGCGGGGAGTCCTCATCCACGTCGGTGAAGATCACCGGCGCGATGAAATGCCCTTCAGACGACTGCGGCGGTTCGCCGACATAAGCCGGCGTGGCGGTCAGACTCGCCGACTCGATCGCCTCGAGGATGCGCTGCCGGGCCGAGGCGCTGATCACCGGCCCCATGCGGTTGCCCGCATCGGCCGGGTCGCCGATGCGCAGGCTGCGGGCCGCCTCGATCAGCCGCGCCACGAAGCGGTCGTGCACCGCGCCGACGCAGATCACCCGCGAGCAGGCGCTGCACTTCTGGCCCTGGTAGCCGAAGGCCGACTCGATCACCCCCGCCACCACGTCGTCGAGATCGGCGTCGCTGTCGACGATGATGGCGTTCTTGCCGCCCATTTCGGCGATCAGCCGTTTCACGTGGTGCTGCCCCGTGGGCTGCCCGGTGATGAGCCGGTGCAAGTGCAGCCCCACCTCCCGCGAGCCGGTGAAGGCGACGAAGTGGGTGCGCGGATCGCGCACCAGCGCCTCGCCGATCTCCGCGCCGCTGCCGGGCAGGCAGCAGACCACCCCGTCGGGCAGCCCCGCCACCCGCAGCAGTTCGCAGAAGTGCCAGGCCACCAGCGGCGTCTCGCTGGCCGGCTTGAGGATGGCGCAGTTGCCGCTGACGATGGCGGCGGAGAGCATACCGACCGGAATGGCCAGCGGGAAATTCCACGGCGGCAGGATCACGCCGATGCCCAGGGGATGGTATTCATGGCGATTCGCCTCCCCCGGCAGCGAGGGGGACGGCCGCACCTGCAGCGCCCGCGCCTGTTGCGCGTAGTAACGCAGGAAGTCGACCGCCTCGGCCACGTCGCCGTCGGCCTCGCTCCAGCTCTTGCCCGCCTCCTTCACCTCCCAGGCGGCGAACAGGTCGCGGCGTGCGGTCAACAGCTCGGCCGTCCGCTCCAGGAAGGCGGCCCGCTCGGTCAGGCCGAGGCCACTCCAGGAGGCGAAGGCCGCCTGCGCCTGACGCAGAGCGAGTTCGGCGTCGTCGGGCCCGGCGCGTACCACCACGCCGACGATCTCGGACGGCCTGGCCGGATTGGTACTGTCGATGATCCGCTCCTCCACCGCCAGGTGACGCCTCAGGTGTAGCGGATAGCGCTCGCCCAGGTGGCCGTTGACCCGCTCCAGCGCGGCGGCGAAGGCGGCCCGCTCCGCCTCGTCGGTGAAGCGGTGCAGCGGCAGATTGGCGAAGCCTTCGGGGTGGCTCTCCATACCGGCCGCTGGCGGCGACGGAGGGGCCATCACCTGCTCAAGGTCCAGGTGCGATATCGCCGGCAGAATCGACTGGTCGGAGGAGTTCTCCAGCAGCCGCCTCACCAGGTAGGCGATACCCGGCAGCAGTTCGCCGAACGGCAGGTAGAGACGCAGCCGCCGCTCACGTCCGGTGACCAGGGGCGCCAGCGCGTCGGCCATACCGTGGAGCATCTGAAACTCATAGCCGTCGGCATCACGCCCGTGGGCTTCGGCCAGCGCCAGGGCACAGGCGATGCTGCGCAGGTTGTGAGTCGCCACCGCGGGGCGAAACAGCGGGTTTTCAAACAGCCGCTGGAGGCCGCGTTCGTAGCAGGCGTCGGTGTCCGATTTTTCGGTCCAGACCGGCACCGGCCAACCCTGGAGCCTCGCACTCACCGTCTCCTGATCCCAGTAGGCGCCACGCACCAGGCGGATCATGACGGGGGCGCCCCGCTGCGCGACCCAATCGCTCAGGGCGGCCAGATCGTCATCGGTATCCCGCAGGTAGGCCTGAATCGCCACCCCCAGGCCCGACCAGTGGCGAAACGCCTCCTCCACCGCGATCTCGCGAAACAGCCGCAGGATGATCCCCTTGTAATCGTACTGTTCCATGTCGAGGGTGACGCCGATCCGGGCCGACATGGCCGCCAGCAGAATCGGCCGCAACCGCGCCTTCAGCGCACGCACACTGCCGTCCTGGTCGAGCGGCGAGATCTGCGAGAAGAGGGAGGAGACCTTGACCGACAGGTTGAGATCCTCGACAGCGCGTTCAGCCGCCGCGGCCCGTTCGATCAGCGTCAGGTAGGCCCGCTGATAGGTTTCCGCCTCCGTCTCACTGACCGTCGCCTCCCCCAACCGGTCGAGACTGACCGAGATGCCCTCGCCGCCCAGCTTGCGCGCCAGTTTGAGCACGGCATCCACCGACTCGCCGGCAATGAAACGGTGGGCCACGGTCTTGACCCCCTGGCGGATAGCCGGCGCGACCAGGGCGGGATGGGTAAGGTTCGCGCCGCGCCTGATAGCCCAGGACATCAGCCTGGGCAGGGCCTCGAGCTCGATATCGCCGAAATATTCGTTGAAGTGGCGCACCAGCTCCGCATCGTCGCTCAATGCAGGCACCGCGTCGACGAAGCGCAACGCCTGCAGGCGAAAGCGGCTGTCGGTCATCAGTTGATCGAACAGTTTGTCTATCCATCCCGGTTCGGAGGCTGACGGCTTCTGTTGCAGGGACGACCACAGCTCCTGCCCGATAACCTGTATGCGCTTCTCCTCCACCATCTCAGGTCCTTGTTCAGCAAGTGGGGCGCCTCAATCACGCCGATTCACCCTTTGTCGTTTCAGCAGATAGCGACAACCTCGAGCCCAGGAAGGAACAGCGTTGACGTGCCCGTCTCGACCGGCATCATGAACATCGGGGCTCCACCCAAGTCTAGTCGGCGAATTGAGTGACCGCGCCAAGCTCCAGTAACAATCACATGGGGAAGGTCATAGTCTTTCACACGTTCGTTCGTGTTAATGCCCAACATACGCAGACGTAGCTTGGATGGAGCGAAGCGTAATCCAGGGGGAGTTGACGAATCGATTCCCCGGATTCCGCTACTCTCCATCCGGGCTACCGATTGACAGCATGACCCGCCGCCATAGCCGAGCACACTGCAAAGCCCGGTGTCGATCATGCCCCGACTGCGGTTTGAGTGGGAAAACAAACCCGAATCTTAAGCTTCGATTAAAACCAGCGACTTTGCTCGTTTTTTCCTCCCTTGCATCTTTCAAGCCCGGTATCATGGGTTATACTCGGCTGAAAAACGCGTTACAGACGACCGCTCCCGACAGCGCCGTCCTCCATTGGCGATTGATTGGAAGAAGCGCGACGCCGAACAGCACAAACCGATCGGCGAATCACACCCTCGCCACCGATACCTTCAGCAGGATGATGAAACACATGCAGCACTCGCATCGGCCAAAGACAGGCACCCAGACCACGCACCTCGCACCCTTGCTCGCAATCCTGCTGCTGACCGTGGCGGGTTGCGGTGGAGGCGGTGGTGGCGGCACACCCACACCCCCACCACCGACGCCGACGACTCCGGTCGCCCGATTCGCCTACGTGGCCAACTTTGGTGATGACACCGTTTCTGTGTTGATTGCTGACAACACCACGGGGCGGTTAATGCATCATGGATATGTACAGACCGGGGATGGACCAACAGACCTGGTCATCGATCCCAGTGGGCAGTTCGCCTATACGCTCAACGGCAACTCGACCGATATCAGCCTGTTCACTGTCGACAGTCTGTCGGGCGAACTCGTTGCCGCAGACTGCAATCAGAGCACGGGCAGTCTGGATACCTGCAGTACCGGCGGAACCCCCGTCTCCATGGCGTTCGAACCCAATGGACAATTCGCTTATGTCGTCAATCAGACCAGCAACAATCTGACAGCCCACGCCAAGGACACCGTCACAGGCGCATTGAGTGACGTCGCCACGCAACCGCCTGTGGATGTAACCGCCGATGGTGGCGACACACCGGTCAAGCTGAGGGTGCACCCCAATGGCGGGTTCCTCTATGTCGCGTATGACGCCACCGACAATGTGGGTGTCTACCAGATCGACGCCATCGACGGCACCCTGACGCACGTCACCGGCTCACCGGTCGCTTCCGGAGGCACCGCCGCCTCCGACATCGCCATCACGCCCAACGGGCAATACGCCTATGTTGCCAACCAGTCCGGCGAGATTGGCGTTTTCACCATCGACGGCTCGGGCCTGCTGGTGCCCAACGGCAGCCCATTACTGGCAGGGGGAGCACCAACGCCCTATGCGCTGGCTATCGAGAGCAGCGGTCGCTGGCTCTATATGCTCAGCCAGGAGGTCTCGGGCAGTGTCTCCCTGTTTGAAATACAGAGTGACGGCACCCTGGTACAGCGAGATTGCGGTACATCACAGACGTGTCCCGCCGGCAGCGTGCCGGAGTCGATCACCATCGATCCCACCGGTCAGTTCATTGCCGTCACCAACCGGAATGATGATACGATCGATCGCTTCACCATCAACCAGACAGATGGCTCGCTGACCAACCAGCGCACACTGGCCTCACGCGACATCCCCAGCGGCATCGTCTATCTGCAGGACACTTCCGCCGTCAGCATCACACCGCGCTTTGCATATGTCGCCCATGAAGTGTCAAACAGTGTTACCGGCTTTACCATCAATGCCAACTCGGGTGCACTCAGTTCGATTGGTACGGTTACACCAGGAAATGTACCGACCTCTGTCACAGCCGATCCCAGCGGACGCTTTGTCTATGTAACAACCTCCGGCGATGACGCCATATCCGCTTACACCGTCAACTCCTCCACAGGAGTCCTCAGTCAGATAGGCTCAACATCAACAGCGCTCCTTCAAAGCGATCCGATAGCGATAGCCGTTGAGCCTTCTGGTCGCTTTCTGTATATCGCCAACACAGGCTCCGACTCGATCTCAATTTATGAAATCAACACTAACAGCGGCGCTCTCACTCAAGTTGGATCACCGGTAACGATGACCGCTGGAGCAAACCCCACCGACCTGGTTACTGATCCAACAGGCCGTTATCTCTACGTCACCAACAGCAACCAAACATTCGACGACATTAGGTCTTATACAATAGACCCTACTGATGGCACCCTGACGCTGAATGAGGCATCCGTCACTGGAACCAACATGGATGGTCCGACATCCATTACCATCGATGCCACAGGTCGATTTCTTTACACAGCCAATGCCAATCTTGTTGCCTCGCGCTGTTGGATTTCCGGATTTGAAATTGCATCAAACACAGGCACACTAACAGAATTGACCAATTCGCCTTTCTCCACCGAAACGGCCACTAGTTTCAACTGCAATCCGACGTCAATTGCTGCCGATCCATTGGGTGACTATCTCTATGCCGCAGCCACAACGGATCGAATCATCGCCTACACCATGGACCCTTTGAGTGGCGACCTCACGCTTAGCTCAAACGTCTTTGCCAGCAACGATCCCTACTCTTTGGCCATTACCGCATCCGGGAGTTATCTCTATTCGGCCAATTACTGGGGCCAGGACGTCTCCGCCTTTACCATCAGCGCGTCTGATGGTTCGTTGAGTGAGATTAGTTCTTCACCCATTACAACGGGTGGTAGCGGTCCCATCTCAATAACAACAGTTTCCGCAATTCAGTAGCGGCCTGGATTTCAATTGAAATATCCGGTGTGGCAAGCCACACTCTATCGGGCTCGATTGCTAGGAATCGGTGAATGGGACTTATGGTGGGGCGGAGCCCCACCCTAAGG
>JARROA010000017.1:0-69585 GCA_037384425.1 Candidatus Thiodiazotropha sp. | reverse complement strand
GGATTGAAGTGGAGGATCGCCCCCTTCACTGTCATGCGCTGGAAGGGACTGGCGAAGTCGTAGCTCTCACCCTGATAGCTGACCTGGGTGGTGCCCAGGACCTCCTGGCAGAGGGCGCGCAGCATCTCTTCGGTCAGGTCCATCAGGCCATGGAAATCGGCATAGGCTTCGTAGAACTCCAGCATGGTGAACTCGGGATTGTGCCGGGTCGAAAGCCCCTCGTTGCGGAAGTTGCGGTTGATCTCGTAGACCCGTTCGAAGCCACCCACCACCAGCCGTTTGAGATAGAGCTCGGGGGCGATGCGCAGGAACATCTCCATGTCCAGCGCGTTATGGCGGGTGACGAAGGGGCGCGCGGTGGCGCCGCCCGGGATCACCTGCATCATGGGGGTCTCCACCTCCATGAAACCCTTCTCATCCAGGAAACGGCGGATGAACTGGATGATGCGGGTGCGGGTGTGAAAGGTCTCGCGGGTGGTGTCGTTCATGATCAGATCGACATAGCGCTGGCGGTAGCGCTGTTCCTGATCCGACAGGCCGTGGAACTTCTCCGGCAGGGGGCGCAGCGACTTGGTCAGCAGGCGCAGCCTGTCGACCTTGACAGAGAGCTCGCCGGTCTTGGTCTTGAACAGTACGCCTTCAGCGCCGACGATGTCGCCGATGTCCCACTTCTTAAACTGCTCGTTGTAGAAACCCTCTTCCAGGGCGTCGCGCTGAACGAACAGCTGCATGCGGCCAGTCATGTCCTTCAGGTGAGCGAAGCTCGCCTTGCCCATCACCCGGCGGCTCATCATGCGCCCGGCCAGGCTCACCCGCAGGCCCAGCGCTTCGAGTTCCTCGTCGCTCTTCTCGTCGTATTCGGCGTGCAACTCACCGGCCATGGTGTTGCGCCGGAAGTCGTTGGGGAAGGCGTTGCCGTTCTCGCGCAGCTGCTGCAGCTTCTCGCGTCGCTGGGCGATGAGTTTGTTCTCGTCAATCTGATCGTTCATTTGCACTTCGTATCAAGTTGTCTGTTGGTTTATAACGCAAAGAGCGCAAAGAAGCGCTAAGTACGCAAAGGGGTGCTTGTTTGTCTCGTTCGATTTCTGCAACTCAGTCCACATCCTGATTACCCACGATACTCAGCCAAAGAATCAGTAGCCAGCGACAGTTTCGAACGTTGAGCTGAGGAGTTCGCTGCGCTCATGGGTTATTGCCCCCCTCTCCCTGGCCCTCTCCCGCAAGGGGAGAGGGGAAGTGCTTTGCGAGTGCATCGAAAGTTTTCTGTCGGATCGCGGTATCAAGCCGTTTGTTCGCTCCGACGCTTGATCCATGCGTTCCCTCTCCCCTTGCGGGAGAGGGCCAGGGAGAGGGGGGTATAAAACACATGAGCGCAGCGAACACCTCGACTCAAAACTCATCAGTAAATTCAAAACTTTTCAACCACTATTCAATTCTCGAAGCTACTATCCGCATGGCTGATCATGGCGGGTAATCTAGATCCACATCAACCGACTTGGCGCTTCATTGCACCCATTACGTCATATAAACATACCTGTTCATAAACGCGATGACCGCAAAGTATGCAATAGGATGAGTGTTGGTCTCGACAACCACACATAAACCCACATTAACAAATTTTGCGCGCTTGGCGCTTCATTGCGTCCTTTGCGTTATTAATTAATCCGCTCAAAGCCCGCTCTTCAGACTCGCTTCGATGAACATGTCGAGGCCGCCGTCGAGCACCGCCTGGGTGTTGCCGGTCTCGACCCCGGTGCGCAGGTCCTTGATGCGCGACTGATCGAGCACGTAGGAGCGGATCTGGCTGCCCCAGCCGATGTCCGACTTGCTCTCCTCCACCGCCTGCTGGGAGGCGCTGCGCTTCTGGATCTCCAGCTCGTAGAGCTTGGCCTTCAGCTGCTTCATGGCGGTGGCCTTGTTCTTGTGCTGGGAGCGGTCGTTCTGGCACTGCACCACGATGCCGGTCGGGTTATGGGTGATACGCACCGCCGACTCTGTCCGGTTGACGTGCTGACCGCCGGCGCCGCTGGCGCGGTAGACGTCGATACGCAGATCGGCCGGGTTGATCTCCACCTCGATGGAGTCGTCGATCTCCGGCGAGACGAAGACCGCGGCGAAGGAGGTGTGGCGGCGGTTGCCCGAGTCGAAGGGGGATTTGCGCACCAGTCGGTGGACGCCGGTCTCGGTGCGCAGCCAGCCGAAGGCATACTCGCCCTCGTAGCGCACGGTGGCGCTCTTGATGCCGGCCACCTCGCCGGCGGAGACCTCGATCAGCTCGGTCTTGAAGCCACGCTGCTCGCCCCAGCGCAGGTACATGCGCAGCAGCATCTCCGCCCAGTCCTGGGCCTCGGTGCCGCCGGAGCCGGCCTGGACGTCGAGGAAGGCGTTGCAGTGGTCGGTCTCGCCGGAGAACATGCGCCGGAACTCCAGCTCGGAGACCTGCTTTTCGTAGCCCTGGACATCGCTCTCGATGGCGCTCACGGCGGACTCGTCGGCCTCCTCGACCGCCATCTCGAGCAGATCGGCAGCGTCATCCAGGCCGCCGGCGAGGGATTCGAGGGTCAGCACCACCGCCTCCAGAGAGGCGCGTTCGCGTCCCAGGGCCTGGGCGCGCTCCTGGTCGTTCCAGATGTCGGGATCCTCCAGCTCGCGCAGAACCTCGGTCAGGCGTTCCTTCTTGCCTTCGTAGTCAAAGATACCCCCTGAGGGAGGCGCTGCGTCCCTTCAAGTCATCGATCTGGTGGATGATCGGGTTGATGTCTTGCATGATGGCTACCGCTGTCGAAAAAGCGGGGATTCTACACCAGCCACCGGGCGGCAGAAAGCACCAAGAGCCCGGCCGAGCCGGAAAAGCCTGAGAACGGCGCCCCAGGAATCAGCGACGCGGGGTGGAGAGGCGCGGCTTCTTGCTCTTGCCCCCGAAGCGGGTCTTGAGCTGGGTGGCGAACTGCTTGACCGTGGCCTTCAGCTCCGTGAATTTATCCGCAAACTGGTTTTGCGCTTCCTCTTCACGCAGCTCGGGCCGTTTCTGTTCGAGGCCGGGATTTTCCGCCTGCTTCAGCCAGATGGAGAATGACTCGAGAATTTCGCTATCCCAGCTTGCGGGTGGTTTGACCACACGGCTTTCGCGGTAGAGACGGTCCAGGGAGATGCTTGCCGGGCAGCCCGCTTCATCCATGTGCAGCCGCAACATCTTCTCCGCCTCTTCGATCGACTTCTCGATATGTTTGCGCTTGTCTTCGAAGATACGGGCGATGGCGGTGGTGCTGAGGCCGATCTCGTGTTTGAACAGGAAACGCTTCTTCATCGACTCGGGTAATCGGCGGAACTGCTCGATGAACACCACATGCCACTTGCCGTCCTCCTCGATATCCCGCGGCAGGTAGCTTGTCTGACTGGCGGTCTGGCTGTACTGCTGGGTGGCCTGGCTCGGCTTGCCCAGATTCTGAAAGAAGCCGAATTTCAGCTCTTTGGGTGTTTTGCTGGTGTGGCTGGTGATGACCAGATGGCGCCAGGCGGCATAGTAGGCCGCCTTGCCGAAATCACCGGTGCCGTACTGCCGGGCGATGAAGCGATAGATGCGTCCCCGATAGCGTTCGTAGAAGGCCTCGAAGGCCCCCTTGTCCTTTTCCATGATGTGTTGTAGGACCGCATCTGTATCGAATCTTCGCGAAGACACTTCCACTATTACTCCTGGGCGTGACGCCCGTCTGATACAACCGTTGAAGCATAGCAGAGTCCCTTGCCACATTCGTATTTACCGTACCGTTCCCGACTTATCAAAAAACAAGATTTTTTGAAACTGGCAACTTTCAATGATAGGCGAAATTTCGCCAATGAAATGCAAACGTCTTCATAGATTTATCACTCATCGCATTGGGGTTATGCTTGAACCCATGCTGATTTCAGTCGTCATTCCCACTCACAACCGGGCCTCGGTCCTGCCGCGGGCACTCGATTCGGTACGGACTCAGACCCTGCCGCCTCACGAGGTCATTGTGGTGGACGACGGGTCCGACGATGAGACGGCACAGCTGGTGCACGATCGCTACCCCGAGTGCCGCTATCTCCACCAGGCCAATCAGGGGGTCAGCAGCGCCCGTAACCTTGGCATCGCCCACTCCAGCGGGGAGTGGATCGCCCTGCTCGATTCCGACGATGCCTGGCTGCCCGAGAAGCTTCGCCTGCAGGCTGAGGCCCTGGCGCGGAATCCGGACCTGCGGATCTGCCATACCGAGGAGATCTGGATTCGCAATGGCGTGCGCGTCAATCCGATGCGCAAACATGCGAAACAGGGTGGCCGCATCTTCCGGCGCTGCCTGTCTCTGTGTGTCATCTCCCCCTCCTCTGTGGTGTTGCACCGCAGCCTGTTCGATGACTATGGAGACTTCGACAGCCGACTCCCCGCCTGTGAGGATTACGACCTCTGGCTGCGCGTGTGCGCCCATGAGGAGGTCCTCTTCATCGAACGACCGCTGATCGTGAAACACGGCGGCCATGCCGATCAGCTCTCCCGCCGACACTGGGGCATGGACCGCTTCAGGGTCCAGGCCCTGGAGAAGATCCTGGCATCCCCGGCCCTATCCGGAGCCGATCGCCGTGCGACCCTGGAAATCCTGATCGAAAAGGCGGGCATCATTGCACAGGGGGCGGAAAAGCGCGGCCAGCAGACACGGGCGGTACACTATCGCCGACTCCAGTCCGACTATCAGACCCAACTGCATCGCCTATGAAAGGACATTCCCTCTGCCTGGTCGTGGCCCTGCCGGCTGAAGCGAAACCGGTCATTCGCGCACTGGGTCTGAAACGCCTGCAACCCGATGGTGCCTATCCCCGCTATGGCAGGGGGGCGATCACACTGGTGCTCAGCGGACCGGGGCAGCTCGCCGCCGGCAAGGCCGTTGCCTGGATAGCGTCGATGAGCGCCAACAGCGCTACCTACTGGATCAACCTTGGAATCGCCGGTCACGCCAGACTCCAGCCGGGTGAGGTGGTGTGCGCTGACCGCGTCATCGACACCTCGACCGGAGAGGCCTGGGCCCTGGAGCCGCTCAGCGGGCTGCCGGCCACCCGCATCGGCCCCTTGCGCTGCGTGGTGGAAGCGGAGACCCGTTTCGCCGATGTTGCCGCCTATGACATGGAGTCGTCAGCCATCGCCCGCGTCCTCGCTGGCGACAGCGCTCTTTCCAGACTGCAGGTGCTCAAGATCATCTCGGACAATCCGGCCAATCCGAGCCGAGGAATTAACGCTAAAATGGTCGCCAAGTTGATCGAAGGCGCCCTGCCAACGCTCGAAACCATGATCCATTGCCTGTTACCCCATGCAGAAACTCGCTGAACGTAAAATTCTCGTTACCGGCGCCAGCCGCGGTATCGGCGCCGCCATCACCCGTCAGCTGCTGGCGAGCGGCTGCCGGGTGGTGGCCGTGGGGCGTGACTTTTCCGACTGGCCGAGCCCGCATGAAGGCCTGGAGCAGGTGAATCTCGACCTCTCACAGATCGACGATCTGCCCCACCGGCTCGGTGAACTGGCGCGCATCCATCCCGAGCTGGACGGCCTGGTCCTCAACGCCGGCTATGGCCGCTTCGGTTGCCTGGAGGAGTTCTCCTATCCCCAGATCCGGGAGCTGGTTGAGACCAATCTGCTGCAGCACATCTATCTCGCCCGGGCCTTCGTTCCACGCTTCAAGAAACAGGGATGGGGCGACCTGATCCTGATCGGATCGGAAGCCGCCCTCAGCGGTGGGCGCAAGGGGGCGGTCT
Organism: Candidatus Thiodiazotropha sp.; assembly: GCA_037384425.1. Classification (GTDB taxonomy): domain Bacteria; phylum Pseudomonadota; class Gammaproteobacteria; order Chromatiales; family Chromatiaceae; genus Thiodiazotropha. Next base: position 63,822 of record JARROA010000017.1, on the reverse strand, counting down.
ACTCCGCCTGCAAGTTCGGGCTGCGCGGACTGGCCCAGTCGCTGCGCGAGGAGTGCAGCGGACGCGGGGTGCGCGTCTGTCTGATCAATCCCGGAATGGTCGCTACCGCCTTCTACGATGAACTCGATTTCGCCCCCGGCGAGGCGCCGGAGAACCACCTGCGTGCGGAGGATGTGGCCCAGGCGGTACAGCTTGTGCTGGAGGCCCCCGCGGGAACGGTCTACGACGAGATCAACCTCAATCCGCTGAAGAAAGTGATCCGATTCAAGTCGTGACCCGCTACACCTTCGATCCCATCGGCTATATCAGCTCCTGCTTCAAGGAGAAGTTCGGCATCCCCCGTCAGCCGGGGCTGATTCCCGAGGCCCGGGGCATCCTGGAGATCGCCCCGACCTACAGCCGGCCCGAGGCCTTTAGTGAACTCGTTGACTACTCCCACATCTGGCTGACCTTCGTCTTTCACGCCAACCTGAAGTCGCAATGGAAACCCAGAGTGAGGCCTCCCCGGCTCGGCGGCAATCAGCGGGTGGGGGTGTTTGCCTCCCGCAGCCCGTTCCGACCCAATCCGATCGGCCTCTCGGTGGTACGCCTCGAGCGGATGGAGCTGAAATCCAACCGGGTCCGGCTCCACCTTAGTGGTATCGACCTGCTCGACGGCACTCCGGTGCTCGACATCAAACCCTATCTTCCCTACGCCGACGCCATCGCCGACGCCCGCTCGGGCTACGCACCCGCGGCTCCCGAGGAGCGCTATCGCCTCAGCTTTTCACCAGCGGCCGAGAAAACCCTGCAAGCGCTGCCCCTGGAGGAGTCCGAACAGCTGAGGGTACTGATCCGCCGCATACTTGCCCTGGATCCGCGGCCCGGCTACCGCCGGGGCGAGGAGGAAGACCGGCGCTACGGCATGCGGCTGCTGGACTATGATCTGCATTGGCAGATCGATGGAGATCACTTGTTAGTGGTTTCGCTCGATACCGCCCAGGAGTGAAATGGGCCTACCCTTGTCATGGATACAGTCAGCCTCTACCCCTACATCAAACTACTCCATGTCACCACGGTGATCATCACCGGCAGCCTGTTTCTGCTGCGTTTCGTGTGGATGTTGCAGGGCCGGTTGGAGATGCGAGGCGCCTGGGTACGTACCCTGCCCCACTATAACGACACCCTGCTCTTCATCAGCGGCCTGAGTATGGCCTGGATCATCGATCAGCTTCCTCTGCAGGCGCAAAAACCGCCGGTGTGGCGGCTATCTGTTGCTATCTTTATATCATCGCCATCGCACTCAGCCGCGACCCCACACCGACGTTTCCGGGGCTGCTTTCGCGATTCGGGATTGCTTGATTCCAAACATTTTTTCACCTGATCAGGGCCGTTTTCACTTCCGGTACGGGTGACAAAACGATATGATTCGGAGCAGACGTGAACACTAACCTCTCCAGCACCACAGGCTCCACGACCCGGCTCATCCGTTTCTTAAGAGCATGACAGCAGCGTAAACGACCTCCAATTCTGATGTGTAGCGACAAATCAGCCGATAAACGATCCAAGAAACTGGACCTGATCCAGTCGTTCTTACAACAGGCTCCCGGCAGAGTCTCGGCCATTCTCGAGAACTGGCACCAATTGGTACACAGTGACTGGGACGGCAAGCTGCTCGATGTCCTGGTCGAACGTATCGCGACCCTGGCTGAGTCCGGTTCCAAGTTCGGTGTCTCACAGATCGCACAAAGCGGAAACTCCCTGATCGGTCATCTCAGCGAGTATCACAACACCGGCCTCAAACCGCAGCATGACGATGTGGTGGCGCTCGACGGTCTGGTGCACGCATTCAAGGATGCCGCGATCCAGGCCTGCAACCAACAGGCCGAGGCGCTGTTGTCGGCGGCTCAGGAGATCAAAGAGACGACAGAGGAACACGAGCGTGGGGATTGTGTCGTGTTTCTGCTGGGTATCCCGGAAGCACTGGCGGCCAGCCTCACCCGCAATCTGCAGGCACTCGGTTTCGACGTCCGCCTGTTGCAGAACGCAGACGAGATGATCCACCACTACGACATCAATCCCGACGATCACTGCCTGCTGATCAGCCATACCGATTTCCTGCATGCCCTCTTCCCCGAGAGCAAGCAGGGCGGACTGTGGAACAAGGAGAACTCACTGCCCGGCGTACCGGTCGCTTTCATCGCAGACAACAACGATCTCAAGACACGGCTTGCGGCCATGCGGGTGGACGCCAGCGCCTACTGGTCGAAACCGATCGATCCCTTCCTGGTGGCGAAACGGGTCCGCGAGCTGACCTCGACAGAGTCGGATACCGCCTATCGGGTACTCATCGTCGAGGATGACCCGGCCCAGGCCGATTTCGCCGATGCCATTCTGAGCAAGGCGGACTTCAAATGCCGAATCGTCACCGATCCTTTGCAGGTCATGAATGCCCTGATGGATTTCAAACCTGACCTGATCCTGATGGACCTCTACATGCCAGGCGCCAGCGGCACGGAACTGACCACCGTCATCCGCGAGCAGAACGAATTCGTCGATATCCCCATCGTCTTTCTCTCAGGCGAACAGGACCTGGACAAGCAGTTGAAGGCGCTGAGTTTCGGCGGCGAGGATTTTCTTTCCAAGCCGATTGCGCCCAAACACCTGATTTCGACAGTCACCAACCGGATCCGGCGTGCACGTCAGCTGAGCAACCGCCTCGGCGCCCCCTCACGCAGCGAAAAAGAGACCGGTCTGCATACCCGCAACTATCTGCTGGAGCGTCTCGACGCCATGCTGATGGCCGATACCGCTGTCGACGAAGCAAGCGCCGTGGTCTACCTGCAGATCGACAATCCGGAATACCTGGTTGAAACCGTGGGTATCGGCGGCATGGATGTGGTGCTGGTGGAAGCGGCCAAATCGATCAAGAAACATCTGCAGTCCCAGGATGTCCTGACCCGCTTCGGTGACAGCAGCCTCGGCCTGCTGCTCTCCCGTGGCGAGTTGGACAACATCGCGATGCTGATGGAAAAAATCTGCCAGACGATGGCCCAGGAGATCATCGAAGTCGAAAACACCACGGTCGGCATTACCCTGAGTATCGGCATCTTTCCGTTGGCAACCGGCAACCAGGATTCACGTTCGATCATCGCCCATGCCCAGATCGCCAGCCGCCAGGCGCAGGAAGAGGGTGGGAACCGCATCAAACTGGTCAAGCCGGAACCCAAACCGCAGGCTGCAGTCGACACCGGCACCGAGCTCGGCGAACTGATACAGCGCGCCCTCGAGCAGAACCTGTTTCAGGTCTTCTTCCAGCCGGTTGTCGCCCTTCAGGGCTCACCGGAGGCCCATTATCAAACCCTGATCCGTTTGCAGGAGCCGGACGGAAAACTGCTCACTGCAGGAGATTTCATACCTACAGCAGAGCGTTTGGGCCTGATCAGCCAGATCGACAAGTGGACAACGCGACAGGCCATCAATGCGGTCAATGAATATCGCAAGCAAGGCAATCATCTCCACCTCTTCGTCTCTCAATCGACTGACCTGCTTGAAGACATGGAACGCCTCAGCTGGCTGAGGGAGAAACGTCGCAGCGGGCATTTCAGCGCCAACAATATGACCTTCGAATTCAACATCAATGATGTGGGCAAGAATATCAATTCGGCCAAGATCTGCTTTGACGTTCTGGACAAAATCGGCATCACCAGCCTGCTGACGAAGGTCGCTTTCAGCCCCGAGTCCGAACGCATCCTCAGGCATCTGCCGATCAGTTATATCAAGCTCGACTACAGCCTGCTCTCCGAACCGGAGAAGGGGCTGAAGGAGTTGATCTCGTTGGCTCACCAGTTGAAAATCAAGGTGATCGCCCCGCAGGTCGAAGACCCCCGCAGCATTGCCATACTTTGGAGCAGCGGCGCCGACTTCGTGCAGGGCAATTTCGTGCAAAGACCCGAGCACAACCTGATCTACGACTTTACCGAGTCCGTCCTCTGAGCCCGCAGCCTTCTCGGAATCCGCACTCATTGAGCGTGTAAAATCCAAGCATCGAGCAGCTCTGTGGAAACGGAAGCGGAAGCTTTCGAGACGATTCCAGAATCGCGCTTTCATGCATGATCCGACCGCCGTTCTTGCTATAAAATGGAGGGATCATGCAATCGATGATGCACAGATCATCCAGCCCTCAATTGCGACGCGTTGAAACACGCCTGCGTCCGAGGAGTCCAGCCATGCGCAAGATTTCAGCCTACCCCCTCCTGATCAGTGCCCTGCTGCTTGTCGTCCCGATCTCGTTGGCCGGGCCCGGTCTCTACCCCCAGCCGCTCAATCCGCAGTTCGAAGCCGGTGATGAAAAGCTGACCTGCGACGAGCTGAACCTGAAAATCGCCCGGCTCAATCCGCAGACCTACAGCAGCAAGCCCGGATTCTACGACGACCCCTATCACGCCGCTTCACTCTGGGCCGGGGCCATCTGGGCTCCCGGCGCCTGGAGCTACATGGCCTATTCCGGCGTCGCCGAGTATGCCGAGTACGACCGCATGCAGGATGCGGAAAACCGCATCGAAGCCTTACGCTATATGAAAGCCAGACGCCGTTGTCATGAGTAACGACCCGACACCGCGAAAGCTGCGCAACCGCGAATACAGTTGGAACGAGCTGATCGGGATGGTGCTCAGACACCGCCGGGAACTGGTGTGGGCCAATCTGATCGCCATCCTCGGCACTCTGGCCGCCGTCCCCGTCCCCCTGTTGATCCCGCTGTTGGTCGACGAGGTGCTGCTGGAACAGCCGGGGCGGGCTGTCGGTGTGATGCAGGCGCTGTTTCCCGAGTCCTGGCACGGCCCGGTGCTCTACATCCTGGCCATCCTCGGCCTGACCCTCCTGCTGCGCTTCCTGGCCCTGGTGTTCGGGGTCTGGCAGAGCTGGCAGTTCACCCGTATCGCCAAAGATGTGATCTACCATATTCGCCGCGACCTGCTGCACCGGCTGGAGCGCATCTCCATGTCCGCCTATGAGACCATAGGCAGCGGCACTGTCGCCTCCCACCTGGTGACCGATCTCGAGGCGGTCGACAACTTCGTCAGCGTCACCACCAGCAAATTCCTGGTTGCCGTGCTGAGTATCGTCGGCACCGCGGTGGTGTTGCTATGGATCAACTGGAAGCTGGCCCTCTTCATCCTGTTTCTGAATCCACTGGTGATCTACTTCACTACCATCTTCGGGCGCAAGGTGAAACAGCTCAAAAAGCAGGAGAATTCCGCCTTTCAGGCCTTTCAGGAATCGCTAGAAGAGACCCTTGACGCGATTCAACAGATCCGCGCCAGCAATCGCGAGCGCCACTACATCCGCCGTATCATCGACAAGGCCAACCACATACGCCATCACTCCGCCGCCTTCACCTGGAAGAGCGACGCGGCCAACCGGCTCTCCTTCATGATCTTCCTCTTCGGCTTCGACATCTTCCGCGCGGTGAGCATGTTCATGGTGCTCTGGTCAGGTCTCACCATCGGTGAGATGCTGGGGGTCTACGCCTATCTCTGGTTCATGATGGGCCCCGTGCAGGAGGTGCTCAACATCCAGTATGCCTACCACTCCGCACAGGCGGCATTGGGTCGCATCAACGACCTGCTGCGAGTCGACCTCGAACCCGCCTACCCCCATCTGCAGAACCCGTTCGAAGGCAAACAGACGGTCGGATTGCGCCTGGAGAACCTCAGTTTTGCCTATGGCGATGGTCCGGATGTGTTGAACGGGGTCAACCTGGAGATCAAGCCGGGGGAGAAGGTGGCCTTCGTCGGCGCCAGCGGTGGCGGCAAGACCACCCTGGTGCAGATCATTCTCGGCCTCTACCCCAACCGTTCGGGCCGGGTCCTGTTCGACGGCGTAACGGTGGACGAGATCGGCATGGACGTGGTGCGCGACCATGTGGCCACCGTGCTGCAACACCCTGCCCTGCTCAATGACAGCGTGCGGGTCAATCTCACCCTGGGACGCGAAGCCAGCGAGGAGAAGCTCTGGCAGGCCCTGGAGATCGCCCAGCTGAAACAGACCGTAGCGGAGATGCCACAAGGCCTCGAGACTCTGATCGGCCGCTTCGGTGTACGTCTCTCGGGCGGCCAGCGCCAGCGTCTCGCCATCGCCCGCATGGTCCTGACCGATCCGAGTGTGGTGATCCTCGACGAGGCGACTTCGGCACTCGACACCACCACCGAAGGGGATCTGCACCACGCCCTGCAGTCCTTCCTCAAGGGACGCACCACCATCATCATCGCCCACCGACTGAGCGCGGTGAAACAGGCCGACCGCGTATTGGTGTTCGAGGACGGCCGGGTGGTTGAAGAGGGCCGGCACGAGGAACTGCTGGAAAACAACGGACTCTACTCCTCCCTCTACGGGCGACAGGAGCAGATGAGCAGCGCCTGAGATGGATACTTGGGTAAAGAGCGGTACTTTTATAACGCAAAGGACGCAAAGAAGCGCAAAGAGCGCAATGTCTTTCAGGCCTAATCGATCCGCCCTTCCGGACAGAATGGTTGTGTATGCGTATCGACGCTCGCACACCGGTAAATCAAGTACACAAGCTCCGTACCATCACATGCATGCACTTAGATAGTGCTGCGAATAAAGTCTTAAAACCCATTGCGCTCTTTGCGCTTCATTGCGAGCATTGCGTTATAGCCAATCCCAGCCACAACCCGGAACCGCAGATCTATGTTCACAGGCATCGTCCAAGGCACCGCTGAAGTCATTGATATCGTTGAAAAGGATAACTTCCGCACGCATCGCGTCCGACTGCCTGCCGAAGCGCTCAACGGATTGCTTCCCGGCGCCTCGGTGGCCCACAACGGGTGCTGTCTCACGGTTACCCGAATCGAAGCGGACCGGGTCGATTTCGACCTCATGCAGGAGACGCTGAGGGCGACCAATCTGGGTGAACTCGCTGTCGGAGACCGGGTCAACTACGAGCGCGCCGCCCGCTTCGGGGATGAGATCGGCGGCCATGCCATGTCGGGGCATATTCTGTGTACGGCAGAGGTGGTTGCGGTGGAGACCAGCGCCAACAACCATCGCCTGCGGTTCACACTGCCCGATGCCTGGCGAAAATACCTCTTCACCAAGGGATACATCGGTATCGACGGCATCAGCCTCACCATCGGTGAAGTGCAGGGTCGTGAATTCGACGTCAATCTGATCCCGGAAACCTTGGCGCGTACCACGATCGGTGAACGCAGGGTCGGCGATCGGGTCAATATCGAGATCGACCCGCAGACACAGGCCATCGTGGATACCGTCGAACGCATCCTGCCCGAGATGTACGCGCGTTCGACGCAGAGCGGGTGAGCCGTTCGAGGCGGGGGCGTATAAAGCGTGGCAACCCACTCGCCTATTTACACTCTCGAACCGTGGTGAAACTTTCTCACGCTTGCTGCACACTCCCAGGTATACGCTTTTTCTGACCACGATCCGCCTACCGACGGGTCTACCGGACTCATGCACGAACAGACCCTCGCAGAACTGCAGCACACCCACGATTTCTCCCTGGTCAACCGCAAGGGGGAGCGCAGGACCCAATATGTCCTGGCACTAACCGCCGTGACCATGGTGGTGGAGGTCGTCGCCGGTATCGCTTTCGGATCCATGGCGCTGCTGGCCGACGGCTGGCATATGGGTACTCATGTGGCGGCCTTTTTGATCGCTATCTTCGCCTACCGCTATGCCCGTAAACATGCCGACAGTCCCGCGTACACTTTCGGCACAGGCAAGGTGAACGTGCTGGGCGGCTTCGCCAGTGCGGTGGCCCTGGCGGTGGTGGCGCTGGTCATGGTGGCCGAATCCCTGCAGCGGATTTTCGAGCCGCAGCCGATCCATTTCAACGAAGCTATTGCGGTCGCCTTTCTCGGACTCTTCATCAACCTGCTCAGTGCACTGCTGCTGAAGGATGATCATGGCCATGCGCATGCACATGATCATCATCACGACCATAATCTGCGTGCCGCCTATATGCATGTGCTAGCCGATGCAATGACCTCGGTACTCGCTATCGTTGCGCTTACCGCCGGCAAAACGCTCGGCTGGAACTGGCTCGATCCCGTGATGGGCATTGTCGGTGCGGTCATCATCACACGCTGGTCCTACGGTCTGGTGAAGCAGACCGGACCGATCCTGCTGGATGCCAACATCGATGCCGACTATCGGCGCGCGATCCGGAACACCATCGAGAACGACAGCGACAACAGAGTCTCGGACCTGCACGTCTGGAGAGTGGGCGCCAACCACTATGCCGCGATCATCGCCCTGGTGACGCATACCCCGAAAACGGCGGAGCACTACAAAGGCCTGTTACGCGATTTTCATCGCCTGGTGCATGTCACCATCGAGGTCAACCGGTGCGATGAGTCGCGCTGCGCGACAGACAGGTTACGACTCCATTGAGGAAATATGCTCCGGCCGACAACCCGAGGTGACCGTCTTTTCCATGATGTGGACACGGGCAGAGCCTGTGCGGGAGATCAGACCAACCCGGGAAGCCGGGTCCGCAAGGTCCGAAAAGGGAGTTACAGACAGGAACCCATTGTCCGGTCAACAGTTCTCCGGCTCTACAGGGACCGGCTTTTTTTCCTCGTCCTGGGTTGCTACAGGGATCGGCTTTTTTTCCTCGTCCTGGGTTGTTGCCGGAGCAACGGCGTCTCCTTCGGCAACAGGCATAACACCCATGGCCCCGACGATACCCGACGGCAGGGAGGGAAACGCACTGACCACGGAGACCAGCAGGCTGGCCGCATAGGGTATCGCCTGCAGCAACAGCACCATGCTCCAGATTCGGGCATCCGGGTGATCCTCACCCTGCAGGTTGTAGATGACGCCGGCGGCGAGACAGAGTGCCAGCAAAAACAGCACCTCCTCTCGTGCATCGGCGATAGCCCGTATCAAGCCCGTATGGCGGACCTGTTTGGGGGTGCGGAAAAAGGGCAATCCACTTGTGAAAATACCCTGCATTACGGCCCTGGCGATGGTATGCGAAAGCGCCAGCCCCGCCAATGCCGCCGCAATGCTCTGACGTACGGTGGCCGACACGCGGCGGCGGTAGAGAAAGAACATCTTGACCAGTTTGAACAGGAAGAGCGAGAGCGGCAGCACGGCGAACAGGGGCAGTGGAGCGTTGATCTTCTCCGGTTTCACCAGCATCGCCACCGACCAACCGATGGCGGCCAGGTTGAATAGGAGGTTGAAACTGTCGGCGAACCAGGGCAACCAGCCGGCGATGAAATGGTAGCGCTGTCCACCGCTGAGGCGGTTGCTGCGCGCACCGAACAGATGTCCGAGATGGCGCTTGATGATCTGCACCGCGCCGTAAGCCCAGCGGAAACGCTGTTTCTTGAAATCGATGAAGGTGTCGGGCATGAGACCCCGGCCGTAGCTCCTTGGCACGTAGGTCGCCTCGTAACCCTGCTCGAAAACCCGCAGCCCCAAATCGGCATCCTCGGTGATGCACCACTCCCCCCAGCCGCCGACCTCTTCCAGGATACGACGCCGGACCATGGTCATGGTGCCGTGCTGAATGATGGCGTTGCGCTCGTTGCGGGTGATCATGCCGATGTGGAAGAAGCCCCGGTATTCCGCCAGGCACATGGCCTTGAAGCAGCTCTCCGCGCCATCCCGGTAGTCCTGGGGTGCCTGCACGACCCCGATCTCGTCGCGTTGCAAAAACTGAGGCACCAGATCGTGCAACCAGGCGGGATCGACCTGATAGTCACTGTCGATGACCGCCACCACCTCGGCCTCAGGGTGGGTTTCGCCCAGGGTGAAGTTGAGCGCTCCCGCTTTGAAGCCGGACAGGGGGGAACGGTGAAAGAAACGAAACCTTGGCCCCAGTTTTTCGCAGTGTCGCTCAACCGGCTCCCAGATAGCCGGATCCCGGGTATTGTTGTCGATGACGAGGACCTCAAAACAGGGATAGTCGAGTCTTGAGAGCGCATCCAGGGTCTCGATCATCATCTCCGGCGGCTCGTTGTAGGCCGGCACATGCACCGAAACCATCGGCAGTGAACTGTCGGCCAGCGATTGTGGCTTGGGCATGCGTCGCCACTGGCACATCCATAGCGATTCCGCCCATTCGTGCGCTTCCGCCAGCAGTACCACGATGACGCCCATGAGGCCGATAAAGAGCACCACGCCCACCACCACGTTGCTCAACGTCATATACAGGCGGGTGTAATCGTAGAATATCCAGACCGCCCCGGTGGCAGTCCCGTAGGCCACCAGGGCCAGAAATCCACGGCCACTGGAACGCAGCCCCTCACTGTCGCGAAACAGCAGTAGCAACACGATCACCCCAAACAGAATGGAGATGGCGGCCAGTTCTCGCCATTGGGGGATCGCCACCACCGGCTCGGTGAAGGTGAACTTCGGTTGACGATTCACATTGTAGACGCCCCAGTAGGTGCCGATTGCACCCTCCAGCTTCTGTTTCCAGGGCTGATCGAAGGCCTCCATCACGTAATAGATGTAGTTCTCCTCTTCCGCCTGCTTGAGGAAGCGGCGCAGAAAGCTGGCCTGATTCGCCTGCGAGGCTCGTGCCTGTTTCAAGGGGCGTCCGTTGCTTGGCCAACCCACCTCGGCGATGACGATCGGCTTGCCTGGAAAACGTTTCTGCAACGCCTCGTAGCTGTTGACCGAGAAATTGACCGCATCATCGAGTGAGATCCCTTCCCAGTAGGGGAGTATGTGCGCCGCGATGTAGTCGACATGATCGGCCAGTTCGGGGTGTGCGAGCCAGATATGCCAGGGCTCGGCCAGGCTTACCGGGGCCCATACGCTTTGGCGTACGAAATCGAGATTTTCGATTGCCTGCTCGACGCTGATATCACCACGCAGGATCGCCTCGTTGCCGACGATGACCCGCACCACGTTGCGGTGATAGCGACGGGCCAGCTCGATGAGACGGCGGAGTTCCGGATCGTCGAGCTCGGCTTTTCCCGAGATCCACCCGCCGAGCGCCACATTGAGGCCCTCTTCCGCAGCCAGTCGGGGAATCTCGGCATAGGTGCTGGTAACCGAGTAGGTGCGCACGGCATGGGTCTTATCCGCCAGCAGATGCAGGTCCTGCTGGATCTCCTCCGGCGTGGGATAGATGTTGCGCGTGGGGTCCTCGCCAGCTCGCACCGGTGAAAACGAAAAACCCTGAATCACCTGGGGCCATGGCGGCTCCTCCTCCGCATCGCTCAGGAGATACCAGATCAATGCGGTGAGAAGCGCGATCGCCAAAGTGATCAGGAGATTCGGTTTCAGCATGAACGGGTCTGGGTAGGATGGATAAAACAGAGTATATTAGGGAAATCTTATTCGATCTGTTGTGACATGACACGCTTTCTTAAACATTTTTAACAATTTTCCCGCCCTCAGTGTCTTTCGAAGCCATCACCCCCGCTCAACTGATCTACCTGGCCTCAGTCATCTTCGGTGCCTATTTTGTGCGCGGTATTACCGGCTTCGGCTCCGCCCTGGTCGCGGTGCCGCTGTTGGTGATGGTATTGCCCATTACCCTGGTCGTACCGACCGTTGTGCTGCTCGACTACCTGGCTTCCATGAGCCACGGGATCCGCAACTTTCACCACATCCAGTGGCAAGACCTGCTGCCCATGCTCCCATTTACCCTTGTGGGCATTGTGACCGCGCTCTATCTGCTGAAAGCGCTGCAACCGGGTCTGCTGACCGATGCCCTCGGCATCTTCATCATCGCCTACGCCATCTACTCCCTGCTGCCCATGCCTCCTCTACACGGCTCCCGACTCTGGGCAGCTCCGCTGGGAACACTGACCGGGCTGATCGGCACCGTGTTCGGTACCGGCGGTCCTTTTACCGTGATCTACCTCGGGCTCAGGGATCTGGGTAAAGCGGCCTTCCGCGGCACCATCGCCACCTATTTCGCCATCGATGGGGGACTGCGCCTGATCGGATTCGCTGCCAGTGGATTCTATAGCGAGGAAAATTTGCCACTGATTCTGGCCGCCTTACCGCTGGTGGTCCTGGGACTCTATGTGGGTGGTCATATCCATACCAACCTGTCGCGTCAGGGATTCATCCGGATCGTCGCCATTGTCCTGATCGGCAGCGGTAGCGTCCTGTTGTTCAAGCAGTGATGACGATTCGCCGGGTCAGCGTATTTCATCCAGGCTCTGCTCCCTGATGTAGACCTGTGGTGTAATCAGGGCATAGCCCTGCTGTTGCCAGTGGACCAGCTCGGTAAAGGCCGAGGGTACGATCTCCACGAACTCCTGAAAATCATCGGCTGTATAGCCATACTCCTTGGCCGCCATGCCGCAGACCTTGAACGCTACCCCCAGTGAGGCGTAATAGCGCATACGCTCCACATCCTCCCGGTACTTCTTGTAGTTCTTCTTCACCAGCGTCACGATCTCGGTGCCATGAATGACGACCTTGATGTCCATGAACTCCGGTGCCATGGCATAGGGTTCTTCCAACAAGGGGTTCATGAGCGAGCGGATCCAGTAGAGCGCCGAAGTCATCTTCTCAGGCCGGTCGAGATAGAACTCGTAGACCACTTTTGGCGATTCATACTCCGGCCAAACTTCGCTCGCGCCTTGTGCTTGTAATGAAACCGTCCATCCCATGCACAGAATTGCTATCCACCACCTGATCATGACGCCCTCCTCGAGTTCAGTATTGGTGATCCCGCATCGACATAACCATGGATTGTTTGTGAAAAATCGATTGGTCAGTTCGGCAAGTCTGCGACTTGCATCGTAGCAAATCGGGTCTATAGTCACCTTATGCGGCGCTAGCTTATATCCTCATTAATTATATTAATTGATTAGTGCCGCCCTCATGGACCACTCATGGAGGCCAGTGCAATGAAACAGACCCGCTATCAGAATCCAGAGACCGGACGCAGCAACATCCCCCTACACTTCGACGAAGATGGATTTCTCGTCAACGCTGATGCCTGGAGCCGAGAGACCGCTCGTCTTCTGGCAGAGATGGACGGCCTCGGCAAACTGTCGCCCGATCACTGGTCCGTCATCATGTATCTGCGTGAAAAACACCTGGAAAGTGGCGGGTTGCCCGTGATGTCGAGAATCTGCCGTATCATGCACCTGGGCGAGCATGGCGTGCAGCGGCTGTTCGGCAGTTGCCGGGAAGCCTGGCGTATCGCCGGTCTCCCCAATCCTGGTGAAGAGGCCAAGAATTACATGTGACCCCCCCTGTTCGGGGAGGCTTTTTATCCTTATCATTGCCTACCCATGAACCTGCATAAACGCTGTGAATGGGTAGTTGATGACCCGCTGTATCAGGTCCGCCCCGGTAGCTTCAGTAGCGACCTCCAGCGTTACCTGGGACCCGCTCATCGGGCACAGGCAATGCCTGGCGCAGTCTCCGCCCCCTCTCCGACAGGATCTCCAAGAACTACGGACACCCCGGTTGCACCTTCATCTGCTGCACGAGCTTTCAGGTCTGCATGCGGGACATGGATCTGGTCGATGATCCTTCCAGCGACCGCTTTCGCCATCATGCGCCGGCCAACAGATGTCCGAGAATAGGCTTGAACGACAGGCTGCGACACGGACACGTCAGCTGATCGAGCAGGCGACCCGCCATTTTGATCTCCCCATCTCACAACCTCAGGTACGTTTCGACTTGAGGGGCAAGGCGGCGGGTATGGCACTGCTCCACCCTCGGGGCGAAACAGTGATCCGCTACAATATGCAGATGCTGAGGGAGAACGGCCAAGCTTTCATAGAGCAGACCGTTCCTCACGAAGTCGCTCACCTGGTGGCCCGTGCGGTGTTCGGTTCCGCCGTCAGGCCTCACGGTGCCGAGTGGCGCTCGATCATGACGCTCTTTGGAGCAGAACCCCAACGTTGCCACGCTTTCGCCGTTCCTCGGAAAAGCCGTCGCAAGATGCGCCACTTCAGCTATCGATGTGCCTGCCGGGATCACTCCCTTAGCGCCATTCGTCACCATCGAAGTCTGTCTGGCGTCGTTTATATCTGCCGTCTCTGTGGGACTCCCCTAAGATCCACTACTGCCGGTCAAACCTGATCGGCCAGACATACACGCGGCCTGAATGAGTCTGTGCTTCTGTTGACGTGACATACGCTTGACCGCATATTCCCGTTTGCAGGCCTCGCTTCGATCATCATGGATTTCGCTGTATGCGAGCATGACCGGTCGCCGTCCTCGCGTGTATTTTGCACCCACTCCCGAATTGTGCTCCAAAACCCTGCGCTCCAGGTCGTTGGTGATCCCGGTATAGAAGGAACCATCGGCACAACGTACGATATAGAGGCACCATTGACGCTTTTGCTTTGACATAACCTACTGTTTCAATTTGCTTTCTGTACTATTATTATTGGAGCTGTTCGCCGCATATAGGGAACATTGAAGGCGCCCTCGCCGCACAATCAGCAACCTCGGCGGCATAGGGGTAAACCACTATATTTTTCAATATAATCTGTACTTTACATAACCGAGGCAGAGGTATCACAATGTCCTCAGCCATTATAGTGCCATCCTGTCGGCACTGGCATGCCTCAGATCTGTTGCACAGACCAGAACAAAGCCGGGCCGAGCCGCCCACAGCAGCAGATACGAACCACATTTAGTCCCACTTGGAGGAAACAATGATTGGTAATCGAAAAAAACTGATCGGATTGGTCGGCGCAGTCACCGTCCTCGCCGGACAGTTTGTCATGACCCCGCTGGCATCCGCGGAAGGAACAGATGCCCTTTCACAGGGAAAAGAACTGGCTTTTGATCGCAAAAAAGGCAACTGCCTGGCATGTCACAGCATCGAAGGTGGCGCCTCTCCGGGCAATATCGCACCGGCACTGATCGCGATGCAGTCCCGTTTTCCCAACAAAGCCGAGCTGCGTGCACAGATCTGGGACGCCACGGTGAAAAACCCCGAATCCCCCATGCCTCCCTTCGGTAAGCATGGTGCGCTGAGCGAGAAAGAGGTCGACCTCATCACCGATTTCATCTGGACGCTCTGAGACGCCCTGCCCAGGTCTAGAAAACGACAGCAAATTCCTTTGAGGATGGTAAGATCATGAAGAAAGTGTTCCGCACATTGGCCTTGTTGGCCATCAGTTTCAGCATCGGTGCCACGGCTCAGGCATCGACCCCGGAAGAGGACCTCAAGGCCTTCCACGACTATTTCAAAAAGCGTTTCCCGAATGTGGCGATGGAAGAGTACGTCAATGGCGTCTATGCCATCGACCCGGTGGGGCGTGAGAACTGGGAGGCGATTGAAGAGTTCCCCCCCTACGAGCCTTTCATCGACGACGGCAGAAGCATGTGGGAGACCCCATTTGCCAATGGCAAGACCTACAGCGACTGTTTCCCGGACGGTCCGGCCATCGAGAGCAAGTACCCCTACTGGGATAAGGATAAAGGCATGGTCATGACCCTGCCTCTGGCCCTCAACCAGTGCCGTGAGGCCAATGGCGAGAAACCGCTGAAGTATAAAAAAGGCCCCATCAACAATATCCTCTCCTACATTGCCTATGAGTCCCGCGGACAGATCACCAACGTCGAGATTCCCTCCGACGATCCGGCTGCGCTGCAGGCCTACGAGGACGGCAAGAAGTTCTACTACACCCGGCGCGGTCAACTGAACTTCTCCTGTGCCCACTGCCATCTGCAAAACGCCGGCATGATGCTGCGTACCGATACCCTCAGCCCCGCACTGGGCCACACCACGCACTTTCCTGTCTATCGCTCCAAGTGGGGCACCGTTGGCACCCTGCACCGCCGCTTTACCGGCTGTAACAAGCAGGTCCGCGCAAAACCGTTCAAGGCACAAGGTCCTGAGTACCGCAACCTGGAGTACTTCCTCACCTATATGAGCAACGGCCTGCCTCTCAACGGCCCCGGCGCCCGGAAGTAATTCGCCGCCGAACCGCAACAGACATGACATTACTCACGCTATTGGAGCATAAGCGATGTATAAGAAAGTGATATCTCTTTTAATCCTGCTGGCAGCCCTGACAGCTGCCGGTATGACCACCTCCGTAATGGCCGAAGAAGCCTCGGCCGCCAAGGTGCAGAAACTCATCGACGCCGCCAAGGCCGCCAAAAAGGAGGCCGCCAGCGTTAATGGTGAGTGGCGCGACACGGGCAAGATGATCAAGAAGGCCGAAGAACTGCTGAAACAGGGTAAGTTCGTGGAAGCCGCCAAGCTGGCCAATGATGCGGCCAAACAGGGCCACCTGGGCTATCAGCAGGCCGTCTCTCAGAAGGATCTGAAGATGCCTTCTTACCTACATTACCAATAACAGATCAGACCAGGAGGAAGACAACATGAATTTTGTCAAAGCTCTCATGCTTACCGCACTTGTAAGCGGCGTAGCGCTCACCACACAGCTGCGCGCAAGCGAGGGTAATCAGATTACACCTGGGCTGCAATCGGTCGAAGTGACCCACCAGGGTGAAAAAATATTGATCACCCGCTCCAGCGACAGTGACGCAAAGATTCCGGACGTCTATTCCAAGATAGCGCGTCACTGTCCCCCCTTCTGCATCCAGCCGGAGGTCGTGGCGCCCGGAGTCGAAACCGTGGGTGAACTGGAGGTCCTGGGATACCTCAAGCGCGTCGGTGATGGTGATCGTAAGGTCATGGTGATTGATTCGCGTACTCCCGAGTGGATCATTCGCGGCACCATCCCCGGTTCGGTCAATATCCCCTGGAACCAGATCAATGTCGATGTTGAGGGTACTTTCGAGCTGGCAGCCGAGGCCGAAACCCTGCATAACATCCTGACCGAGCAACTGGGCGTACAGGATGTCAGCGGGAACCTCGATTTTCGCAACGCCAAAACACTGGTGCTTTTCTGCAACGGCAGCTGGTGCCCGCAGTCCTCCATCAACATCAAGATTTTTTCACCGACCGATGACGTAACCATCTGGTCGACTGTTCTTAGGGTATATATGAGCCTTTACAGGGCAAGGAGATGGCGATCAGCCCTACTTGTGCAGGGGGATGGGACCCTTAGACGGCATACTTTTCGTAAAGCTCTCTGCGAACAGGACAGGCGCAGATATGGCCGCTGCCAAAAGGGGCCCGCAGGCGCACGTTCGGCATTGCCTGTCAGCGGAAATCAATACCGAGTTTTCCTCCACATAGAAATCGACTCTACACAGATCGAACTCCGAATCTTCTAGACACATCTGACAGTCGAGACAGTTCGCAGATTTGCCCTTGTTCTCCGGGCTAATATCAAATCTTACAGGACTATCCATGACTTCCCCCCCAGATCGCGGTAGCTATGCTGTGATCGCTACGCGTGATTCCATACTTTTACTTTTATATTAAACCGGATCCAAACTATAGGCATGGAAGAACATCAAATGCATGGAAAAATCAATCTATTGGGGTAAATGCGAAAGCTTCGGCAGATCCATGAGGTTTGCGACAATCAGTCCGATAATCCCTGTCATCACGTAAGCAGTCAAACAGATCCTAGGCAGCCGCTTTAGTATCTTGTGGTCTTGGACAGAAAGTGCCTCCCGCGTGCACTTCCGTTCCATCCAAATCGGGAAAAATCCACAGAAAAGCACCCACCACAGTTTTCCTGTTCAAACTGTCGCACTCGATTACTGAGGCATAAAAAAAGGCTAGCGAAAGACCGCTAACCCGTCTTGATAAAATTGATTAATTGGTCCGGGCGGGGTGATTCGAACACCCGACCCCTACAACCCCATTGTAGTGCGCTACCAGACTGCGCTACGCCCGGAAAGAGCGGCAATGTTAGGCACTTAAGCGGCTGATGTCAATTCGGTTTGCGTCCTTTCTGACAGCGGGACTGGCGAATGCCTCAGCTTTCGATTCGCGCCCGGAAGTGGTGTAAAACTGTGGCTCCAGGAATCGACTGTGGCTCCATGCAGGCTCTTAATCTGAAAGGTCATAAACTATGGAATGTCCTGGGCAGATCCCTCGCCTTTCCGGCTAACAGGCCGTTTTCCCATTGGCGGGGGTTGCAGACGGAAAGGAGTGGATGCCTATCGCTTGAGGATTTGCAGGACTTCTTCGAGTTCACTGCGCAACTGCTTGATGATCTGCTGGCTCTGCTGCAGATCCTCTTTTGCCGTTTCGCCGGAAAGCTGCTGGCGGGCACCGCCGATGGTGAATCCCTGCTCATAAAGCAGACTGCGGATCTGCCGGATCATCAACACGTCATGGCGTTGGTAGTAACGCCGGTTACCCCGCCTTTTAACCGGTTTAAGCTGGGGAAACTCCTGCTCCCAGTAGCGCAGCACATGGGGCTTGACCTGGCAGAGCTCGCTGACTTCGCCGATTGTGAAATAGCGTTTGCCCGGGATAGCGGGCAGATCGATGTTACTACTGCTCGGATCCAGCATAAGCTTCTACTCGTGCCTTGAGTTTTTGCCCGGGACGGAAGGTCACAACACGTCTTGCGGAGATCGGAATCTCTTTGCCGGTTTTGGGATTTCGTCCGGGGCGCTGCTTCTTCTCTCTGAGGTCAAAGTTGCCGAAACCGGAAAGCTTTACCTGACGTCCATGTTCCAGTGACTGGCGGATTTCCTCGAAAAACATCTCTACCATCTCTTTGGCTTCACGCTTGTTCAGCCCCAGTTCTTCGAACAGCTTGGCTGCCATATCGGCTTTGGTCAATGCCATATCCTAGTCTCTCAACTTTGCATCAAGTTCATCGGATAGACGACGAAGGATGCCCTGCATCACCTCATCGACCTCTGGATCGGTTAATGTGTGTGATTTTTCCTGTAAAATCAATCCTAATGCGATACTTTTTCGACCCGAATCTATATTCTCCCCAGTATAGACATCAAATGGGCGAATGTCTTTAACAATTTTGCCAGACGCTTCACGAATAACGTTCCTAATCGACTCAAAAGTCACATGATTTTCCACCACGACCGAAATATCGCGACGAATCGAAGGGTACTTGGAAAGTGATTCGAAGCTGGGCAGCCGTCCCTGCTCGATCGCCTGCAGGTCGAGTTCGAACAGATAGGTGGCGCCGTTCAGATCAAAACGTTGCTCGAGCTCCGGATGGAGCATGCCCAAAACACCCACCTTGCAATCCGCAAGAAAAATACCCGCGGACTGGCCGGGGTGCAGGACCGGATGGGTCTCCGCTCTGAAATCGAAATCCCCGGCTGCGCCGGTGAGCGCCAATAGTGCTTCCACATCGCCTTTCAGGTCGAAGAAATCGACCGGGTCGCTACCCGTGTCCCACTGCTCCGGCGCACGCCACCCGCTAACGAGACCCGCAAGCCCCGGCGGTTGTGACAGCTGCTCACCCTCGCGCAGAAAGCGCAGGCCGGACTCGAAGATCCTGACCCGGGGCTGCTGGCGTGATTGATTGTAGATCGCCGTCTGTATCAGACCAGGCCAGAGCGAACTGCGCATCACCGACATATCGGCGGAAATGGGATTGGCCAGCTGAATGGCCTCCTTCCCCGGATCGATCAGGCTGGCCATATCGGGACTGACAAAACTGTAGGTAATGACCTCCTGATAATCGCGGGAGACCAGCAATTGCTTGGCGAGACTCAGGTTGAACAGGGCCTCGCCGCCCTCTCGCATCTCGATGGCGAAGGCACCGCGATGGGTCGGGATCCGCTCGTAACCATAGATCCGGCCGACCTCCTCGATCAGGTCCTCTTCGATAGCGATATCGAAGCGGCAGCTGGGGGCCTGTACCCGCCAGCCCTCCTCGGTTTCCTGCACAGTCATCTCGAGACGCTCGAGTATCTCCTTCACTTCCACCCTTTCGATGGTGACCCCTAGGACCCGCGCCAGCCGCTCGGCACGCAGCGTGATCAGCGGACGCTCAGGAATCAAATCCTCCCGGCTAGCCTCCACCAGAGGTCCCGGTTCGCCGCCGGCGATTTGCAGCAGCAATGCCGTCGCCCGCTGCATGGCGCGCGCCTGCAGTCGGGGATCGACACCGCGTTCGAAGCGGTGGGATGAATCGGTGTGCAGACCGTAGCTCCGCGCCTTGCCACTGATGGCCTCGGGAGCGAAGAAGGCACTCTCCAACAGTATATCGCGCGTGCTGTCGGTGACGGCGGAGCCCTCACCCCCCATGATCCCGGCCAGGGCCAGCGGTCGCTCGGCGTCGGCGATGACCAGTGTGTTTTCGCTCAGGCTGATCTCCTGACCTCCGATCAGGGTCAGCTTCTCCCCGGCTGCCGCCATGCGCACCCGGATCTGCCGTTCGACCTTGGCCAGATCGAAGCCGTGCATCGGCTGACCCAGCTCCAACAGCACATAGTTGGTGACATCGACCACCGGTCCCAGACTGCGAATATCGCTGCGACGCAGTTTCTCCTGCATCCAGAGCGGGGTCGGCGCATTGACATCCACATTCCTGACCACGCGGCAGAGGTAGCGGGGACAAGCGGCGGCGTCGACCAGATCGACCTCCAGGGCATCCTCGATCTCCGACGGCACGGGCTCGATGGCCGGCACGCTGACCGGGCAGCGGTTGATGACGCCAACCTCACGGGCAATACCGATCACACCAAGGCAGTCGCCCCGGTCGGGCGTCAGATCCACGTCGATCGCCTGGTCATCGAGTCCCAGATAGGTGCGCAGATCCTGGCCCAACGGAGCATCCTGAGGCAGCGGCATGATGCCGTCGGAACTCTCGGCCAGACCCAACTCGCTGGCGGAGCAGATCATGCCCAGCGACTGGACACCGCGCAGCTTGGCCTTCTTGATCTTAAAGTCCCCGGGTAGCACGGCGCCGACTTTGGCCACCGGCACCCGCATGCCCGAGGCCACGTTGCGTGCTCCACAGACGATCTGCAGGGATTCGCCCTCATCGATATTGACCTGGCACACACTCAGCTTGTCGGCATCGGGGTGTTGTGTCTTTTCGATCACTTCACCGACAACCACCCCGCTGAAGCCCCCGGCAACCGGCGTTACCGAATCGACCTCCAAGCCGGCCATGCTCAACTGATCCGCAAGCTGCTGTGTGCTCACCGGCGGATCGACCCATTCGCGCAACCAGGCTTCACTGAATTTCATTTCTCACCGTTCTTTTCAAAGTAAGTATTTTTATAACGCAAAGTTCGCAATGAAGCGCAAAGCACGCAAAGAACAATTAGTCGAAATACTTTGAGGTCTTCGCGCTTTATTGCGTGCTTTGCGTTATAGATAAGCTGCTTCTCCAAGCGCCCCGTCAGGCAAACTGTTTGAGAAAACGTAGGTCGTTCTCGAAGAAAAGGCGCAGGTCGTTGACGCCATAACGCAACATGGTCAGACGTTCGATACCCACACCGAAGGCATAGCCCGTGTACTTCTCGCTGTCGATGCCCACGTGTCGGAAGACCTCAGGATGCACCATGCCGCAACCCAAAACCTCGATCCAACCGGTCTGGCCGCATACCCGGCACCCCTCGCCTCCACACATGACACATTCGATATCGACCTCGGCCGACGGTTCGGTGAAGGGGAAATAGGAAGGTCTGAATCGCAGTTTCAATTCACGCTCGAAAAAACTGCTGAGGAAGTCGTAGAGCACCCCTTTGAGATCAGCGAAGGAGACGTTCTCATCCACCAGCAGCCCTTCCACCTGATGGAACATCGGCGTGTGGGTCAGATCGGAGTCACACCGATAGACACGCCCCGGAGCAATAATCTTCAGCGGCGGTCCGCTATGCTCCATGGTACGGATCTGCACCGGCGAGGTGTGTGTCCGCAACAGCAGATGGGCATCGAAGTAAAAAGTATCGTGCATCGCCCGCGCGGGATGGTGTTCCGGTATATTGAGCGCTTCGAAGTTGTGGTAGTCATCTTCGATCTCGGGGCCTTCAACCACTTCGAAGCCTGCATGCGCGAAAATACGCTCCACACGTTCCAGGGTACGCGTCACCGGATGCAAACCGCCACGGGAGAGCCCACGACCCGGCAGACTGACGTCGATGGTTTCGCTAGCGAGCCGGCTGGCCAGCGCCTCGCTCTCCAGCTGCGTCTTGCGCGACTCGATCGCTTGTTGCAGTGCCTGTTTGGCTTTGTTGATAGTCTGGCCGGCCTGCGGACGTTGCTCCGGCGGCAGCTTGCCGAGCTGCTTCAACTGAGCCGTCAAGCGCCCACTCTTGCCGAGATAGCCAACCCGTACCTGGTCCAGCGCCTGCAGGTCGTTCGCGGCCGCGATCGCCTGTTCCGCCTCGCCTACCAGGCTTTCAAGATCCAGTGTGGATTCTTCCATCAGCTCTTCTCACATCGGGGGTTAAATAAAACAATAAAAAAGGGGAAGGTCCGAAGGCCTTTCCCCTTTTTGTCGTCGTCGCCACCGGCCGGGACCGGTATTCACGACAGGCGGTTAGCTGGAGAGTGCGGCCTTGGCCTGTTCTGCCAGCGCGCTAAATGCCGCCTTGTCGTGGATCGCCAGATCGGCCAGCATCTTGCGGTCGACCTCGATGTTGGCCATGTGCAAGCCGTTGATCATGCGGCTATAGGAGAGACCGTTCTCCCGCGCGCCTGCATTGATACGGGCGATCCAGAGAGCGCGGAACTGGCGCTTCTTCTGGCGACGATCGCGATAGGCATACTGGCCGGCCTTGATGACCGCCTGTTTGGCGACGCGATAGACCTTGCTGCGGGCACCATAATAACCCTTGGCTTCCTCAAGCACCTTTTTGTGACGGGCGCGTGCTTGTACACCACGTTTGACTCTTGACATTGTTCAGATCCGATTCGTTGAGATTAAGCGTAAGGCATCATGCGACGGGCGATGGCCGCGTCGGACTTTGCGATGGTGTTGGGAGCGCGCAGCTGGCGTTTCCGCTTGGTGCTCTTCTTCGTCAGGATATGACGACGATGCGAGGCGTTCCGTTTGAACGAACCGGATGCAGTGCGTTTGAACCGTTTGGCCGCACCGCGATTTGTCTTGATCTTGGGCATTGCTTTCTAACTCCGCAATTGGTCACGCCGTCGGGCGTGAAAAAAGTTACTTTTTCTTGGGACTGAGCACCATCACCATCTGGCGACCTTCCATCATGGGTTTCTGTTCGACCTGACCGTATTCGGCCAGATCGCTCTCGACCCGCTCCAGAAGCTCCAGACCCAGCTCGCGATGGGCATGCTCGCGACCGCGGAACCGCATGGTCACCTTGGTCTTGTCCCCGTCTTCGAGGAAACGTATCAGGTTGCGCAGTTTTACCTGATAATCCCCTTCTCCCGTCCCTGGACGGAACTTGATCTCTTTGATGTGAACCTGCTTCTGCTTCTTTTTGGCGGCCTGTTTCTGCTTCTTGGCTTCAAACAGAAACTTGCCGTAATCCATCACGCGACAAACCGGGGGTTCCCCGTTCGGCACGATCTCTACCAAATCCAATGTCGCTTCTTCGGCGACCCGAAGGGCCTCTTCAATCGAAACGACACCTATTTGTTCACCGTCCTCGCCAATGAGCCTGACCTCGGTGGCCGTAATGTCATTGTTGAGTCGGTGCTTTTTTGTTGCAGCGATAGCCGGTTCCTCCAAAAAGTCCAAATTCGTATAAGGCGCCTTGAGACAAGTTCTCAAGGTTCCTTAAAGTAGAAAAGCACCGGTAGACCGGTGCTTTACACTCAGTTCACACGCTCCGTGACCTCTTTGCGCATGCGTTCGATGAAGTCCTGCAGTGGCATTGAGCCCAGGTCTTCGCCCTTGCGCGTACGCACGGCCACCGTTCCCTCCTCCATCTCGCGGTCGCCGACCACAAGCAGATAGGGCACGCGCATCAGCGTGTGCTCGCGGATTTTAAAGCCAATCTTCTCATTTCTCAAGTCCGATTCAGCGCGAAATCCGTTGTCTTGCAGGGATTTGAGACAGCTTTCGACATACTCGGCCTGGCGGTCTGTGATATTCATCACCACCGCCTGAAGCGGCGACAGCCAAAGCGGCAGGGCACCGGCATAGTGCTCGATGAGAATACCGATGAAACGCTCCAGCGAACCGAGGATCGCCCGATGCAGCATCACCGGCACCTGTTTACTGTTGTCCTCGGCAATATAGTGGGCGCCGAGTCGCTCCGGCATGGAGAAGTCGAGCTGGATGGTGCCCAGCTGCCAGACCCGGTTGAGACAGTCGCGCAGGGAGAATTCGATTTTGGGTCCGTAGAAGGCCCCCTCGCCAGGCTGCAGCTCCCAATCGAGCCCCTGCTCATTGAGCGCATCTTCAAGTGCTTTCTCAGCTTTATCCCATATCTCATCTGAACCAACACGCTTTTCCGGGCGCGTGGACAGCTTGACCAGTACCTCGTCGAAGCCGAAATCACGATAGACCTCGAACAACAGATCGTTGAAGGCAAGCACTTCGGAGAGGATCTGATCCTCGGTACAGAAGATGTGGGCGTCGTCCTGCACGAAGTTGCGCACCCGCATCAGACCGTGCAGGGTACCCGAGGGCTCGTTGCGGTGGCAGGAGCCGAACTCCGCCAGACGCAGGGGCAGATCCCGGTAGCTCTTGAGGCCATGGTTGTAGATCTGGATATGGGCCGGGCAGTTCATCGGCTTGATGGCGTAAACCCGGTCCTCGGTCTCGGTGACGAAGATGTCGTCCCTGAACTTCTCCCAGTGACCCGACTTCTCCCACAGGCTGCGGTCGATCACCTGAGGGGTGTGGACCTCCTGATATCCGTGATGCCGGAGCTTTTCGCGAATGTAGTTCTGGATGGTCAGGTAGATCTGCCAGCCCTTGTTGTGCCAGAAGGCCATACCCGGCGCCTCTTCCTGGGTATGGAACAGATCCAGGGCCTTGCCGATCTTGCGGTGGTCACGCTTTTCGGCCTCCTCCAGGCGGTGGAGGTAGGCGTTCAACTCCTTCTTGTCCCGCCAAGCGGTACCGTAGATCCGCTGCAGCATCTCGTTGCTGGAGTCACCGCGCCAGTAGGCGCCAGCCACTTTCATCAGTTTGAAGCCCTTACCCAGCTTGCCGGTACTGGGCAGATGGGGACCACGGCAGACATCGAACCAGTCGCCCTGACGATAGACCGAGACCTCCTCCCCCTCGGGGATGATCTCGCGGATGATCTCGACCTTGTATTTCTCACCGATGGTGTCGAAGGTCTTGATCGCCTCCTGCCGGTCCCAGACTTCCCGCTGTAAGGGCAGATCCCGCTTGACGATCTCGTGCATGCGCTGCTCGATCTTCTTCAGATCGTCCGGCGTGAAGGGCTCCTCCCGCGCGAAGTCATAGTAGAAGCCATCCTCGATGGCGGGGCCGATGGTGACCTGGGTGCCGGGATAGAGTTCCTGCACGGCCTGAGCCATGACATGAGCCGCATCGTGCCGCAGCAGCTCCAGCGCCTCTGCTTCATCGCGGCTGGTGACGATGGCGACATCGCTGTCATCCTCGATCAGGCAGGAGGTATCCACCAGTCTGCCGTTGACACGTCCGGCCAGCGCCGCCTTGGCGAGCCCGGGGCCGATATCCTCGGCCACCTCGTGAACCGTTACCGGGCGATCGAATTCGCGTTGAGAACCATCAGGGAGAGAGATCACTGGCATGCTTCAACTTCCTCATCAGTGGTGGCCCATACGAGAGGCCACATGAAACAAAAGGGCCGGCACCCGGAGAGGGCCGGCCCTGTATATCAGTTTGTTAATCCGTCGAGACGGATCGCTTTCCGCTGCTCTGGCGGCTCCGATTCACCAATTATTTGTATAACGAATCAGTCGCTTAAGTCAGAGAAAGCGCTAGGCATGAAAGTCTAATACAGGGCTTGCCGGCAAGTCAAAGCCGCAGCTGCCCGCGCGCGCCTCTCAACGTTTGATTCGACGCAGGGTTCTTTCGGTCCAGAAGCCATTGTCCAGATCGCTGTTGAAGCTGACCACTTTGCGAGGTATGACCGCAAGACTCTCCTGCCCGGTTCTGAGATCGATACCGTACCAGTATTTCCAGAACAGCGCCCGGGGATCCCCCTCCCCCTCTGTATTCACCAGCCCCCAGTCACGGTCGATGATCTTGATCAGTTTGCCGTCCTTGTAGTAGAGCGTGCGATAGTCGGCAAAGCTGCGAGTATCCACGTAGCTGATGCGATAGTCATACCACCAATCGTTGAATTTGGTCGTACTCTTGAGGCCATAGACCTCCTTGTCGATATGTCGGCAGCTTCGCTCCGGGACACGTCCCGTGTAGCGAAAGAGCTTGCCTTCCAGCGCATCCATCATGCCGAGACAGGTTCGAAGCTTCTTCTTACCCAGCAGCTCATGCGTCTCGTCGTCGGGTTTGCGCAGGGTGACATCGCCAAAACTAAACACACTGCCGCCCCAGGCGTCGTCCTGGCGCGGTTGCGCAAAGCGCCGGATTTTACGCAACCTCGGAATCCACACCATATAGTCCTTGTTTCGATCATCTTCGGCATATTCGGTAACCAGCATGCCGGTACCGCGCATCTTGCCGGAGTGGAAGATCGCCAGGTCACGCGAGCGGATGGCATCGTCAGCGGCATAATTGTTGTTGAGATGGCGTTCCACCGCCGTAGTCAAGGGGCTGCCGCCCTCGGCCTTGTTGACCAATACACTGAGGGTGCCCCCGCGTCGCTTGATGGAGAAATTATCGAAGGCATAAAAATGGTTGGCGAAGTAGACCTGTTTCGCCACTTCATCGGCGTCCGGCTCCACACCCGCGGCGGGATAGGCCAGGTTGCGGTCGACGCCTGCCTGGCTCTCGAAACTGAGAATACCCAGTGTGATCGTCAGACAGAGACTGTAGCTAAGAGCGCTCTTGATTCGTTTCATGGTTCTGTTCCCTAAATCTTGCACCACGACGATGCCGTGCGTGTATTACTTTTTCAGCTGACGGGTATATTTGAAGATATCGTCCTTGATGCGATCGAGATCCCCGGTCGCCAGGTAGTCCTTTTGCAGCTGTTCCTTGTATTCGGTTGGTAGTTTTTTATAGAAGATGAAACTGCCAGGAGACTTGTTCTGAAGAAATTTGGAGAACCCTTCCAGATCAGCCATCTGGGAGGTGTCTTCGGAAGCGGAACCGAGCCAGGCTGAATTTTCCGGAGGCACGAATTCCCCACTCGTGAACTCCGCTACATCGGCTTCGACCGCCTCGATATAGCCGGGGTCCAAGGCCATGGCTTGGAGAGAAACAGATCCCATCAAGAGACCGCTGAAACAGATCGTCATCCAGCGGGGTATCACAGTTTCCATGAGATAACTCCTTCACAGTAATCCTGTGTTTTTATAATCATCCAGTTGTCCGGACTGGGTGAGTGGCGAATCGACCACCACGCAGTCCAGGCGTATTCTGACCCTCACGTCCTCAGCTTGATCGGCGGAAATAGGAAATTCTTTACTTTTTGTATGACTGCGTACAGCGGCTGTAGTCAAAAGTCAACTCGGGTAAGCCGCAGCAAGCGCTACATTTTCCTCTGCAGGAGGATCACCCGATCGTTGACACAAGACAATGCGCACCCTTACTTTTGTTACAATATAACATCACGTTCCGACAACTCTGACTCTACTGCCCCGTATCCACTATATGAAAAGAGTAAGCTTCAGACTCCGCAACGCGCTACTACCACTGTTGGCCTTCGGCCTGTTGCTTCAGACCGTTCACGTAAATGCGGCACCGCGCGTCGTGGCCAGTATCAAACCTGTCCACTCCCTGATCGCCAGCATCATGCAGGGCGTGGGGCGCCCTGACCTGCTGATTCAGGGGAATGAGTCTCCGCACAATTTCAGCCTCAAACCATCGCACATGCGGCAGCTGCAGCAAGCCGACTTGATCGTCTGGGTGGGCCCGGATGTGGAGTCTTCTCTGGACCGACTGTTCGAGAAGCGCCAGTTCAAGGGAGAGGTGTTGAGATTGACGCAACTGCATGGGATCGAATGGTTGCCTGCGCGTTCGAACCAAGAATGGGAAGCAGGACACCATCAGCCGGGAGCTTCCGAACCGCATGAACATAGCCATGCCGGTGACATCGACAGCCATATCTGGCTCTCGCCCGAAATCGCCCGCCGCATCGTACTCCGGCTTACCGATCGGCTGAGTCAGCTCGACGCGGAGAACGCGGCACGCTATCGGAGCAACAGCCGGCTGCTGGTCGAACGGCTGCAGCGACTCGACAGCGAACTCTCGGCGCAGCTCGCACCGGTGCGGACTCTGCCCTATATCGTCTTTCACGACGCCTATCATTATTTCGAACGACACTATGGGCTCAATGCCGTCGGTTCGGTCAGCGTCGCTCCCGACCGGCAGCCCGGTGCACGCCGGATTCACGAACTGCGTTCCAAGATCACACGTCTGGATGCCCGCTGTGTGTTCGCCGAGCCCCAGTTCCGACCCAAGTTGGTGCAAACACTGATTGAGGGGACCTCCGCCAGGCCTGGGGTACTCGACCCACTGGGGAGTGACCTCGAAGCGGGCCCCGAAGCCTATTTCCAGCTCATGAGACGACTGGCCGACAACCTGGTCAACTGCCTGCAATGAGAAAGCGTCCGATACCACTCTCCCCTTTCCCCGACAACCGGCACGACCACGCAGCCTGTCGCGAACAGGCCCTGCTGCAAGCGGAGACCTACTGCCGACGCCACGGCCTGCGTCTGACCTCCCTGCGCCGTCGCGTACTGGAGCTGGTCTGGTCCAGTCACCAGCCAGTGGGCGCCTACACCCTGTTGGAGCAGCTTGTCACTGAGGGGCGCAAGGCGGCACCGCCCACTGTCTATCGTTCACTCGATTTTCTCCTGAATCACGGCCTGATCCACC
This sequence comes from Candidatus Thiodiazotropha sp., assembly GCA_037384425.1. GTDB lineage: Bacteria > Pseudomonadota > Gammaproteobacteria > Chromatiales > Chromatiaceae > Thiodiazotropha. Next base: position 35,122 of record JARROA010000017.1, on the reverse strand, counting down.
GTATCGCCTCCCTCAACGCCTATGTCGGCTGCAACCATCCGGGAAGTGATCACGAGGCCCAGTTCTTCATCTGCGTCGGCTGCGGCCAGGCGGCGGAGATCGGCGATCCGTCGATCGAATCGGCGATCGCGCAGGACGCCAAGGCGCTCGGCTTCAGCATCGCCAGTCAGACCATAGAGGTGGCCGGTACCTGTGCCCGCTGCCGGGAGGCGAAGCGAACATGACGCTGGATCGCGAAACCCTGCTCGACGCCCAGGGTATCAGTGTCAGCCTGCAGGGACGTCAGATTCTCGATGGCGTCGACCTGAACGTGCGACGTGGCCAGATCGTGACCCTTATCGGACCCAACGGGGCCGGCAAGACCACCCTGGTCAGAGTCATTCTCGGACTGCTGAAACCCGACGCCGGGCAGATCGAACGCCAGCGGGGTATCCGAATCGGCTATATGCCGCAACGCCTGCAGCTTTCTGAGAACCTGCCTTTGACGGTACGCCGGTTCCTCGACCTGGGTTGCCAGAAGCAGTGCGACACCGACCTCATGGCCGTGGTCGATCAACTCGACATCCGGCATCTCCTCGACAGCCCCCTGCAGCGGCTCTCCGGCGGAGAACACCAGCGTGTGCTGCTGACACGTGCCCTGCTGCGAAAACCCGACCTGCTGGTACTGGATGAACCGGTTCAGGGCGTGGATGTCACCGGCCAGGCGTCCCTCTATGGCTTGATCACCAGAATCCGCGATCAACTCGGCTGTGGGGTGCTCATGATCTCCCACGATCTGCATCTGGTGATGGCCACCACCGATCAGGTGCTCTGTCTCAATCACCACGTCTGCTGCTCGGGTCACCCGGAAAGTGTCAGCCAGCATCCCGCCTATCTGGAGCTGTTCGGCACCCCCGCCAGCGCTAAGCTGGCGGTCTACACCCATCACCACGACCACACTCACGACATTCATGAGAACATCACGCACGATGGCGGGGAGAAGTCCCATGGATGAATTCCTGCTGCGTGCCCTGCTGGCGGGACTCGGGGTTGCAATGATCGCAGGTCCGCTCGGCGTATTCGTGGTCTGGCGCCGCATGGCCTACTTCGGCGACACCCTGGCCCACTCCGCGCTACTCGGCGTGGCGCTCGGCTTTCTGCTCGGAGTCAGCGTCAATCTGAGCGTCATCGGGCTCAGCATACTGCTGGCCCTGCTGCTGGTCGCCATGCAGGACAACCGTCAACTCTCCAGCGACACCCAACTGGGTATTCTGGCCCACAGCGCACTCTCTCTCGGGCTGGTGGTGATGGCCTTCCTGACCCATGTAAGGGTCGATCTCATGAGCTACCTTTTCGGCGATATCCTGGCGGTGACCACCACTGATCTACTGTGGGTCTGGTGCGGCGGCCTGCTGGCATTGACGGTCCTGGCCATCATCTGGCGACCACTGCTCGCCATCACCGTGCACGAAGAGCTGGCACAGGTCGAAGGCATTCGGGTCGCCCCCGTCAGGATGACTTTCATGGTCCTGATCGCCCTGGTGATCGGCGTCTCGATGAAGATTGTGGGGGTGCTGCTGATCACCTCCATGATGCTGATTCCGGCCGCTGTCGCGCGGCGTTTCAGCCGTACGCCGGAGCAGATGGCGCTGCTTGCGGTGCTGGCGGGCGCGTTGGCGGTGGTTGGGGGCTTGGCCGGTTCCTGGTACCTGGACACGCCGGCGGGTCCGACCATCGTGGTGGCGGCGGCAGTCCTGTTTGCCTTGAGTCAAGGCGTCCGTCGTGCCGCCTGATGCCAGCCGCTGGCGGACCTTGAGCCGCCAGATCCGGTGATTGACGCCGGGCAGGATTGAATGCTTCCCGAATCATTCAAGAAACGCGTCTGCACGCCGATGGTAACCCCGTAGTCATTGTTGTTATTCTCTCTATCGGACATCTTCTGGTAGCCCTCGTTATGCCTGCGAACAAACTCACTCAATCGAAGCGTCTTTACCGCGGCCGTCTCACTGGCTTGTTGCTGCTCTCTGTACTGTTCTGCTGGAGCACCCTGGGGCTGTCCGCAGACCCCCTGATCATGGGTGTCTTTCCACGCCGCGATGCGGCCATCACCGCCAAACTCTTCCGCCCGCTCTCCCAGTACCTGGAGAAGGAACTCGGCATTCCGGTCTCGATGGAGTTGTCGTCCGATTTCGATACCTTCATCACCCATTTGAAAGAGCGTCGGTACGATCTGGTCCATCTCAATCCTTTCGACTACATCAGTGCGCATGATGATCTGGCCTACGAGGCCCTGGTGCAGAACGAGGAGTTCGGGGAGAAGACCATCATGGGGGCCATCTATGTTCGGCACGACTCGGGCATACGGCAGCTGAGCGATTTGAAGGGCAAAAAGATCCTCTTCGGAGGCGGCCCCCGCGCCATGATGAGCTATATCGTCCCGACCTATCTTCTGCAACAAGCGGGCCTGACAAAAGAGGATTACGAAGAATCCTATGCCATCAATCCGCCGAACGCGATATTGGCCACTTACCTGCGCCGCGCCGATGCCGGGGGCGCCGGCGAAGTGGTGCGCCGACTGCCTGTGGTGACCTCAAAGATCGATGTCAACCAACTCGATGTGATCGCCACCAGCCAACCGCTGCCGCACCTGCCTTGGGCGGTCAAGCAGGAGATGCCGCAAGCACTCAAACAGCGACTGCAGTCCTTGCTGATCAACCTCAAGCAGAGCACAGAGGGCAGAGCGATCCTCAAACAGGCACGCTTGAGTGCCTTCAACCCTGTTACGGACAAAGAGTACGACGCCCACCGTGAGATCATCGAAAGTGTCTATGGGCGATGAGCTTAAAAGCGATTCTCGTCGCTTTGCAGTCAGCGCTCTTCATCAGAGCCTGCGTGTCCGTTTTCTGTTCTGGATAAGTATCGTCCTGCTGATCACCCTTGGCGGGGCCGCCTACTACGTCTATACCACGCAACAGACCCTGCTGGCGGACAGTCTACGCAGCAAGGTCGATGCCATAGGTCGCTTTATCGCGCTGATCAGTCCGGAAGCCATCTACACGTTCGACATCACCACGCTGGATCGCTACATGACTCAGATCAGCGACGATGCCGATGTGCGATTCGCACAGATCCGTTCGCCCGACGGACTGCCCATGACCACCTATCTGCCCCCGGGCACCCAATCACAACAGATCGACCGCTGGATTTCACAGCTCGATAGCGCCGATACGGCGATGCCTGACAAGGTCGATCCGGTGACCACCTATGCCTTCCCCATCAATGACAACGGAGAGAACCTGGGCCAGGTACTGGTCGGCCTCGATGCCACACGCATGATTCAGGACACCCGCCATGTACTGTTCGAATTGATGGAGATCTTCGGTGCCATCGTGCTTTCCCTCGGCGGTCTCATCTTCATCATATTCAAACTGCACGTGCTCAATCCGGTCGATGCATTGAAGAACGGAGCCGTCCGCATTGCCGAGGGCGATTTCGACCATCAAGTCACTGTCTATTCGAATGACGAGTTGGGACATCTGGCCAAGTGTTTCAACAACATGATGGATGAGATCAACATCGATCGCGAAGAACTGCTCTCGACCAATCAGCGGTTGGCCGAAGAGATCCGCCAACGGCAACTGGCCAACCAGGAGCTGACAAAGCTCTCATTGGCGGTTGAGCAGAGTCCGGCCTCGGTGGTAATCACCAATCTCAGTGGTCATATCGAGTACGTCAATCCCAAGTTCTGTGAAGTCACCGGCTATCAGCGGGAAGAGGTAATCGGCAAGGAGACGCACATCCTCGGCGGTGATATCGAAGATCCCAAGGAGATGGAGCGGATCTGGGAAAAGCTGGTCAATGGTGAAATCTGGAAAGGCGAATTTCGTAATCGGCGCAAAAATGGCAGAGCCTACTGGGAATCGGCGGTAATCGCACCCATCCGGGACACCGATGGCAACACCACCCACTACCTCGCGGTGAAGGAGGATATCACCGAACGAAAGGTATTCGAGGAGAAGCTTCTGGAACAGGCGACCCACGATCAACTGACCGGCCTGCCCAATCGCTTTCTGGCCATCGACCGTCTGCAGCAGATGGTGCAGCATGCCCAACGGCGTCAACACCGCATCGGGGTTATCTACATCGACCTGGACAACTTCAAGACGGTCAACGACACCCTGGGTCATGCCACCGGGGATGACCTCCTGATCCAGGTCTCCAACCGGATCTGGAGCAACCTGCGTGATGAAGACACGCTGTCCCGACTCGGCGGCGATGAGTTCATGGCGCTGGTACCCGACCTGCGCAACCCTATTGAGGACCTCAAGGTCATTCTCGAGCGGGTTATCCAATCTCTGCAGTCCCCTTTCTACCTCGGCGGCCGCGAAATCACGATCACTTCGAGCCTGGGCATTGCCGTGTTTCCCAACGATGGCAATACCGTTGGCGCCCTCATGAGCAATGCGGACATGGCCATGTACGAGGCCAAGCATGCGGGACGCAACACCTTCCGTTTCTATACCCAGGAAATGAACAGGAGGATCCAGGATAAGATGGCCCTGGAGACCCGCATGCGTCAGGCCCTTGACACCGGTGAGCTCTATCCGGTCTATCATCCCGTGATCCGAGTGGCCGACGGCACGCTTGTCGGAGCCGAAGTTCTTTTACGTTGGAGCAATCCCGAATTGGGCGACATCCCTCCTGCGGAATTCATTCCCATTGCGGAGCAGACCGGGTTGATCAGAAGCATCACCGACTGGCTGCTCAGCACAGTGATCGAGCAAGCCGCCAGCTGGCGACAGCGTCCCAAGTCGTTCTGGCTGGCGGTCAATGTGCCGCCGACCTACTTCTGTGAAGCGACTTTTCGCAAGTGCATCGAAGTCACGGCGAAACAGGCCAAGACCCTGGGTCTGGAACTCTGCGTCGAGATCACGGAAAACCTGTTCCTGCAGAATGGAGAGGAGGCGATTGAAAACTTCAAATACCTAGCCGATCTGGGCGTGAAATCGGCCATGGATGATTTCGGTACCGGTTATTCCTCACTGGCCTACATTAAACGCTTCCCACTCAATTATCTAAAGATCGACAGAACCTTTGTCGACGGACTGCCGGATGACTCCGAAGACCGCTCCCTGACCGAGACCATCGCCCTTATGGGCCACAGATTGGGCATCAAGATCATCGCCGAAGGTGTCGAGACCCAGGCTCAGCTCGACTATCTACGAACACTCGACGTGGAGTACGCCCAGGGATTCCATATCGCGGAACCGATGACAAACCGTGACTTCGGCCGCTATCTCGCCGCGCTGCCAAATCGAACCCATGAACAGTGAATGGACTACGGCACATGGCAACACAGCAAGGATGCTGCTGAATTTCAAAACGCAACATCAATTTGACATGGTTTTCCACACGGCAAGCCGCACCCTACGATTCGAATACAGGTAAGGTGCGACTCGCCGCACCGGATAATCCTTGTCTGAAGCGGAAGTCAGACAATGGAAACAGGTGATCGCGATTCGAGTACCGGGAGTCAGGCCCCATTTGGACTAGACCGAATGTTTCTCAGATACGCAGTGTGACGGGGCAGGGTCCCACCCTAGCGTTCGCTTCGGCGTGTAGGATGGGGCCCTGCCCCACCAAAATGCGTCGGCTCAGTCATTAGGCAGCATTCGGACCGTGACCGTTTCGCTCATACCTCATCCGAGCGAGGCCGGCCAGTAGTCGGTAGCGATGCCGTCTCCCAGATCAGCGTCGATGAGTCGCTGGCGCACCTCCAGCAACCTCTCGAGCAGGGCCGGTTCGGCTTGCGCATAAGCCTCTGCGTCGGGCACCCGTTTGACCACCACACCGAGCAGCTCGGTAATGGCGTTGCCGATGGAGTTCTGGCTGATAGTGACGATCAGCTTACCCTCCTCATCCCGATAGATCAGCTGCTTGAAGGCCGGTTGCCAGCGTATCGAATTGGCATACTTGGCATCCACGATACAGCGCTCGCGTACCTTCTTGGCGGTACCAAGGAAGTCGTTGTTGAAGAGCAGGATGCTCTTCACCTGCTCGGGGAAACAGACATCTTTCGGCATCGGCGCGTTACGCGTCGAGACCTGGCTGAAGAAGGTGCGATAGAAATCGATGAAGCCCTCCAGGATGGCGTCATACTCATGCCAGAAGCGGATGTTGCGCAGAGCGGCCACGCCGCCTCGGATCTCCCAACAAGGCAGCCCCTGGGGATAGCCGGTCAATTCGATGCGCGACGCGTCCGAACTGATCGGTTTCAGCACCTTCAGCTCCAGGGCACTGTCGAAGAACTCCCGATAGACATGGCGCATGTAAGACTGGAACAGGCTGTGCTGACCGCCGTCTGTGAGGTTCGGGTTCTTCGGATCGGCCAGCGCCGCCTGGCGCAACTGGCGCATGGGAAAGACGATGAAGTGGTTGTGCAGCATACGGATGCTGGGCACCCCCGGCGAGGTCAGGGGCCAGGTGGCGTCGAGACTTGCCTCCCCTGCCAGCAGCAGATGTTCCTTCGGATCGGGATAGCGCTCCAGCATGTAGTCGATGATGATTTGATTCATCCGGTTCCAGACATGCCGCACCTCCCGCGGCACCTGGGTGCGGCGCACCGGCCGGCCCAGCGGATTGAGGATCACCTTGGAGGTATTGTAGATGATGGAGGTGTCGAACTCGTTACTGTGACCCAGGGCCTTGCGATAGAGCAGCAAGTTCTCCGGATTCATCAACAGGCCGTTGTTGTGCACCAGGTCGTTGAGATTCTCGGTGCTGTTGAAGAACTCGTTGGGTTTCATCCCCTCCGGCACGTCCAGCGGTATGGGTCGGAAAGGGGTGGTGATCTCGCGCGGGCCGTACTCCATCGAAAATACCTCCTGAGCATGAAGTGCGTGAACAGCTTGTGCCGCCGGGGGCCTACACTAAACAGGCCCCGAAGCGAACGCAAGGCGACAAGTGCCGAAACGGGAAGCGGTGCGGCAAGCCGCACCCTACGCACGAATCGCAGGTGGGCGCGGCTTACCGCGCCGGTAACTTTCCCTATGTTATCCGCACATCGGGACGGGGATTGTCATTGCCTGTATCGATGGGGCAGGCCCCCCACCCTACCGCTTGAACTGAATGTTGGGCGGGACCCTGTCCCACCGAGAATCCTGATCGCACCCAACCGTCTTACCTGGGTAGGGTAGGGTCGTGCCCTGCCCCACCCGTCACTTTGCTATCGACAAGAATCGTCGTAGGGTGTCAGCAGGCAATCCCCCACCAGGAGACCGACCCGAATGACCGACCACCCCGGCCTGGTCCCCACCGATCAGCCCACCCGCCTGGAAATCGCCGATGGCGGCCGGATACTGTGCTTCAGCTATGCCCAGGCGCTCGACTTCCATCGGGGCAACAGCTACTGGGGCTGCGCCCTGGCCTTTCGCATGCTGCAGCGCGCCGCCCCCCTTCTCTCGCGGCAACGACTCTGGGATCGCAACAGGCTGCAGGTGGTCAGCGGCCATCCGGGCCCCGGCGTACGTGACACCCTGGAGCTGGTAACGGGCTGCGTCAGCGACGGACGTTTCAGCCTCGAGGGCGGCCCGCGCGAAGCCCGTTGTGTCGGCGACATGGCCTACCGCTGGCACCTGAGCGACGACACCACCGAGCTCAGCCTGCAACTCGCCGACGGCATCGTGCCGCCCCAATTCCTGCAGCTGCTCGACAAGATCGATAAGACGCCGGCCACTGAAGCGGACAAGGCGCAGCTGGAGGCCTACAAACAGTCCATGACCCGGACCCTCTGGGGCATGCCGCTTGAAGCGGCGTTTCCCGATAGCGGCCTGATATTAACGCCTCTGTAGGAGGATCCATGGTGCGGCTTGCCGCACCGAAATCTTTGCCGTTTTTATCCGAACATTGAGGCTGGTAGCGTTTATTGTCCATTTCGGTGGGGCCCAGCCCCACCAATCACCACCCTCAAATGACTCGCCCCCCGCCATCCCGACCTGACCCATCCGTTGAGTTGTGCGACAATCGCCGGTTTTCAGAAGTCGCCACCCCAAATGAGCCAACACGCCGCCATCGCCACACCTTTCGAGCCTCCACTGCCCAGGGCCACCGACGAGCGCCTGCAGTGGGGTCAGCTCTACGGCTGCGGAGGTGCACTGGCGATCGCCAATGCGGCGCTCAAAGCCCCGGGGCTGCTGCTGGTGGTGGCGCAGGACGTACAGTCGGCCACCCGGCTGGAGCGTGAACTGCGCTTCTTCCTCGGCGACGCTGGGGTGCCGGTGATCAACTTCCCTGACTGGGAGACCCTGCCATATGATCTCTTCTCGCCGCTCCCAGAGCTGATCTCCCAACGCCTGTTGACCCTCTACCGCCTGCCGCGCAGTAAACGGGGCGTACTGGTGACCCCTGTCTCGACCCTGATGCAGCGGCTGCCGCCCCAGGCCTTTCTGGAGACTCACAGCCTGCTGGTTGAACGGGGACAGCGGCTCGATCTGGAGCAGACCCGCTCCCGCCTCGAACGGGGCGGCTACCAGTGCGTCTCCCAGGTTCTCTCCCATGGCGAGTTCGCGGTGCGGGGATCGCTGATCGACATCTTCCCCATGGGCAGTCGGGTACCCTACCGTATCGACCTGTTCGATGACGAGGTCGACACCATCCGCAGTTTCGATCCGGATACCCAGCGCTCGGCGGAAAAACTGGATCGCATCGAGATGCTGCCGGCCCGCGAATTCCCCCTCGACGAGACGGGCATCGCCCTGTTCCGCCGCAACTATCGCATACAGTTCGAGGGCGACCTGCAGCAGAGCCTGATCTATGGCGACGTCTCCGACGGCAAGGCCCCGAGCGGTGTCGAATACTACCTGCCACTGTTCTTCGAACAGACAGCGACCCTGTTCGACTACCTGCCCGCCGATAGCCTGCTGCTGCAGTTCGACGATGTCCGCGAACAGGCCGACCGCTTCATCGACGATGTGGGCCAGCGCTACGAATCGCGACGCCACGACATCGAGCGCCCCCTGCTGCCGCCCGAACGGCTCTACCTGCAGCCGGAGGAGCTGGTCGCCAATCTGAAACAGGGACAATCCGTCCAACTCAGCAGCCATGAGCTGGCACAACGGGCCAAAGGCTATGCCGAGGCCGTCAACTTCCAGACCCGGCTGCCGCCGCCGGTCGCCTTCCAGGCCCGCGGCAGCGAGCCGGCCGCCGCCCTCAAGCGTTTCCTCTCGGAGCAGTCGCCGCGTGTACTCTTCGTGGCTGAGAGCGCCGGCCGGCGCGAAATGCTACAGGCCGCGCTGCAGGACCTGCAGATCCGGCCCAGGGTCTTCGACAGTTGGCACGCCTTCCTGGATGCCCGGGATCCGATCGGTCTCTGCGTGGCCAGGCTGGAACAGGGACTGTGGCTGGCGGATGCCGGCATCGCGCTGATCACCGAGACCCAGCTCTACGGCGAGCGGGTGCGCCAGGAACGACGCCGGCGCAAGGCGGTGCAGGACCCGGACCAGATCGTGCGCAACCTCACCGAGCTGCATATCGGCGCGCCGGTGGTGCACGAGGACCACGGCGTCGGGCGCTATCTGGGGCTGCAGACGCTGGAGGTGGGCGGTATGACCACCGAGTTCCTGGCTCTGGAGTACGCCAAGGGAGACAAGCTCTACGTGCCGGTCTCGTCGCTGCACCTGATCAGCCGCTATGCCGGCGCCTCGCCGGAGAACGCCCCCCTGCACCGCCTCGGCGGCGACCAGTGGGAGAAGACCAAGCGCAAGGCGGCCAAGCAGATCCGCGACGTGGCCGCCGAGCTGCTGGAGATCTACGCCCGCCGCGCCGCCCGCCAGGGTGTCGCCTTCCCCGCCCCGGATGCGGAGTACCAGGCCTTCGCCGCCTCCTTCGAGTTCGAGGAGACGCCGGACCAGCTGCAGACCATCGAGGCGGTGCTGGCCGACATGGAGTCGCCGCAACCGATGGACCGGGTGGTCTGTGGTGATGTGGGCTTCGGCAAGACCGAGGTGGCCATGCGCGCCGCCTTCGTCGCCACCCAGGGCAACCGCCAGGTGGCGGTGCTGGTGCCCACCACCCTGCTGGCCCAGCAGCACTTCCAGAACTTCTCCGACCGCTTCGCCGACTGGCCGGTGAAGGTGGAGAGCCTGTCGCGCTTTCGCAGCGGGGCCCAGCAACAGAAGGTGATCGACGGACTGGCTAACGGCACCATCGACATCGTGGTCGGCACCCACAAGCTGCTTTCCGAGGGTATCAAGTTCAAGAACCTGGGGCTGGTGATCATCGACGAGGAACACCGCTTCGGCGTGCGCCACAAGGAGCGGCTGAAGTCCCTGCGCAGCGAGGTCGACCTGCTGACCCTGACCGCAACGCCGATCCCGCGCACCCTCAACATGGCCATGTCGGGCATGCGCGACCTCTCCATCATCGCCACCCCGCCGGCCCTGCGCCACCCGATCAAGACCTTCGTCAGTCCCTGGAGCGACAGTCTGATCGTCGAGGCCTGCCAGCGCGAGCTCAAACGCGGCGGCCAGATCTACTTCCTGCACAACGAGGTGAAGACCATCGACAACATGGCCGAGCGGCTGGAGGCGCTGCTGCCCGGCATCCGCCTGCAGGTGGCCCACGGCCAGATGCGCGAACGCAAGCTCGAGGGCATCATGCGCGACTTCTACCACCAGCGCTTCAGCCTGCTGGTCTGCACCACCATCGTGGAGAGCGGCATCGACGTGCCCAGTGCCAACACCATGATCATCAACCGGGCCGACAAGCTGGGGCTGGCCCAATTGCACCAGATTCGTGGCCGGGTCGGGCGCTCCCATCACCGGGCCTACGCCTATCTGCTGACACCCCCTGCCGCCAGCATGACAAGCGACGCAAAGAAACGCCTGGAAGCTATTGAGTCATTGGAGGATCTAGGAGCCGGATTCACCCTGGCCACCCACGATCTGGAGATCCGCGGCGCCGGCGAACTGCTGGGCGAGGAGCAAAGCGGCCAGATCCAGGAGATCGGCTTCTCCCTCTACACCGAGCTGCTGGAGCGGGCGGTGGCCGCGCTCAAGGCGGGCCGCCAGCCGGAGCTCGACCGCCCGCTGGACCACGGCACCGAAATCGAGCTCAACATCCCCGCCCTGCTGCCCGAGGACTACCTGCCCGACGTGCACAGCCGGCTGGTGCTCTACAAGCGCATCGCCAGCGCCAGCAATAGCGAAGAGCTGCGGGAACTGCAGGTGGAGATGATCGACCGCTTCGGCCTGCTGCCGGAGGCGGCCAAGAACCTGTTCGCCATAACTGAGCTGAAGCTGCGCGCCCATCCGCTCGGCATCCGCAAGATCGAGGCCGGCCCCAAAGGCGCGCGCCTGCTGTTCGAGGAGGCACCCAATGTGGATCCTGGGAAGCTGATCGCACTGATCCAGAGCCGGCCCAATACCTACCGCCTGGAGGGAGGTGATAAGCTACGTTACATCGCAGACCTGGATCCTCCGCAGAGACGGGTCGGAAAGATCAACGACCTGCTCGACACCCTGACGGACTGAACCCAAGATGATGTATCGATTTCTGACAGTTGCCTGTTCCGCCCTCGCCCTCGGTCTGCTGCTGAGCCTGCCCGCCAGCCTGCCGGCTGAAGAGACAGAGGCCAATGCCGAGCCACCCTGGTACGAGTTCGAGGTCCTGGTCTTCCGGCGCATCGACAAGGGGGCCGGCTCCACCGAGGCCTGGCCGAACGATCCGGGGGCGCCTTCGTTCGAGAACGCCATCTCCTTCGACACTCGGGGCAGCGCCACCCTGCGCGGCGATCTGCCGATTCCCTATCGCCCCCTGCCGAAGGCGCAACGGCGGCTGGGCAACATCTGGACCGCGTTCCGCAATTCACGCAACTACCGTCCCCTCTATCACGTGGCCTGGCGCCAGCAGGTGGTCGATCCGGAACAGGCCCAGTCTCTCTATCTCTATCTGCCCCCCGACTCAGGGGAGCCCAGCGATTACAATCCCCCCAAGCTGGAGGGTACCCTGAAGTTCGGTGTGAAACGCTATCTGCATATGGAGACCGACCTGTTGCTGCGCCTGCCGGTCACCCCCGCTGAGGGAGACGATTACTTCATGGGCCCGGCTATCCGCAGCTATCGACTGCACACCACCCGGCGCATGCGCAGCGGCAAGCTGCACTACCTCGACCATCCGGTACTGGGCGTGCTGGTGCAGGCAGAGCGCTATGAGCCGCCGGTGCCGGAGCCCGAGCTGGAACCCGAGGTTATGGAGACAACACCGCCAACTGAGCCACCTGGCTCCTCTGAGGCGGCCCAGCCGACTCAACCGGAACCCGCCACCAATCAACAGTAAGCGTCCTGTCTTGGAACCGGGACGGATGTCGGTTGGGTAGAGCCCCAACTTATGCCCTGACCGAAGTGTAGGGTGCGGCTTGCCGCACCATCACCAGCCTGACCCTGAAACGGCTTCATCTTGGAACGCGCACACCCGGCCCCGCTTCGGCAGTGGTACCAAGATTCGACTTAAACGAGATCCCGTGGAATCCTGAAATCCCAGTTCTGCGAGAAGATACGTCGGTCGCTTTCATAGGCATCGAGTTCGGCATGGATCACGAATTCGCACGGTGTGGACGACAGCAATGTCCGTGTTACCGTTCGCACCCACCAGTCCCTCCGCCGAAAACCGCGCTCCCACAGTGTCTCCCCCTGCACCGAGGAGAAGTCGTCACCCTGATAGCGATACCACTCGAGTGCTTTGCGCTGCATCTCCAGATCGATCGCTTCCAGGTAGACGGTCCCGTTGTCGTTGATCACCTCGAGCGTGGACCTGTCTTCGGCCAGATCACGAATGACCCGCCAGTTATGATGTGGCTCGGTGACTTGACGCACCGCTGTCGCTGCCGCGCCTTCGGCCTCCGCGAAAGCGATCCGCCGGTCGCTCTCGTGATCGCTGACGCGGACCGGCATCGACAGGTTGCTTACGGCAGTCCGCAACGACAGACAGACCGGTTCCGGCGGGGGCCAGGCCAGCGGCCAGTATGAGGTGGAGAGTGACAGACGAATCCGATGCCCGGGAGGAAAAGCGTAGGCAACGTCGTTGAGTTTGATCCCGACGCGATAGAAGACGTCTGTCTCCAGGGAAGTTGGCGCTTCACTGCCGTCGCGATGGGTCAGATTCAACAGGCCGTAGGTGACCCGGGTCGCCTTGTCGTCAGCCGCCACATCGGACAGTCGGACTGCCACCATAGCGACCGGGCGATCCGCCTTGATCTCCAGCTCGACACAGGCCGCACCGAGCATCTCGAGCCGCTCCTCAAGGGGGTGACTGGTGAACACCAAGGCGCCCCCGTCCTCTTCCCGTTGATCGTGCGGCAAGTCCGGGGTTGCCGCATAGGAGCACCATTTACCGGCGAACAGACCGACACTCAATGGCGATCGGATTCCCAGTTCACGCTCCACCAGCGCTTCCCGATCGGTCTCCAACAGACTCGGCCAATTGAGCGCATAATCCAATCTGGCGATATTCGTCGAAGGCCAATCCGGCTCCCCGACCCAGCGCCCCGGACGCTCATGATAGTAGGTGGTGGGTGGCGCACTGTCCTGCATCCAGGCACGCAGCATGGGCTCCCGCATGATCCCCGTCTCTTCGTCCTTGAGCCAGTGGTCCCACCAGCGCAGGCACTCCTGGAGAAATCCGATCGCCGGTCCCGGTATGCCCTGATGGGGATACTTGTGACTCCAAGGACCGACCAGCCCAAGCCGGGGCACCCGGAGATGTTCCAGCAGACGGAACACCGCGTTCGAGTAGCCGTCGGCCCAACCGCTGACCGCCATCACCGGACAGCGCACCGCCGACCAATCCTCACAGATAGAGCCATGCCGCCAATAGTCGTCCCGGCGCTGATGGCGCAGCCATTTTTCGAGCCAGGGGCCGCTCCCACTGAGCCGCTGTAGCCACCTGTCCCGCCAATCCTCCCCCACCACCTCGGGATCGGGCGGCAGCGAATTGTAGGCGAACATGGTCGAGGCCCAGGAGAGATTGTCGCCCAGCAGGCAGCCTCCCATATGGTGGACATCGTCTGTGTAGCGGTCATCGGTCGAGCAGGCGCTGATCACCGCGTTCAGCGCCGGCGGCTGCATCGCCGCAATCTGCAAACCGTTGAAACCACCCCATGAGATGCCGATCATGCCGACCCTGCCGTTGCACCAGTGCTGCTCGCTGAGCCATTGGATGATGTCGTAGCCGTCACGCAACTCAGTCGACAGGTACTCATCCTCGAGCACCCCCTCCGAATCGCCACTACCGCGAATATCGACGCGCACGCAAGCATAACCGTGACCTGCAAAGTAGCCATGCATCCTGTCGTCGCGGACGCGGGTCGAATCGCGCTTCCGATAGGGAATGTACTCGAGAATGGCCGGAACCGGATCCCGCTCGGCCGTGTCCGGAAGCCACACGCGCGCGGCCAGGCGAAGACCGCCAGCGACCGGTATCCAGAGGTTCTCGATGGTACGAATCTTGTTGGGAAAATCAGTGACGACGTGCATCGTGTCTCAGCGCCCCTGCCGCTTGCTCGTTCAGGACCTTGGCGATGAAAACTCAAGGGGCAGGCGCTCGACAACGCGGCCATAGATCGCCTCGAGTTCAGCCTCGCTGTGCGCACCGACAAATATCACCGCCACCTCATAACTATAGCTGTCCTGATCCCTCAACGAGGAGAGGCGCATCCCCTCCTCCACCTCGATTTGGATGGTGACGCCGGGATGATCGCCTTCCAGCCGCCGAATCTCTTCGGCCGATGGCACCCGCGTGACAAACGCATCCTCAAACCTGCGCAACATGAATTTGGCTGCACAGGCAAACGCCCCCTGGCGATGGGGCAGCTCTGGAGCCCGCTGCAGAGCCAGGTCCAGCATGATCTTGTGGTGATAACAGCCGTCGACCATGTAAAACAGCGGTGCGTGTGACTTGGAGATGCGGGTATTGATCTCGAGCAGCCAGATCCGATCATTACGTTCGTCCCAGTAGAACTCGATATTGAAAGGCGCGTCGCGGTAACCGATGTGGCGCATGAATCGCCGGCAGATATCGCGCATACGGTCGATGACCGTTACGGGCAGGGTCGACGGGTACTGATAGCGGGAGAAAGAGGAGCCGGCGGGACCGTCGCGCAGGGAATCCACCACCCCGTAAACCACGACATCGCCTCGCCAGACATAACCCTCGAGAGTGCACTGCCTGCCTTCGGAGATAATCGCCTCAGCGATACAGTAATGGCCGTCGACTTTCATAATTTCCGGCGGCAACTTCGCGTATTGCAGGATCCTATTGAAGGGCACTGCATAACGTGAGATACCGGCACGAACTTCACGAATAGCCCGTCGTAATGCGTCATGATCTTCCACCCGGAAACCCAGGTGGGACAATAAGGATTTCACAGGTTTAAGCCAGAAAGGAAATGGAAGCGGAGGCCTGACCAGCACATCCTCCGCAAAAGGATCGACTGCGGCGAATGGCGGAATGTACTCGGGAATCACTTCGCGTTGCAGCACACGACTCCAGTACTTGTGCTCGCATTTGAGCACGCTCTCCAGCGAGGTTGTGGGTAGGCCGATCGCCTCGCGCAACAGGGGCAACAGGGTGCTGACCGGGAAATCCCAGTAACCGACGACCGCGTCGATCTGTTCCGGACAGGCCTTTAGCCGATCAATCCCCTCATCGAGCAGCATGGCAACGGGAAAGTGATCCTGCTGTTTCAGTTCGGCATGGGTGTAGAGGGCATGGAAACGGTAGTTCTCGGCATCCGGCAGCGCCTTCAGCTGGGCCAAGTGAACATCGTCAAGGCCGACGACGAAGATATTATAGGTCGGCGCTGTCATCATACTTGAAAGTATGAGTACTAATCCGAAGCCTGACAAATTCTCACGTCCCTGTTGTTTGGGTGCGGATCAAATCTCGGTAGGGCCTGCACTTCAGCCGACACCTCAAGCAAGACGCTCAACGTATTTTTTCCCGCCGTGCAGGGAACTCTGAATCCCAAAAGAAAAACGCCTGACCACATGGCCAGGCGTCGAACACTCACTCGATCCCGTCGACCAGGACTCGACGGGATGAGCGTTATTGTGCCCTCAGTGGTGATGGTGATGGGCGGTTTTCATCAGCTTCTTGATGAAGTTGGTACTGTCCGATTCATCGCAGGTGGTCACCCCGTCCTGCTGGTCGTGCTCCACACAGGGGGGCGCCACAACACCCTTGATATCGAACATCCAGGTGGCATCACCCATGCCGTTGTCGACGTCGAGGGTGCTTTCGGGATGTTGCACATTGATGATGAACTGTGTCGGGTTTGCCGGATTGAAGATCATGCCCGTGTGTTCGGCACCTTTGACCTGCAGACTGAGGAAATGGTCAAGGGACTCGGCCACACCGTCACTGTCGGTATCCCGCAGGAACCAGACATCGCCGCCCAGGTTGTCACCATTGGGCTTGTCTTCGATCACGTAGATATTGCCGAGGGCGTCCTGCGCCAGATTGTCCGGTGAACTCAACGTACCCGTGGTGGCGGGGTAGCCCAGATTGTAAGGAGTCTCGCCGGCCTGGGCAGCCAGGCGCACGACGGCTCGGTTGTGGCGCAGCTCCTCGACGGAGTAGACCGCCTGCTCGGAGGTGGCGGTGAAATAGAGGGCTTCGTGACGGTTTTTCAGATAACCCACTTCCACGTCTTCCGGACGGCCGTACGGGGTGCCGTTGACATCGTCGGCGGCGGCTCTACCGCCACGCGTGAAGTTGTCGAAGGGATCAGAGATACCTGGCAGGGTATTGCCTTCGACATCGGTCAGAGGCACCCATGTCGCCATGCCGGTACGTATGGCGCCAGCGTTCGCCCCGCTGTTCCAGTTCGCATAAGCGTCGCCGTTGAAAGCGTCCACGACGAGCACGAAGGACTGGCCTTTGGTGTAGTCACCCCTCCTCGAAGGTACGAACTTGTAAATGGACCCGGAGTTGAACTCATCCACGAAATAGATCGCGGAACCCCGATGGTTGAAGCGCAGACCTTCGTGGGAGACGTTGGGGATACTGTTCAGCTCGTTGAGGATGATCTGCTCTCCGGCGTCTACGTTCGCCATCGGATTCAGGATTTCGAAGGCCCGTCCCTGGCCGGACCACTCCTCGGCGACCAGCAGGGTGTTCCTGGGGGTCCAGGTCGCCGGATCCAGGGCGCCGAAATCGTCGTCCCATACGCCGTTGGCGCCATTCATGTCGCCCATGAACAGATTGGTGGCCTTGTCCGTCTCGGTGTCGTAGCGGGTCACACCGGCGCCGTACTGGGTCTCATGCGGCAGAAAGATGTAGCGACCGCTGGGATCGAACGCGCTCATGTCGGTCATTGACGCATTCGCGCCAAGTCCCGGCACGCGCACGCTCGACTGGTCGGCGTCCGCCTCGATTTCGTGCAGACTGGTCAGGTTGGTGTAGCTCACGCCGGCAGGCGCCTGCCAGGGTGAATTCAGCTCGTTGAGGTGGTTAGGTACCAGGGCAACGGCTGTCGACTGGGTCAGCGGATTGAAGAAGATATCGGTGCCGGCAGCGGCATATTGAGCGCATGCCAGCAACAGACCGAGCGAGAGTGTTTTCTTTGCGAAACGTCCCATTTACAGTTCTCCAGAAGTGGATATTTGGTATAAAAAGCACAAGTACTGTAGTCAGGAATTGTGTTCGCCCGATGATTCTTTGCGGTCAGTTTGGTTACGATGAGGTGACATCCGTCAGCCCCCTTCACTCGCATTTAAGCTACTCGAGAGACTCAGCCGTCAAGTCGCAACAGACTGGCCCTGCCTGGTTTGTCGGCCAGTCTTTTTTGTCTGCAAGGGATAACGCGGATCAAACCGGAATCGGGAAACCGCACTTTGCGTGCGCACCGGATCGCCGGAGGCGTGGTCTCTATTTCCGATGAGAGTCCAGCAGAGGTGCCAGCTCCCTGGCCAGGGTTTGTCCCAGACGCTCCAGGGCGAGGCTGGCGGCGGCCACAGTAGCCTCCATGCCGCTGCCGTCGAGCGTCGATGCGAAAGGCTGCCGGCCGAGTCTCAGCAACCGCCCCTGGGGTTGCTTCACCAGAGTCCAGCGCGCCTCCAACCGCACCTCTCCGCCCTGTCGTTCGAAGCGGTTGATGGTCACCACCACCTCGTAGTCGGGACGCACGCTGCTGTGCCAGGGATAGCCAATTACCTGCGCCCCGGTCAACTCCCGCTGTATCGCATCCCTGAGCAGTTGGACGGCGTTCTCCTGCAGGGTGCCTGCCCAGCGGTCGAACTCGTGCAGCTGTACTCGGTGGGGGGAGCTGCGTTCGACCATCTGCGGCCGGTCGAGGTAGCTGGCGAGTTCCACCGGCCCGATACCGATCAGCGGCAGCGACTCGCCGGGAAGCACGGACTGCGGCATGGCTGGTGTCGGTACGCTGCCCTCCAATCTGTAAAAACGGGAGGGTTGGGAGGGTGTCGCGCAACCGGTCAACCAGACCAGCAGGGCCACCGGTACCAACCACTGGAGTATCAGATTGGCTTCTAAACGCATCACTGTTTTCCTCGCAACAGCGCCTCAGGGTGGCGCTCCAGATAGTCGGCCATCACCCTCAGGGAGCGTGCCGCCGCAGTCATCTCACGCAGGGCGGCGTTCAATTCCGTCATCAACGGAGAATCCAGTCGCACCACTCTGTCTGCAGAGACGGCCACCTGTCGGACCTGTTCGAAAGTCTCCTCGCCGCTGGCCAGGGTGGCGTTCCAGTTGGCGAAGGCTGTGTCGAGCTGCTTCTCCGAGCGTCCGATCATCTGCCGGGTCTCCTTTGTCGCCTCGGTCAGCTCCCGCAACAACTCCCGGGTGTCATCCAGGGTCTGTTGCGTGCTGGCGAAGAGCTTCGGGGTCTCCTGCTCGAGCTGCTGGGAGAGGGTATCGAGGCGTTGGGCGATGGCACCGAAACGTTCGATCATCTTCGGGATCTCACCGGCGGCGGCAATTTTATCGAAGCTGTCGAGCAGCTCGCTGATCTGGCGTGTGATCCGCTCCAGCGGCAGCTCCTCGAAGGCATTGGCCAGCTTCTCCATGCTCGATTCCAGCGTCGGAATCTCCGGATAGGCGTCACCGCGACCGACCAGCCGCACCTCGCTGTCGGGGATCAGATCGAGATCGATCTCCAGTTTGCCGGTGACCAGACTCTGCAGGTTGAGCCGCGCACGCAAGCCCTGCTCGATCAGGGCCGGCAGATCGAATACCCGGTCCCGCTCTTCAGGGCCCCCGTCGAAACCGACCTTGTTGCCGTCGATACTGATGATGACGGGGATACGGAACTGGCGAGTCTGCTTTTCATAGGCGATGCTCATCGACTCGACCTGTCCGATCTTGACCCCGCGAAAATTCACCGGCGCCCCCACCTGCAGGCCCTTGATGTCGCCTCGGAAATAGAGGATGAATTTATGGCTCTGGCTGCCGAAACCGCTGTCGGAGAGATAGAAGACGGCGCCCAATCCCAACAGTATGGCGCCGAGCACGAAGGCGCCGATCATCCCCGGATTGACCTTTCCCTGACGGCTCATCTCCCCTCCTCTCGATGCGTACGCTGCGCCGCTTCGCCACGGGTCAGAAAGCTGATCACCCGGGGATCGGTCGACGTTTTCAACAGGGTGTTCGGATCCCCTGCAGCGATCATGGTCTTGCTCTCCGGATCGAGAAAGACCGAATTGTTGCCGATGGCGAAGATGCTGGCCAGTTCGTGGGTTACCACCACCACCGTGGTGCCGAGGCTCTGATTCAACTCCAGGATCAGATCGTCCAGGCGCCTGGCGCTGACCGGATCGAGACCAGCGGAGGGCTCGTCAAAGAAGAGCAGCTCCGGATCCAGGGCCATGGCGCGCGCCAGTCCGGCCCGCTTCTGCATGCCGCCGCTGATCTCGGCAGGATAGTAGTCCTCGAAGCCCCGCAGGCCCACCAGGGCCAGTTTATAGGAGACCAGCTCGCGAATCTGCCCCGTTGGCAACCTGGTGTATTGCTGCAACGGCAGGGCTACATTCTCGGCCAGGGTCATGGAGGTCCAGAGAGCACCGCTCTGGTAGAGCACCCCCATGCGGCGCATCAGGCTGTCACGCTCCTCATCGGTGTGATCCCACAGAGAGCTCCCGTGGTAGATCACCTCCCCCGCCGCCGGCGGCTTCAGCCCGATCAGGTGACGCAGCAGGGTACTCTTGCCACAACCGCTGCCGCCCATGATGATGAAGACGTCGCCGCGCCCGATAGCGAAGTTGAGATCGCGCTGAATCACCACCTCGCCGTAGGCCATGGTCAGACCCCGGACCTGGATATGGGCCTCCCGGTCGGTGGTAGCGGCTGTGGCGACCCGGCCCATGGTTCAGATCCCCAACTGGTTGAATAGGATGGTGGTGATGGCGTCCCAGATCACGATCAGCAGGATCGCGGTCACCGTCGCCGAGGTGGTGGCGTTGCCCACGGCGGAGGAGTTGCGCCCGCTCTGCAGACCTCTCAGGCAGCCCGACATGGCGATCACCAGGGCGAAAATCACACTCTTGATCAAACCCACCGCGAGATCCCACAACCCCATGGAGTCCCGGGTCTGGATCAGATACTCCAGCAGGCTGATATCGAGTACCAGCACCCCCACCAGCAGGCCGCCAAGGATGCCCAGTACGTCGGCCCAGAGGGTCAGCAGAGGCAACATGAGCAGCAGCGCCAGGGTTCTCGGCAGCACCAGGAAGTCGATCACCGAAATGCCGAAGGTCTTCAACGCATCGATCTCATCGTTGACCTGCATGGTGCCGAGCTGGGCGGCGTAGGCCGATCCGGTGCGGCCGGCCATGATGATGGCGGTCATCATGGCTCCCATCTCACGCACCGAACCGAGACCGACCAGATTGGCGACATAGATCTCGGCCCCGAACATCTGCAGCTGCACCGCGCCAACGAAGGCCAGCACCGCTCCGACCAGCAGCCCGATGAGGGTGACGATCGGCAACGCCTCGGGACCGGCCGACTGCAGAAAACGCAACAGATCGATGCGTCGGAAGCTGGCCCGTCCGCTCAGCAGGCGACCGAACGACAGCAGCAGTTCGCCAACGAAGGCATTGAACTGTTGCAGTTCCCGCCAGCCGGCGAGGGTCATCTCGCCGATGTTGTGGAGCAGCGAGCCCGTGGCCTCTTGGTGCGGATTGCCGGTGCGTTCCGGTACCGCTCTGGAGAGTTTGAGCAAACGCACGACGCCCTCTGGCAGGCCGGAGAGATCGAGTTCGATCCCCCGCTCCTCAGCGAAGTCGAACAGCGCCTGTAACAGGGTCAGGAGACGGCTGTCCCACTGCCCCAGCTGCGCACACTCCAGCCGCACCCGGTGCAATGAGGCGCGCGCGGCCAGCTCGAGCTGGAAGCCGCTCCACTCCAGTCGCATCTGGTCCAGGGTCCAGTCCCCCTCCAGCGTCAGGAGAGCCGATTCGCCGCTCGGATAGGTGATGGTGAGTGAAGGCTGCATCTGTGCAATCGGTTCCCTTGGCCGGTCTGCCGATCCATCTTGCTGAGACGGTTCAGACCCGTCAAGGATTAAGTTTTTAAATCCCAATGCCGTTATATAGAAGAGACAATCACAAGATATCGACACTATCGGTGCGGCAAGCCGCACCCTACGCATCGATCATCTGTAGGGTGCGGCTTGCCGCACCGGCTCAGTGCTTGAATACAGATGGCGAACGCTAACGAGATCCCATGACCAGCATCCCCACCATGCGCCGGCTCGCGCTCATCGTCGAGGACGAGGAGACCAACCGCCTGATCCTCAAATCCCTACTTAAAAAAAGGGGTTACGATGTCATTGAGGCAACAGACGGGGCGCAGGCGGTGGACAAGTTCAGCCGGCATGAACCCGACATCATATTCATGGATGTGATGATGCCGGTGATGGACGGCTATGAGGCGACCCGCCGCATCAAACAACTGTCTGGGGACCACTTCGTTCCGGTCATCTTTCTCACCGCCATGTCGGATGAAAAGGCCCTAGCCCGCTGTGTCGAAGTGGGCGGTGACGACTTTCTGGCCAAACCGTTCAGCTTCACGGTGCTATCGGCCAAAGTCACCGCCATGGAACGCATTCACGCCCTGCATCAGGCCACCCGCACCCTCTACAGCCGCATGCAGCGTGACGAGGAGATCGCCGAGCAGGTCTTCAACAGCGCTGTAGTGGCGGACAACGTGGCGCTGGACCAGATCCGCAGTCTGCTGAAACCGGCCAGCGTCTTCAGCGGCGATCTGTTGCTCACCGCCTTCGCCCCTTCGCACGATCTTCATGTTCTGCTGGGGGATTTCACCGGACACGGCCTGGCCGCCGCCCTCGGCGCGCTGCCGACCTCCGAGGTCTTCCGCTCCATGACCGCCAAGGGCTTTGCCCCGCAGCAGATCCTTTACGCCATCAACAACAAGTTGAACGCCCTGTTGCCTACCGGCATGTTTCTCGCGGCCCAGTTTCTCAAAGTCGACAGCCAGCTCGATCACATCACACTGATCAACTGCGGCATGCCGGAATCGTTCCTGGTCGATCGCACGCAGCAGTGTGTCAAACAGCGCTTCAGCTCACAGGCGCTGCCGCTGGGTATCGCCCCCGATATCAGCTACAAGGATGAGACCCTCTTCATCCCGATCGAGATCGGAGACCGGGTGATTCTCGCCACCGACGGTGTGACCGAGGCGCGCAATCCTGCCGGGGAGTTTTTCGGCAAAGAGCGGCTGATCACGTCGATCACCGAATGCCACGAGTGCGACTTCCTGATCGACCGACTGGCGGAAAACCTGGAGACCTTTTGCGAGCAGGCGCCCCAGGACGACGACATCAGCGCGGTGGAGATCCCGTTGTTCCCGACACTGTTGCCGGGTTGGGAAAAGGAGGCGCCGGCCGTAGGCAGCGAGGCGGAGCGGCTGGAGGCAATGCTGGCTCAAGGCGAGGATGACTGCATCGAATTTCGTCTGACCCTGCACGGTACACAACTGCGCCAGGCCGATCCGGTACCAATCCTGATCAACTACATCCAGGAGACCGCCGGTTTGCACGAACACCGGCGCCCGCTCTTCACCATACTGACCGAACTCTATGTCAACGCGCTCGATCACGGTGTGCTGCAGCTGGATTCGAAACTGAAGCAGGGCGAGGATGGCTTCACCAACTATTTCCATCAGCGCGAACAGCGCCTGCACTCCCTCACCGAAGGGCGGATACAGATCGGTCTGCGCATCCACAAACTGCACCAAAGCGGTTACATGGTGATCGAGGTGGAAGACAGCGGTCGAGGCTTTGACATCACACGGGTGCTGCCACGGGAGGTTCCCGAAACACTCTATAGTGGCCGGGGCATCGTGTTGGTCAGATCGCTCTGTAAACAGCTCAACTACACACCGCCAGGCAACAAGGCCGAAGCGATCTATATCTGGAGCGACACGCCTCAGGAATGAGCTGGACGTCAAACCTGGAATAGTCAAAGATAGGGGCTGATCATTCGATCCCGCCGAGGCTCGGCGGGGACAACGGCAGCTCCATGGCAAAGACGTTAATCACCGACTCATCCGAAGGTACTTCCACCCCTTTTCTGCGGGGAATCCTGACCCGTTCCCTGACCGAGGCCGGGATGCCATTCGAGCAGGCCTACCAGCTCGCCACCGATATCAGGCAACAGATCAGTCACAAGACCAATCTCTCCACCCAGGAACTGCGCCGACTGGTACTGACCGAATTGCGCAAGATAAAGGCGCAGGAGATTCTGGAGATCTACGAGCAAAACCTGCCGACCCCCCGGGTCATGGTGCGCAGTCGATCGGGACAGATCTCGCCCTTTGCGCGCATCGAGCACCGTCGCAGCCTGACCTCCACCGGCTTGCCCGCGGACAAGGCGGCGCTGATAACCCAGTCCATCTATCAGCATCTTGTTGACCGGCAGCGGACCGAAGTCGACAGCAATCGTATCGGGCGCTTGACCTATGACGAACTGAAACGGCAATTCGACAAGGAGACGGCTACCCGCTATCTGGTCTGGATCGACTACAAGCGGGGTCGCCGCCCGCTCGTCATGCTGATCGGCGGCACCACCGGCTGCGGCAAGAGCACCATCGCCACCGAGGTCGCCCATCGCCTCGGCATCATCCGCACCCAGTCGACCGACATGCTGCGCGAGGTCATGCGCATGCTGATCCCGGAACGTCTGCTACCGGCATTGCACACCTCCTCTTTCAATGCCTGGCGCAAGATGCCCAGCTTCAAGGAGATGAAGGAGGCATCCGAAGAGATGATGATCAACGGCTATCTGCACCAGTCCGAACTGGTCTCGGTGCCTTGTGAAGCGGTGATTCATCGGGCACTCAGCGAGCGTGTCTCGCTGATCGTGGAAGGGGTACACGTCCACCCGGGGCTGATCGAACGCTTCCGCAAGAACTCCAATGCGGTCATCGTCCCGGTGATGCTGGCGGTTCTGAAGCAGGATACGCTAAAGCGCCAGCTCAAGGGCCGCGGGGTGACAGCACCGGATCGCGACGCCCAGAGCAAATATCTTTCGAACTTCGACTCCATCTGGGCACTGCAATCCTATCTCCTCTCAGAGGCGGACAACAGTGCCGTGCAGATCCTGGAGAACGATGACAAAGACACCACCACCGACCGCGTCATGCGCGCCATCATCGAGGTCCTGCAGAGGGACTTCGACGCCAAGGCGGACGAGGTCTTCAGCGGCAATTCGTGACAGGAGCCCAATGTGCTGACCGCCCATAAAGGCCTGATGATCATTATCGACGGACTCGGCGATCGCGGAATACCCGGTTTCGGCGGCATGACACCGCTGGAAGCGGCACCGACACCCAACATGGATCGTCTCGCCGGTGCCGGCCAGTGTGGTCTGATCGACCCGCTCTCTCCAGGCATGCCGGTCGGCACCCACACCGGCATCAGCCTGCTTTTCGGGCTTCCCCTGCGCTCGGCCCTGAAGCTTCCCCGCGGCCCGGTCGAAGCCGCCGGCATCGGATTCAACCACAAGGAGCAGGCACTCTACATCCGCTGCAATTTCGCCACTTTGGAAAAATCGGGCGACCATTTCGACATCATCGATCGGCGCGCTGGGCGCGTCAGCGAAGGTTTCGACCGACTGGCGGCGGAGGTCGGCGAGCTCGACCTGGGCGACGGCATCCGTGCCAGTCTGCATCCGGCCACCCAGCATCGGGTGGTACTCAAGCTGAGCGGCGAAGATCTCTCACCCAATATCGGCAACACCGATCCCGGCAACCACTACCGCAAGCAGGGCGTCCAGACCTGCCTTCCGCTGCACCAGAAAGACCCCGAGGCCGATCGCACCGCGGCCGCAGTCAATCGTTTCACCCAGCGCATCCATGAACTGTTTGAAGGACACCCCATCAATCAGCAGCGAATCGCCGAGGGTCTGCTGCCGGCCAACGGTGTGATCTGCCGCAGTCCCGGAAAACTGCCGAGACTGAACACTTTGTTGCAGCACTTCAAGCTCAACGCTGCCGTCGTCTCCGGAGAACAGACCGTGCTCGGGCTGGGTAGCCTCTTCGGCTATACCCTCTACCGCGACCCGGCATTCACTGCCCTGCCGGAGACCGACCTGACAAAAAAAGTGGAAACGGCACGGGCTGCGCTGCAGGAACACGACCTGGTGTTTCTGCATATCAAGGGACCCGACATCTGTTCCCATGACCTGGATCCCGTCGCCAAGCGCGCCCTGCTGGGCCACATCGATGACGCCATCGCCCCGCTGCTGGACGAGACGCTGGTGATCGGCATCACCGGTGATCACTCGACCGACAGCAACAGCGGGCGCCACTGCGGCGATCCGGTACCGGGACTGGTCTACGGCCCCCAGTGCCGTATCGACAACTGCCAGGCGTTCGGGGAGCGCAGCTGCGCCTCTGGCGGACTGGGCCGCATCAACAGTCGCGATTTCCTGGTCACTCTGCTGGATCAGATGAACCGCCTGGAGAATCTCAAGCTCGAGGATGGCGACTATTTCCGTTGATGATCTGACCGTTAGAGTAGATCGCCTGTGAGGCATGGAAAGCGGAGCCAGACCCGAATGCCGCATGCTTAAGCGATGTTTCGGTGCGGCAAGCCGCACCGAAAACAGGCAATACATGCGCGATTGGAGCCAGACCCGCAGAGAGCCCGATGTGTCTGCCGGAGCGTAGACCCTCCACCCGCCAAAACCAGCACTCCCGATTCGCGCGCCAAACTCAGGCCATTGGATACAGAATTCGGAACAGGGCATATAATTAAAAGAATTGGTCCGTATGACCCGAACCTTTACCTGACTACCCAAGAGCCGCCATGTCACAAGCCAGCCCCACCACATCGACCACCGAACTGCTGCCGGCCGAGGCCGAGCCGATCCAAACCACAATCGATCTGGACGATCCGTCACTCTATCTCAACCGGGAGCTGACCTGGCTTGCGTTCAACGGGCGGGTGCTCGACGAAGCGGCGCAGGCACGCAATCCATTGCTCGAGCGCGTCAAGTTCCTCGCCATCGTCAGCAACAACCTGGACGAGTTCTTCATGAAGCGGATCGGCGGCCTCAAGCAGCAGGTGGCTGCCGGCGTGACCACCCCGACCGTGGACGGCAGAACCCCGAGCCAGCAGTTGATCGACTGCCACCAGATAATACGGGAGATGCAGCGGGACCAGCAGGCGATCTATCTCGAGCTGCTGGAACTGCTGAATCAGGCCGATATCAAGATCACCCAATACCAGCAGCTCAGCGACGAGCAGCAGCACCAGCTGCGAGAACATTTCCGCCAGAACATCTTTCCGATGCTGACGCCGCTGGCGATGGACCCGAGTCACCCCTTTCCCTTCATCTCCAATCTGACCCTCAATCTGCTGGTTACCCTGCGCTTCCCTGGCGGTCACGACCTGCACATGGCCAGGCTCAAGGTACCGGTGAGCAAGGATGTCTCGCCGCGCATGATCCAGGTCGGCGAGGAGAACACCTTCGTCACCCTCGACGACCTCATCGTCAACAACCTCGACATGCTCTTCCCCGGCATGGAGATCGCGTCTTGCGATCTCTTCCGGGTCACCCGCAACGCCAACGTGGAGCTGGACCAGGAGGCGGCCAACGATCTGCTCGAAATGATCGAGATCGA
Source organism: Candidatus Thiodiazotropha sp. (assembly GCA_037384425.1). Lineage (GTDB taxonomy): Bacteria > Pseudomonadota > Gammaproteobacteria > Chromatiales > Chromatiaceae > Thiodiazotropha. Next base: position 7,984 of record JARROA010000017.1, on the reverse strand, counting down.
ACTGCGCGAGCGCCACTTCGCCCCCATCGTGCGACTCGAGGTGTCGGAAGGCATGAACCCGACCCATCGCGGCATGCTGGCGGCGGAGCTGGGACTGAACGAGGCCCAGGATGTGTTCGAGGTCGACTGCATGATGGGCATGAGCGACCTGTTCGAACTGGCGGTGCTGAACATCCCCGAATTACGCGACCAGCCCCACCACGCGGTGGACCACCCCCAGTTGGCTCACGACCGACGCAACATCTTTCACATCATTCGTGATCAGGGCCAGCTGTTGCTGCAGCACCCCTATGAATCCTTCAATACCACGGTGGAGCGTTTCCTGCGCACGGCAGCTGAAGACCCCAAGGTGCTGGCGATCAAGATGACCCTTTACCGCACCACGGCCGACGGCGGCGTGCTCGACTCCCTGATCAAGGCGGCGCGCAACGGCAAGCAGGTGGCGGTACTGGTGGAGCTGAAGGCCCGTTTCGACGAGGCCGCCAACATCCGCTGGGCGCGGCGCCTGGAACAGGCCGGCATCCACGTCACCTACGGCGTGATCGGCTTGAAGACCCACAGCAAGCTGATCATGGTGATCCGCAAGGATTATTCCCAGTTGCGACGCTACTACCACATCGGCACCGGCAACTACCACGCCGGCACCGCCCGTCTCTACACCGACCTCGGCCTGCTGGGCTGCGAAGAGGATATCGGCCAGGACCTGACTGAACTCTTCAACTATCTGACCGGCTATTCGCCGCCCCCCAGTTACCGCAAGATCCTGGCCGCGCCCTACACCCTGAAACAGTCGCTGCTGAACAAGATCGAGCGTGAAATCAAGCTGCACACTCCGGAACAGCCCGGCCTGATCCAGATGAAGATGAACGCCCTCGAGGATCAGGACATCGTCAAGGCCCTCTATAAGGCAACCCAGGCCGGCGTGAAAGTGCAACTGATCGTTCGCGACACCTGTCGCTTCCGCCCCGGCGTTCCGGGTCTGAGCGAAACCGGTAGCGTGGTGAGTGTGGTCGGCCGCTTTCTTGAACATGCCCGCATCACCTATTTTCAGAACGGCGGCGATGAAGAGTACTTCATCGGCTCCGCCGACCTGATGCAGCGTAATCTGATGAAACGGGTCGAGGTGCTGGTGCCGGTGGAGCCGCCCGCCCTGCGCCAGGAGCTGCGGCTCATCCTCGATGTACAGCTCGGCGACAAACACGCCGCCTGGGATATGCAGTCGGACGGCAGCTATGTGCGGCGCACGCCCTCGGAGGACGATAAGTCGCTCAACTGCCAGGAGACCCTGATCGGTGTCGCCGAACGACGTCTCGAGGCCTCGAAGAAACACAAAGAGAAACGCATGCGCGAGAAGCTGATGTACCACTTCAAACATCGGCTGAAAAATCACGACACCAATGGAGGGGGATAATGGCGGAGACGGAAGAACAACCGGCCATCCTGGTCGCAATTGACTTCTCGGACCACTCCATCAGAGCCCTGGTCTACGCGGCAAAACTCGCCAAACGACTGGATGACCGTCTGATCATACTGCATGTGATTCACGACCAGGCTGGCGGTTACTACGCCGACAAGAAAGTGAAAAAGGGCGAGAAGAAGCTGCTCAAGCGGATGGAGGATATCGCCGCAGAGATGATGGAGGAGCTGATCCAGCAGCAGAGAGAGGCTCATCCGGAGATCAAGAGCGTGCTGAAAAAGGCGGAGATCGTTCTGGTATCAGGGCTCACGGTCACCAAAGTACTGCAGGTGGTCGAGAAGACCGCACCCGAGCTACTGGTGCTCGGCAACAAGGGACGCTCCAGTCTGAAAGACATCCTTCTGGGTTCAAAGGCCGAACAACTGATCCGTCTCTGTCCGATACCGGTAACCCTGGTAAAACCATGAGTCCATTTGACCTAACAAGAAATACAGCAAAAACGACAAAGCCCATCATCAGCGTCCTGCTGACCTTCCTCGCCCTGCTGGTCTACTGGCGGGTCGGCTATGCCGAAGATCCGCTGACCACAGCGCCCGACTGGACCAAGATGACGATTCAGCTGTTCGGCGGTCTGGCCCTGTTTCTCTTCGGCATGGAACAGATGGCGGAGGCACTCAAAGCGGTGGCGGGCGAACGCATGAAGGTGGTCATGGCCAAGCTCACGACCAACCGCTTCATGGGGGCGTTCACCGGCGCCTTCGTCACAGCCGTCATTCAATCCTCCTCGGTTACTACGGTGTTGGTGGTGGGCTTCATCTCGGCCGGCCTGATGTCCATGTCCCAGTCCATCGGCGTCATCCTGGGCGCCAACATCGGCTCCACTTTCACTGTTCAGATCGTTGCTTTTAAAGTGACGAAGTATGCCATGCTGATGATCGCCCTTGGCTTTAGTGGATGGTTTTTCTCAAAGGACGATAGAGTCAGGAACTACGGCGGGATGCTGATGGGATTGGGGATGATCTTTTTCGGCATGGACATCATGAGCGATGCCATGTCACCCCTACGCAACTACCAGCCCTTTCTCGATCTCATGGTGAAAATGGAACAGCCTCTGATCGGCATTACGGTTGCTGCAGTTTTCACCGCTCTGGTGCAATCGTCGGCAGCGACCTTGGGTATTGTGATCGTGATGGCGAGTCAGAACATCATCACCCTGCCCGCCGGTATAGCACTAGCATTTGGCGCCAATATCGGTACCTGCGTCACGGCCATACTTGCCTCGATTGGCAAACCCCGTGAAGCGGTGCGGGCCTCGATTGTTCATGTCCTGTTCAACATAGCCGGTGTATTGCTTTGGTTGGCCTTCATTCCCAATTTGGCCGAATTCGTGATCATGCTCTCGCCTACTTCATCCACTCTGCCTGAGGCCGAAAGACTGGCGGCCGATGCCCCCCGCCAGATCGCCAATGCTCACACCATCTTCAATCTGGCAAATACGTTTATCTTCATTGGCTTTACCGGCAGTCTCGCACGCTTGGTCGAATTATTGGTGCCTGACAAACCGTTGGAAGAGCTTCCAATAACCAAACCGCGCTATTTGGATGAGGAGTTGCTCGAAACCCCTTCACTGGCATTGGACATGGTGCGTCTGGAGATCAGCCGAACAGGAGGGCAGGTGGAAAAGATGCTGCAGGAGATCCTCCCTGCCATCATGAGCGGTGACAAGCCGATGCTCTCACAGATCCGTGAGATGGACGAGAAAGTGGACGTGCTGCACAAGCATATCGTGAGTTATCTCGGTCGTCTCAGCCGCAAGACGCTGTCAGAGACACAATCCGCCTCCGTACTGCGACTGATGTCGATCATCAACGACCTGGAGAACATGGCCGACCTGATCGAACGCGATTTGGTGAACCTGGGACAGAAAATGATCCAGGAGCAGCTGAAGATTAGCCCCGAGACCCAGCGCATGATGCAGCATCTTCACACCCAGATTTACCAGGCGGTCGAACTCGCCGTGCGTGCGGTGAAAATGCACGATAAAGAAAGGGCCGATCAGGTCATCGGTATGCGTACCACCGTGGAGCAGCTGTTCGACGCCGCCTCCAGCCATCAGGCGACCCGCCTGGTGGCCGACGCACCCAACCGCCTCTCCACCTATACGGTGGAGGTCGAGCTGATCGACAAACTGCATCGCATCTATCACTTTGCCGATCGCATTGCGCAGTTGGTGGACTATGACGAAATGGCGTTAACCGAACCGCAGGTAGCGGTCTCAGAATAGATCTCCTCTTAAGATAAACAACAAGGTTATCTACCTTGTACTGTTTTCCGGCTTCAGTCCCAGAGTTTCGATTGAGTTGTGATGTTTATTCTGTATCTCACAGATTTGTTTTACGGTTGATGGTTAATACCACATCGGAAGCATATTCGAGCACCGATCCGCATCGGCAGCACCCACTTGAGCGGGAAGGCGCGGACGTAGGGTCCGCCCGGGGATTCAAGGTCGCCTCGCAGGTATAGGCCACCGTGGAGCCGGTCATGTTGAGCTCGGCGGCCTGGACGTGACACGCCCTGTTTATTGTTAAGTGACGTGCCTTGTTTCGGCGTGCTGTTTGCTCAGTTTGAAGATGAGGTACGGCCATCCTTGGTCGCGAGCCATTCTGCCCGGCTGTCAGGGGCGGGTTTTGAGAGATCGATTTTTAGGTTGTTGATGTCAATGGGCTCTGAGAGATGGATAGCACAGCGGGCGCCGTGTTTAAAAAGCGCATCGCCTTCGCTAAAGTTAAACATCTCGAGTATTTCCTTGTCATGCGTGTAATCTATGTCTTTCGCTACACGCCCAAAATTATGGTTGAATGAAGGCTTGTTTTCGGCCACCCCGCCTCTCAGGACTTTTCCTCGACCATGTTGTGGCCCTTGTGGATTATCCACTGGTGATTGTTTGTAATAGTTTTCGTCATACCAATCACTCACCCACTCCATTACATTGAAGCTCATGTTATAGAGCCCTAATAGGTTTGGTATAAAACTTTTAACGGGCTGTCGTTTGTCTTCGGCTTTGGATGGATAGTTTCTTCCTGGCTCAATTCTTCCGTTGTCAGTGGCATAGGGGAAATCCTGTCCACGATTTCTCGCGGCAAATTCCCATTCCGCCTCGGTCGGTAATTCGACTGGCAAGCCGGTAACTGTTCCCAACCATCGACAGTAATCACTTGCCTGGAACCAATCGATAGCAGCTGGCATTTCGCCGGTCCTTAATTTAGAAAAACGTCTTTTTGCAGATTCGTAGCTGCTGCTTTGCCCCCACCACTTTGGGTTCAATATGTCATATTGGATCCATGGTCTATTTGTAGCTTGAGTAAACAGATCATATTCGTAATAACTAATTTCATATTTATTGAGGCTAAAACTGTCGAGTCTTACTTTGTGAAGAGGTCCCTCGTCTGTGCGACAAAAGATGAGTTCGATCTGATATTTTTTGACGTTCTCATTTAGATCGCCGTCAAGACAAATAAAATTACCCATCATGTAAGTACCGCCCTCCACAAAGACCATGTTTTTAATTGCGTCGCGTACCATCTTCTCGATGTTCTCTTTTGTTGGGGGCGGTGGTCGATAACCGTCTGGAGTGATTGGGCCTTCAGGTGTTTCAAAACCAGAGGTGGTATTTTCACACCCAAGGGATAGGAGCAACGTTAAGAATATAGAAATGCGCTTCATCAGTTTTATGCGACAGTCTGAGGGTTAAAGGTCTCTTGAATCGATGCCCAACGCCTGGGTTCCTCAGGGTAGATATCGTTGAGTCTTCGAATCACGGAAAGCCGTTTTTCCTTGCGCGCTTTCATTTCGTCGAGTTTTTTCTGGCGTTCCTCAGTCCGCCAGTCGATCTGTAGCTGAAGAAAGCGGTTGTATTGACTGAAATCAAACAACGTTTCTAATCGATCGTAACCTGCCTGATATGGATCGTCTCGAACGCTTTTTGTGCCATCCTCCGTCATGTGCTCGCAGACTTCGCGAAACTCCCTACGGGTCTGAATTAACGAAAGGATCTTCAGGGTAGCATCTTCCTGCAATTCTTCACGAGATATCCAGAAAGTACCTGTGCTGGAGAGCCAGAAGGTCTCTGTCAGATGATAGAGTAGTGCGCCTTTTGCTTCGGGAGGCATAAATCGCAGCATGTCGTGGCTGTGTCCAAGAACACGCCGTGCCAGATCTTCTGCATCAGCGGCGAGTTCCATTTCTCTTGTCGCCCATTGCTCGACGTAGTCAAAACTCTTACCGACAAACTTAACTAACTCTTGACCAGTACGCACATGCCAATAACAAATGGTAGTCAAAACATCAAAGGCGTTTTCTTCGATAAAACCAAGATAATCAAAGTTTTCATTATTGAGCTGATGAAAGACAAATTGTACAAACTCAACTATGTTATCGACACCAAAACCGGACGGGGTCAGAGTAAATTTACTCTGACCCCATGCCTGGTCGATCATCTCCAGAACATCCGGGTACTGAGGTTATCAATAGGGCGATCCCAATAAATAATTTCAGGTCGTGTTTCATTTCACTCTTGTGCCGGCAGTTTTCGCAGATGAGCTTGAAGCGCGTTCCAGTCTTCCTCGTCGTTAATCAGTTCGCTACTTTTCAGGACTCACAGCTTTGATCGGCTCGGGATGGTTGGCTACGCAGCGGATGCCGATGCCGGCGCCGGTTTGATCGGGTTTTCGTTTGGCTCGTCGATACAATTGAATCTGGCCTTTGCCACCTATCACGCCGGAGCCTCTTGTCATTCGGCTCACTGCATAATAGGCATCTTCTTTTGAGTTATAGCTCGGATTGGTTTTTGGTTCTTCTGTGTACGGGTGCCATAAATCCAACATCCACTCATCCACATTACCGGTCATGTCGTAGATGCCCAGGGGGTTGGGGGGCCAGGAGCCGACGGGCATGGGGTTGTGCTCTTTTACGGGGTCGCGGTAGTTGACGCCGTATTCGATATCGCCGTTGTTGGTGGCGTGGGCGACGGCCTGGCCCCGACTGCGGGCGGCGTATTCCCACTGGGCTTCGGTGGGCAGGTCCATGGGGTAGCCGATCTGTTGGCCGAGCCATTGGCAGTAGTTGCGTGCTTGGTACCAAGTCATTCCATCGGCTGGATAAGTAGGCTGTGTGTACACTTCACCTCGAAATTCCTCTAATATGGTTTCGCCTCCAATAATACTGGAATAAAGATCATAGTCTCTGAAAGTAACTTCATTAGCTTGGATGCTGTAGCTACTTAGTGTTACTTGATGGGCAGGAAATACATTGGCGTCGTTTGTGAAGTTATGAAACTGACCATCCTTGTCGGTGAAACCTAAATCACCCATCATGAAGGTGCCGCCTTTCACGAAGATAAGCTGATCAATTGTCCTCTGTTTAAGGGATTCGACTGCAGCTTTGTCAACGCCAGAACAACCCGGTAGAGAGGTTATTAGCAGGACGACGACAAGCAGAGATTTCTGGTTTCGTTTCATTTCATTCTTGCGCCGGAAGTTTACTGAGATGAGCTTGCAGCGCGTTCCAATCCTCTTCATCGTTCAGTAGTTCGCTTTGTAGCCAGGCAATATTTTCGCGCACGCGCTGAGCTTTTTGCTCGTGAGTGGCATTAGGGGCAACCCGAGGTATTAGCCTGCCGCTCTGTATTTCACCCATGTGTTCAAGGGTCTCGCGCCAATCCGTCCAGCTGATAACGCCTTCACGAATTAGAATAAGCGCAGCCTCTTCACGACGTTTATTGATGTCAAGGCTGGACCAGTTGCTGAGTCGTTCACTCCAGTCGACTGGCACCGATAGCAGGTCGTAGAGAATGCGGCCCTTGGTTTCAGGGGTCAGGTATTTGAGCAGTTCCGGTTTCTCGTGCAGTGTATTGATCAATTCATCAGTTTGCTTTTGAACGGTTTCAGTTCGCTCCCATTCTCGAATTATACCTCGAGCATCACTCAATATTTCGATAACCATTTCCGCCGAAGCCCCTACCGCAATGGCCGCCCCCGCCGCCGGCAGGTTACCTGACTTGAGCATCTTCCAGGCCCAGGCGCTGAACAGCTCGAACACATCGATACCCGACTCATCGTTCTCCTTTTCGAAGAAGTCCATATAGCTGAAGTCGTGGCGTTTGAGCTGGCCGTGCACCAGGGTGATGAAATCCCAGCATTGGCCGATGCCGACGGTGATATCGACCTGACCCCCAAAGCCGGGCCCCAGGCAGGCCTCGGCGGTAAAGCGCATGACAAAGCGCTGGCTGGTCTGGTCGAAGCCGATCTTCAGATCGAACTTGCCGCCGATGCCGACCATCCCGGTGACGGTGTAGCCGATACTGCCCAGAGCTTGGAACTCCGAGGGTTCGAATTTCTCGCCGTATTTCGGTTTTTGAGATGGGCGCTTCCAGTCAGCCGAGCCTTTGAGACCCAGTTCCGCTTTGGCGCCGGCAAAGGCACCCGCGTTGGACCCGGCCGAGAGTGCCTCCTTGGCGCCCTTGATGGTCTGCTCGCCCACCTTGCCCTGGTTTTTGACATCCCGGATGGC